>CADCNI010000044.1 GCA_902802795.1 uncultured Ruminococcus sp.
ATACATCCAATAAAACTCAGAGTAAACACATACCAATCAAAGATACACATAGCGAAAAAAATGCCGTCCGTGAGATGCGATTATCAACATCTCACGGACGGCTTTTTTCGTGTATCTCCGCAGAACCTGTCGTCTTGAATTGTATTGCTGTTGTCAGTACAAACGCAACCGATATCCGCTCACAGTAGGCATACACCCCAACAGAAATACACGCAGAATAAAATTTTTGAAAAAATCCCGACTTGCACACAGCACCTGAGCAGAGTATAATAAAGTCACTTCAAAACAGGAGTGATATAGATGAACAATCGGAGCAGATCAAGGAAACGAACACCGTGGGATAATAAAACGGAGTTAACAGCGACACAGGAGTATGTTCAAATGCATTATATAACAAGATATGAGGATCGCCATCCCAAACTGAAAGACGACGGCGAATCCGGCGAATCAGATATGATAAATTCTTATGTGCCGACAAAATGCCCTTACTGCAATTCCGATCGTTTCGTCCAAAAGGGTTATGACGCAATCGGTATACAGTGTTATCGATGTGAATGCGGAAAATATTTCAAACCAACAACAGGAACGATTTTTGAATCGAGAAAAATTCCTGTCAGTGAATGGATAGAGTACTGCCTGAATATCTTCCGCTATGTGAGCTTAAACGCCGATTCGTGGAATAACAGGAATGCAATTTCAACTTCAAAATATTGGCAGGAAAAACTGTTCATGACTCTTGAAAACACGCAAAATGACGTGGTTTTAGAGGGTACAGTATGGCTTGATGAAACGTATTATTCGATCTTGATGAGAGATAGAAGCCGAGATGGGAACGGCAATCTACTCAGGGGGTTATCTCGAAATCAAATTTGCATTGGTGTAGCGACAGATAAAAAACATACAGTTTGTATTATGGAGGGCTATGGTAAGCCCTCGCAGAAGCGAAGCTATGAAGCGTTTAAAGATCACATCAAATCGGGTTCCACCTTGATACATGACAAAGAAAATACGCACAGAAAACTCGTAGAGAAACTTGAGCTTAATAGCACTTGCTATGCGTCAAAGGATATGAAAGGTCTAACCGACAGCGAAAATCCGCTCGACCCTGTTAATCGGATACATTGCTTGTTAAAGATGTTTCTGAATGCTCATAGTGGATTTTGCAGAGACGATCTTCAAAATTATCTGAACCTATATGCGTTTGTAATCAATCCGCCATCTGACCACGTGGAAAAAGTCGAAAAAATCATCAATTTGGTTTTTGAAAATCCCAAATCATTAAAATATAGGGCACAATTTGCCTGATTTACGTTGGTTTTAGGTGCTGTGTGCAAGGCGGGATTTTACCACTTTGCCGTTTTTTCTCCAGTAGAAAGTGAGGGGACATCTCCTATTTTCTGAATGGAGGAACAGACATGACAAATCAGCAAAGGGAAAAGATAACCGAACTCAGGGGACAGGGTCTGGGCTACACCGCTATTGCCAACGCTGTCGGATTGTCAAAGGACAGCGTCAAGGCGTACTGCCGCTCCCATCATCTTGGGAAAAATACAGATAATTCTGCGGACTATTCTCCGGCACAGCTCTGTCTGCATTGTGGAAAAGAGCTTGTGCATACGCCGGGAAAAAGGGAGAAGAAATTCTGCTGCCCGGAATGCAGACAGGCATGGTGGAATTCACATCCGCAGGAGGTCAGGCGAAGAGCGATCTATTCCTTCACCTGCCGTCATTGCGGCAAGCCTTTCACCGCTTACGGCAACAGCCGTCGAAAATACTGCTGTCATGATTGCTATATTTCTGACAGATTCAGGGCAGGAGACGGCAGATGAGCAGCGAAGAATTACGGAACGATATGCTCTATCACGCCGCCCTTTCAATTGCCGCCGAAATGCTTGCTAACCGCCTGATTACCGAACAGGAATACGCTGAAATTGATACAATTCTGCTGCAAAAATACCGCCCGTATTTGGGTATGTTATTTTCCGAAAACGCTTGATTTTTCCGCCCTTCTGAGGGATATATAGACATACCGAAGGGAGGCAATATTTTGAAAACAGTAGAAAAAATCAGCGATAACCGTCCTGTCGTGCCAAAGAAAAAGCGGGTCGCCGCTTACGCGAGAGTCTCCGTAGAATCGGAGCGTATGCGCCATTCGCTCTCGGCGCAGGTGAGCTATTACAGTTCGCTCATCCAAAGCAATCCCGATTGGGAATACGCCGGCGTATTCGCGGATTACGGCATCTCCGGCACCGGGACAAAGGCAAGGACGGAATTCAACCGGATGCTCTGGGAATGTGAAAAGGGCAATATTGACATCATTCTCACCAAATCCATACAGCGGTTTGCCCGCAACACGGTAGATCTGCTCAACACGGTCAGGCGGCTGAAAAGCCTCGGCATCGAGGTGCGTTTTGAGAAGGAGCAGATTCACTCGCTGAGCGGCGAAGGAGAACTGATGCTTTCCATCCTTGCGTCCTTCGCGCAGGAGGAAAGCCGCAGCATTTCGGAAAACTGCAAATGGGGCATCCGCAAACGATTCAAATCGGGTGAAATTGGTGCGGCGAACAAGCATTTGCTCGGCTATCGTTACGATGAAGAAAAAAGACAGTATGTCATCATTCCCGAAGAAGCCGAAATCGTCAGAAAAATGTTCGCCTTGTATCTTGACGGCGTATCGCTGAAAAATATATGCGCCGAGCTGAACGGCGCGGGATACCGGACCATCAACGGCTGCCTGTTTCAGGAGGCGTCGCTCCATAAGATGATCAAGAACGAGGTCTATGCCGGCGATATTCTGCGGCAGAAGTGCCACATTCCCGACCCGATTTCCAAGAAGAAAGTCAGGAATACGGGGGAGCTTCCCATGTATTATCAGACCGACGCACACGAGGCAATCATCGATCGGGAAACCTACGCAAGAGTGCAAGCGGAGATCAGGCGCAGAGAATCGCTTGTCCCTCCGAACTATCCGTTCACGGGCAAAATCACCTGCGGGATATGCGGCGCTCATTTTACAAGGAAAAAGAGTGTGTACAAGGGCAAATGCACTGTCCGGTGGATATGCCGCTCCAAAAAGGAAGTCGGGCAGACCTGCACAAGTATCAATATCCTCGAAGAACAGCTTGCGTCCGCTGCGGCGTTCGTTCTCGGCGACGACGCATTTGACGCGGAACATTTTGAAAGGCAGGTCAAAGCCATAACGATTCTGAAAGACGGCTGCATTGAATTTTATCTCACCAACGGGAGGATTGCATTATGGGAAAAAGAGTGACAACCATACCGGCTACCATCAGCAAATTTACCGCTTCGCCGCTCACCGCGCAAAAGAAGCGGAAGGTGGCGGCTTACGCCAGAGTCAGTACAGACCATGAGGAACAGCAGAGCAGCTATGAAGCGCAGGTGGATTATTACACCAATTACATCAAGGGGCGCAGCGACTGGGAGTTTGTGGCGGTGTACGCGGACGAAGGAATCACCGGCTGCAACACGACCCACCGTGACGGCTTCAACAGCATGGTGCAGGACGCGCTGGCGGGCAAGATCGACCTGATCATCACCAAGTCGGTCAGCCGCTTCGCCCGGAATACCGTGGACAGCCTTTCCACCATCCGCAAGCTGAAGGAGCATGGTACCGAGTGTTATTTTGAAAAAGAAAACATCTGGACATTTGACGGAAAGGGCGAGCTGCTTCTCACCATTATGTCCTCGCTGGCGCAGGAAGAAAGCCGCAGTATTTCGGAAAACTGCACATGGGGACAGCGCAAGCGGTTCTCCGACGGCAAGGTGACAGTTCCCTTCGGCAGATTTCTCGGGTACGACCGGGGAGAGGACGGCAATCTCGTCATCAATCCCGAACAGGCAAAGCTGGTCAGACGCATTTACGGAATGTTCCTCCTCGGAAAATCCACAGGGCAGATCGCCAAAATCCTGACCGACGAGGGCATACCCACGCCCGGAGGGAAAGCGGTCTGGAACGCAAGCTGTGTGAGAAGCATTTTATCCAACGAAAAATACAAGGGCGACGCGCTGCTCCAGAAGGTCTACACGACGGACTTTCTCACAAAGAAAAAGAAGAAAAACGATGGCGAGGTACCGCAGTATTATGTGCGGGAGAATCATGAAGCCATCATTCCTCCCGATACCTTTGAAGCGGTGCAGACCATTATTACGGCGCACAAGGCAAGCAAAGACCACAGCTATGCCACCAGCGTATTCTCCGGCAGGATCATCTGCGGCGATTGCGGCGGGTGCTTCGGCTCGAAAATCTGGCATTCCAACACGAAATACCGCAAGGCCGTCTGGCGGTGCAATCACAAGTTCAGCGGCGCAAGGAAATGCGCGACGCCTACTCTGACGCCTGATCAGATAAAAAAGCTGTTCCTCCATGCCGCCAATATGGTGATCGACCGCAGGGAGGAATTCATCGCCGTGTATGAGGACGTTCTCAGCCGGAGCCTTGATACGTCCGCTTTGGAGAGGGAGCTTGCCGAACTGGAAACCGAAATAAAAATCGCCGCCGACATGATAGAGAGCTGCATCAGGGAGAACGCCCACTTTGCCATCGATCAGGACGATTATCAGACACGCTACAACCAATTAGCGCAGCGGTACGACAGCATCAAAAGCCGCTACGCTCACGTCACTTCGCAGATTCAGGAAAAGACCTCCCGCCGGCATTGTATAGAAATGTATTTGCGGCAGCTGCGGGAGCGTGACCTGCTGACGGAATTCCGCGAGGAGGATTGGATGACGATGGTGGATCACATGGTGGTTTACAGCAAGGACGATATCCGCGTGATATTCAAGGACGGCACCGAAATCAAGGCGGGGCTGAACGATGTCTGACAGGGAGGGACAGATTCTGCGCGACCGGCGACTGGAGTTGGGACTCACCCAGGAACAGGTCGCGCTGGACCTCGGCATGAGCATACACCAGTACCAGCGATACGAATACGGAGAGCATAAAATTTCCAATTGTCCCATGCGAATCGGTCTGCGAATATGCGCCGTTCTGGAGCTTGACCCGTATGAGCTGGTGTTTGGGAGGGATAACGATATATAAAACAGTCGCCCGTTCATCACCCGACCGGGTGATTTTTTTATGCCCGGAATACGTCTGTGCGGACGTGGATAATGTGCGTTTTGTATGGCAAAATGAATGTGCCGGAATGTCCGACAAAACCATTATTTGAAGGGGTCTTGCCTATGAAAACAGAAAAATTTATCCGTGAATCGGAGGTAACGGAATGGATGACGTAATGCAGATCGCGCAGGAGCGGGCGGAGCGACCGAAAACCGCGCCGATAGGGTCCGGCTTTGAGTCAGAACGGCAGCGCAGCAAAAACGCGCTTGTCAGGCAGATCGATTCTCTTGACGGCAGAAATGTCCGCATGATAGCGGCCGCAGGCGCGACGCCCGAGGAGGACCGCATCCTGCGCGTGGCGGCGTATTGCCGCGTTTCCACGGACGATATCGATCAGGCGTTGTCCATCAGGCTGCAAATCTCGCAGTATATGCAGAAAATCAGGGAAAATCCCAACTGGAAATACGCAGGCTGCTATGTGGACGACGGTTTCTCGGGAACAAACACCGCACACAGACAGGGCTTTCAAAAGCTCATGAAGGATGCGATGGACGGAAAAATCGACATGATCATCACCAAAGCGGTTTCCCGATTTGCAAGAAATCTGATGGACTGCATCGGCTGGGTTGAAGCCCTGCAAAATCACGATCCGCCCATCAGGGTGTTCTTTGAACAGGAAAACCTCGATACCCTGTCGCAGACAAGCGGTATCATTCTGTTCGTGCTTGCGATGGTGGCACAAGAGGAAAGCCACATGAAGAGCGAGGCGATTCTGCTCTCGCTGGAATGGCGTTTCAGCAGAGGAAGATTCCTCACGCCGCGTCTGTTCGGCTACGACAAAGTAGAGGTGCCTGACGGTTTCGGCGGCAAGAAGAAAATCCTCGCTGTCAACGAAAGCGAGGCGCGCGTGGTACGCTGGATGTATTCCACGTTGCTCAACGGCGGCTCCCCGGAGGAAATCGCCGAAGTACTCACCGAAATGGCGATTCCCACAGGCGGTCGACGACGCGACGGCACATTGAATACCCGATGGACGGCAAGCGGTGTGGTTGCTACCATGCGTAACGAAAAGCACTGCGGCGACGTCCTTGCCCGAAAAACCTACACGCCGAACTATAAGGATCACAAGGCGAAGAAGAACAACGGCAAGAAGAACAAGTATTTCCAGCCCGACCACCACGACGCCATCGTCTCACGCGCTATGTGGAACGCCGCCCAGCGTATTCTCAACAGCCGGAAGTACGGTCACGAAGGCACCTATCTTCCTATGAGAATCATTGACAGCGGAACGCTTGCCGGCTACATTTCCATGAACCGCGCATGGGCAGGATTTGATTATGAGGATTACTACCGTGCCAGCCAGATCGCAATGGGCATACTCGACAGCGAACCCGACGTTGACCTCGAAAAGGAATATCTGCCGGAGGGCGGCAGGCGGCTTGACTGTCTGGTGGACGACCACGGCATTTCACAGATAGCCCGTGACCTGACGGCGGCGGAACAGAAAATCAAGGACGAGATGGAGGGCAGGGATTCAGAAGACATTGACGCGGGGCAGAATGACGAGCTGACACGTTCGTTTCAGGTGGTCAGCGGCGAAATGTTCTCCCGCGTTCATGAGCCGGTCATCCGGATCACGCCGAAGAACATCACCTTCAACAAGTCCTGTGTGGCAAAGCTGCCGGGCGTTGAATCTGTAGAGCTGCTGCTCAATCCCATCGAGCGCATGATGGTCATCCGGCCGTGTGCGCCGGAACATCCCAACGCTATGACGTGGGATGCCAGATCAAGAGGGGCAGCCCCTTTGAGCAAGGTCATTTACAGCGTGATGGGCTGGGAGGAGGATTATTCCTTCCGTATTCCCTGTCAGACCGTTTCGGACGGAACACCCGGTCACACGGTGCTTGTTTTTGACCTTGACAATTACGTCGGACGTTCTGTGAGCAAGAAGGACGAGGCGATCATCGCCGTCAAGGAAGCGGAACAGAACACGGAAGAGCGAGAGGACGCGGCAAGCTACTACTATCCTCCCGACGATGACGAGCCGCAGGAGATACGCGACATGGAGGAACGCTTCATGCAGGCGGTCGAAGTGGGCAGAAAGACCTTCGGAGAACCCGCTTTCAGGCACGAATCCGGCATGAGAAGCATTCCCTCTGATTCCGAATGGGATATGATGACGGAAGCCCGTCCGCTTGACGTCACGCACACCGTAAACGTGGATGATGTGGACGACCTGCTGCTTGCCATCATGAACGATCCGCCGGCTCTTCCGCATATCGAATGCACTTCCGAAACAGACAATCCATGAAAGGTTGATGAACTATGCAGACATCGAGAAATCCGGCAAAAAGCCGTCCGCTATCGGCAAATGTCAAACGCCTGATGCGTCTGGCGAGGGCTTCTCCGCAAAACAACAGCGTCATCAAAATGGAGAAGCGATTCAGTGCGCGCGACATAGCCTGCTGCCACAAACAGGGCAATCTTTTCATGGAAGCAGCGTCTATGGGCTTTGTAATGGAGGAGTTCGCGCCGCTCTTTATGACCAGCCAGTTGGCGGGCGTATTTGACGTCAGCTTCGCGTCCTCCGCCGGCATGGAAAATGACGAGCTTTCCAACCTCCTGCGGATTCCCATGCTTCTCAGAAGCCCGGAATCCATCGTGGAGGCGCTCTATTGGATAGATGATATCATTTCACGCACAAATGACACTGACAACAAGAGCCTTGTGCTTTCGCAGGCATACGCCTCAGAGCATCTCCGGCTGCCGCCCGCACTCTCGGAACTGCCTGAGGAACCGAACCGCAACGTGGACGAGCTTGCCTATGCCTACTGGCTGGGGTACATTTACCGCTGCGAGTGCCTTCTGCACGAGGAATCCAGCCGCATGGTCTACGGCGCATTTGACGAAAGCATTATGCGGAAAGCCTATGAGGAATTGCTGAAAAGCGGCGCGGCGAAAGCCGACCTGATGGACATCGCCGTGGATATCTGCACCGACCTCGACAGGCTGCTCGTGGAGAAGATATGGCCTGCAAAATCGCAGCCAAAAAGAATCAGACACCAAGACGAAAAAAGGGAGGTCACATAATCTATGGCGGATAATACGCAGCTGTGGGCGCAGCAAAGGCAGGGCTACCGTTCAGGTCAGACGGGCGTCAGGCAGCCGACCTTTCCGGGAGCGGCGCAGCAGCCGGCTGGCAACAGCGGTCTTTCCCGAGAGGAGAGACAGGAGGCGAAAAGAATCGCGGAAGAGGCGAATTTCAGCTTTGTGGGGTATCAGGTGGTTCGCAGGGAATTCATATCCCATCGCTTTGACCCAGCTATGACCATTCGCGGCAACAGCATCACCTTCAACAATTCCTGCATCAGCAAGCTGGAGGACGCGACGTACATTCAGTTTCTTATCAATCCCACCGAACGCAAGCTGGCGATCCGTCCCTGCGACGAAGGAGCGCGTGACGCGGTGAGATGGTGCGTGGTGAGAGGGGACAAGCGAAAAAGCAGGGAGATCACCTGCCGTCCCTTCACCGCCAAGCTCTACGAGCTGATGGGCTGGGAAGAAATATATCGATATAAGCTGCAGGGAATGAGAATCACCTATCAGGGCGAGTGCCTTTACCTTTTCGATCTGAGCGCAAAAGAAGCGTTCCTGCCGCAGACGCGCGATCCCGAAACCGGCAAGGTAAAACGTCCGAAGCCCATTCTTCCGAAGGAATGGCTTGAAACATTCGGCATGAATGTGGAGGAACACACCGCCTCCACGCAGATCGACCTGTCGGAGGGATTCATCTCTTCCGACATCAATGACGAAGAACCAGAGAAACCGCCGGTCGGCGATGAAAACACGGAGGTAGTGCAATGAACAATATAACGCTCACCCTGAATCTGCAGGAGGATTCAATTTTTCTCAGCCAGAGCGTATTGGAAGCGCTGGACTGGCCGAGACAGGTGCAGCTGCTGATCAACAATGAGGAAAGAATGCTGCTGCTTCGTTCCTGCACAATTGAGGACAGTCAGGCGCTGGTCATGCCGGAGGAACCGTCCCTTCAGATTGAGATCAGCGGCAGGAGCCTGCTCAGAAAAATCCGACGTCTGGTCGGATGGGACGATGACCGCCCGAGAGTCTGCCGCGGGGAGTATCTCCCGGCGCACCAGGCGATCAGGTTTGACCTGACCAATTCCGTTGCAATCGATACGGACATACCCTGAACGTAAAGGAGATTATTTATGGATCGTGAAAAGCTATTCAGACAAATGGATCGTCAATATTCGTCAAAGCGCGATATGATTACGAGAATTCCCCTCGGAGTACAACCCGACGCTCTGTGGCAGGAGCTTCTGAACAGGCGTCGATCCAGAAGCACCGTGCTGACCCTCTACAACGGCAAAGGTTCTCCCTACTGGTATGTGACAACCGAGAAGATGGTGGCGGCAAGCGAAAAAATCATCGAAACGCTGTATAATACGGAATCCGACTTTGACCCTTATACGGATTCCATTCCCATTTCGCCGCTGGAGGAGGTCTTCTACACAAGCTATGTGGACGGCTCCCAGATCACCATTCAGGACGCGATGAATTTTCTTACCGATGACAGAGCACCCCGTGACGTCGAGGAACAGCTGATCGCCAACAACAGAATGGCGGCGGGCTTTGCCTCCGGGAATCTTTACAGATTGGTCGATGAGGACTACATGAGTGAGCTGGTTGGAATTCTCACCGACGGCATGGACGAAGGCAGTCAGGACTACCGCTCATTTGAATTGGAGGAAAGCCTGCTCGAAGGCGGAGAGGTTTATGAATATCCTCCGCCTTACGCATTGCCCGGACGAGTGGGCGACCTTTGCGGTTTCCTTGCGTCAAAGGACGTTCATCCCCTTGTCAAGGCGGCGGTCGCTCAAGGCTACATTTCAGCGATGCGGCCGTTCCCGGAAGGCAACGAGCGTCTCGGGCGCATTCTCTCCAGCGTAATTCTGATCAGAGCGGGCTATACTTTTTTCGGAGAGGTAAGCCTTTCCTCGCTGATTGCCAGAAAGAGCTACGCCTATTATGAAGCGGTCGCCAACATTCTCCGGGAGGAAAACGGCGGCGACCTGACGTATTTTATCGAGTATTTCCTCGACCTGCTTTCAAGAGCAATTGACGAAAGAAAACTGAAAGCGCAGCAGGAAGAAGAAAGTCTGCACGAATCAGAAACGGAATTAGCACGGATACCGCTGATTCCGCCCGGTGAGCCGCAACATGAAGCAGTCGAGCATCCGGATGAAAGCGCAGAAACAAACGAACCGACCGATACCCAGCCAATCGAAATAACAGATATTGAGACTTTATATACCCCCGAGGTTCCGATCGACTATACGCCGACACAGATCATTGACGATGAGGTAGGCAGTCTGCGACTGCGTGATGAGCTTTTAACTTTAGCTGAAAACAGTTCTTCCCGGAGGCAATCGTGCGCCAGACTGCTTCTGAGCTTTCTGGACAAGGGGATTGACAGCTTTACGGTTGATGACATTTCCTCCGGGTGCGGAATCACGCTGGATCAGGCGGGCAATCTGGTAAACAGTCTGAAAGACAAAGGGCTGATTGAAAGCGGTGACCGCCGCGTAGGGAAGATGATGGTATATCGCTTCGGCAGGGACTTACCGCCGCTTAAGCCGGACGATTACTCAAAGGAGATTCTGCGTACCATCAGTAAGCTGCTCAATTCACATAAATCGGCAAAAGACAGACGCATAGGCGAATTGATATTCTCCTGTATACACAAAGGTCTGATTACCCCCGCTGAATACTCAAATTCTGACAGCTACTTCAGTATGTCAACTGAGCTTTCCCTTCTTGTGCAGATGGGCATCCTTACCAAGCTGAGTAACGGAATGTACCGGATCAACAGAGCCATTCCTGAAATACTGCCTCCGCTCACAGCCCTTCAGAGAACGGCTGTAAATGCTTTGTATGAGAGTTACCATGACGAACAGTTCAGTACGGAGATGGCAATGACGGTCATGCGACACACAAAGGACAAGACCTATGTTCTGCTTCGTCAGCTCACCATGCTTGGCGTGCTAGAAAAGCAGGAGAGCAGCGCCTACACCTATCGTATGCTTGTCAATCCGAATGACAATCCGGAATATTTTGCGGAAGACGACATTCCGGGGCATGGTGACAATTATGAGAGAAACGATATGTATTCAGAACGCGTTTATGAGCAATTGGATATCCTTGCCAACTCAACCAATTCCTCCAGCGACAGACGGCTTGCCGAAAACCTCCGCCGATGCCTTGCGAAAGGGACTTTGCTGCAAAGCGATTATGAGGCGTGGAATCACAGCGAATGTATGTGGAAAAGCGACACTGATCTTGCTTTGCAGCTCGGGCTGATCAGCCCGGATTCTTCCGGCGGCTATACAATCAACCGGGATATCAGCCATGATCTGCCGGTTCTCAGACCGCGTCAAAAAAAGACCGTCACGGAAATATTTGATGCGTTCGGGTGCGACAATTTCTCCTGTGAGATGTACATTGCCACCCTGAATTATTCGGAGTCCCACGCCCACGCGACACTTCACAAACTGACGCTTCTGCGAATCCTTGAGCAAAAGAAAACGGACGAGGGAAGCAGTTATCAGCTCCTTGTGAATCCGGACGAACATCCCGAATGCTTTGCCACCGTGGCGTGATTCCATCTATTAAATCCTAAGTACTCTGTGGTCGACTGATTGAAAAATCAGCTCCACAGGGTCTTTTGGAGGTATATGCGTATTTATGTAAAGTCTATCATCAAAATATGAAAAAATCTACATTCCGAGGCAGTCGATGTAAGAAATCGGCTGTTTTTTTTTCGTGTTCGGAAAACTTACCCCCTCTGGGATAAAACTTACCCCCCCTCAGGATAAAACTTACCCCCTTTAGGAAAATGGGATTTAAAAATTGAATTGTATCAATTGTTGGGTTTACATTTCAGCGAATATGCCCGCCAATCTCCATTGTGGATTGCGCATGATTTTATCGGTGTAATATTCCACCTGTGCTTCAAAGCTCATTTCCTGTTCATCGGAATCGGTTGATACACGGCAGTAGGCGGCGACTCTGAGTTGACGGTATTTGTGTTGATCCGTTTCGTCCGATTTGGTCTGTGCGATTTTTCTCACGGTTTTTACACCCTGCAATGACTGTTCCATTCGTTTACTCCTTTCGTATCGTCTGTCCATTGATTAGCGTCAGTTCAATCTCATCATTGGACAGAAGCTTGATTTGTTTGATCAGTTTGGTTACAGTCTTTCTGTTGATTATGAAATTATCGGAGCTTAACTCCTGCATCAGTTTATCGTAATCGGCTCGGTTATTGCTTACCAGTTGGTATTTCTTGTCAGCGCACAGCAGTATCATGGAGCGTATTTTTTCAGCATCAGCATGGAAGCTTTCCATAGCTCTTTGGATTTCCTGCTCCATACGATGTATTTCCATCAGGCACTCCGTATCGCTGCTTTTGATGACCACGGGAGTGGAGGTCATTATCATACCGCTGATCATTTCCATTATTCTGGTATCGGAAATAACATACTCACTCTTGCAGGATTTATTGGTGCATACATATTTCTGTCCGAATTTGCTTCGGTGATCACGAATACGTTTTACCGGACACCCGCAGTTTCCGCATAGCATTTCCGTCGTGCCTGTGGAGATTACCTGATCTCGGTCGTAGTCGGTCTGCGTATTTCTCGATTCCTTGATCGACTGCGCCTGTTGGAATTCCGCTTCGGAAATAATCGGTGAATACTGATCGGTTCCCATATATCGGACATCATTTATCATCCTGACAATACGGTTTTTATTCCACGTCCATTTCTGCGGCAGATACTCTATCTTTTGGGCAGTGAGATTTTCCGCTATCTGCTTTAATGATTGACCGCCAATGTACTCGCTGAATATTATTTGGACAGTTTCGGATTCTTCCGCTTGTATTGCTATGACGCCGTTTCTCACACAATATCCGAATGGTGTATATCGGTTTCTCATGAATCTTTCACTCTCCTTTTCCTGCTCGGCAAGTGTTCGGTAAATCTGAGTCCGCCAGCTATTTCTATCTCCACATCTGATGCTGAAAGCACATGGATTTTACTCACCACTGCCTGAATCATTATTTCTGTGTTATCTTCTTTCAACAGGCTGGTATCGGATAACATCTCAGCGGTGTTTTTTAACGACACCATGCTGTCATCATGCTCGTTACAGCGAAGTATCTTCATTCGTTCTGCTCGGAGCCGGCGTGTTTTCTCCGAGAGGGCATGATTCTGAGCCGTAAAATCCGCCGGATCAAGAATTCCCTGTATCTGAAGCTGTGTCAACAAGTGAATCTGATTATTGATTTCCGCTATCGACTTATCTATCTCATAGATTCTGACTTGCGTTCCGTTAGCCTTGCATTGCAGCAGTTCCAGCGTTTTGATTGTCGGGGCGATAATCTTGTCAAGATTTTCTCTCAGCAGATTGATTAATCGCATCAGCACCATGATCAGATCATTTTCATTGATGTAAATCGGATTGCAATCTGATCTTCCGCTGCTACGGTACGCACACTGCCAGAAGTATTCGTTCCCCATGCGGAATCGTCGGAATGTATGACCGCATTCGGAACAGATGATCTTGCCTGACAGGAAGTGCCTGTCGCTGACAACCGCTTTCCTTCTTCGCTGCTGCATCATCTTGGCTGCTTCATAGATTTCCCTGCTGATAATCGGTTGATGGCTGTTTTCCACATAGTACTGTGGTCGCTGTCCTGTGTTTCTTTCCTTCTTGAACGGGAATTGCTGCGTGGTATATTTCTTTTGCAGCAAGGCATCTCCGATATACTTTTCATTGTTGAGGATATAATCCACCGTGAAGTGATGCCATGTGGTAAAGCCATACGGTTTCGGTACGCCTTTTTCATTCAGATAGGAGGCGATCATATATTTGGCCGTACCCGATAAATACATCTCATAGATCAATCGCACAACGGCGGCTTCTTTCTGATTGATTACCAAAGAACCGTTATGCAGCGTATAACCATACGGAGGTTTGCAGCCTAAGAAATCACCCCGTTTCATTCGTTCCTGATAGCTCCACCTCATATTGCCGGAGATGCTCACCGACTCATCCTGTGCCTGTATTCCCGCGAGAGCCAGAATAAATTCGCTGGACATATCAGCCGTATCGATCTGCTCTTTCTGGAAGAGGACTGTAATGCCGAGTGCGGACAGCTTTCTGACCGTATCCAGACAATCGACGGTGTTTCTGGCAAATCTTGAGACGGACTTCGTAATGATCCGATCTATCTTCCCCCGTTGACAGTCGGCTATCATTCTGTTGAATTCATCCCGCTTTGCCATGCTTGTACCTGTGATTCCCTGATCAGCGTAAATATCGGCGAGAGTCCAGTCCGGATTCTCGCCGATATAGCCTGTATAATATTCTACCTGTGCGTCAAAGGAATCCTTCTGATCCGCTGAATCGCTTGACACTCTGCAATATGCCGCTACACGAATACGGGTTTCTTTCTCTTGCTGTTCTGGTATCAGTGTTTTCACTGTAGCCATTGTCTGACCTCCTTGTTTTTTTGGATACGCTGAATAAAGGCTTTGCCGTCGATTCCGCACCGCGAGGATTGCGTCTTTGAGCGGTGCGAGAATCGACTTATTCAGCGTTTCCTTAATTGCCTTTTGGCAACACCAACATATCACATGAGTTCACTTTTATCCAGCGGATCACCGCACAATTAAGGATTACAACACACTTTTCTACCTGTCTTTGCTTCGGCAATTTGCAGAACGCCGCTGTATTCTTCCTCGTTAATGATTCCCATATCACGCAGCAAGCACAGCAGCTTGATTTCCTGATACATCTCCATGATCTGCACACAATCTGCCTTATCCAATGTCATTCCCCCTGTCGTAAAATCCCAGACTCACAGAAATCGCAATATTCACAGCCTTCATTATGTGTTCATCGGCTCGTCCCACATACCCCAATATGCGTGACTTGTCAATGGTGCGAATCTGTTCCAGCATGATGGTCGATGCATACTTTCGCCCGTCCATGAAAATGGGCACATGAGTCGGAAAGTTCCTTCGTTTTTTCTTTCCGGTGATTGCCGCTACGATGGTTGTCGGACTGAAATAATTGCCCACGTCATTTTGCAGAATCAGCACAGGACGGATATTTCCCTGCTCACTTCCCTCTACGGGATTAAGCCTTGCAAAGTATATTTCGCCTCTGCGCACA
>CADCNI010000045.1 GCA_902802795.1 uncultured Ruminococcus sp.
GTGAGCACATGGCTGCGTTGTCGTCCTAGGTGGGCGCCAGCCCACCGTCGTCCTCCGCCTTGCCCTGCACTCACCATCATCGCCTCCTTTTGTCTCCCTAATTATTTGGATTGCTATAAATTAAAGCTGGATGTGATTTTCAAGAGGGTATTCGGCAACTCCAATAATGAAGATATCATCGCTTCTATGATATCGGCCTTGCTGGAGATCCCCCGCAAGGATATCCAGAAGATCGAGATACAGAATGTGGAACTGCCGCCGGAAGAAATAGACGCGAAGTTCAGCCGCTTGGATTTGAAAATGAATGTAGACGGCAAGATTGTCAATTATGAAAATGATTTCCGTGAAAGAACCTTGTTCTACTGGTCGAAAATGTACAGCGGGGAATTAAAAGCCGACGACGATTACGGTATGTTGAAAAAGACATTTTGCGTAAATATAATAAATTTCAATTTGTTTGACTGCGAGGACTATCATTCCCATTTTATGGTGATGGAAAAGGATCGCGGTGATGTGTTGTCGGATAAGTTCGGCATTCATTTTTTTGAACTGAAAAAACTCGGCAATGTCAGGAAAAATCAAGCGATGGAGGATTGGCTTCATCTGATTAATGCGGAAACGGAGGAAGATCTGATGGCGATTCAGCAAACGACCATGATACCGGAAGTGAAAAAGACTATTGTGATATTGCGTGAATTAAACGCGGATGAAAAAGTGCGCCAAGAGGCATATTATCGGGAAAAGCGTCTGCATGATGAAGCGTCCGCTCTCAATGGCGCCTGACGTGAAGGCGAAAAGATAGGCTATGAAAGAGGTCGAGCCGAAGGAAAAGCCGAGGGGCGAGATGAGGGAATGAATGAGATGAAGAACCGGTTAAAGGAAAGATGGCGCACGCAGGGAATGAGTGAAGATGAAATCCGAGCGCTGCTGGGAGAATAGAGCCCCCCTTTTATTCAACTTCAGAAAAACAAAATAATCCCCGTCTGTTGGAATGCTTGAATGAAGCATAAATGACACAGCCAACAGGCGGGGATTTTATTTTGTCAGGCGCGCAGCGGGGACTTGCCGCCCTGCGAGAGCTCCCGGTAGTTCAACGCAATCATCGCGGCGGAGATGAAAAATGTCAGAACATCCGAAACGGGCATGGAGTACAGTACGCCGTCTAATCCGAAGAAGACCGGCAGGAGCAGCGCGAAGCCTACGCCGAAGACAATCTCACGCACCATCGACAGCGCGGTGGAGGTCAGCGCCTTGCCGAGCGATTGCAGATAGATAAAGGTACCCTTGTTGACGCAGGCGAAGATCATCATGCAGAGGTAGATGCGGAAGGACTTGACCGCAAACTGCGTGTAATAGACACTTTCGTTGGCGGCGCCGAAGATGCCGATAAGCTGCTTCGGGAAGATCTCGACGATCAGCAAGGCGACCGCGCCGACGGAGGCCTGTGCTATGAGCGGTTTGGTAAACAACTCCTTGGCGCGGTCTTTGCGCCCGGCGCCGATGTTGTAGCCCACGATAGGGATACACCCCGCTGCCAGACCGACCGAGATGGAGATGACGATCTGGAAGAATTTCATGACAATGCCGACCACTGCCATGGGAATCTGCGCATACTGCGCCAGCCCGAAGACCGGGTCTGCCGCGCCGTGCTTTCGGAGCATATTGTTGATGGCGGCCATGGCCGCGACGAGGGAAATCTGGGAGAGAAAGCTGCATATGCCGAGCGACAGGAATTTTTTGATGAGTCTTCCGTTCCAGACAAAGCTGCTTTTTTGCAGCCTGACGGCTTTCATGTGCAGCAGATACCACACCGCCAGCGCCGCTGTGAGGATTTGTCCGATGACGGTGGCAAGCGCCGCGCCCATCATACCCATTTTGCAGGGGAAAATGAAGACCGGGTCGAGAATGATGTTGACCGCTGCGCCCGCAAGGGTGGAGAGCATGGCAAATTGCGGGCTGCCGTCCGAGCGGATGATGGGATTCATCGCCTGCCCGAACATATAGAAGGGAATGCCCAGAGAAATCCAAAGGAAGTATTGCTTGGAATGGGCGAAGGTTTCCGCGTTGACCCTGCCGCCGAAGAGGGTGAGGATGGGATTCTGAAAAATCAGATAAATCGCTGTGAGGATGACGCTGGAAACGACACACAGCAGAATGGCGTTGCCGATGCTGCGGTGGGCGTTGTCGTTCTGTTTGGCGCCCAGACAAATGCTGACAAAAGCACAGCAGCCGTCCCCGATCATGACGGCGATGGCGAGCGCCACCACAGTGAGCGGAAAGACCACGGTGTTGGCGGCGTTGCCGTAGGAACCGAGATAGCCTGCGTTGGCAATGAAAATCTGATCGACGATGTTGTAGAGCGCCGCACCAGCAGCGAGATGATGCAGGGAACGGCGTACTGGCGCATGAGTTGTCCCACGGGACGCGTTTCAAGAAAGACGTTTTTCTTCGCTGCTTTGGCGCGTTTGTTTCTTGGCTTCTTTTTCTGTTGGCTCATTTTTTCATAACCTCCGTTGATTTGGGAAAATCAGACAAAAACAAAAAGTGTGTGGCTGCAAAAGTCGGATTTACGCTTGCAGCCACACACTTTGTTTGTCTCTGTTTTGATTTACATTCAGTATAGCATTTTCGCAAAAATTTTGCAAATGGTTTTTATGGACGAGGATTTTTCAACGGCGGCGGATAGATTTGTGGATTTTTCTGCTTTTTATCTTTTTTCCTCGTTTTTTCCGAGATGAATTGTTGCAAATTGTGCGGGCATCAGGTATAATAACAGAAAAGTGATTTCTTTTCGATTGATAGGAGGTATTGATGAATATGGAAAGCCATTACGACCTGTCGAGATTTACTAAAGCGCATGAGTACAATTTTAATACCGCGCTGCGGGAGATTCGAAGCGGACGCAAGCGCAGCCATTGGATGTGATTTATCTTCCCACAGATACAGGGACTTGGCTTTAGCTCCACCGCGCAGTATTACGCCATAGAGTCCCTTGGGGAAGCCGCCGCGTTTCTGCATGACCCCTGTCTGGGCGGACATCTGATAGAAATCAGCGAGGCGCTGCTGACGCTTCCGACCGACGACGCGGGGGAGGTTTTCGGTTATCCCGACAACCTCAAGCTGCGGTCCTGCATGACACTGTTTGCCAAAGTGGAGGACGCGCCGCCCGTGTTCCGTGAGGTGTTGCAAAAATATTACGGTGGGAGCGAGGATGAAAGGACAAATGAGATTCTGAATAATATATGAAAAATCAAACATCACAGGAGGTTTTGCAACCAATGACACACTCACTCAATATCGGAGACAAAATCGAATTCGGACGCTATCCTCAAGGATCGGACGGGGAAGTGCTGCCGCTCGGATGGCTGGTGCTGGCGGTACAGGATAATTACGCGCTGCTGATTGCGGACAGACTCATTGACTGCCGCCCCTATCACAACGAACCGGTCGATGTGACATGGGAAACCTGCGCGCTGCGTGCGTGGCTGGGCGGCGAATTTATGAGCCGGGCTTTCCGCGACGAGGAGCAGGAGCGGATTGCTCCCGTTACGCTGCAAAATCCGGGACAGGCGCGGTTTGAAATGCCGGACGGCGCGCCGACGCGTGACCGCATCTTTGTGCTGAGCGTGGAGGAAATGGCGCATTACTTTACCTTTGACATGGAACGCAAGGTGTATGCCTCTCCCTATGCCGCCAAGCGGCAGGAGAAGTTCTCTCCAACTGGCAGCGGCTTTATGTGGTGGCTGCGCACGTCGGGCGCTTCGGGACGCTATGCGGCGAGCGTGCATTTTGTGGGCGGCGTGAATACCTACGGCAGCGAAATTACCGACGGCTCCGTGATGGTGCGTCCGGCGCTGTGGGTGAGAGGATAAGACCCCATTGACCAAAAGGCAGGAGGGATGGATATGGCAACCAATTTCGGATTTATGCCTGTGACAGAAGGGCTGCGGTATTTTATCAGCTATAAGAGCGATGACACCGGACGGGTGGGTGAAATTGCCCGCTTTCTCAATCAGAAAGGCGTGCCGCTGTGGTATGACTATGGCATCGAAAAGGGTGAAAAATGGAGCAGCGAGATTACGCGCAGCATTGAAGCGAGCAAGGCGATACTGCTGTTTGTGACCAAGGCAATGTTTGCCGCCGAGGATACCTATGTGCGCAAGGAATTCCGCATTGCGCGGGGATATGGCAGAAAGGTCAATGTGGTGTGGCTGGATGACGTGGCATTCGGGGATGTCCACACCGGCATCAAGGACTGGTTTGTGGATGTGGAGGATTTGCAGGGCATCCGGGCAGTGGGGCTGACCGCCGAACAAACCGCGCAGCGGATGATAGAAGAATTGGCCCTGATCAGCGGCGGTCGACCGCAGCCACCGTCGCCGGGCTTTGACCTGACGATTGAGGAACAGCTGCAAAGGGCGTCAGTAGGAGATACTGTGCGTTTCGGACAATATCCGCAGGGCAGCGGCGGCGAGTTTTTGCCGATTGCGTGGCGCGTGCTGGAATTTCGGGGCGGCGCGGCGCTGCTGCTGTCGGAGAAACTGCTCGACTGCAAACCCTACAACAACGCATTGGATCAGGTGACGTGGGACGACTGTTCTCTGCGTGACTGGCTGGATACGGCGTTTGTGCGCATGGCGTTTGACTACGCACAACAGAAAAAGCTGCTCACGGTGACAAATGAAAATCCCGACAATCCCGAATGCGATACCAAGGGCGGAAAGCCGACGAAAGATCGGGTGTTTCTTCTCAGCATTGACGAGGTCAGCCGCTATTTTCTGTATGACGAACACCGCAAAGCGTCTGTTACGCCCTATGCCCACCGCTGCGGCGCGTGGGTGGATGAAAAAAGCGGCTGCTCTTTCTGGTGGCTGCGTTCGCCCGGTTTCAGCGAATTTGATGCGGCCTATGTCGATCAGAACGGCGAAGTGGATATGGACGGCCTTGATGTGACCGATGAAACGGAAATCTGCGAGGTGTGTGTCCGTCCCGCGCTGTGGGTAAAAATGTCATCATAAAAAATCAAAACCAATGCCCCGAAATCGGAATTTTTTGTGGCATGTGATAAATCGTGCGGCATACCGTTGACATCGGGCGAATTATCTGTTAAAATTTTTACAATCTTTTTAGTACATTGCATGGTTAAAAAGAAATGTTAAAGATTTGACAGATGATGGAATCGAGGGGTATTGTTATGAATTACACCAGCACAAGAGACAATTCCGTAAAGGTTTCGGCGGCTTACGCCATCGCGACGGGCATTTCGCCCGACGGCGGGTTGTATGTTCCCGAAGCCATTCCCGCGCTGAGCTATGAGGAACTGCTTGCGGTTGCCAAAACCGACTACCGCGACAGAGCCGTGAGCGTACTGGGCAAGTACCTCACCGATTTTACTGAAGAAGAACTGCGCGAATGCGTGGACGGCGCTTACACGGGAAAATTCGGCGGTGAAGATGTGGCGCCCGTGGTGGATATCGCGGAAAACCGCTTTGTGCTTGAACTGTGGCACGGCCCCACCTGTGCCTTTAAGGATATGGCGCTGCAACTGCTGCCTCATCTGCTGACCCGCTCGGTCAAAAAGACCTGTGACGGCAAGGAAATCGTCATCCTCGTCGCTACCTCCGGCGATACCGGCAAGGCGGCGCTCGAAGGCTTTAAGGACGTTCCGGGTACCAGAATCATCGTATTCTACCCCGTGGAAGGTGTGAGCGCGATTCAGAAAAAGCAGATGGTCACGCAGGAGGGCGGCAACGTCGGCGTGTGTGCTATCAGCGGCAATTTCGACGACGCGCAGACCGGTGTGAAGCGCATCTTTACCGATCCTGAAACGGCGGCGGAGCTGGCCAAGGGCAACATGGCGTTTTCGTCCGCCAATTCCATCAACTGGGGTCGTCTCGCACCGCAGATCGTTTACTATATCTCCGCTTACGCCGATCTGATGAACAAGGGCGTGATCAAGAACAAGGGCGATGAGGTGAATGTTGTGGTCCCCACGGGCAACTTCGGCAACATTCTCGCCGCTTACTATGCCAAAAAGATGGGGCTGCCTATCGGCAAGCTGATCTGCGCCTCCAACGCCAACAATGTGCTGACCGATTTCCTCAGAACGGGCGTTTACGACAGAAACCGTCATTTCTATACCACTGTGTCTCCTTCGATGGATATTCTCATTTCCAGCAACCTGGAGCGTCTGCTCTATGACCTGAGCGGCTGCGACAGCGCGAGAGTCAAGGGCTGGATGGACAGCCTTGCCGCAACGGGAAGATATGAGGTGGACGATGATGTAAAGGCGGCTATCAAAGAACTCTTCTGGGCGGGCTGCTGCGACGATGAAGCGACGCTGGCTACCATTGGCGAGGTGTTTGCTTCGCAGCATTATCTCTCCGATACCCACACTGCGGTGGCGCTGAATGTCTATGAGCAGTATGTCAAGGAATTCGGCGGCGATGTTCCCACGATCATTGCTTCCACCGCCAGTCCCTATAAATTTGCGCCCGCTGTTCTCAGTGCGGTTGCCAGGGAGAAGATTACGGATGACGATTTTGCCATGCTCGAAAATCTCAATGAGGTGTCCGGCGTAGCGATCCCCGCGTCGCTCGCCGATCTGAAAGGCAAGGCGGTTCGTTTTGACAGCGTGTGCGGCAACGATACGCAGTCGATGCGCGCTACGGTGCTTGAGATGCTGGGACTTTGATGAACTTGGACAATTCGAAGAACTTGGACAATTCGAAGAACTTGTACAAACTGATACAATAAAAATGCGTGCCTCGGCAGTTTTTCATCACTGACGGGGCACCGCTTTTACGATAGTAATGCTTGATTAGTGGGTAGAAAAGAATGTGACCTCGCTGAAAAATTAACCGGTAACGGTGCTTTTTTCGCGGAAGGTCTTACAGGCGGTATCGTCCTGCGAAGTGCAGCAGGAGGTACAGGGCTGCACCTGAATGGTGTCCGCGTGACAGCAGTTGTTTTCGGAATGGTAGGCGCAGTTTGTCACGCCGCACTGAATGTGGTTGACACGCTGCTGAAAGCTGGGTTCGTGCTGTTTCTGATTCATCGTCATGGTGAGATCACTCCGTCTTTTAAATATGGTATCGCACAGCGAAAGCTGTACAGCAATAGTATGTACCCCTATAGCGGCTGCTATTCACTCTCATTTAGAGGGGATGACGAAAAAAATGGCACTCTTTGCGATAGCCGATTTGCATCTGTCAATTGGCGAGAATAAAAAAATGGATAAATTTTCCGGCTGGGAGCATTATGAACAGCGCATTCACGACAACTGGCAGGCGATCGTAAAACCGGGAGACACGGTGGTGATCGCGGGGGATATCTCATGGGCGATGAAACTGGGGGATACGCTGCCCGATTTCACATTTCTCCACGAACTGCCCGGCCGGAAGCTTCTGATGAAAGGAAACCACGATTACTGGTGGGCCACCAAAAAGAAAATGGACGACTGGCTGGAAGCCAATGGGCTGAACGATATGGCCATTCTGTTTAACAACGCCTTTGCGTACGGCGATTACGCCATCTGCGGTACGAGAGGTTGGTCATATGACTGCCCCGCCGATGAACAAACCGTGCTGCTGCGGGAAGTGGGACGGCTGGAAGCGTCCATTCAGGCGGGACTGGCGCTGGACAAGGAGCCATTGGTATTCCTGCACTATCCCCCGATTTACGGCGACTATGTCTGCGAGGAGATCATGGAGGTGCTGCACCGCTATGAAATACGGCGATGCTGGTACGGACACCTGCACGGCATGGCAGGGCGCAAGGCGTTCATTGGCAACGCAGACGGCATTGAAATGAAGCTGATTGCGGCGGATTATGTGAAATTTATCCCGCAATTGATTGCGGCGGATGCGTAAAAAGTCGAAACAACAAGGAAAAAAGTGGGATTGTTACAATTCATTCACACTTTTTCCGAGAAATGACTTGCAAAATACAATTTCATTTGCTATAATATCTCAATGACTGACATTATCAAAAATTATGGCGGGGACGGAGCATGTGTCATCCCGTGTAATTGAATTATCTACGATGGAGGAAAACGAAGATGATTACCAGCAAGACCAAAATCGACAACACGACCTATGAAGTAGAGTTTACCGCGAGCGCGGAAGAGTTCCAGGCAGAGAAGAAAAGAATCTTCCGCAAGGAAGCCGGCAAGTACAACGTGCCCGGATTCCGCAAGGGCAAGGCTCCTATGAATGTCATCGAGAGAATGTACGGCTCTGTTTTCACACAGGAAGCGGTAGAGGCTATTTACAGCAAGACCGTTGACGCCGCTGTGGATGAGTTCGGTGAGGAAGTCGTAGACGTCAACAGCGCCGAAGTGGTTTCGCTCGAGGGTGAGGTCAAGTTCAAGTCCAAGTTTATCGTCAAGCCCGAAGTCAAGATCGAAGGCTACAAGGGTCTCTCCGTGGAGAAAGCGGAAGCCGTTGTGAACGACGAAGATGTGGAAAACGAGCTCAAGCGCGTACAGGAGCGCAACAGCCGCAAGGTGAATGTGGACGACAGACCTGCTGAGACGGGCGATACCGTCGAGTTTGATTTCGAGGGCTTCTGTGACGGTGAGGCGTTTGAAGGCGGCAAGGCGGAGAATTTCAGCCTGAAGCTGGGTTCCGGTCAGTTTATCCCCGGCTTTGAGGACGGCATGGTCGGTCACAGCATCGACGAGGAATTTGACGTGAATGTGACATTCCCCGAAGAGTACCATGCGGAGGAACTCGCCGGCAAACCCGCTGTGTTCAAAGTTAAGATTCACAAGATTGAGAAGACCGAGCTTCCCGAACTGGATGACGAGTTCGCCAAGGATGTGAGCGAATTCGATACCCTTGCCGAGTACAAGGAAGACCTGAAATCCGATCTTCTGCGCAAGGCGGAGGAAAAGGCCAAGGATGACGCGGACAACAAGCTGATCGACCAGCTCATCGACCTGGTGGAAGCGGACATCCCCGAAGTGATGTATGATAAGAAAGTGGACGAAAATATCCGCGACTTTGATTACAACCTCCAGATGCAGGGTATGAATATTGATACCTATTTCAATTACACCGGTCTTGACATGGATTCGCTCAGAGGTCAGTTCAGAGACAAGGCGATTCATCAGGTCAAGCTGCGTCTTGCTCTCGAAAAGATCGCGGAGCTCGAGAATATCGAAGTTTCCGAGGAAGAAATCGAGAAGGCCTATGACGATCTGGCCAAGAACTACGGCGTAGAGCTGGAGCAGGTCAAGAACATCGTTCCGGTAGACGGTCTGAAAAAGGACGTAGCCGTGGAAAAGGCGGTCGACGTGGTGCGTGACGCTGCCAACTATGTAGCTGTCAAGCCCGAAGAAGCTGAATAATTTTTAAAGGATTTCCGGCGGCGCGGTACCGTTCGTCAATATTCGGCATTTTCATTGGGAATGCTGTGGTAGAATATGACGGTACCGTTGTCGTCGGTTACATTCATATTGTGGAAAGGAAGATTGAATTTATGAGTAATTTGGTACCTTATGTAGTAGAACAGACCAGCAGAGGAGAGCGTTCCTATGACATCTACTCCCGTCTTCTCAATGACAGAATCATCATGCTCTTTGACGAAGTCAACAGTGTGACCGCCAGTCTTGTCACCGCGCAACTGCTGTATCTGGAGGGTCAGGATCCCAAGAAGGATATCTGCCTTTATATCAACAGCCCCGGCGGCGCCGTCAAGGACGGTCTTGCCATTTACGACACCATGAATTATATCAAGTGCGACGTCTCCACCATCTGTATGGGCATGGCGGCGAGCATGGGCGCGTTCCTGCTGGCGGCCGGCGCAAAGGGCAAGCGTCTGGCACTGCCCAACAGCGAAATCATGATTCATCAGCCGCTCGGCGGCGCACAGGGTCAGGCAACCGACATTGAAATTCAGGCCAACCAGATTTTGAAAACCAAGAAGAAGCTCAACGAGATGCTGGCCGCCGCAACCGGCAAGCCCTATTCTCAGATCTGCATCGACACCGAACGCGACAATTACATGTCCGCGGAGGAAGCTAAGGAATATGGTCTGATCGACCGCGTTATTTACAAGAGATAAGAGGATAGGTGATTCAATGGCGTACAGGGACAATTTTGACGAACCGAAGTGTTCGTTCTGCGGGAAGAGCGAACGCAAGGGTGTTCGTCTTGTGCAGGGCCCGGGCGTGTATATATGCAATGAATGCATTTCTCTCTGCGTCGGAATGCTCAAGGAAGAGGGATTCTATGACGTGGACAGCTTTGAGGATGGGGACGGTTTTTTACAGGATGAGAATTTCACCCTGCTCAAACCCGCCGAAATCAAGGCACATCTTGACAATTATGTGATCGGCCAGGACGACGCGAAGGTCGCGCTGGCGGTCGCGGTGTACAACCATTACAAGCGCATTATGTCTCCTCACACGGATGACGGTGTGGAACTGCAAAAAAGCAATATTCTGTTGCTCGGTCCGACCGGTGTGGGCAAGACCTTTCTGGCGCAATCGCTCGCCAAGATTCTCGACGTTCCCTTTGCGATTACTGACGCTACCACGCTGACCGAAGCAGGCTATGTCGGTGAGGATGTGGAAAATATTCTGCTGCGTTTGATTCAGGCGGCGGATTTCGATGTGGAACGCGCCCAAAGGGGAATTATCTATATCGACGAAATCGACAAGATTGCCCGCAAGTCGGAAAATACCTCCATTACCCGTGACGTCAGCGGTGAAGGTGTGCAGCAGGCGCTTCTGAAAATTCTGGAAGGGACGGTGGCGAATGTTCCCCCGCAGGGAGGTCGTAAACATCCTCAGCAGGAATTTATCCCGATTGATACCACCAATATTCTCTTTATCTGCGGCGGCGCGTTTGACGGTATCGAAAAGATTATCGAAAAGCGTGTGAGCAATGCCGCGATGGGATTCGGCGCGGAAATTCGCACCAACGAGGACGCGGATTACAGTGAACTGATTGCCAAGTGCATTCCGCACGATTTGGTGCGTTTCGGTATTATCCCCGAATTGGTGGGACGTCTGCCGGTGCTGACTTCGTTGCAGGCGCTTGACAGAGAGTCGATGGTGCGTATCATGACCGAGCCGAAAAACGCCATCGTCAAGCAGTACCAGGCGCTGTTCCGCATGGACGATGTGGAACTCGAATTCAGCGGGGAAGCGCTCAACCGTATTGCGGAGAAGGCGCTGGAGCAAAAGACCGGTGCGCGTGGTCTGCGCGGTGTGATCGAGGGAATTCTCACACCCATTATGTTCTCGGTGCCATCCGAGGAAAATGTGGTCAAGGTCATCATTACACGGGAATGTGTGGACGGCGAGAGCCAGCCGGAAATTGTGACCGGGGAGAAAACCGATCGGAAAGCATTGAAAGAAAAAACAGACGCATAATTTTTGCATAAAAGGAGGATATATCCCGTGTATCACTTGGATGTATCTTCCTTTTTATTTTGAGAGGAGGTAGGAGAATTGACCACCATTACATCACGTGAGAATCCGGCCGTGCGCCGTGCGGTCAAACTGATGACCAGTGCGCGCGAACGCCGTAAATCGGGACTGATCATATGCGAAGGCGCACGGCTCTGCTGTGACGCGGCGCAGAGCGGCGTGCTGGGGGAGGAGTTATTCTGCACGGCGGAGGCTATGGAGAAATACGCCGATTATGTCAAAAAATTGATGGAACAAACCAAAGCGGCGTATATCATCACAGAGGATATTGCCAAAAAGATAGGGGATACCGATTCGCCCCAGGGCGTATTTCTGGTGGCGCGCGCGCCGCGCGTGGAAAGCGATCTGGAACTGCTCAGACAGACAGGACAATATGTGCTACTGGAAGGATTACAGGATCCGTCCAATGTCGGCACGGTTTTCCGCACGGCGGAAGCCTTGGGGGTGAACGGCGTGATTGTCACCGAAAACTGTGCCTCCTGCTTCTCTCCGAAAGCACTGCGGGCGGGAATGGGGGCCATGTTCCGTATTCCCATCTATCGCACCGACAATGCGCCGGAAGCGATGCGGGCAGCAGCAGGACGAAATATGCGCCCTATGGCGGCCGTGCCGCGCGAGGATGCGTCTGACGTGACTGCCATTCAGTTTTTCAAGGGAGCCATTATGTGCATCGGCAACGAAGGCAACGGCGCAGACTACGGCCGGAGCCAGCATTACAACGACAGCCGGTACTATCTGAGGAGGGTGGATTACAGAATCGGAACGTATTATGACAGAGCCTATTACAAACTTGACGGGAATAATATAGACTCTTTTGGCGTGACTTTTGGAGTTACCTTGCCTATAGCAAAGGCATACAATTATATCACCTTGGGCGTCGATATCGGCCAGCGGGCCTCGAAGCGGGATAACCTCGTGCGGGAACGGTACGTGAATTTTACCATCAGCATGAACATCTTCGACCTCTGGTTCATCAAACCCAGGTACGATTAGAAAATTAAAAACATTAGCGATATGAAAAAAACAATTCTTGTTTTGATGACCGCGTTGCTCGCTCTGGGTGGCAGCAAGGCTTACGCCCAGGTTGACTGGGGCCCGAACAAAGATGAATGTCTGAAATACGTTTCCTACTACGAGGAGTATTTCAAGCAGAAGAATTATGCCGAGGCGCTCCCTCATTGGAGAAAGGCCTATGCATTGGCTCCGAAGAATGCCCGTCAGACCATCTATATCAATGGTATTGCGATGTTCAAGAACCTGCTTCGCCAGCCCAAGCTGGATGCAGCGTATCGCAAAGCCGTGATCGATACGGTGTTCATGCTCTATGACCAGCGTGCCGAAAACTTCCCGAAATACCGGGTGGCGGCCCTGAACAACAAGGGTATGGATATGGCCAACCTGCTGAAGGGACAGGACGAGGTTCTCTTTGAGAATTTCAACGCCATCATCTCGGAGAATCAGGAGAAGACCAACCCGAGCCTGTTCATCCTGGATATGCAGACGGCAATCAACCTGTTCCAGAACAGCAAGATCGATGCAGAGGCGGTAATCAACACCTATCAGAATTCCATCGCCCTGCTGGAGAAAGCTCCCGCCGAGGACAAGGAGAAAGCCGACAAGGTCCGTACCGACCTGGAAAGCCTCTTTATCGGCAGCAAGGTGGCCGACTGCGACAACCTCGTTGCCCTGTTCACCCCGCGCTTCGAGGCCGATCCGGACAACATCGAACTGGTCAAGAACATCGTGAAGATGCTGGGTTCCACCGAGGGGGGTATTGAGACGCCGCTCTTCCTGAAAGCTGTTACGTCTATGCACAAGCAGGAGCCTTCCGCTTTGACGGCATACAACCTGTACCGGCTGAATTCGG
>CADCNI010000046.1 GCA_902802795.1 uncultured Ruminococcus sp.
TCGGCTCTCTGATATTTTTGATTTCTTCTTTTAGCGTTTTTATATCCATGCCTCTATTTTACATCTTCCTCTAATAAAAGTAAATGCTTTTACCCTGCCAATTAATACCATATATTTTTTAGTTTTGTAAAAAAACAGAAAATAAAAAGAGGAAGCCGCGGCTTTTCGGCGTGAAAACCCGCGGCTTCCCGTAACAGCATGGAAACAGGTATGATAATCAAATTCACTTGGCTTCTCTGGGCTTGATCAGAAGCGTGATGACAGTGGCGACCGTCAGCACAATGCAGGTGGCCAGACCGCCTTCCATACCGAAGGAGCCGCCGTTCCACAGACCCATGCCCGGCACGCTGACAAAGCGGAAAACGCTCAGTCCCATATCGGTGCCGCTCACCAGAATGCCGAAGAAGTTGCCTTGCACGAAATTCCACACGGTGTGAATGGCGCACGCCATCCAGATGGAATTGAGTTTCAACACCAGCACCGACATGAAAAGTCCGAACAGCACCAGATTGACCATGGAAAAGACCGTCATGCCGCTGTTATTCAAATGCAGCAAGCCGAAGAAAACGGAATTGAAGAGTACGCCGACCAAAGCGCCGCCTTTGCTGCCGAGGGATGTCATCATAAAGCCGCGGCAGACCGTTTCCTCGCTCATGCCCTGGATGATGAATCCCACGAAGAAGAGCGCCAGCATCAGATAGCGGTCGCCCAGCACATAGCCGCTGAAGACCATCGCGCCTGTCGCCATGCAGATGCCCACACAGGCGGCAAACATCGCAAAGGCGACGACCATGCCGATCAGATAGTCGGACACGGCGTGTTCCCTGACAAAGCCCATCGTACGGAGGCTGCGCTTTTCTACGTGTTTGACATACAGCATCATCGCAACCGTCGCGCCCACCGTCGCAAAGAGCTGCACCAGC
Organism: uncultured Ruminococcus sp.; assembly: GCA_902802795.1. GTDB lineage: Bacteria > Bacillota > Clostridia > Oscillospirales > Acutalibacteraceae > RUG762. The sequence continues at coordinate 924 of CADCNI010000046.1, forward strand.
GTCATATCCACGCTGTTCATATTCAACTGGAAGTTGCCGGTCTGGGCAGCTTCGATCCCCGCCATCACGCTTTTGACCGCCACATAGGGAATGAGAAGGACAGCTTCCGCGAAAAGACCTAACAGGGCAATCACGGACACGAGAAGCGCTGCGACAAAAACATTGTTTTCCATCTGCTCCCCCGCCTGTGCCGCCGTCAGAATGGACGGCAGCGGGCGGAAGGTTTTTTTGATATTGGCTAACATGGTAAGAGTTCATCCTTTCATTGATTTTGATACAGTCGATTTTATAACGGATAAATCGCGGATATGCGACAGGTTCCCTACATTTTGGAAATTATTTGGCGGAATCGGTTTCATCGTTTTCCGGCTGGTTTTCCTTTTGCCCGGCTGCCGGTGCTTCCGCCGCTTTGTCATCCGTTTTATCGGATTTATTCGCGGAGGCGTCATACATCGCGCCGAAGCACATGCCTAAACACATACCGATGGCTAATCCCACCAGCATATTATCGAAAATAAACTGCCCCACCATCATGCCAAGCGCCGTGCCGAAACACATGCCGAGGGCAATACCCATATGGCTGTTTTGTTCCTCTTTCTTTTCGTTCTGTTCGACGGATTCGTTCAATTCGGATTTGGTTTCTTTCTCTTGTTCTTTCATGATAGGTTGACTCCTTTATTATTTTTAGTTGATTGCAAAGTTTAAAAACGGCGGGAATACGGGGTCTGGTCAACGGGAAAAGGGTGTTTTTTCTCCGTTTGGAGCAAGGCAAATCGTGATATTGGGCTGTTGCCGCATTCGCCCATTCCCGTCGCAAGTCCGAGCGCGTCTTGCTCGGTCGTCCGCACCGACCTCATGGGGCAGCGCCCCATCCCCCGCAAGGGCGCTGCCCTTGACCCGGCAGGGAACCAGTCCGAGATGACGCTTGTCGTCATCGGCTGGACTCCCGCGCTCGCATTCGCTCGCTGGTTATGGCGCTGCGCTATGCTTTTTTTCTTTTTCTTCCCATTCCCACTTACTTTTTCAATCGCCTACTTGTTAATCGACGCCTATGGCGGAATAAGCGGCGGCGGACGCAATCAGAATGCAAATCGCGGCCTGCTGCGCAGCGACCATGGCAATGGTGGAGGCAGAGGCGGCCGTCTGCGCGTTCGATGCGGTGTCATACAAATCGGTCGTCAGCAAGGCGGCATGCATCAGGCGGGTCTGCTTGTCAATCCCGAGAAGCCCCGCGTAGCCTTTCTGCTGGGACAGGAATCCGTCGATTTCCAGCATGGTATCGCGGAGTTTTTCGTTGTTGTCATCCAGAACAGATACCGACGCAAGCGTGGCAAGGTGATAGACGTTGAATTTTCTGCCGAACGCTTTCAGTAAATCATACAGCGCTATCAAATGATCGGTCTTTTCACGGACAGAGCCCTCGATCATCGACAGAATCTGCGATACGGTCTGGACGCTGTCTCCGCTGGAAAATTTCGGTTTCAGCAGAGCGTAGCACTGCTCCATGTCTTCCATCAGCGCCGCGTCGTTCTTTTCGGAAAAAGCCAGAAATCCGGCAAGAACGCTGTCTTCGCCGCCCGTCAGAAGCGGATGTTTTTCCCGCATCAGGCGGTAGATTTCCTTACCTCTGGCAAGCACGCCCTCCAGTTTTTCTTCAATGACCATATCGGAAAGCAGAACGGCGAGAAGCGCGGAGTAATCCGAACGACCAAATTGCTTTTTGGTGATGTCATAGTACCGTTTCACCCTTTCAAACGATGCCGCAGGATCCGGCTTCATGGAAAGATACGCGGCAAGCAGCGTGGAGGATGTTCCGCCGAGATAGGAAAACACGCCGGATTTTTCGCTGATGATTTTTTTGCATTCCCTGAGTTTCGCTTCGTCCGCCGTGACACCCTTTGCGGTGAAAACATTGGCGGCGATGGGGTAAATCAGCGAGCTTTCCATACGGAATACCTTTTTGATGACGTTCTGGTTGTCAATGAAATTTTGACACAACGCTGTGATTCTTTCTTCCATCATGCATTACCTCTTTTTGTTGTTTTTTAATACAATTTTCCGCTGCGGCGCTGCGGGTCGGCCAGGGCAATCACGCGCTTGGAAGTGACGGGATGATCGCAGACCAGGTTATAGCAGAAGACAAACAGGCCCTTGACCTCGGTGGTGTGGTTGATGTAATCCTGCTTATCCACCTGCTTATAAAGGTGAATGCCCGCCGTAAGGGACATCATCGCGTCAATGCCGTCGCTGCCCGACAGCAGCTGCGCCAGACGGTCACAACTGTATTCACGCGCGCGGGAGGCGGTGCTGCCCAGAATCGGAATGGTCTGCGAAACCAGCATGGAATAGTAGTAGTGCATGGTGGCGTGCTTGTAATAGATGTGACCCATTTCGTGCGCGATGATAAAGCGCAGGGTGTCCATATCGTGATGCTCACGGTAAGCGACCTCCACCAGATCGGCATACAGTTCTATGTATTGCTTGAAAGGAATGAAAGACGAGAAGGCATTCAGCACACCGTTGCCCTGAATCATGTAGACCTTCGGCACCTTTTTCAGACCCAGCTTCTGGGAATATTCCTGCACAATGGCGTAGATTTCGGGGTATGTCTTTTCGGTGATCTGTATCGACATACTGCGGTACTGCGCGTAGGCATAGGAAACGATAAAGGGAATGGCTACCAGCAGGAACAAGATCATGGCGAGATATTCGATGCTTTCCGGCATATCGTTAATCTTTTCGGAGAGATTATCCATGCTGTCGGTGCTTTCTTCGTCGTCCTTTTCGGTGTCATCCTTTTGGTTGTCCGCTTTTTGGTCATCGGAGGAATCGGCTGTTTCGCCGCTCATGGTGTCTTCCACATACTCGGAATAGGCGGTGTACACGTTGTCAACATACTCCTGATTTTCGTCCATCGCGTAAAAGAAATAGCATACCGCGCCCACGATAATGAGAAAATTGAGGATGACGAGGAACCAGTACCATCTCAATTCCGACTTGTGGCGACAGGCGTTGAGAATGCGCTTGTCGATTTTTTGATACTGCGGGCCGACAGGCTGCTGCGGTACATTGGCATACCCCGGCTGCATCGGCGCTTGCGCCTGCCCTTGGGTGGCTTGCCCTTGGGCGGCGTACTGCGTGGGAACAGGGGCATACTGAGGGGCCGCGTACTGCGTGGGCGCATAGCTCGCCGGGGCATAATTGGCCGGGGCATAGCTTGGCGGGGCAGGGTACTGCGACGGCGCGTAACCTACCGGCTGCGCCGTGGGCGCGGTCGGTACAGTCGGCAGCGGCTGCGCGGTCGGCGCCTGCTGCACGGTAGGCAGCGGTTGCGCTGCCGGGGGATTGGGGTTCGTTCCCTGTGCGGGCTGGGAGTTGGCATTCGGATTGGTGTTGTTGTCCATGGTAGGTAGATGCTCCTTTTTTTGATTTTTATACTGATACTTTTATCCTAACACATCCCGCCCCTGTCGGGGTGAATGGGCTGTGAACAGATCGCATTTGGCAGCCGGACAATTTATGGAAGTGTGTTTTCCGGCATACACAGAAACAGCAATTTCACACTTCACACTTCACATTTCACATTTCACATTTCACATTTCACACTTCACATTACTCCTCAATTTGCCGCTGTTCCTTTAGTTTGCGTATCTTGCGCGTATAGGAGGGAATCGGCAGGAGCAGACAGACAAAGGTGAGCAACAGCAGCGCGGCGGCGATAAATTCCAGACAGGCGCACGCCAGATCGACATAGGTACCCTCCGGGGCGCGATACATGGTAGCCATCCACGTTCCTTCCAGCAGTCCCACCACAAAGAGCAGCGCCGTCGCAACCGACCAGCCGATGTGATACCTCCGCCGCGCCGTGTAGTCGGCGATCAGTGCGTCGATGTCGGTATTGATCTCAAAGTCCCCCATGCTGGCGGGTCGCACCGCATAAATGCGGGTCTTGGCGTCCACGTTGGTTTCGGGTACGATCTCCGCGCCCGAATCGGTGAGAAATTCGATCATGCGTTCCCGGCGTTCCCGGCTCGCCTTGCTTCCCTTAGGGTCGATGCCCGTTGTCACACGGACGATGTATTCGCCCGGCTCGCACTTTTCAAAGGTGAACCACAGCCCCAGCATGATTTTGACAGGCTTCCACCCCTGCGCGCACATTTTGTTGAGGTATTCCTCCTCCTGGTCGATGGTCAGACAAATCACCGTCTTGGTGATTCGGTTGGCTTTCTTTTTCATCCGTCAAATATACTCCTCTCCCGTTGTCACTCGGTTTCCTGTGTCTGCGTCGTTTCGCTGACCACTTGCCGCCCGTTGTCGAGAAGCTCCTGCAAGCGGTCGATTTCATCCAGCACCGCGCGTCTGCCCGACTGGGTGATGATGTATTCCTTTTTGCGCTCCCCCGACTCGCCGCATTCCACAATCCAGCCCCGCGTGAGCAGCGTGTTGATCGCGCCGTAGAGCGTTCCCGCGCCCAGCTTCACGCGTCCGCCGCTCAGCTTTTCCACATTCTGAATGACGCCGTAGCCGTGCAGCGGCGTGTAGAGCGATATCAGAATGTAATAGACCGCTTCAGTCAGTGCGCCTTTGCTTTCGTTCATAGACTCGCCCCCGTTTCCATCCGGCTTATACCTTCCCCTGTTTCAAAAAATCAAATATATCATCCGTCAGTCGGTTGATCTGCTCCACCTCGCACACCACGTCCTTGGAGGTGTGAATGAGCGGCAGATACAGCAGCCCGATCAGTGATTTCTTGGTGTAGCTGACCATCACGGAATTGGGGAAATTGGCGTGGTCGCTCAGGAAGATCATGCGGCTGTGCTTGACCACAGGCGACTGTCCCGCGTCGCGGAAGGCTTCCGCCAGCGACTGACACACATCCGTCTTTTTGGTAGAGGCAAAGGTGAGGATATCCCCGTTGCCCACGCAGTCGAAATTGATGAGCTTGGTCTTTTTGAGATCAATGCCCTGCTTTTTGCAATGCTTGGCAAAGCCCTGCGAGCCGAGAAGTCCCCATTCTTCGTTGTCGAAGAACACAAAGCAGCACTTGCCGCGCAGCTCGTCATCCGCCGCGACCTTTTCCGCCAGCGCCAGCAAGGACAGCACGCCGGAGGTGTTGTCGTTGCGGTTGTTCCTGTTTTTAATCACCATTGCCACGATCATGACCACGATCATCAGGAGGAAACACCCCTCCACGCCCCAGAATACCCAGTCGCTTTCTCCGAACACGCCATATAATACGTTGGGCGTCAGAAACAGCAGCACCACCGCCGCCACAATCAGAAAGATGTTCGCCCCTGTCTGCCCGAACCATCTGGAAGTGCCGAACATCCAGCCGGTTCTGCCGGGCGTGTCGTAATGCGCGGTCAACATATATTCCGCGTGCGGGTCACCCACTACAAAATTGGTGCCGGACTCGTTCACTTCCTGCATCTCACTGTCGGCATAGCCAATGCGGTTCATCTCGGCACGCAGCGTCGCACGCAGCGCCGCCTTTTCCTTCTTGTTAAACCGCATGGGATGACTTTCAAAAATTTCCGTCGCCTTCTGGTGAGTCACAGCCATTTTTACATACCTCGTTTCTTTTGTTGTGAAAATTATTACGTAATCCGATAGTACGTTCGACGATATATCGGATGCTGTAATAACTATATCACTATCCGATACATTTGTCAAGAGAATTTCTGTAATTTTTTATTTCTCTTTTTGGATAGGCCGCAGAATCACGCCTGCTCCGGCAAAAACATCTTGGTTACCATGTCCCACCCGCGGCAGGCTCTCAGCCAAGCAAACGCCAGATAAGCGCCCCCCACATTCAGAATCAGATCGTCAATGTCAAAACTGCCCGACAGGGTGGCAAACTGCGCCACCTCAATGACCAGCACCATGCCCGTGACCGTCAGCAGGAAAATTTTGCTCTCGCGTTGTCTGGGAAAGAGAAGCGGCAGAAACAGCGCGGTCGGCATGAGCGCTGCCAGATTGCCAAAGATGTTATAAAGGAACATACGCGCCCCTATGCGCCCGTCCATCCATTCAATGAACATATCCGCCACCGTGGCGAAAGGAAGCAGATTGAAGGAATTTTTCATATAGTGCCTGAATGTTTCCATATTCCAGTCAGCCATTGACATGCTGCCCCGTCCGAAATAGTCATCGAAAAGCGTCATCGTAATAAGCAACAACAGGTACAGTCCGAACCATACCGCAAGGTTGCTTTTAAGAAGGAGTAGCCGATGGCGTTCGGAAAGGGTTCCCGCAATCAGGCGTGCGCCGATATGCATCAGCAGGCATATGACTGACAGCAGCACCACTCTGCCAAGGGGCGTGACCATCCTGAGCGGATTCAGCGACAACCAAAAATAGAAAACCAGCGCCGCCGCCGCCAATGCGTAAAACGCTGTCCCTATGCTTTTTGCCAGAAATTCGTCTGTTTTGTTCATATCATTCTCTCCGTTTCGTTGACCAGACTCTTACGGCTAAGTATATCCGGCTTTACACGAAAAGTCAACAAAGATTCGTTCTGTTCGTGGGATATGGTTGGCGGCCGTTTTTATATTAGTCGATTCTAACTTGTTGCAAAGAAAGCATATCTATGATATAATAAAGTGTTCGTAAATCTCCGACTCACACGCGGGAAAGGAAGGAATTCATGGATACAATGGACACAGCGAATCGTGCGGATACAACCGATACGACGGACTCGCCTGAAACGGCGGAACCAAAAGAGGAAAACACGAAACAGACAGACAAAAAAGAGAAAAAAATAAAAAAATCCAAAAAAGCCGCAGCCCCCGACGCGCCGTTTTTGCCGAAAAAGCCCTATAAGACGCACGGCGGTGTGCGCGTCAATCATATGAAAAACACCGCCGAATCCCCGTCCGAGACACTTCCCACCCCGAAGCGGGTGGTGATTTCCATGCAGCAGCACATCGGAACGGCGTGCGAACCGATTGTTAAAAAAGGCGACATCGTAACGGTCGGGCAGAAGATCGGGGACAGCGATTCTCCTCTGTGCGCCCCCATTCACGCGAGCGTATCGGGGCAGGTGACAGCCATCGGCACTATGCTCATGCCAAACGGCACGGAAGTCAAGACCGTCGAGATTGCGTCCGACGGGCAGCAGACCCTTTGTCCCGACATTCAGCCGCCTGTCGTGACCAACGCCGACGAGCTTTACGCCGCCGTCAGGGAATCGGGACTGGTAGGTCTGGGCGGCGCGGGCTTCCCCGTGTCGGTCAAGATCAACTATTCGCCCGACAAATCGGTGGATACGCTGGTGGTCAACGGCGCGGAATGCGAACCCTATCTCACCGCGGACTACCGGGAAATGGTCGAGTCTCCCGAAGACATCATCGAAGGCACCCGCCTTCTCACCGAAATGCTGGGGCTTAAACGCGCCATCATCGGCATCGAGGGCAACAAGCCCGCCGCCATTAAGCATCTGGCTTCTCTCATCAGCGAACGCTCACTGGATGATACCATGTGCGTCCTTAAGCTGAAAACCGCCTATCCGCAGGGCGCGGAAAAAGTGCTCATCAAGGCGTGTACTGACCGCGCCGTGCCTGTGGGTAAAATTCCCGCTGACGCGGGCTGCATCGTGCTGAATATCACCTCGGTCGGCTTTATCGCGCGCTATCTCAAAACCGGCATGCCTCTTGTCACCAAGCGGATCACGGTGGACGGCTCCGCCATTGCCGAACCCCAAAACGTCGTCGCGCCTATCGGCGCCATCGTTTCGGATATCGCGGACTTCTGCGGCGGATTTGACAAGCCGCCGCAGAAGGTGCTGATGGGCGGCCCCATGATGGGAACGGCGCTCTATTCCCTCGATTACCCCATCATTAAACAGAACAACGGGCTGATCTTTATGGCGGAAGCCGAAACCGACGCGCTGCGTCCCACCGACTGCATTCGCTGCGGCCGCTGTGTGGCAGCCTGTCCTATGCTGCTCACCCCCGTCAACATCCAGCATCTCGTGCAAAAGCGGGATATCGACGGTCTGAACGACCTCTGCGTGACAAGCTGCATGGAATGCGGCTGCTGCGCCTATTCCTGCCCCGCTCACCGTCCGCTGGTGCAGTTTCTCCGCATGGCAAAAATCCTTGTCAAATCCTGATGAAAGGACTCCGCAACTATCATGGAAAATCAGACACCCCAAAAGCTATCCGTTTCCTCCTCTCCCCACGCGCACTGCGGCGAAAACACCGCCGTCATCATGCAGGACGTACTCATTGCGCTGGCGCCTGCCGCGCTGATGGCGGCGGTTTACTTCGGCTGGCGCGCCGTACTGCTCATCCTGCTCTGTACCGGCGCCTGCGTGCTGACCGAATATGTCTGCCGCCGCGTCATGAAGCGTCCGCAGACGGTCGGGGATTTTTCGGCGGCGGTCACAGGCGTGCTGCTTGCTTTTAACCTCCCCCCCACGCTCAATCCCATTTATGCCGTCCTCGGCTCGGTCTTTGCCATTGTGGTGGTCAAGCAGATGTTCGGCGGCATCGGCATGAATTTTGTCAATCCCGCGCTGGCCGCCCGTATCTTCCTGCTCATCAGCTTTCCCTCTCACATGAGCCGCTGGTCGATTCCCTTCTTCTACCTCAGCGACAATGCCGACACCGACATCGTGTCCACCGCCACGCCGCTGGCACAGGCGGCCGCCGGGAGCGGCCGCCCCTCCTATACCGATCTGTTCATCGGTCTGCACGGCGGCTGTCTCGGAGAGACCTGCACGCTCGCGCTGCTGCTGGGCGGTCTGTATCTGCTGCTGCGCCGCATTATCACGCCCGAAATTCCCCTCTGCTTCCTCGGAACGGTGGCGCTCACGGCGCTGGCAGCGGGACAAAATCCCCTCGTACACCTCCTGTCGGGCGGCGTGATGCTGGGCGCCATCTTTATGGCGACCGATTACACCACCTGCCCCGTCAATCGCGCGGGCAAAATCTTCTACGGCATCGGCTGCGGTCTGATTACCATGACCATCCGTCTCTTCGGTTCGCTGCCGGAGGGCGTTTCCTATGCCATCGTGCTGATGAACATTCTCACGCCCCACATCGAGGCGCTCACGCAGTCCAGTCCCTTTGGTTCGGAGGTGCGAAACAGTGGAAAATAACAAAGCCTTCACGTTCGGCGGCATTGCCCGCCCCACTCTGGTTCTCACCGCCATCTGCACCACCGTCACGCTGCTGCTGGCGCTCACCAATCTGCTCACCGTCGGCCGGATTGCCCGCAACGCCGAAATCAAGGCCGCCGAAAGCCGCCACAAGGTGCTGGAAGCCGCCGACTACACCCCCGCCGATTCCGACGGCACGGTCTATAAGGCCTTCGACGCGGAGGGCAGCCTGATCGGCGTGGTTGTCACCACCCAAGCCGGCGGCTACGGCGGCACCATAGAAGTCATGACCGGCATCCGCGCCGACGGCTCCGTTTCGGGCGTGAATATCCTCTCGATGGAGGAAACCCCCGGTCTGGGCGCAAAAGCCAAAGATGACAGGTTTCTCCGTCAGTTCAAAGGTCTGACGGGTTCCGGAGCGACGGTGAACAAGGACGGCGGCGACATCGACGCGCTCTCCGGCGCGACCATCACCTCCCGCGCCGTCACCAAGGCGGTCAACGAGGCCGTCGAAATTTCCCGCAGCTATCTGACGCTCCCCGAACAGCAGGAACATAAAATCACGGCAGGAGGTAAGGAGTAACATGGCTAAGAAAATCATATCCGTTGGTCGGCAGTCCGCTGTCACACCGTCAAATGACAACGCCGACACAGCGGCCAGCAAATCAAAGCAGGACTTCTCCGCCATCATGGAGAGCGATCTTTCCAAAGATGTGGCGGCCATCGCCGCGTTATTCGACGGTGACGAATTTTCAGGCGACAGCACCGTGAGCCGGGACGGCGAAGCCGCTCCCGCCGAACGGCCTCCCTGTCAGACTGGCAAACCGTCCGGACGCTCCGGGGCGGAGTTATTCAAATCCGCCATGAAGCGCGGCGTGATTGTCGAAAATCCCGTGCTGCGGCTGGTGCTCGGCACCTGTCCGACGCTCGCCGTCACGACCGCCGCCTCCAACGCCATCGGCATGGGCATTGCCGCCACGCTGGTGCTGATCTGCTCCAACACCGTCATCTCGCTGCTGCGCAGCATCATCCCCGACAAGGTGCGTATTCCCGCCTACATCACGGTGATTGCGGGCTTTGTCTCCATCGTTCAAATGCTGGTCAAGGCGTTTGCGCCTGCGCTGGACGAATCACTCGGCATATATCTGCCGCTCATCGTGGTCAACTGCATCATTTTGGGTCGCGCTGAAATGTACGCCAGCAAGCACGCGCCTGCCCTCTCCGCCCTTGACGGACTGGCGATGGGCACGGGCTTCACCGCCGCGCTGCTCTGCATGGGCATGATACGGGAAACGCTGGGTGCGGGAACGCTCTTTGGCGTAAAGATTCCGCTGCTCTCGGAGGGCGGTATGATGCAGCCCATCCTCTTTTTCAGCCTGGCCCCCGGCGGCTTCTTCGTCTTTGGCATGCTGATGGCCGCCGCCAACCGGCTCAGCAGGAAGAAGGAACTCCCCGTTCGCAACGGCTGCGGCGACTGTCCCGCCGCCGCGACGTGCAGCCTGTCCGGTCATGCTATGACGGGTCATAGTATGACCAACCACGCAGCAGCGGAGCAAGGAGGTAGAAACGCATGACTTTTTTGAAAACCATTGTCACGATGATCTTGGCGGGCATTCTCACCGATAACTATGTCCTCTCCAAATTTCTTGGCATCTGTCCGTTTCTCGGCGTTTCCAAAAAACTCAACACCGCCATGGGCATGAGCGCCGCCGTCATCTTTGTCATGGTGCTGTCAACCGCCGTCACTTACCCCATCCAGCGGTTCGTGCTGGAAACGCTGGGGCTGGAATACCTGCAAACCGTCGTGTTCATCCTCATTATCGCGGCGCTGGTGCAGCTCGTGGAAATCATGCTCAAAAAACATATGCCCGCGCTGCACGCCTCGCTGGGCGTCTATCTGCCGCTCATCACCACCAACTGTGCGGTGCTGGGCTGCACCATCCTCGTGACCGAGGACTTCGGCAGCGCGTCCTACGGCTTTGGCGCGGGGTATTGCTATGCGCTGTCCTGCGCGTTCGGTTCGGGTCTGGGCTTTCTGGTCGCTATGGCGATCTTTGCCGGAGTCCGCAAACGCATGGAACTGTGTGACATTCCCGAAACGCTGCAGGGACTTCCCATCACACTGGTCGCCGCCTCGCTCGTGGCTATGTCCTTTCTGGGCTTTGCGGGCGTGGTATGATTTCTTTCAACAGAGGTAAATGCTTATGAATATCCTGATACCTGTCCTGATTGTCGCCGCCATCGGTCTGATCGCGGGACTGGGACTGTCGGCCGCCTCCCTCATCATGGCGGTGCCGACCGACGAAACGGCGGAGCAGCTCATGCAGGCGCTTCCCGGCGCGAACTGCGGCGCGTGCGGTTTTTCGGGCTGTGCGGGCTACGCGGCGGCGCTCTCCAAAGGCGAATCCAAGGTGGGGCTGTGTCCCGTGGGTGGCAAGGCGGTCGCGGAGGAATGCGCCGCCATTCTCGGCACCGACGCGGAAGAGGTCACGCCCAAGGCGGCGATTGTGCGCTGTCTCGGCACCTGCGACAACACCACCGTCAAAATGGACTACACGGGCTTTGAATCCTGCGCGGCGGCGGCGCTGCTCTACGGCGGCATGAATACCTGCCGCTTCGGGTGCATCGGTCTGGGCGACTGCGCCAGGGAATGCGAATACCACGCCATCGAGCTTTGCAACGAAATCGCGATTGTGGACCGCGACCTTTGCGTGGGCTGCGGCAAATGCGCCAAGGTCTGCCCCAAACAGCTCATCGAGATCACCGACCGCGTGGAAGCGGCGCAGGTCATGTGCTCCAGTCATGACAAAGGCGCGGTCACGCGGAAGAACTGCCACGTCGGCTGTATCGGCTGCATGAAATGCGAAAAGAACTGTCCCACAAGCGCCATCAAAGTGGAAAATTTTGTCGCACACGTTGACCGCGAGAACTGCTTGGGTTGCGGACTCTGCATCGAAAACTGCCCCACCCACGCCATACACGAAATTTTTTAACGGCATAAAACGGCATGCTTTACGCGGAATCATATTTTCCTATTTCTGCTCAACACCAAAAAACTCTCGACATTCAGGAGAAAAAATAGTAATATGGAATAAAAGAACGTGAAAAGGAGGTGAAAATTATGGATATGGAAACCACTATCCACAACTTAAGCACTCCCCCAGTCAGCTACGCTGACAGCCCCCTCAAAGAGGGAGCCATTTTTCGCCTCCCTCTCTGAGGGAGGTGGCACG
>CADCNI010000047.1 GCA_902802795.1 uncultured Ruminococcus sp.
TTGGTGCGGGTTACAGGGTCTCGGCATGGTTACTTCAACGGTAACAGAAAAAGACGAAACCAGAGAATACACGCGATATTTTATTACATCATTAACTGACATAAAAGAATTTGCGGATTCCGTCAGAAAGCATTGGTCAATCGAAAATCAATTGCACTGGTGCCTTGATGTAATATTTCGTGAAGATGCTGCCCGAGCCAGAAAAGATCATTCCCCGCTTAACATGAATGTTCTTCGCAAGACGGCTCTTAATCTGGTTTCTCAAATGCAATCTCAATTCCATCGTATCAGCAAGAAAAAGCTTATGTTTAAAGCTGCTCTTGAACCTGATCTCTTTTTGAAAATCCTCTTTAATCTTCAAAAGTAAATGCTGTCGCCCTGGAGAGCCTGTTCAGACGGCTTGACAGGCAGGCGGCCGCCATGTTACAATAAATTTATAGTATTGGTTCGAGGCGGTGACAGTATGGCAACAGACCTCAAAATAGCTATCAAATCCAATAATATGGAGGCGCTCGCGCAGTACCGCGACCATCTGCGCACCCATCCCCGCCTGACCTATCTGTTTGTGGAGCTGACCGACCGCTGCAACCTCGCCTGTCTCCACTGCGGGAGCAGTTGCCAACAGGCGCGCGGGGTACATCTCGACACGTCCCTCCTGCTGCGCACACTGGACACCGTGGCGGAGGATTTTGCGCCGTCCTCGGTCATGATCTGCCTGACAGGAGGAGAACCGCTGCTCCATCCGGATTTTTATCGCATAGCCGCCCATATCGTCGCTCTTGGCTTTCCGTGGGGCATTACCACCAATGGGACGCTGATCGACCGCCAAGCCGCCGAAAAGCTGCGTTCCCTCTCGCTGGCTTCCGTGACCATCAGTCTGGACGGAGGGAAAGAAAACCACGAATGGCTGCGGCAGTCGCCGGGCTGTTTTGACCGAACGCTGACCGCTGTGGAATATCTCAACGCTGCGGGCATTCCCGTGCAGATCACATCGGTCATTCATCGGCGCAACTTCGGTGAGCTTGACGCGATGTATGACCTCATGCGCCGCATGAAGGTAGTTTCGTGGCGCGTCATCAATCTGGAGCCCATCGGCAGGGCGCTGCAAAACCAGGAACTGCTGCTGTCCCCGGCGCAGTTCCGTGGGCTGCTCGACTTTGTGAGAGACAAGCGTTATGCCGCCGACACACCGATGGATGTACGCTTCGGATGCTCCCACTATCTTTCCTACGAATATGAACATGAAGTGAGAGACAACTATTTTCTCTGCGGTTCGGGTCTTTACGTCGGCAGCATCCTTTGCAACGGCGATATTTATTCCTGCCTTGACATCGAGCGCCGTCCTGAACTGATACAGGGCAACATTGCCCGCGACCGCTTCTCCGATGTGTGGTTTCATCGTTTCCGGCCCTTCCGCGAGGATCGCACGCAAAAAAACGCCGTCTGCCGCGATTGTGAGCAAAGACGTTTCTGCGCGGGAGACGCGGGACATACATGGGATTATGACAAAAATGCGCCGATGTTCTGCATACGAAAGTTTTAATCCTCATTTAAAGGAGGAAATTCACATGAGCCATTCCACCCCCACCGGCCGCTGCGTCTGCTGCGGCGCACCTATTGCCTACACTGACAGATTCTGCCCGAAATGCGGCAAAAAAAATGACGGTTGGCGCATTCCGGGAAAGAACCAATGCGGCAACTGTCACGCGTATCTGCCCGACGGCGCCAAGTATTGCACCATCTGCGGCACCAAGGCCGGCGAAGGCGCCTACAAGCCCTATCAGGAAATGATGCAGTGCATCTACGGTCCCATGCCGCAGAAGCGAACCCATGTCTGCGAAAACTGCGGATATAGCTGGACGACCTGCCTCATGATCGACGATCACAAATATTGTCCCCAATGCGGCGGCCCTGCCCCCGTAAAACAAGAAGAAGGGGACGAAATATCATTTGACGACATCCCCTTTTTCTTTGGCAGGGACGACGCAACGGACGGTTCCGACAGCTCCGATTCATCAAACTGATTCAGTTCGACTGATCGGGCGCCTGTTTCTGTTTGCGTCTGGATATCTTTTTCAGATGGCGCATGATGTCCGCCACCTCGATGGCAGAGGGGCACACCGCACTGCACGCGCCGCATCCCGTGCAGTGCTGCGCCCCGTAACCGGCCGCCTTGTCGATCTCGCCGCGTTCATGGCGGCGGATGGCTTCATACACCGGCAAATCCATAGGGCAGACCGTCACGCATTTGCCGCAGCGGATACACGACGTCTTTTCCCGTCGGGGTATGGCGTGCATCACTGTAATAGCACGCATACCCGCCGTCACAGGCGTTTTGATGTCGGTGACGGTGATACCCGTCATGGTATCCCCTAAGATCACATAACGCGGCAGCTTGTTCACGCCCACAAACCGCAGCACGTCCTCTATGGTCGTACCGTTGACCACCACCGCGTTACAGGGATGCTTAACGCATTCGCCCGATACAGTGATGATGGAATTGGTCTGCGGCAGTCCCCGCACCAATGCCTGCGCGGCGCTCCGAAGCGCCTGCACGCCGATGGGCAGAAAATTCCCCTTGGGGTAATACTGGCGCTTGAATTTGGAAATCAGCGGAAATCCGCCCCGCATCCGGATGGGTTTCACAAAACCGAAGTGGTCAATGTCCGGTTTTACGGCAATCTCGTCGCAGTCATAAATCGCCAGCTTGGCGCTGCCGCCGTCAAGCGCTTTGAGTACGACGGTAATGCCGTCGCTCACCTCGCTGCCAAATTCACTCACCGTTTTGAGCGCGCTACTGATGTAGGGGCTGTCGTCCAGCGCAATGGCCGCCACTTCGCGGATGCCGTCGCTGCGGGCCTGCAAGATCTTTTCGATGAGGGGCTGACCGTCAAATTCGTCGATGATGCCCGCCTGATGAATGGTGCGCAACACCCCTTCCCGCGTCATGGCATTCAGGCTGTGGGGAGTGGTGGGAAGCGGCGGCACACTGTTGTCAGGACGTATCACCGCGCAAAAGGAACGTCCGAAAATCGGATGCTCGATGGTGGTAATTTCCTCCACATAGCCCGACAGCGGCGCCATCAGCCAGGAAGGCCCCAGTTCGTTGGAAGGCGTTTTGGTGCGCGCCAGCAGCGAAAACCGGGCGCAGCGATCACCCCTTCGCGCCACGGGATACATCTGCCCGCCGTAAAGATCACGCAGCGGCACATACGCCAGTTCCCGGATCGGCACCGAACTGAGCGGCGCGGAAAAAGCCGGTTCCTTATGCTGCTCCAGATCGACATATTTTCCTGTATTGAAGAGACTGATATTCATTTCCTTTATTCACCTCTTGCAATCCCTTTGTGTGAGCGTTATCATAATGATAACGCCTTTTTTCATCAGGGAGGTATTTGTTTTTATGACCATTAAACGAACCGCGCCGCGTTCGGCTGAGATTACGCTGCAAGCCGAAGAACTGGAAGCGTGGGGCATCCTGTCGCAGCCGCTTTCTTTAAACAGCATCGGCGGCCGGCGTCTGCTCCACGATATGTTGGCGCTGCTGGCGCAAACCTGCGGCCTGCGCCGCGACGGAAACTATACCCTTATCCGCTGCCGTCCGCTGCGGCAGGGCGGCTGCCGTCTCTCGGCGGAATTCACACGCCTGCCGAGCGCGCGGCTTTACCGCTTTGACCGGGCCGACGATCTGCTCGACGCTGTCAATGCAATGACACACTTACGTCATTTTGATTATTTTACCACAAACGGCGCGACAATTCATCCATACGGCAATAAATTTTTTATGTACATTCCGCAAACACTTCCCCTTTCACCACATGAAAAGGCGGTTCTCAGCGAATTTGCCGCCGCATCCGGAGACGGGGAAGAATAACGGTGCGTAACAGGGACAGCGTTTTTCCCTGGGAAATCCATTTTGAAAAAATGATTACACTCTATCAATGGGGACGGTTTTGAAAAAGTGCAACAGGCTTTTATGCAAAAATTGATTTGCCGTGTTTTTCCGTATCAAAAAGCGATTTTAAATTGCATTTTAATATAAAAATGACAAATATAACAATTACGAGATATTTGCAAAAGATTCACAATATGGACACGCATATTTAATCATTACATAAATATTTTTTTTATATAATTATGATATAAGGTGTTTTTGTTTATTGCACTGTTGGGATAAGACTTATCTTTATAAGGAGGTATTTTGACATGATGAAAATGTACAACAAAACGGATCATCCAAAGTGTAAAGCAGGACGTGCTGTCCCCTACATCCGAGACAGGCATGATTCTTCGTCCCGACCGGGGCTGCTTCTCCGGCTGGGCTGCGCCGCGCTGGCGCTGATGCTGGCGGCAGGCGGGGTTTCGCTGCTGCGCCGTTCCTTCGACGTGCAGCTGCCAGTGGTGCACGGGGCGGTTCCAACCATATCAGAAGCCGCGGGCCAAACATGGGATTCTGATTTAAATATGGCGCACAACCAGACCTCAATAGAAGTTTGTAAGATTTTTTTGACTTCCACTACCAGTACGACTACAGACAATGGCGGTAAAATGGTCGTCCGTTCAGGTAAGACCGTGGAAATGGTTGCTGATACCGGGAATAATGACGCCAGCGTGATTCAGATTCTGAGCGGAGCCACATTGCATCTGTATGGTACGATGGAGGGTAATTTTGATGAATTGACGATAGCGAACAAAGAAGCGGCAACTGCGTCAAGAGACGGTCATTTTTATATTTATCTGTATGAAGGCGCCATTTTTAAAGCTAATTATAGGTCCGATTACTATATTGAACCTATGCTAGGTGTAGGAGGCGTGAAGAGTAACAAATTTGAATGTTACGGCTGCAATGTCGGCAGCAATTTAGAAGATCGGGAAACCTACCCCGACGTCAGCTTTAATAAAACTTCAGATATCCCAGTGACGTCAAATGTCGCAGTAGCAATTGGAACCAATACGGTAACGAATGATGTGACGGATACGTACGTCGGCAGGTTCAGTCTGGATGATCCCGGTCCGATTTACACCATAACCGCAGCCGATAAAGCCGGATTCAGTCAGGTTGTATGGACAAAGGGTCCGAAAGGCGATGTTATCGAAACAGACACCGACCTGGATCACGCCGAAGACCCGTATGTAGTGGTCAACGGAAATGTAGTGAATATCCACCTCAAAGAGCACGCCAGATACCCGGCGTACGCCACTTACATTCCCGACCCCGTGTGGACATGGAACAGTGAGCACACGGAGGCAACCCTGACGACTTACAGCTACGATAAAGAGTATGCTGACGATCCGTACGGAATCAAAGGAACCCCCCATGTGACCAATAATATTACGGGACCTGTTTATAACCCGGATACCGGCAAGGACGAATATACGGCTGCTGTTACTCTTCCCGGCGAAGAGACTCCGCGCACCGATACAATAGAAATACCCCACGATTCCGGCGGCAGCGGTGACGACAACGGCGGCGGCAGCGGCGATGACAACGGCGGCGGCAACGGCGGCGGCAGCGGCGACGATGCCCAAAATACCGTTGTATACTACTTTACCGACGACAGCGTATGGACCTGGACAAAGGGTTCTACATCCGGTATGCCGGTAACCTTAAAAAACAGAAACGCGGCAGAAGACTCCCAAACCTTTGGAAAGTTGGATAAGGTGTCTGTAGACGGAACTGTCATTTACCAAAAAGGTGCCGTCTCCGCAGACGATAAGTTCGAAGCAACTCCCGGCAGCATTAAGTTCACGTTCCTGCGGGAGTACCTGCAAACCCTCAGCGTGGGCACTCACACTCTTAAAGTCGAACTGACAGACGGCGAGCTGGAACATACGTTCACGGTTAAGGCATCCGGCAATACGGGCAATGGCGGCAATACGGGCAACAGCAACGATACGGGCAACAGCAACGATACGGGCAACAGCAACGATACGGGCAACAGCAACGATACGGGCAAGGGCGATTCCTCACCGAAAACCGCAGACAACAATTTCAGGCTCTTTTTGGCGGGCTGGCTCTTCATAGCCTCCGCCGGTATGATTGTCATGCTGTTCTTCCCGAATAAAAAGAAAAGATACTCCCACAGGTAGACGCAGGTTATTCTTTTTCGGATAGCTTTTATACTAATTTTCGATTGAAATCAGTATAGTATAATCCTACCTTTCCAAAAAAAACGCCGGACACGGTCAGAACGACAATGTCCGGCGTTTTTTTCAGGGAAATCCATTTTGAAAACCGGGAGAACTCCCTCCGCCGTTTGCTTGCAAAACATGCACCTCCCTCAGGGAGGGAGGCATTATCGGCTCCCTCTTTGAGGGGGCTGTGTCAGCTTTACTGACGGGTGACTGGGGGAGTGCAAACTGCGCCGGGATTTTCAACGCAGTTTAGCGAATCCGGCGAATGTTATCACCAAAATTGATTTCCGTGCGTTTTTTTCATGCCCGATTGACACCGTCCATGCTTTCATGCTATAATGAATTGATAATCTGTCAACGCAGCATCCGGCTGCGATCATTTCAGAGAGGAAAGACCCCGCCGTGACTCCAAAACTCATTATTGTCATACCGTGTTACAACGAAGAAAAGGTATTGCCCATCACCAGTCCCCTGTTCCGTCAGGAGCTGGAGTTGCTTATTGACGAAGGCAAAATCTCGCCCGACAGCCGTATCCTGCTGGTCAACGACGGCAGCACCGACACAACATGGGACATTATCCGCCGGTTGTCGGAGGAATGCCCGCTGTTTGAGGGCATCGCCCAGAGCCGCAACCGCGGGCATCAAAGCTCCCTGCTGGCCGGACTCATGGAGGCGCGCGACAGGTGCGACATTACCATCTCCATCGACTGCGACGGACAGGACGATATCTCCGCTATGGAAGCCATGGTGGATGAATATCTCGGCGGCGCGGAAATCGTCTACGGCGTGAGAAACAAACGGGAAACCGACACCTTTTTCAAGCGTTTTACAGCCGAGAGCTTTTACCGTCTGCTGAGCGCCATGGGCGCGGAAGTAATCTTCAACCATGCGGATTACCGTCTGGTTTCCGCCAGGGTGCTGCGGGAATTTGCCGATTTCAAAGAGGTCAACGTCTTCCTGCGCGGCATGTTTCCCCTCGTCGGGTTCAAAAGCACCTGCGTCTATTACGAACGCTGCGAACGGTTGGCAGGGGAAAGCCATTATCCTCTCTCCAAAATGCTCGGGCTTGCGATCGACGGCATTACCAGTCTGAGTATCAAACCCATCCGCCTTATCACCCAAATGGGCATTCTCGTGGCACTGCTCAGCTTCATCGGCGTGATCTGGTCGGTGGTGCAGCATTTCGCCCATCACTCGATTGTCGGATGGGCCAGCACGGTCAGCATCATCTGCTTTATCGGCGGCATCCAGCTCATCAGTCTGGGGGTGCTGGGGGAATATATCGGCAAAATCTATATGGAAACCAAGCAGCGTCCCCGCTACATCATCGAAAAGCGTACCTATGACGATCTGTCAGACAAATAATGCTTTCATACACGCAAAAAAAGACGGTATTCCGCAATGGCAGCGCCATCGGAATACCGTCTTTTTGCGTCATTTTATTCGTCGATCTTGATATAATAGCTGTAGGCATACCCCACGGTCCGGTTCATGGTGCGGAGCAGGTACCAATCGGGATTGGAGGTATCCAGTACCGTGACGTAGGTTCCCTTGGGCAGCACCGTGACGATCATGTAATTCAGTCCGGGGCCGGAACGGATGTTCAGCGGCAGCCGCCTGGTATTGACAAAAGCCCGGTTGGAGGAAAGGGAATTGGGCAGGGTCGTGTGTTCAAACGCCGAACCGTCCGTCGTGCTCTGTGTCGTGGGCAAGGTGGGAGCGGTGGTGTTCGTCGGCTTTTGGGTGGTTGTCGGCTCATCCTTCTGAGCGGCGGTCGTAGTAGTGGCTTTTGTGGCGGAAGTGGTGGACGCCGTGGTCGGTTCCGTAGTAGATTCGGTGGTAGATGTGGTAGTCGGCTCGGTGGTGGACTCGGTGGTAGAAGCCGTGGTAGGTTCCGTGGTAGAAGCGGTGGTCGCCTCGGATTCGGTGGTTTCATCGGAGGTAGGCTTGACCGCTTCGGTGGTGGACGTATCGCTTGACGGCGTGGTGGTCATATCCTCCGGCACCTGATTCTCGTCTGACGAAGGATTGACATACAACGTAGCCACAGTGGTTTCCGTCGTGGTGTGGGACGGATAGTGATATTCGATATCAGAGGCGGACGCCACGTAATTGTTATCTTTTTCAAAATTCAGCTTGGGAGCGCGGAAATAATATTTCAGCTCGGAATTGATCATCAGGATCTTGACTTTCTTGCCGTTGATCACCTTTTCCACATAGTCCTCCGACATGACGATGGAAGTGGACGCGGTCTGTCCGTCATCGGAAAGCACGATCTCGCTGCGTCCCTCCAGCACGGGTTTGAGCGAGCTGTAGCCGGTAATGGTAAAAATATAGCCGCGGAACAGATGTTCAAACGATTCCTCCACACTTTCAAAGGGAGGATAGGCCTTCAACACCGTAGGGGCGCTCTCACTGCCGCAGGCAAAGACCGCCTGCCGTTCGCTGGTCTGGTTCATCAACTGGCTGTCGGAAACAATATCGCTGCGGCTGACATAAATCATGCCATCGGGAATCGTCACGCCGCAGGCGTTCAGCTCGGTATTGATAAGCGTCAGCGATTTATCGTTAAGATTAATGCCGCTGCTGTAAACATATTTAACCGTGGCATAGCCGCCGTTGGTCTTGGGGATACGGGCTGTACCCACCATCATGGTGCCGCCGTCCGACTGCACATTTTCAAAGCCGTTGCCCGACACGGCCTTGGCGGGAGCCGAAGACGCGATAGTGGCGGCCGACGTGGCAGTCGTTTGAGAGGACTGTGTCGGTTTCAGATCGGAGGGAGACTCAGCCAATACGGTAGGAACAAACGCCACAGCCGTCACTGCCGCAAGCAGCAGCGCAGCCAGCCGGCGTCGGAGTTTTTTCATTCCTATGAATTCATTCAATTTGATAAACCCCTTTCTGACAGAAAAAAGTATGAATGCGCTGACATATACATATTAATTATAGCAACAACTCGCATAAATTTCTACTGATAATTTATATAATTTTTTAAATTATTTTTAACACTATTTATCCATGGCGGGTTATCTCGTTAACGCGCCTTACGCGGAGCGTTTTTCGTGGCTTGACAAAGGCTCCGCGCAACAAAAAAAGGTATGTAACGGAGGTTTTCCGTCACAAACAATGTGAATAAAATGTAAAAAGAAGAAAAGTCGGCCAACTTATTTTCATTAGCGCCTTTCATTTTTTTCAAAGGCATGTTATAATGATTCTGTTCTGAATTTGAATTGGAGGTATATCCTTGGATATCTTTGTTGTTGAAGGCGGCAAAAAGCTGAACGGCTCCATTACCGTAGGCGGAGCAAAAAACGCTGCGGTCGCCATTATTCCCGCCGCGATCCTTTCCGGCGATGTTTGCACAATAGAAAACCTCCCCACCATCAGCGATGTGAATGTGATTTCTCAGATTCTCGTTCAGTTGGGGGCAAAAGTCAACAAGCTGAGCGAATCGGTGATTGAAATAGACGCAAGAAATATGGATTGCTGCCAGGTCAGCCAGGAGCTTGCCAAAAACATGCGTGCCTCCTATTACATGCTCGGCGCGCTGCTGGGTCGGTTCGGCCGTGCCAGAGTTCCCATGCCGGGCGGCTGCTATTTTGGCGTGCGTCCGATCGACCAGCATCTCAAAGGGTTTGAAGCGCTGGGCGCAAAAACCGGTCTGCGCGACGGCGTGATCTCGCTGACAGCCGAGGGAGGATTAAAGGGCGCCTGTGTTCCGCTGGATGTGGTATCGGTGGGCGCTACCATCAATATCATGCTGGCGGCAGTCCGGGCGGAGGGTCTTACGGTCATCGAGCATGCCGCAAAGGAACCGCACATCGTCGATCTGGCCAACTTCCTCAACTCAATGGGCGCGGATGTGCGCGGCGCGGGTACCGACGTTATTAAAATTCGCGGCGTGAAAAAAATGCATGGCGCGACCTACTCCATCATCCCCGACCAGATTGAGGCGGGTACCTATATGATTGCGGCGGCAGCAACCGGCGGCGACGTGACCATCAACAATATCATCCCCAAGCATATGGAAAGCATCTCCAAAAAGCTCATGGAAATGGGCGTGGAGATCTATGAATATGACGAGTCCATTCGCGTTACCCGTTCGGGCGACCTGAAAGCGTGCAATGTCACCACGATGCCGCATCCCGGCTTCCCGACCGACATGCAGCCCCAGATGGCGGCGGCCATGGCGATTGCCAGGGGAACCAGTTCCATCACGGAGGGCGTGTGGGAAAACCGCTTCCAATATGTAGCCGAGCTGAAAAAGCTGGGCGTACAGGCGGAGGTGCAGGGACGTGTCGCGACCTTTGTGGGAGTGGATCATCTCAAAGGCGGTCATGTCAAAGCCACCGACCTGCGCGGCGGCGCGGCCATGGTCGTGGCGGCGCTGGTGGCGGAGGGAGAAACCGCTATCAGTGAAATCTACCACATCGAGCGTGGCTATGAGCAGCTCATCGACAAGCTGGTGGGCGTGGGCGCCTGCATTCACCGCAAAACCGTCTCCGACGACTTTAAATAAGAACCCGATCAACCGCCTCTGAATGTTCTTCGGCAGGCGGTTGCATTTTGCTTGATTCATTGAGAGGAAGTTTCCATTGGCAAGATTTTGTTCCCTTTACAGCGGCAGCAGCGGCAACAGCGTAGCCATCGGCTGCGGCGGCAAATACATATTGATCGACGCGGGACAGAGCGCAAAGAAAATCAAGGAACGCCTGTCACAGGAGGATATCGACCCCGCCGACATCTGCGCGATCTTCGTCACCCACGAGCACAGCGACCACATCTCCGGCGTGCGGGTACTGGCTTCGTCGCTGAAAGTGCCGGTGTATGCCACCGAGGGGACGGCGGCTTATCTGGAAAACGCCGGTCACGCCAGAAACACCGACCTGCGCATTCTGCCGCGGGACGGTGTGGACTTGGGCGAAATGGGCGTGACCTTCTTCCCCACCTCACACGACGCGGCCGAAAGCTGCGGCTTTTCGGTGCGATGCTGCGACGGACGCACCATCGCGCTCGCCACTGACACAGGCGTGATCACGCCGGACATTCATGCCGCGCTGGAGGGCGCCGATCTGGTCTATATCGAATCCAATCACGACGAATCCATGCTGTTTGCGGGGCGATACCCCTATCCCCTCAAAAAGCGCATCGCCTCCGGCAAGGGGCATCTGAGCAACGACGCCTGCGCGGCGGAGTTGCCGCTGCTCGCCCGAAGCGGCGCGACTCGCTTTGTGCTGGGACACCTGAGCGCGGAAAACAATCTGCCGCTGCTCGCCCGGCAAAGCGCTGTCTGCGAGCTGGGCAGATACGGTTTGCGGGAGGGCGCGGACTATCTGCTGTCGGTCGCCGCGCCGGACGGTTTGAAATCTATGGTTTTTTAAATATCTTATACGATACAAAAACCCCCTGCGTCGGGAGACGGTTCATTCATCTCCTCGCCGCAGGGGGTTGTATTTTATAGCAATCCAAACAAACAAAAAGACAAGTTCGGCGCGCTGGTGAGCACATGGCTGCGTTGTTGTCCTCCGCCTTGCCCTGCACTCACCATCATCGCCTCCTTTTGTCTCCCTGATTATTTGGATTGCTATAGGAACTGTGATACGATGTTATTCGGCCGCATCCGAACCGGAAACCTCCGGCGTTGTATCCGCATCGGAAATATTGACGGTATCGTCCTCCGGCTGCTCTTCTTTGACCTTATTCCAAGGCAGCCATGAAACGTCAATTTTGGAGGTGTCAAGGTATTGCGGTTTACTATTCTCAATATGATAAGTAAGATCGGACGCTTTGCCGCTCTCCCTCACCTTGCTGTGATCCATGTAGATGGCAATATCCCCAAACAGATAACGGTAAACATAATCGGGAGCCGACGGGGCGGGCATTGCATAAGATATCACCGTGTAAGCCAGCATAAAGCTCTCGTCGCTGTTGGCAATCTGGTCAGGATATAAACCGGACAGTACATTGCCCACCAGCATCATATAGAATGCCGATCCGCCTTCATTTTCATCTATGGCCGGATCAAAGGTGATATCCATTGTCACCAGCTTGCCAAAACGTACCTTGGCATTGAGATGGACCATGCCGTCAAACTTCGTCACCGTTTTGCCTCTGCTGAGTGCCTTCACATCGTCGGGCGTCAGCGTCATCTCCACGTCGCTGTAGGAAACCTCGTCTATCCCCAGCATGGAAGCATAAGTAAAATCGTTGGTATCGCAGGCGTTGAACTTGTCCGTATAGGAAACCAATGACAGACCCATATCTTTTTGAACCTTGGTAGCCATCATAAAACCGCCCACAATCAAGGCAATCGTGCAAAGTCCTGTCAGAAGCATTGTAAAGACAGCCGTCTTGCCCGAAACGATCTTTTTCTCTCTCGGCTCGTCCTCATCATAATCAAGGTAATCGTCTTCTTCGACTTCTTCGTCTTCTTCGACTTCTTCGTCTTCTTCGTCTTCCTCGACTTCTTCGTCTTCCTCGACTTCTTCGGCCGCCTCTTCGACTTCTTCGACTTCTTCGGCCGCCTCTTCGACTTCTTCGACTTCTTCGACTTCTTCGGCCGCCTCTTCGACTTCTTCGGCCGCCTCTTCGACTTCTTCGACTTCTTCGGCCGCTTCTTCGATTTCTTCGACTTCTTCGGCCGCTTCTTCGACTTCTTCCGCTTCTTCGGCCGCTTCTTCGACTTCTTCGACTTCTTCGGCCGCTTCTTCGATTTCTTTGACTTCTTCGGCCGCTTCTTCGACTTCTTCGACTTCTTCGGCCGCTTCTTCGACTTCTTCCGCTTCTTCGGCCGCTTCTTCGACTTCTTCGGCCGCTTCTTCGACTTCTTCCGCTTCTTCGGCCGCTTCTTCGGCCGCTTCTTCGATTTCTTCCGCTTCTTCGGCCGCTTCTTCGATTTCTTCCGCTTCTTCGGCCGCCTTTCCGACTTCCTCCGCTGCTTCGAGGTCAAAACCCTCGGTAAATTCTTCCGCGAACACCTCGGTTTCCTTCACAGCATTCTCGCCGCTTTGCAAACCGCCCGCAATTTCGGCAATTTCATTTGCGGTTTTATCGTATTTTCTATTATTTCTGGACATCTGTATAAACTCCCTTCTCAAAAATCCGTAAGCAACGCTTATGGCTTATATCGGTTTTAAAATACCGTTTCTATTTTCTCACATAATGGCAAAAAAGACAAGTGGTATTGCAAAAAAAACTTAAAACTTTACGCGTCCTTAAATAATTCCCGCGAATCATACATATATTTCGTTCCCGAAAAAACGGTAGCCGCCACGGCCGCGTAAAGCACTGCCTTGGAAATAATCATGAGCCAGTCGCCTACCCACACGGGAAAAAAGGCAAATTCGTAGGCCGCCTGTGCGCAGAAAATGCCGATAATGGCAATCATCTGGGTCACTGTCTTGATCTTGCCCCAGATATTGGCGGCGATCACGATGCCCTTGTCGGCGGCCACCATGCGCATGGAGGTCACCAGAAACTCACGGAACAGGATGATGACCACCACCCACGCGCCGCAGATTGCCTGCTGGATAAAGCAGACCAGCGTGGACATGACCAGCATTTTGTCCGCCACAGGGTCCATCAGCTTGCCGAAATCGGTGATGAGATTGCGGCTGCGGGCAATTCTGCCGTCCAGCATATCGGTCAGCGACGCCAGCCCGAAGCATATGCCGCCCAGCAGCCATCGGTACGGAATGCCCTCTACCAGAAGCAGCACCATAATCACCGGAATAAACAGCACGCGTGAAACCGTCAGTTTATTGGGAAGATTCATCTTCTTGCCCCCTTATATTTAACGTGAAATATGAAGTGTGAAATGTTTTTCAATATCTTATTTCAGACAGTATGTCCCACTAAATCACAGCCCATACTGTCGGTGATTTCCACTTCCGTAAAATCGCCCATCGTGAACTTTTTGCCGTCGGTGTCAAAGAAGATTTTGCCGTCAATGTCCGGCGCTTCTCCCTGCGAACGTCCGTAGCAGCACTCCGCGAGTCGGTCGTAGCCCTCCACGATGACCGTCAACCGCTTGCCGATCATGCTCTCGCACCATTCGTCGGTCACGCGGGACTGTTCGTCGGTGATGGATTCCTCCCGCTGCTGCGCGGTTTCTTCGCTCACTCTGTCGGGCAGATCGTAGGCCTCGGTGTCTTCCTCCGCCGACCAGACAAAGCAGCCCAGCCGTTCAAATTTCACTTCCCGCACAAAGTCGATGAGTTCCTCAAAATCCTCCTGCGTCTCGCCGGGGAAAGCCGTCAGCAACGTGGTGCGCAGCGTCACGCCCGGCACTTTTTCGCGGATATGCGCGATCAGGGCGGTGAGGGTTTCGCGGTCACCGGGACGGTGCATGGCTTTGAGAATCTTCTTGCTGACGTGCTGTATGGGCATGTCGATGTATTTGCACATCTTGGGCTGACGGGCGATCACGTCAAGCAGCTCGTCGGTAATCTTTTCGGGGTAGCAGTAGAGCACGCGGATCCACTCGATGCCGTCCACTTCGCACAGCTTGCCAAGCAGTTCCGGCAGACAGCGCTTGCCGTAGAGGTCGGAGCCGTATTCGGTGGTATCCTGCGCCACTACGGTGATTTCTTTCACGCCGCGTGCCGCCAGCATTCCGGCTTCCTCCACCAGCTCCTCCATCGGACGGGAACGGAATCTGCCGCGGATCATGGGGATGGCGCAATAGGAACATTTGTTGTTGCAGCCGTCCGCGATTTTGAGGTACGAATAATAGGGCAGCGTGGTCTGCACTCTTCTGCCGCAGAGCACGAGGTCTTCCTTTTCCCCGTAGAGGCTGATGCCGTTTTCGGTGAGCGCGCGTTCGACCACCTCCGCGATTTTGCCGTTGGAGCCGATGCCCACCACCGCGTCCACTTCCGGAATCTGCTCCAGAATCTGGTCGCGGTAGCGCTCCGCCATGCAGCCGGTGACCACCAGCGACCTGATGCGGCCTTCCTTTTTCAGCGCGGCCAGCTCCAGAATTTCCTCGATGGCCTCCGACTTGGCGCTCTCGATAAAGCCGCAGGTGTTGACAATCGCCACGTCCGCCATGGCCGCGTCCTCCGTCAGCTTATACCCCGCGTCCGCCAGAAGGCCCAGCATAATCTCCGCGTCCACCTGATTTTTGGGACAGCCCAGACTCACCATTCCTACTTTAATATCTTTCATGTATGATTTTGCTCCTTTAAAAGGGATATGGTAAACAGTATTCTTTGATTATAGCATAGATTGCGGAGATTTGATATAGATTTTTGGTAATTTTTTTGATTTTTTTGATTTTGTTTTTTTGTCCACCTCCGGCCCGTAGATAGGAATAAGAATTTTTCATATAAAAAAATCCCCGTTTCCCACCACGCGTTTTCGTGTCACACACGAAACGCGGTCAGAAACGGGTTTTTGTTGACGGAAAGATAATAAAATATCACAGTTTCCGCTTGGCGGTCAGGGGAAACGACAGCAGGAGCAGCGCGAGGGACGTCGCCGCCGTCACCGCCACCGCGGGGAAAGCATCGGCAGGCTGTGCCGCGTCTGTCAGCAGGGCGGCGCTGTCGGCAAGGCGGGTGGGCAGATATTTCGCGAGTTTCTCCCACAGTCCCAACAGAACCATCACGCCGTAAACGCAGCCTGTCACGGCCAACACCTGTCCCGACGAGGCGGCGAAAGACGAAACAAAAATCATGACGCAAAACAGAAACACGCCCATCAGCCAATAGCCGAAAACAGCGAAAGCTAAATGCCTGACAACCGAATTATCCCAGTAATAGGCGGTGTAGGCATAGGTAATGCCAAACGTCAGCCAGTAAAAACCGCTCCACGCGCCCAGTATCATGGCGGTCTTGGCGGCGGCCATGCCACTGCGGGACAGTCCCTTGGTGAGCAGCGGCACCAACGTGCCTTTGACGTATTCATTGGTAAACGCGCCACTGAAAAGAATCAGCAGGATAATGAGCCCCATGGGACTGTTTTTGAAAAACTGCGTCCACGAATCCGCCGCCGTCACGGTGTATGCCGTTACAGTGAGGCCGGAGCCTTGCAATGTATCCGCCATCTGCTCCATCAGCCACGGCGTGAGCTTGGCAATGGCGGGGTTCATGATGCCGAAAATCACGCCGAGAATCCCCAGCAGCAGCAGCCGTCCGGTGCGGCCAAGTTCCCGCACTTCCTTGTTAAAAAAGGCAATAAACCCCTTCATTGTCCGACCACCTCCATAAACAGATCCTCCAGTGTCGGCTCCTGCCTCTCAAAGCGGAGGACGGGAATCTCCTGCTCCACCAGAAAGCGCAGCAAGGCGCGGGCGGTCTCGCCGGAAGCATTGGCGGCCACCAGTTTACCGTCCCGGAGTACGGCGTCGGGAAACGCCTCCCGCAATCGCGCAAGGTCGGCGGGATGTTCGGGAAGAATTTCTACCCCCGTGTCGCCGCGCAGTCCTTTGATCTCGTCAATGGTGCCCTCGACCGCGATTTTGCCGCCTTCCAGAAAGGCAACGTGGTCGCAGATACGCTCCACATCGGTGAGGATATGGGTGGAAAACAATACGGAGGTCTGTTGCTTCGCCGCCGCCAGAATATCCAGAATCTCCCTGCGTCCCACCGGGTCAAGCGCGGAGGTAGGCTCGTCGCAGATCAGCAGCCGCGGACGGTTGATGAGCGCCTGCGCGATGCCGAGGCGCTGCTTCATGCCCCGCGAATAGCCGCCGATGCGGTGGCGTTCGTCCTTCAGTCCCACCAGTTCCAACAGTTCGGCGGTTCGTTCTCTGATGGCGGCGGACTTCATGCCGGTGACACGGCCGCAGAGGGTCATATATTCCTGCGCCGTCATATAGCCGTAAAATTCCGGCACGTCGGGCAGGTAGCCCACAAAGCGATTGGTACGGGTGCCGCCATAGGTCACGCGCTCCCCGCACACCTCCATTTCACCGCCGTCCGGCCTGAGCAGTCCGAGAACGCACTTCATGGCGGTGGTTTTGCCCGCGCCGTTGCGCCCCACAAAGCCAAAGACGCAATGCTCCGGCACGGTCAGCGACACGCTGCGCAGCACTTCTTTGCTCCCGAAGCGCTTAGCGACGTTGCGAAGTTTCAGAATGTCCATCTGAATCTCACTGCTCCTCTTTTCCGAAAATGATGTAAGCGAACGGGCCGATAAACTCCATGCCCACAATCACCACCATCAGCCACAGCCAGCGGTTGCCGCGCTTGTAGGTGGGATGGGTGAGAATGTGGACGATCGCGTAAACCAGCAGCGCCAGCTCCGCAATGACCAGCGGGATGAGAAAGGGCAGCATTTCGGTCAATTGTGCCATATCGGTCGTTGTGTTCATACAAGAAAACCTCCTGTGCTATGTGTTGTTTATCATTGGGGCGAGAATTTAGAATTTAGAAAAAAATCTAATTAGAATTTCTTCTAAATTCAGAATAGCACACGGTGTGGGGTTTGTCAAGAGGTATTTTGAATTTTTTCTAAATACTCTGCGGCACAGGATTGACAAACGGGAAAATGTATGGTACAGTGTATTTAGAATGATTTCTAAATAATCTTCGATAAAGGAGGTCACCTATGGGATTTCCCGAAACATTCAAGGCGCTGGCGGACCCTGTGCGGCGCGAGATATTGCTCATGCTGCGCGACGGACGCATGGCGGCCGGAGACATCGCGGCGCGGTTTGATATGACGGGCGCGACGGTTTCCTACCACCTCAGCCAACTCAAAAAGGCGGAACTGATTTATGAAACCCGCGAGAAGAATTTTATTTACTATTCGCTGAATCTCTCGGTATTCGAGGAGATCATGCTGTGGTTCAACCAGTTCACCAACGCGACCGACAGTGAGTCGACTGACAGCGACGCTCCCGCTGCCGAGGAAACAACTGTTACCGAGGGAACAACTGTTACCGAGAAAACCATCAACGGAGGGATTGCCAATGAAAACCAATAACCGCGAACCACAGCCGAAGCGCACGATTCTCACCGCGACCGACTTTTTCTCAGGACTGCTCTGCCTGATTGGCATGCTGCCGGGGCTGGTCACTTACTCCCGGCTGCCCGAACGCATTCCCATTCACTGGGATATCCACAACCAGCCCGACAACTGGGCGGACAAGCCCCTTGTGATCTTTGGTCTGCCGCTGCTCATGCTTCTCTTTCACTTATTCTGCTGCGCCGCCGACAATCTGTTCCCCACTTCGGCGCAGACCCATCCCAAAGCCGTCAGAAAACTGGTGCGGCTGCTCATTCCCACCATAACCATTGTGCTCGAATGTATCACCGTGATGTATGTGCTGGACTGGTTCACCAATGTGGGACTGGCCGCCTACTGCCTGGTGGGTCTGGTGTTCCTTCTGCTGGGCAACTATCTCCCCAA
This sequence comes from uncultured Ruminococcus sp., assembly GCA_902802795.1. Taxonomy (GTDB): domain Bacteria; phylum Bacillota; class Clostridia; order Oscillospirales; family Acutalibacteraceae; genus RUG762. The sequence continues at coordinate 18,496 of CADCNI010000047.1, forward strand.
ATCCCGTCCCAATGCCACCTTCGGCATCCGGCTGCCTTGGACGCTTGCGGACGAGGATGTGTGGCGCAGAACCCACCGTCTGGGCGGCTGGCTGTTTATGCTCGGCGGCGTCGCTGTGATTGCCGCCGCATTCTGCGGGGCATTTCCCTTGGTCATCGCGGTGTTGGCCGTGATCGGACTCGTCCCCGTAATCTATTCCTATGTCATCAGCAGAAAAAGTAAGGCCGGAAAATAATGTTTGGGGCTTGTTTTTGAAACTGTGGTTTATACGCTAAATGAGAATTTAGTGGGGAGTGGGAAGTGGGGAGAGAAAAAGAAAAAAGAAAAGCGAAGCGCAATTAGCGAGCGAATGCGAGCGCGGGAGTCCAGCCGATGACGACAAGCGTCATCTCGGACTGGTTCCCTGCCGGGTCAAGGGCAGAGCCCTTGCGGGAGAGTGAGGGCAGGGTCCTCACAAGTGAGGCGTAGCCGAACGAGCGGAACGAGCCTCG
>CADCNI010000048.1 GCA_902802795.1 uncultured Ruminococcus sp.
TTTCCTACCCTTTCCTTGCACTTATTATACCACTTTCACCCGCAAATGTCACGTATTTTCGCTGTTTTCTGCCTTTTTTACTTCTTGCAGTAGACACTATGTAAAAAGACGACGCCGGATTGGGTTCCCGACATCGCCTTTTTTTCGCTCAAAATACTCAAAATAAACCTGCTTTTTTTAGATAACCGATTCCGTCATAGCATCCGCGCAGATAAATCGCCTCCTGCTGCATGACTGTCAGCCTGCTTTGCACCGTCAGAATTTTCAGAAGCGCATCGCATTCTTCCTCTGTCAGATTGCAGGATTTGTCGCTGTCCAGTACCGACTGTACCTTCGGAAATTGCTCATACAATGCCGTGACCTGCTTTTCCATCTCGCGGTAAGAGGGATTGCTCTTGCGGAGCTTGCCGATGATGCTGCTCCAATAATCCGCAAATGCGTCGCTGCGCACGTCGATCAGCGTTTCAAACTGAATTTCCTTTTCCATAATAATCATGCCTCCGATGAATGATGATGAAATATTTTCTTCATTGTACGACATATATAATGAAAAAGCAAATGTGCAAACCAAAATATCAGCGAGCTTGACAAACCGGCTTTTTTGTGCTTGCACTGCCGCCGTCCTGCTCCGGTTCGGTATCCATCACGGGCTGTTCGCCCTGCTTGGCACTGAGCGCAATGTTGAGTTCGTTGAGCTTTTTGCTCTTTTCTTTCAGTTCTTCTTCCTGCGCAAAGGGCTTCTCCAATTCCGCTTTGGCGTTCTCCAACTGCGCCTGCGTGTCCGCCAGCAACGTCCGCGCCGCCTCCAGTTTCTTCGGAATACGGGCGATTTCATTATCCAGACGGGTGATGTTACCGTGCGGATCGCTGCCGAGTTCCACAGAATGCTTGGTCTTTCCCGCCAGCATGAGGTAATAATGATTGAATACGCTGTCGTATCGCGTTTCCAGCCGGAAGCCACGATAGCTGCCGATGGTAACGGATTCGGTGGAAGTGTTCTTCTGACAAAGCGAAATCAGCATGGTTCCCGCGTCGGCTTTTTCATCGTACACTGTATCGCCAAGCGTCATACCGGCAAATTTTCCGTCGCTGGGCGGCGGGTTCTGCTGGGCTGTTGCGGCGTCCTGCTCCAGAGAAGCAATGTGCTGTTCGCACTCCCGAAGCGTCTTGGGATAGTATTTCAGCACCTTGTCCTCCAGTGCAAAATGCTCGCTGAGATAGCTCTGCTTGAGGACGCGGAGCTTGGAAACCTGAATATCCAGATCCATTTTCTGCTTGATTCTCTCGTCGCCGGTCGCCAGCATTTTGACTTCCGCAAAGGATAATGCCACCTCGTCCACATCTTCCGCGGCACGGACAGGCGACTTGCTCGTCATGATCTGTCCGATGAATTTCTGCTTGGTTTCCACAAGCCCCCATGTGTAGGAATCGAACGTGCGCTCCGTGACGTAACGAAATACCTCCACTTCGGGGAACATATTTCCTTGTCGCTCAATCCTGCCGAGTCGCTGCTCCAAATCTGACGGACGCCAAGGGCAGTCAAGATTATGCATGGCAATTAACCTGTCCTGCACGTTGGTACCCGCACCCATTTTCTGTGTGGAGCCGAGAAGAATACGCACTTCACCGCTGCGGACTTTGCCGAAAAGCTCCTTTTTCTGCGCGTCGCTGTCGGCTTCATGAATGAAACGTATCTGTTCTGCGGGGATTCCCATGCGTACCAATTTGGCGCGAATATCGTCGTAAACATTGAAAGTACCGTCGTTTTTCGGGGTAGAAAGTAGCGATAGGTGAGATTTTGATATTATCTCCATCTTTTCCCCCGCTCTAAACCGTGCATGAACCTTTCAATTCACACGGCTTGCCATCAAGAACATTCTGACTTAGATTCTAACAACTCTCAACATTTACAAGGCTTCTAAGAATGTCAATCTTTTTCTTTTGCTTGGATGTGAGAGATAACTTTTCCATATATTTTGCAATCGTTTCCGGCTTTCTGGCATGAATCAGCCGATGAACATCTTCACAGACCAAAATCAGATTTTGGTACTCGTCAGTTCCGCCTTGTTCAAGCGGAACCTTGTGGTGACAATGTATATCGCCAATTTCCAACACTCTTCCGGTCACGGCACATCTACCCTTTTGGGCTGAAAACAGAGAAAGGCGATTATCGTTGTATTCAATGGAACGGTACTCTACAGGGTGCCGCATCAAATAGTGAAGCACTTTCATATCAATTCCATTCAAGTGTTTGTGAATTTCAAGTCTGCCGTCAGGTGTATAGGAATTGATACTTCTTTTGTGTTGTTTTGGGTATTTGTGCCTCACATAGCCAATAGGCGCAAGAGCAATTCCTTGAACGTAGCGAAGCTGCTGACTCTTTCCGTATTTCTCTTTTATGATGTTTGCGATATGATATGGAATGTTATTCTTTTTCACTTCTTTTGCAGTTTTAATGCGATTGCGAAGTCTTGCTTTTAGGCTCTTTTGGACTGGAAAAGCCAGTGTTCTAAAATCTGTACTTGCTTTTGTTGCCATTGAGTAATATTCGTGGATACCCAAAACATATGAATTGTATTTACCAATTTCTTCATATGCGTTTGGGACATCATTGTGCGGATACTCAATATCGTGAATCAACACTTTAAGCTTTTGCCTGATTTTCTCCAATGATTTCTCTCTGACGTGGCTCTGTACCACATATCGGGTTTTACCCTTCCCGGTTTTACCACGTGGAATCAGCTTTAATTTAAAGCCAAGAAATTCCGAGTAATCTTCTTTGAGATTGATTACCTTCGATTTTTCTGGACTGATGTCCAGCCCCAGACGCTCTTTCAGCCAATCCTTCGTAGCATGAAATAGTTTGATCGCGCTCTGGTAGTTGCTGGTGAAGATTTTAAAATCATCAGCATAGCGAACACAAGTGATTTCCTTCAAATTGCTTCGCCGCAGAGAAGCATATTTGTTTCCGCGGGTTGGACTGCCGTTCGGATTTGGTGTTTGTTTGAACGGATATTGTGTTGGTATATTTTCCCATTGACTGGCAAGCCACCAATCAAGTTCATTCAGCACCACATTCGATAATAGCGGAGAAATGATTCCACCTTGCGGAGTCCCTTTTTCGGGAAATCCAATTCCTGCCACTTCTGCTTTCAGCATTGCTGAAATAATGCTCAACAGCTTTTTGTCCCTGATACCAAGTGTCCATAACTGCTTCAACAGTTTTCCATGGCTTACATTATCAAAGAACCCTTTAATGTCAATATCAACAACATAGTGCAAATGGCTGAGCTGCATATTTTTGTGAACTTGCGCAACAGCGTCTTCTTGACTTCTGTTCGGACGAAATCCATAACTGTGTTCATGGAATTTCGCTTCACAAATTGGCTCCAATACCTGCAATATAGATTGTTGAATCAAGCGGTCTAAGATAGTTGGGATTCCAAGAGGACGTTTCTTTGTCGGGTCACTGCTCTTCGGAATTTCTACTCTGCGAACGCTTTGCGGTACATACCATGATAATTTCTTCTGTACCAGTGCAATCATTTTCTCGTCAGAGAGTTTTTGGAGATGTTTGATTGTCCTTCCATCTGTGCCCGCCGTTAGACTTCCATCATTCTTCTTGATGTTCCGATATGCAAGTCGTATATTCTCGGGACTGGCGATAACCTCTACCAGTTTTGTAAATTGTTTTCCGTTTTTACTGTCTGCATACAACTGGTCTTGAATTGTCTGGAAGTCATAATATTCGGCATGGCGCAGTTTGGCTTTCTTTAAAGCCTTTTTCTTTGTTGCCATAGTCGGCTTTACACCTTCTTTCGGGTGTGTTGCCTTTCTTAGTCCTACTCGAACCTATGTGCGTTTGTTAGTAATCTTTTCATCAAAACAATCTTGACTACAGCCCGTCCCTCCACCGCTTACTTTATTCACGGCTTCTAAATACGGCTATCGCTAACCGTACACGGTACCATGGCTGCTCCTTCCTCCCAGATTAAGACAAGTTATACGGCACCTTTCTCACATGAACGACGCCGCTTTCCCTGCCATGCTTCATCACGTGTAATCGCTCCACATCCGGGACTTTCTACGTTCCGATATTCCTATCTGTACATAATGCCCTTAGGCTATCCTTTTGGCCAGTATGCCGGATAGCGCCTATAACGCTATAGGGTATTTCAGCGCGACCACGTTACTTTACCCCGCATACACCATTTTCATGGCAACAGCATTTCTACTGTTCTTTCTTCTTGACCGCTTCATTCGGACTTTCGACAGTGGTAGTCAACCACATTCTTACCATAGGCACTTTATAGACCCCCGGCCTATCAACCGCACCGTCCACCTCTGGACGACTTTCCACGCCAGCCTATTTTGGCTTCGTTTGGGCAGTCTTCAGCCGACTTCAACGTGCTGTGTCAGCGCAGGATATTACACTCCTTTGCTTCCAACGTAGTATCAGGTAAGCGTTTCAGGGCGTTACCCCTTCATTCCACTCCTCGGAATATCAGTTGGGGAAAACTCTGTTTCCCCGCTACTTTTACCTCCTTACAGGCTTTCGCCTATTTAAAGTTTATTCGTAGCAACGTATCGCTACACGATCGCAAAACAATAATTGTGCTGCCTTCGTATCGGCGTGTTCCTCCCATATCCGGTAGACGTTTTCCACGCAGGCGTTGACCTTGCTGTTTGGGTCGTCCGGCAGCATGGGATTGAGCATACGCTGGTCAAGCGCGAGTTTCCTGCCGTCGTTGGTGATGGCAAGCATATTGTCAAGGTGCGGGTCCACCGCGCCGGAACGCACCTTCTCCGCGCGTGTTGCCAGTCCCTCCACCATATCCAACTGGATTTCGCTCGGCTGGGTTTTGATGTTGTGGTAATTGACCTTTGGCACCGGCAATTTCAGCATATCGGCGGTCTGAATGTCCGCCACTTCGCGGAACATCTGCATGAGTTCGGGGAGATTGTAGAAACGGGAAAAGCGTGTTTTCAGCCGATAATTCGTGCCTTCCGGCGCAAGCTCCAGTGCCGCGACGGTTTCTCCGAAGGTGGATGCCCATGCGTCAAAGTGCTGTAATCCTCGCTGTGCCAGCGTTCCGTACTGCAAATATCGCTGTATGGAATACATTTCCACCATCGAGTTCGACACGGGTGTTCCGGTCGCAAAGACGATGCCGCGCCCGCCGGTGATCTCGTCGAGATACCGGCATTTCATAAACAGATCGCTGGATTTCTGTGCTTCCGTCTGCGCTACGCCGCCCACATTCCGCATTTTTGTATAAAGATAGAGGTTTTTGTACAGGTGGCTTTCGTCCACAAACAGCATATCGACGCCCAATTCTTCAAAGTTGATCATGGTATCCTTGCGGGAAGTGTCGTTGAGTTTTTTTAGTTTTGCCTCCACGCCTTTCCTCATTCGCATGAGTTCTTTGACGGTGTAACGGTCGCCCTTCCGCACCTGCGCTTCCTCAATGCCCTGCTGGATTTCGTCAAGCTGATCTTGCAACTGCGTAAGCTGTCGCTCCATGCTCATGGGGATTTTTTCAAACTGGCTGTGTCCGATGATGACCGCGTCATAGTCGCCGGTGGCGATTCTGCCGCAGAATTTCTTGCGCTTGGACTTTTCAAAATCCTGCTTGGTCGTCACAAGAATATTCGCGCTGGGATAGAGCCGGAGATATTCCGACGCCCACTGCCCGACAAGGTGATTCGGCACAACGAACATTGCCTTGTGACAGAGTCCGAGACGTTTGCTCTCCTGCGCGGCGGCAATCATTTCAAAGGTTTTCCCAGCCCCCACTTTGTGCGCCAGCAGCGTATTCCCGCCGTAAAGAATATGGGCGATGGCGTTGACTTGGTGCGGACGGAGTGTGATTTCGGGGTTCATGCCGACAAAATGAATATGGCTGCCGTCATATTCGCGGGGGCGGACACTGTTGAAGGTGTCGTTGTAATACCGCGTCAGACGCTCACGGCGTTCGGGTTCTTTCCATATCCAGTCCTTGAAAGCCTGCTTGATCAGTTCCTGCTTCGCCTGCGCCGCCATTGTTTCTTTGGCGTTGAATACCGCTTTTTTGCTGCCGTCCGATTCCACGATATAGTCATAAATCCGAGTTTCTTTGAGGTTCAGCGCGTCCTCTAACAACCGATAGGCGGAGGCGCGTTCCGTGCCGAGCGAGTTGAATGCGATGATATTCATGTTGTCCGCGCTCTTGTTTTCAATGAACCATTCCCCGCTGAAGGGCGACAGCCGCACCTTGATTTCCCGCGCCGCATAGAACGACGGGGAGAATGTATCGAGAATAAACCGCTTGATGTCCTGCGGCGGAATCCACGTCACTCCCAGACGCACATTGATTTCGGCGGCGGTAAGGTCTTTGGGAATGACCTGTTTTAATGCCTCCACATTCGCCTGAAATTCGTTGTCGGACTTGGCTGCAATCTCCGCGATCTGCAATTTCTGACGCACGTTGCCGGACAGATATTCGTCGGCGGGAACGTATTTCGGCGGGTCGGTGTTGGGTTCGCGGTAAATCACGCCGCGCAGTTCTCCGATGATTTCTTCCTCTGATTTGCCGGTGAGCTGCGCCATATAAGGCAGATCGACACACGCTTTTTCACCGATAGACACCGCCAGTGCTTCGATCGATGTTTCCACAGACGTGATTTCATGGTGCGGTTTGATTGTGCGCTTGGAAAACATATCCGCCTTGCGCTTGAAATTGCCATCGTCGTCCAGCACTTCCAGAGAACAGAGCAGAAAATAACTCTCGTCCTGCGAGAACGCCAGATAATTGCCACGGCTGTTAATCAGGCCGTATTTTTCGGTGAAACGGTCATACAGAAGATTGAGCTTCTCCTGCTCACCTTTCACAATATCGTCGGAATAATCGAGTGATTGGTATTCAATGAGCTTTCTCGCGCAGTCACGGATTTCAATCAATCCCTTGATTCGGTTCTCGGCTGTCACCGAAACATCGGCGGGAACCATGACGTTATTCTCGCGGAAATAGATTTTCCCGTCCATCACGGCATAAGAGAAATTCCGCACATTCGGGTCGGCTTCCACCGTCTCCTGCGCAGCGTCGGACACTTCGTCAATGGCAACCGGCTCTCTTTCGGGAATACTTCCCTTGATAAAGCTCGCCGCATAATCCAGACTTGCTTCCAACGGCATATCGGAAACCGGCTTACACACAGCTTCCAGCTTTCCGAAACGGTTCTGCTCTACGCGCATTTCGCCGCAGATCATATCGGGATGCTCCACGAAATAATCATTGATGGCGTTGAGAAGGGAATACTGCTGCTCGTCTGTCAGATACGACAGTTCCACGGCAGGGCGGAAGGCGATCCGGTATTCATCGACCATTTGCAGAATCTTGCTAATGCTTGTTTACCGGACAACTTCTCCACCAGTGGTGGAGAAGTTAAATCTGTACGCTCTCCCTGCCGTTTCATGGCTTCCAGCCGCATTTTATAGGCAAATGCCTTCTCGCTGGGTAAAATCACCGATCGCTGCAAATTACTTTCCACCATGATAATCACGGCTTCGTCGCGTGTCAGTTCCCGCACTTCGCATTTCAGGGTGGTCAGCCCCGCCAATGCACAGGCGCGGCAACGTCTGTGTCCGCTGATCAATTCATATCGCCCGTCCTCCTTGCGCCGTACCATTGCCGGCGTCATTACCCCGTTGCGCTGAATACTCTCCACAAGCTGCGCCATGTCGTCATCGTCCAGCACCTTGAATGGGTGATCGGGAAATTCGTCGATTTCCGACAGGGGAATGTCCTGAATCCGGCTCTGCTTGGCTTCTTCGCGGCTCTCATCCGTCTGGAACAGGTCATCGTAGGCGGTCAGCTCGATTTTTATCTCTTTGCCTTTTGCCAATCTCATCGACCTCCCTTGCAAACTTGGCGTATGCCTGCGCCACCTTGCTGCTCTTGCTGTAAACCACGACGCTGCTTCCGTCAGCAGTCGCTTCCACGGCGCGGACGGACAGGGGAATACTTGTGTCGAATACCCTGATGCGCGGCGAATAGGTGGACTTGACGGTGCTGTCGATTTCCCTGCCGATCACGGTGTTGGGGCGCACCATCGTCATGAGAATCCCGTCGATTTGCAGGTGGGGATTGATGGTCTTGCGCACTCTGGAAACCGTTTGCAGCAGCAGTTCCAGTCCTTTCGCGGAGAGATAGTGCTGCTGGGTGGGGATAATCACGCTGTCCGCTGCCGCCAGCGCGTTGAGCGTCAGCACACCGAGCGACGGAGTGCAGTCGATCAGTACATAGTCATAATCGCGTTTCACCATATCAAGATACTGTGACAACAGCCTCTCGCGGCTCATGGCGTTCACCATGCGGACTTCCGTGCCGGACAGCAGAATGTTCGACGGCAGCAGGTCAAAGCCCTCCGAGTGGTGAATGATGCCTTCGCGCGGGTCAAAAGGCGTGTCATCCATGAGGTCCTGGATGATGTTGCCCACCGTCACCGGCAGATCATCCGGCTGGCTCACACCGAGCGATACCGTCAGGCTCGCCTGAGAATCCGCGTCCACCAGCAATACCCTCCGACCGAGCTGTGTCAGTCCCGCGCCGAGGTTTGCCGCAGTGGTTGTCTTGCCCACGCCGCCCTTCTGGTTGGCAATGGCAATGACTTTGGTTTGATTCATGTGATTTGCTCCTTCCTTTGAAAAAAATTAGCCGACTGAAATCAGACGGCTATGTACAATCGGTCAGAAATTTTAGGCAACAAAAAAAGCCGTCCGTTTATGTGGAAGATACATAAACAAACGGCTCACGGGGTTACGCCTTATCTTGCAGGAACGCTCCTGACCTTTTTCACCTTTGCGCTGGCGATTTTATAGATCAGCTCATCCACGCAGTCGGTGTATCTGCCTTGCCGGATCAGGTCATTTTTCAATTCGACAAGGCTATGTAACAGCAGGCGTTTTTCTTCGCAGGCGTTTTTCTTCGTTCGTCAGATTCACGCGAGTTTTCTTTTCAAACATGGGGCAGTCCTCCTATATATAATGAAAAACAAAAAATTTATGTTGACTTAACAGTTTCAACGGGTTATAATATATAATGGTTTTTATAGTTGTCAATGATACAAAATCGCAGTAAGGCAATAAAAAAACAAGGTTGCCTATATCATGTGATGGTTGGCTCCTTGATCTGTAATTTATTACTATTCTGTTCTTTATTCAAATTGATAATAGTTGGTTAGCTCCAGTATAATAGGATAAATTAAATATATGTCTTGTGCGTTGTTGTGTGCGTTACCTTGCATTTCGCACACATATATATGGAAGGCATTAAAGCTGGAAAATGGGCTATAAATGGGCTCTTAACGGTGTGTCGAGCATGATTGTGAATATTATCTTCTAATTTTCAAATCCTGTCATCTCGACCAGAATAGGTGAACAAAAAAGATGCCACCCCAGAAAAGCCCCAATTGTAGGGGCTTTTCGTGGTTTTAGAGGGCGAAAAATGAAGCGGGCTTACCGTAGATGCCTTTGGGCGTTTTTGGCGAATTTTTGACTGTGAACTCCCGTGGTGGCAGTATGAAAGCCTTTGCCTAACCAAAAATTCAAAAATCAAATACCCAACCAATCAAGCGTGCAGATAGAAAATCTGTGCGTTTTTTTGTATAAAAACATCAAAGCCGATGATTAGAAGAAGGACGTTTGATCAGCGTCCGACAGAATAATCGTCGGCTTTTTTTGTTTGCTAACGAAATTTTTAGGAGAGTGATTACCAAATGAGATTCAAAAGCCAGCAGCATAAGTCCACGTTCAAGAAAGCCATCCGCAAGAAGGACAAAACCGACACCCGACTCATGGCGGCGATGTACCTGCTCACGGCCGATCAGATTCTGTGGAACAAGGTGAAAGGCAATATCCGAGAAAGCCGCATCGACTACGACGAAGTCAGGCTGGACACGGTGAGCGAAAACTGCTACACCCTTTACAGTGCGTCGAAGGATATGTACTTCAACACCGACCACGTCTTACTCAGCGATATCTTCGACACCAAGCTGATCTCTGAAAAGATGTACAACGTCATCATCACCGCCATCAATATCCGGCGGCTGGGATTGGAGAAAGCGGAGGCGATAGAATCCGCTTCCGTGGTCAATCAGCGTCAGAAGGCTTCGCTCAATCTGAAAAAGAGTGTTGAAATCGACGATGTGTTTGATATCGGTAATCACAACGAAATCACTGCGGCTTCGTTTGGACTGTTCTACGGGTATTTACGGCCTTGATAATCTGAAATACGGCGGTTACTTCCTGCACGAAAAGACCACGCCGAACGGCTTTATCAAGGATGACGGTTATTATTTCTTCAGAATTACCAATGATGGAGAAACCGTGACGGTGGAGAATAAAGCCAGCGTTGGTTTTGCCAACAAACCTGCCAAGGGCGAATTGGAAATCACCAAGCGCGACGTTGCTGACGGCAGTCTTCTCCCCAATGCGGGATTCCGCATCAAGGACGCGGACGGCAATATCGTGGTCGAAGGACGCACCGACGAGAACGGTATCGCCAAATTCACCCTGCGTGTCGGCAAGTACACCTACGAGGAATTCGACGCGCCGGAGGGTTATCTGATCGATACCACACCGCACGAATTCGAGATTACCGAGAACGGTCAGATCGTCAAAGCCGAAATGACCGACAAGAAAGAGCCTGTTCCCGACAATCCCAAGACCGGCGAGGATGACCACCGTCTGCTGACGGCGCTGTTCATCGCTTCGGCGGGAACGATTGTCGGAACCGTTACGATTGCCTGCCTCAAAAAGCGGAAGGATTCCGGCATGGAGGACGTGAGCATTGTGGCGACACACGTTATGCTCAAGGCTACGGAACTGGGGCTTGGCACCTGCTGGTGCAATTACTTCGCTAATGGCAAACTGGAAGAACTGTTTGAAATTCCGGAAAACGAAAAGTCGGTGCTTATCCTGTCGGTAGGCTATGCAGATGAGAGTGCAAAGCCGTCCCCGATGCATGATAAGCAGAGAAACATCAGCGAAATCGTAAAATATCTGTAAGGAGGCAGAAGACAATGAAAAAGACTATTTTTGTACTTGGAGCGGGCAAAGGCTGCGGCAATCGAGTGGCGGAGAAATTCGGCATGAATGATTTTCGTGTTATTCTGATGGCAAGGAGCGAGGAGCATCTTGCGGAATACAAGAAGGAATTTGATGATAAGGGCATTGAAGTGTATACAAAGGCAGCTGACGCATCCAAGCCTCATTCCATAACAAAGGCATTCGATGAGTTGAAGGCGCAGTTCGGTGTGCCGGATGTCCTGTTTTACAATGTCGGCATTACGGGACTCGATGCTGATCTGAAAGAGGCAAAGGATGTTGATCTACTGATGAAGCGTTATCAGGTAGATGTGGCAGGCGCATACCACGCTATCCAGCAGGTTCTTGGTGAGGAGTTCAGCGCGAAAAATGGGGCAATCCTTGTGACTGGCGGCGGATTATCTCTGTATCCGATGGATGAGTATCTTCCGCTTTCTATGGATAAGGCCTCACTCCGTGCTATGTGTATCACTCTCCACAACAAGCTGAAGGAGCAGAATGTATATGTCGGGATGCTTACGGTCACTGATGTGATTGCTCCGGGGCAGAAGTGCGATCCTTCCCTTCTGGCAGAGGACTTCTGGAAACTCTATACAGAGCGGAAGGAATGCGAGATGGTACATTAATGTTCAGATCACTATCCACAACTTAAGCACTCCCCCAGTCAGCTACGCTGACAGCCCCCTCAAAGAGGGAGCCATTTTTCGCCTCCCTCTCTGAGGGAGGTGGCACGCCTAAGTTGTGGACATTAATGTTCAGATGGGATATAAAAGAATAATGACATAAGTTCTGAAAATAAATACGATGAGCAAAACGGCTATCGGACGATTGATATCGATCTTGTTCGACAGCCGTTTTATTTTTCTCTCCATCATATTTTTACAAAATATAGCTTGCACTTGTGTAAATATGCGATATAATAGTTATAATGTGCATATTGTAACCTGTCAGAATCAGATTATGATGGAAAGGGTTGAAACCATGCCTGACGAAAAGAAATATTTGCGGGAGCACAGCCCGTACAGCGCCGTGCTGACGAGGGAACAATTCCTGTTTTACGAAACCAGAACCACGGCAAAGCTTCTTTGCGAGGGTTTGTCAAAAGATGAAATTATTGAACGCATTGTAAAAGAAAACCTGTTCCAATACCCTACTGAAAAATCCATCCGAAGAATGGCTCTTGCCTGCATCAGAAGGCTGGAATCAATGGAGAATGAATCTCTGATAGCCGCCATTTCTACACAGCCGAGTGATGTAGCAAAGCAGATTTGTCTGTACGCCATGATGCGGCAATACCGGTTGGTCTGGGATTTCATGCTGACGGTTGTGGGAGAAAAATACCGCACGCTGGATATGTCCTTCGGCAAAATGGAAGTGAATCAGTTTTTCATGCGGCTGCAGGAGCAGGACGATTGGGTAGCCACATGGAGCGACGCGACCATCACGAAATTAAAGCAGGTGCTTCGCAAAATACTGGTGGAGAATCAATATCTCGACAGCGTCAACGCGGACAGGCTGAATCGGGTGCTGATCAGTCCGCTTCTGGAAAGCGCGATACGCGGCGACGGACAGGAGATTGTGCTTCCGGCGTTTAATTGCTTCTATTGAGTGGACAGTGGTCAGTGGTTAGTGATTAGTTTTTGTATTCTGACCACTGTTCACTGACAACTGTCCACTTACTGTCCACTGACCACTAAACACTGATCACTTGGAAAAAGGGGAAATTTATAAATGAGTGACGTTACCGAGCGGCTTGATTCGCTCAGAAATCTGATGCAGAGCCGGGAATTTCTGGAAGGCAAGGGATTGTCCAATGAAGTCAATATCCGCATTTTCTGTTATGACCCAAAGGACGAAATGGCTGTCCGGCATTTTACGGAAAAGCTGGTTTCCGACAGCGAGCTTTCCTGCCGGCTGATCGAATACAATCTGTACGACATTTTCCTTTCCATCTGCGACGAAAAGCGGATTACCGACAGAATCCCCGCGCAGGAGGAAAAGAAGGGTTCGCGGTTCATTGTAGACCAGATGACGCGCATGGCGAACAACGTAGCTTTTATCAAAAAAATGCAATACGAACCGCATGAGTCGGGCGACGTGATTCTCATTACCGGCGTGGGCGCGGCGTTCCCGTTTATCCGTGTTCACTCGCTGCTCGACGCGATGCAGCCCCATTTTTCGGACGTGCCGGTGGTGGTCATGTACCCCGGCACCTTTGACGGGCATTATGTCAGGCTGTTCGACATCTTGAATCCCAACCCCTATTACAGGGCTTTTAATGTTGTATAAAACTTCGTCAAATCGGAAAAACTCCCTCCGTCACCGTCAGCTTCGCTGACATGAGCCACCTCCCTCAAAGAGGGAGGCAATATTCGGCTCCCTCTTTGAGGGAGCTGTCAGCGAAGCTGACTGAGGGAGTAACTCACGGAAGGAAAGAAAAATATGAGAATACAGAATATGTTTCAGGAGGACATCGACCGGAAAATCAACGGCGTCGTCAAGGTAGATCAGGACGCCAGCGATGTTCTCGTGCAGGAATTGAAAGAGTACGTTATCACAAGGGAACTGAAAAAGCACTTCATTACCTTTTTTACCAATTACGGCGATTCCTTCCGCGAAAAGACGGCGGATATCGGCGTGTGGATTTCCGGCTTCTTCGGAAGCGGTAAATCGCACTTTCTGAAAATGCTGTCCTATCTGCTGGAAAACAAGGAAGTGCAGGGAGAACGAACGGTTGAGATATTCCGCAAGAAATTTTCTGACGATCCGGCGGCTTTTTCGCTGATTGAAGATGCCGCCAAAGGCAGAACCGACACGATTCTGTTCAATATCGACATCGAAGGCTCCATCAACAAAGACAAGACCGCCGTGCTGCGCGTGTTTGCCAAGATGTTCTACAATTATCTCGGTTTCTACGGCGAAAATCTGAAGGTTGCCAAGCTGGAACAGTTCATCGCCAGAAAGGGCAAGACCGAGGAATTCCGCCGTGTATTTGAGGAAATCAACGGCGGAACGTGGCTGGAATCCCGCGACGCTTTCGCCTTTTTTGAGGACGATATTGTGGCGACCTTGCGGCAGGTTCTCGGCATGAGCGAAAGCGCGGCGCAGAACTGGTTCAACGGCACTGAAACGGTGGAAACCTCCATCGCCCAGCTTGTTCTGGAAATCAAGGAAGTTGTCGATGCACAGCCTGACGATTTCAGATTGTTGTTTATGATCGACGAGGTCGGGCAGTATGTCGGCGGCGATACCGACCTGCTCATCAATCTGCAATCGCTGGTCGAGAAAATCGGCAGCGAATGCGAGGGCAAGGTGTGGGTGGTCTGCACCGGACAGGAAGCCATCGACGAAATTATCAAAGCCCGCGAAAATGAATTCTCCCGCATTCAGGCGCGATTCAAGACACGTCTGTCCCTGTCTTCCTCCTCCGCCGATGAAGTTATCCAGAAGCGTATTCTGCTGAAAACGCCCGAAGCGGAGCAAGATCTGGAACAGGTCTTCACGGTGAATGATTCCGTGCTTCGCAATCTTTTCAGCTTTTCGGGCGCGATTCTCGACATCAAGGGATATGGCAGCGCGGATGAATTTGCGCGGAATTTCCCGTTCGTCCCCTATCAGTTTATTCTGATGCAGAAGGTGTTCGCGGAAATCCGCAAGCACGGCAACTCCGGCAAGCACCTCTCCGGCGGGGAGCGTTCCATGCTGTCCGGCTTTCAGGAGGCGGCACAGAGAATTGAGGATAAGGACGAATTCGCGCTGGCGCCGTTCTATCTTTTCTATGACACAGTGCATACCTTCCTCGACAGTTCCATCCGTCGCGTGATCGAGCGATGTGAACGCGCTGCCGCCGACGGCAACGGCATTGAACCGCAGGACGTGGACGTGCTGAAACTTTTGTATCTCGTGCGTTATGTGGATGACGTGAAGGCGACGCTCGACAATATCGTGATTCTGATGGCGGACGATATCCGGCTGGACAAAATTACCATGCGCGGAAAGGTTCAATCCTCCCTCGACCGCCTGTTCAGTCAGAGCTACATCGGGCGCACGGGCGACGTTTACAACTTCCTCACCGACGAGGAACAGGACATTGCCCGCGAAATCAGAAATACCCCCGTCGATTCCGCCGCGATTACGCAGCGCATTTCAGACTTGATTTTCGGGGATATTTATACGACAAAAAAATTCCGCTTTGGCAACAAATATGACTTTCCCTTTGATCAGATGGTGGACGGCATGGCGAATGGCACGCTGACCGGCGGCATGAAGCTGCGGTTCCTGACCGTGGCGACCGACCCGACGGAGAAGCAGGAGCTTCGTCTGATGGCGGGTTCCGGCGGACAGGCGATTGTGGTGCTGGCGGAAAATCCCTATTATGAATCGCTGGAAAGCGCCATGAAAATCCGCAGATATGTCATGCAGCGCAACGTGTCGCAGTTGCCGCAATCCATGCAGGACATCATCCGCAAGCATCAGGACGAAGCCGGCAGATACGAGGAAAGCGCAAAGGAAAACCTGAAAAAAGCCATTGTCTCCGCTGAATTTTATGTGGACGGAGAGCATCTTTCCTTAAAAGGCAGCGACCCCAAGAGCAAGATCGATCAGGCGCTGGAATACCTCGTCACCCATGTTTACAGTCAACTGGAACTCATTGAAAGCTTCACCGATTCGGACGCGGACATTTTCTCCATTCTGAAAGGCGAGGAAAACCGCATTGCCGGAACCGAACCCAACCGCGACGCGGCGGCAATGGTCGAGAAATTCCTTGAAATGCAATACGAAATCAAGCACTCGACATTCCTCTCCGACATACAGAGCCGCTATCAGGGAATCCCCTACGGCTGGCGCGAAATCGACATCGCGGCGGTGGTCGCGCTGCTGATTCACGACCAGAAGGTCACCATCAAATACGGCGGCGCGACGGTGCAGCCGTCCGACCCACGACTGCCCGATATGCTCCGCAAAAAGAGTGAAATCGGCAAGACCTCCATTTCCATCAAGCAAGCCGTTCCGATTCAGAAAATCCGCGCGGTGAGAGAGCTTCTCCGCGAATATTTTGACGAGATGGACGTGCCGGAGGACGAGGACGGTCTGATTGCACACATTGTCGAGAAATTCACAGAAGAACAGCGGCATTATGAGAATTTGCTCGGACGCTACGCAGGACACAATTATCCCGACAAAAAGCTGGTGGTGTCCTCGATTGAAGCCGTGAAAGGTGTGCTTTCCCAGAGAAAAGACAATCTCGCCCTGATTGACTACCTGCTGAATCAGGAAGATGACCTGTTCGATCTGAAAGAAAAAATGCAGAATGTGGAGGGCTTTTTCAAAAATCAGGTCGGCATCTTTGACGCTGCCGTCAGGCTGGAAAGCGATCTCCGCAGCGACAAGGATTACATTGCCGAAATGCCCGAAATCAACGACGCGCTGAATAAAATCCGTCTGATTGTCATGGTAGAGGGCGGATTTGCTTACAGTAAAATTCCCACATTGAGCGATCTGATGGCTACCGTCAGAGAAGGACATGAAAAGCTGCTCGAAGCCAAACGCAAGGAACTGCGCGGCATCATCATCGACTGCACTTCCGCGATTCACAACAAAGCCGACCTCAACCCCAAAGCCAATGACATCGTGAGAGCCGCTGATACATTCTTTACGGAAAAGAAAAAGGAAATCGACGAAACCGCGCTGGTTTCGCTTCTGGAAAGCATGGCAACCCGCCTGTGGGCAAGGCGCGACAGCGCATTGATTCAGATAGAAGCCGCCATTGCACCTCCCCCGCCGCCGAAACCGAAGACTGTCAGCGAAAATACTTCCGACGCGGATGTACCAAAATATGTGGAACCGTTTTCCTACATGAAAGCGCAGATATTCCGAGGAAAAATATTCCGTTCGGAAGAAGAAATTGAATTATATCTCGCGGAAGCGGAACGGGATTTGAAAGAAAGACTTGCCAAGCATCCGCAGGGAATTAAGATTTATTAATTGGGAAGTGAGAGTATTGAACAAAAACGCCATCAAAAGATACGCGATCTGGGCGCGGAATGAACTGATTGACCGCGTTTCTCACCGCGCGGCTGTGTATGGAATTACCGACGAGGATCACGGCGACATGAATGCCGACAGCGTGAACGGGTCTCTACTGACCGTGACGGAAAAGCGTCAGCGTCAGGCGCTCATCCGCAAGGTGAACGCGCAGGGGTATCAGATCGTCATGGAAGAAGTGGCTTTCACTTGGTTCAACCGCTTTGCCGCGCTTCGGTTTATGGAGGTCAACGGCTACCTGCCTTCCCATGTGCGCGTGTTCACGAATGACGAGGGCGAATTCAAGCCGCAGATGCTGACTGAGGCGATTCATCTGGAACTTGACGGGCTGGACAGGAAAATCGTGTACGCGCTGGAAAAAACGAATAGGGGAGAGGATCTCTTCAAGTATCTTCTCATTACCCAATGCAACGCCTTGAATAAAATTCTCCCCGGACTGTTCCAGAAAATTGACGATTACACGGAACTGCTGCTGCCGGATTTCCTGCTCCGCGAGGGCAGCGTCATTCAGCAGATGGTGGAACTGATTCCCGAAGAAGACTGGACGGATCAGGTTCAAATCATCGGCTGGCTGTACCAATATTACAACACCGAGCCGAAGGACAAAGTATTCGGGCGCAAATCGGGAGAAAAAATCAAGAAGGAAGAAATTCCCGCCGCCACGCAGCTTTTCACGCCCGACTGGATTGTGCGCTACATGGTGGAGAACTCCCTCGGTCGGCTGTGGTTGGAAGGACATCCGAATGACGAATTGAAATCCGGTTGGAAATATTATCTCGACGAAGCGCAGCAGGAGCCGGAGGTCGCGGCGCAGCTTGCGGAAATCCGCAGGGAATACGCCGCGCTGAAACCGGAAGACATCCGCGTCATCGACCCCTGCATGGGTTCGGGGCATATTCTGTGCTATCTTTTTGACGTGCTGGTGCAGATTTATGAAGCCTACGGCTATTCCGTGCGGGAAGCGGTCAGGCTGATTGTGGAAAAGAATCTCTACGGGCTTGACCTCGACGAACGCGCCGGACAGCTTGGCTATTTCGCCGTGATGATGAAGGCGCGGCAGTACGACCGCCGTTTTTTCAGCCGCGACGTGCAGCCGAACATCGGGCATTTTCAGGGTCTTTCATATAATCTGAAGGACTTTTCCGACCCTGCCCTGCAATCGCTGGTGAAAGCGTTTGAGCATGCCGACGAATACGGCTCGCTTCTGGAAATATCGGAAAAAGACCTCGACATCGAAGCCGCCGCCAACGCCGTGGACGCTTACACGGACGATTTTCTTGTCGGACTGGACGCGCGGGAAAAGCTGCTCCGCATGGTGCAATTGGCGCGGATGCTGTCACAGAAATACGATGTGGTTGTTACCAATCCGCCGTATATGGGTAGTTCTGGAATGTGCAACAATCTTCTTTCATATGTAAAGGAAAAATATCCAAATGGCAAAGATGATTTGTTTTCTTGCTTTATTGAAAGAACTATTTCTTGGGTTAAAGAATATGGATTTTCAGGTTTGATGACATCATATACATGGATGTTTCTAACTGGAGCATCAAATTTACGAAAATACTTACTAAGAAATACCGCTATCCAAACTCTTATTCAACCAGAATACCACGCTTTTTTTCAAGATGCTAATGTTCCTATCTGTGCTTTTGTGTTGCGAATGGAAGATATCGATTATAATGGAGCTTATATTCGCCTAAATAATTTTTATGGCGCGGAAATACAAAGTGAAAAGGCATTAGAAGCAATTCAGAATCCAAATTGTGAATGGTTATATAATATTACACGGGATATGTTTAAGAAAATACCTGACATGCCAATTGCATATTGGATTCCTGAAAAAACAATAGACTTGTTTGTAACTTCTCCATTGATGTCCTCTGCTGCAGATATGAAGCAGGGTTTGATTACTGGTAGTAACGATCGTTTTCTTCGTTTTTGGTTTGAATGTGAAAAATATAGTATCGCAAATTGTCAAGCAGAGAACAAGCGCTGGTTTTTTTATCACAAGGGCGGAGAATACAAAAAATGGTATGGAAACATTTTCCTTGTTGTAAATTGGGAAAATAATGGTTCAGAAATAATAAACTTTAGAGATGAAAAAGGCAAACAACGCTCTCGTCCACAAAATATTCAGTATTATTTTAGAGAGGGATTCACATGGACAGCATTGACTGTTGCAGATTTTAATGTTAGGTATATGCCTAATAACGCTATTTTCGATGCTAAAGGATCATCTGGCTTTCCAAAAAACAAGGATTATTTGCATTATATCATGGCATTATGTAATTCAAAAGTCGCTATGGAATTTCTATCATTTTTGGCTCCAACAATGGATTATAGTGCCGGTTCAATTGGCAAGATTCCATTTATTTTCGACTTTACCAAAGAAAATGAAGTAAAATCAATTGTTAAAAGATGCATAGATATATCTCGCGCTGACTGGGACAGCTTTGAAACGTCGTGGAATTTCAAAAAACACCCGCTGATTCGCGGCGTTGGAAGTGTGGAAGAAGCCTTTGCACAGTGGCAAGCCGAGTGCAGCGACCGCTTCCACCAACTCAAAGCCAACGAGGAAGAACTCAACCGCATTTTCATCGACATCTACGGCTTGCAGGACGAACTCTCCCCCGAAGTCGAGGACAAGGACGTTACCGTCCGCAAGGCGGATTTGCAGCGCGAAATCAAATCCCTGATTTCCTACGCGGTGGGCTGTATGTTCGGACGGTATTCGCTTGATGTGGATGGATTAGTTTACGCCGGCGGCGAATTTAGCGAACAGTGGACAGTGGTCAGTGGTCAGTATTATTTGAAAGATAAGGTTCCGTTTTCCGAAACTGACCACTGTCCACTAACCACTAACCACTTCTCTCCGGACAAGGACGGCATTCTCCCGATCACCGACGATGAATATTTTGAGGACGATATAGTCACGCTGTTCGTCAGATTTATTGAAACGGTTTACGGCGAAGACACGCTGGAAGAAAACCTGCAATTCATTGCCAACGCGCTGACGGTTAACAGCCAACGGCTAACGGCTAAATCTCCGAGGGAAATTATCCGCCATTATTTCATCAATGATTTCTTTGCCGACCATTGCAAAATCTACCAGAAACGCCCGATCTACTGGCTCTTCGACAGCGGAAAGAAGAACGGCTTCAAGTGCCTGATTTACCTTCACCGCTACCGTCGGGACACCGTCGCCCGCGTCCGCACCGATTACGTCCACGAATTGCAGTCCCGTTACCGCACGGCAATGGCTGACCTCGAAAAGCGCATGGCATCCGCGTCCACTTCCGACAGGGTCAGGCTCACCAAGCAGCTCGCCACCATGCAGGGTCAGGCGGACGAACTCCGCGCCTACGAAGAAAAAATCCACCACCTCGCCGATATGATGATGGAGATTGATCTGGACGACGGCGTGAAGGTGAATTATGCCAAATTTGCCGATGTGCTGGCGAAGATTAAGTGAACAGTGGTCAGTGGTCAGTGGTCAGTTATTTTGACGAAACTGATCACTAATCACTGACCACTGACCACTAAAAAACCACTGATCACTCAAAAAAGGAGTATGTTTATGGTTTCAAGTTATAAGGATTTAGTTGTCTGGCAAAAGGCTATGAATTTGGTTGTTCTTACTTACCGTGTTGTAAAGTTACTTCCGAAAGAGGAAACTTATGCGCTATCAGATCAAATGCGACGTGCGGCTGTGTCTATTCCTTCCAATATTGCAGAAGGTCAGTCACGTAATTCGACAAAGGAATTTGCAAACTTTCTTTCTATTGCAAAAGGCTCAAACGCGGAATTGCAAACGCAATGTATGATTTGTGTCTATTTGTCCTATATGACGCAAGAACAAGCTCAGCCTATTCTTGACTTATCCGAAGAAGTATCGAAAATGCTTAGCAGTTTGATTCAAAAACTGACCACTAAACACTGACCACTGACCACTCAGAAACGAAAGGGGTAAGTAATGGAAACAGAAGCTATCATTCACGACCTCGCCCGTCGATTTGCGGAACCGCTGCCGGAATTTTACAAGCGGCGAATCATCGTGTGGAAGGACGAGGACAGGGAATTTATTGATAAACTGGACGAGATTCAGATTGAAGGCGTGAAGGTCATTGCATTGACAGGTACAAATAATTTCGCTGTCAAAAAACTGCTGAACAAGGACGACACCGAGAGCGATTATCTGGTTTACTGCCCGATAGCCTATGAATCGCAGGAGGACAACTGGCTGCTGGATATCGAGCTTTACAGCGAGGAATTCCGCGCCGACCTGATTTCCATCTGGATGGACGAAATGGGCGTGCCGCAGACCGTCGATCTCCGCAGAGGATTCAAGAAATACAGCAAATTTTTAAATGCCCAATCGCGCCGGAACAAGGTTGCGTCGCTGTGCGTACCAGTAAAACTGTCGCAGTTGCAGGTGGCAATCATGGCGGTGCTTGCCGGCGTAAAGGCAGCCAAGCCGAATGCCGTCATCAAAGCCGTATTGCAGAACGGTCTGAACGCGGAGGAAAACGCGGTTTATCAGGAATTTGTTAATTATGGGATAGACGAAGCGTTCTGGCGCATGGTGGAGCAGGGTTCCGGCTATTCAAAGAACAGTGATCAAGAGCCGGATCTGAAACGGCTGGCGGCGCACCTGCTTCTCACCGCTTCCACCCGAACCATGCGGCAGGAATTCCTTGCGGGGCTGGACGATCTGATTTCCGCCGCGCATCAGGCGTATTGCTACGATTTTGTCTCCGAATGGATGCACAGCGAGGATTCCGAAGGCATACGCTCGATTGCGGAAAAGTTGGAAGATGAGTTGAACCTTCCCCAACGCTTTATGAATCTTGAAATATCCGACCTGCTCGGCACCGAGGTGTTCCCCTGTGTTCACGAGGTGATTCTTGTCAAGCTGATGAAGGACATCGGCAACCATCTGATTGACGTGAACGTGATTACAAAGACCGTGGAAAAACGGCGCACCTGTGTCTGGTACGAACCCTTGCAGCATTTCTATGAAGGCATCTTGCAGGTCGCCCATATGCAGGCGTTTTACAAGACCCATGCCGCCGGATTCCACAACGCCCTGCCGGAGAAGGTCTGGAAGGAATACACTTCCACCTACTACATTATGGACACCTATTACAGGCAATTTCACAAGGCGTATGCAGCGAGTCTGAAAACCTATCATCCCGAATTGTCTGACCTGTTCGCGTCGGTCATGGAAAAGGTGGAAGGCTTGTATACGGGCTGGTTCCTCGGAGAACTCGGCAGAAACTGGTCGGACGTCTGCGCCGAACAAATGCGGGATTACGGACGGATTCTCGAAGTGCCGCGTCAGAACGATTTTTACAGGGACAGAATCGCCCATTCCGACAGCAAGGTGTACGTCATTATCTCCGACGCGATGCGGTATGAAGTAGCGGTGGAACTCTCCGAGCAGCTTCGGCGCGAAACCCAGAGCAAGGTGACGCTCGGCAGTGTCTGCGGCATCTTCCCGACCATTACGAAATTCGGTATGGCGGCGCTGTTGCCTCACAAGGAATTATCCGTTGAACTGAAATCCGGCAAGACCGAGCGACTGGCAGTTCTCGCGGACGGACAGTCCACCGAGGCAAACAACCGCGACAGACTACTCAAAAGCGCGGATTCCCAGAGCGTCGCGCTGAAATACAAGGACATTATCGGCATGAAACGCGCTGATCGTCAAGCACTGGTCAGAGGAATGAATGTCGTTTACATCTACCACGACGCCATCGACGAAGCGGGACATCTCGACAAGTCCGTCTTCGGCGCGTGCATGGAAGCGATGGATGAAATCAAAAACATGGTGCGCATCATCACCAATGAATTCGGCGGCGCGAATATCCTCATCACCTCCGACCACGGTTTTTTACACACCTACAGCCCATTGAAAGAGGACGAAAAGGTTGACAAATCCACCGAGAGCGATCAGGATATCGAAATCGGCAGACGTTACGCCATCATGCAAAAAGGCGCACAGCCGCAGTATCTTCTTCCGGTAAAATTCCTCGACGGCAACTCCGAATACGAAGGCTTTGCGCCGAGAGAAAGCATCCGCATCAAGATGAGAAGCGGAGGGCTGAATTTCGTTCACGGCGGCATCAGCCTGCAGGAGATGGTGGTTCCGGTCATCGAATACCACTTCCTGCGCAACGACAGCAAGGAATACAGGCGCAACAGGAGCCAATACGACACAAAACCGGTGACGGTTCATCTTCTGTCGGCAAGCCGGAAGATCTGCAACATGATCTTCTCGTTGGATTTCTACCAGAAAGAAGCGGTCGGCGGCGTTCGTGAGGCAACCACCTGTCATGCGTATTTCACCGATAGCAACGGAAAAACCGTCAGCGATACCGCTACGATTATTGCCGACAAGACCACCGACGGTGTGCATGAGCGCATCTTCCGCTGTACCTTCAGCCTCAAGCCGCTGTCCTACAGCAACACGGCCGCCTACTACCTCATTATCGTCGACGCAAACGGTCAGCAGCTATCCCGCGAAGAATTCCAGATTGACATCGCCTTCGCGGTCGCGGAGGATGACTTTTTCGGGTGAGATATGCGGAGGATACGGATAATCCGGTGTAATGACTTCAAATAAAATGCATTTAAACACGTCTGTTTTCTATATCATTCCAGACGTGTTTTTCTGTTCGTAACTGAATATATGCTTGATATCCTCTTCTCTTTTATCTGGATGGTGGGAAGTGTTTTTGTGCAAACAGTAGAAAATTCACATCACTATTGATTAGTTGATTCTAACGTGATATAATATCACCATGAAGAAGAATCTTTCACTTCTACAAATTCAGCACCATAAAAATAAATAGTACCCTGCCTAAAAAAAACGACCTTTTTGGCGGGGTGAATATTTACGCAAAAAAAATGCTACCCTCCCAAGTTCGTTTTGGAGGGGTGTTTTTATGTTTAGAAAGAACAAACATTTTGAGCCGTCCTTTAATAGAGTTGGCTGTAAATAGATATAATCAGGCAAGAAAGAGAATATCCATGCAAACCGAAAGCATCGCTGCTATCGCAAAATAGCGCATGGTGTTATCTGTACAGTCTGTTTATATATACATCATCGCAGCAATCCATTTGATAACACTGCGATAAATATTTTATTCTGTAAACAGTCTGCTTTCAGCGTGGGCTGTCGCAGTCCACCTTTTCAATCGTTTTGAAATCACTATCCACAACTTAGTGAAGTAAATCACAAATTAGATTTTTTGTTATGATGATATTTGGACTTGCGAGGATATTGGTATCTGGGGGTAGAGCC
>CADCNI010000049.1 GCA_902802795.1 uncultured Ruminococcus sp.
CTCGGCTCTCTGATATTTTTGATTTCTTCTTTTAGCGTTTTTATATCCATGCCTCTATTTTACATCTTCCTCTAATAAAAGTAAATGCTTTTACCCTGCAGTGCCCACCTTGGCTGCGCTGGAAGATGCTCCGTCACGTACATTGATCTGATAACCTGTCACAATAATTTTTCCGCTGTCCGCCTGTTTCGCTTTAGACACGGCATTCTTTGTAAAACCTGTTGTTTTGACATACTTTTTGGAAACCCAGCCCGTCGTACCGTCTGCCAGCTTGATTTTCAGCCATGAACCCTGGTAATCCGTAATCGCGCCGCAGGTGTCTTTGTAAAGTCTGGTTATGATTTCATAGCTCGTTCCCGCGCCACGGCGCAAATTGGTGTATTCTCCGCTCACTTTGCAGGTTCCCATCCCCTGATCTTTGACAGTACCGTTCTTTTTGGTACTGTCTGACGTCTTGCTGTCTGTCTTCTTTTCTGTAGCATTGGAAGCCGCTGTGTTCTTTTTAATATAATTCCCCGCGACCCATCCGGTTTGGGATTGGCTGAACTTCACCCTATACCAGCCGTTTTGTTCCTCAAGAATCGTCACGCTGTCTCCCCGTGACAATCCATAGGTAATCGAATAACGCACCCCCGGCCCGCTTCGGACATTCAGATGCGCATAATTGACGACGCCGGACTCATTTGAAGCGGCATAGGCCGACGCGGGAATCAGAAACGCCGCAAGCATGGTTGCCGTGAATGAAATCCATTTTTTTCTGCATTTGCTGTGAAAGAACATTGGTACTTTTGCCTCCGGTTAAAAAACAACACTGCCTAAAGCAGTCTGATAGACGCTGCGCAGTGCCGTTTCAAAAAATCATCAGAATGAATAAAATAATTGACTTCATTCCTTTAAAAATTTTACCATATTCCCAAAAGCAATGCAAATAAATATTCATAATAATGGATGATTTTTGTTGATTTCTACGTTTTGAATAGAAACATTTCTTATTTGTTAAATTATCATGTTCAAAAACACGTTCTCTGTTCTGTCGGCGCAGACGGAAAGAATGTACCGCACGGAACCGCTTGCTGTGTGAAACGGCGCATGCAGCCCGAAATCCTCCCCGCACAGGCAACGGTAAAAGATCCCAGCGGGGGGAAATCTTTCTGACGCAACCCTCGTAAGGAGTCCGTTTTCATCCGCCACAGAAAAATCTAACCCTCCCGACAGTCCCGCACCGTACCTCTTCAGATACGCTTCCTTCGCCGTCCACAGCGCGAAGAAACGATTCAGTTTATCCTGTTCATCGGCGGCCAGCGCAAGATAACGTCGGTCGCTTTCGGCAAAATAACGCTCCGCTATGCGTAAATTCGCCGGACGCACCTCCTCGATATCCACCCCGATTTCGCATTCCGAAAAGGCAATCGCGACTGTATTCCCGCTATGCGAAAGATTAAAGCATATTCCTTCCTTTTCAATATACGGTTTCCCCTGTCCGGTTCTGCCAAACACAAGCCGTTCCGGATCGGAGCCGGTCACTTCTGCGATGTGCTGGCGGACAAAACAATAGGCCGCTTGAGAAACCTCCTTGGGAGAATGTGAAACAGTCTGAAACAAATACACCGTAATGTCATTTTTCAAATGGCATCCTTCCTTCTGAAAAAATAAAAATTTACAATCAAATTCCATAATATCTCTTTGCAATTTCCGCTATAAATATTATAATATAGAAGAAAATGAAAATCAAACCCCAATCTTTTCGATTGGAACGAGGTGATTCTATTGGAAACCCCAAAAATCAGAGAACAGATGATCACGCCTGCGCGAAGATTGTTTGGTTTGTGGTGGGCTTTTCTGTTGTGTGCCGCTCTTATTGTCACCTGTATCACAACCGCACTGGTATCATTTGACAAAACGCATCGCAGCGATCTTATCATCGTACTCGACCCGGGACACGGCGGCTTTGACACAGGCGCCATCAACAGTGAACGCGGACTGTACGAATCGGAAATCAATCTCAAAATCGCTTTAGCCTGCCGCGACCGCCTGAACCAGTATAAGGGCGTGCGGGTATATATGACGCACACCGGCGTGAAAAACAGAGTCGGCAAATCCGCCCTGAGCAGCCGCGTCAGCGTGGCGCAGGAGGTGGGAGCGGACATCTTCATCAGCCTGCACATCAATTCAGCGGAAAACAAGACGGCAAACGGTGCGGAAATCTATGTGCCTGCCACCACCCACGAGGCAAAATACAATCAGGAATGTACCAAACTGGCGGAAAAAATCATCGCAAATTTTGAGGCCATAGGACTCCATAGCCGCGGCGTCAAAACGCGCCGGAGCGGCGGAGGGCGTGTGTACACCTTTGAAGACGGCACACAGGAAGTGGGAGACTATTACTATGTGG
Organism: uncultured Ruminococcus sp.; assembly: GCA_902802795.1. Lineage (GTDB taxonomy): Bacteria > Bacillota > Clostridia > Oscillospirales > Acutalibacteraceae > RUG762. Next base: position 2,393 of record CADCNI010000049.1, read on the forward strand.
TAGGAGAACCGATCAGCCGCATGGGAATTCCCGGTATCCTGGTAGAACACGCCTTTATCCAGGGAGACGCGGACTATCTCGACAGCGACGCGGAACTGGAAGCGCTGGGCATTGCCGATGCGGATGCCATTGCCGTCCATTACGGTCTGCGCCTGAAATCCGGATATGAAACCGTATCCTCTTTCAGCGAACCGATCAGTTCCTTTGAGCGCGAAACCTCCTCCGAACCGCCCATTAGCTCTGAACCGTCCGTCAGCTCCGAATCGCAGGCAACGTCCTCCGAACAATATACCACCGAAGATGACGAGCATTCCGACATCAAAAAGGTAGAAGAGCTCATCAAAGCGCTGCCCGACAATCCCACTGAAAATGACGGCAGCCAGATCAAAGCAGCACGCAATGCTTTCAACGCACTGGGAGCCAACCGTCAGAATCAGGTAGACACGCAGCTCTATCAGAGGTACTGCAAGGTCATCACGGCCTATGAAAATCTGACCCATCCCATTCGCATTGCCGTCAAGGAAGGCTCTCAGTTGTCCATTGACCGGGTCAACGGCAGACTGCTCAACGTGGAAACGGCCAAGCAGCCCAATGGCAAAACCACCGTTTTCTCGGTAATGCTGGAACTGGAACTGTATCTGGAACCGGGCGTTTCTCCCACTTATCGTCAGGAGGGCGTACTGGACTATCGGATTGTCAGTCCTGACGGAAAACAACTCAGCTATGATGATGTGCTGCCGGAGAATTCCGTGATTTCCATCATATACGGCGATGCGGTACTGGATACGCTGAGCGTGTCTTATTAACGGATTAAAGCAGCAAAGGAGGTTTTACTTTATGCCTGAACAAACAGAAAAAAAGGTTGAAAACGTATTTACGGACAAGCCCACCGCTTTGGACGAAGAAACGGAAAGAAATGACAAGTCACCCACTGAAGAGGAATTCAGACAGCAATACCGCGATCTGCCGGTCTGGAAGCAAGTCATCCTGCTGGTACTTTTCCTCGGCGCGATGGTGACGGTGATTACACTCATCAACTTTGTAGTGGATTTTGGCGTTGACCTCATTAAACTACTGGTTCAAAAATAAAAGAAAAACGCCCGCGTTTCGCTGTGAAGAAGCAAAGCGCGGGTATTTTTTTACTGATTTTGATGGAAGAACCGTATTAAGCAGCCGTCTGTTTGGATGTCTTTTTCTTGCCAACACCTAAAATGAGATTGGTCAGCTCGTGCAGCAGCACACTCAGCACAACGGCAATGGCAATGCAAATCAGATAATTGGGAAGAATGTATACCGGATAGCCCATCACATTCATCATGCTTCTGATTGCCACATGCGTGATGTAGAGTTCAAAAGAATAAGCGCCCACCGTTGACAGCGCCTTGTTGAGCGGCGCCCAATGCAGCTTGGCAAGCAGGATGGCCAGTACAAACAACAGAGAAATCGCAAACAGGCAGGTTTCATAGCGCACACCCAGATAATTGTGAAGGTGCAGCCACTTATAGCGGATAGCAAAGGTAATCACACGGATCACCAGCCCCAACGGAATGAGAATTTTTTCCAAAAGACCGAATTTCTCGCCGTTGTAGATTTTACCGCCATAGTACACGCCGAACAGGAACACGGGAATGCGGCAAATAGCAAGCTCGATATTGTTGTAAACATCGGGAGCAAGACTCTCCAGCAGGGCGCATGCCGTCACGGTAATGGCCAACATCAACGCAAAAATCACGCCTCTGTTTTTACGGGTAGTATCGAGCAATTTGAAAAAGAGCGGAAAAACGATGTAAAGGATCAGAATAAAGCTGACGAACCAGAAACGGCGGATTCCTTTCGTCCATACGGAAATCAGGAGAAAATTGGCGATGAAATCGCCGAATACTTTATGATGCAGGACAAAATCATTGATGAGCCAATAGACCGATCCAAAGATGAGATATGGAATCAGCACGCGCCGGAATCGTTTGGAATAGAATTGCAGGACATTGCTGTTTTTCTTCATGGAATAGAAAAGTCCCATTCCCGAAAGAAACAGAAAGATTTCTACGCCCGAACTGGAGAAAATGCGGTCATACAACAACGCAAACCGATAAAAACCGTCTCCCGTCTTTTGCCCGATCGTACTTTCACAAAAATGGAAAATGATAATCCCGATGATAGAGAGTCCGAACAATTCGTTGCGGTACTGGCTCACTACCGATAAATTCAGCTTTTCTTTCTTTTGGGCGGGTGGATTTTCGCTGCCCTTTTCCATGATTTCCCTTGTCACTTTCTCATGCAAGTTTTCCGAATTTTCCATCATTGTCACCTCTTATACAACCAAAAAATCATCACATCTTAAAATTGTACGAATCTTTCAGTTCCACTGAGCGGTTAAAAACCAGATGATCGGGGGTAGAATCCACACTGTCAGTGCAGAAATAGCCCAGCCGCAGGAACTGGAAGCCTTCTCCCTGCTGCGCGCTGGCAAGACACGGCTCGAACTTGCAGCCCTGCTTGACGGTGAGCGAATGGGGATTGATATGCTGCATAAAGTCCACATCCGCCGCGTCAGGATTGGGAATATCAAACAGACGGTCAAAGAGACGCACTTCGCCTTCCACGCAATCAGCCGCGTTGACCCAGTGAATGGTACCCTTGACTTTCAGACCCTCAGGCGGATTGCCGCCGCGGGTACCCGGGTCGTATTCCGCGTAGACCTCGACCACTTTGCCGTTTTCGTCCTTCTTGCAGCCGGTGCATTTGACGATGTAGGTACCTTTGAGACGGACATAGTTGCCGGGGAAGAGACGGAAGTATTTCTTGGGCGGCTCCTCCATGAAATCATCGGCTTCGATATACAGCTCGCGGCTAAAAGTGACATTGCGCTTGCCTTCCAACTCGTTAAGGGGGTTGTTTTCGATCTCAAAAAATTCCGACTGTCCTTCGGGGTAGTTGGTAATGACCAGTTTCACCGGGTCAAGCACCGCCATGGCGCGAATGGCGTTGGCGTTGAGGTCTTCACGCAGACAATGCTCCAGAAAGCTCCACTGCACGACATTATCGTTCTTAGCCACGCCGATGCGTTCGCAGAAGTTGCGGATGGAGGCGGGCGTGTAACCGCGCCGTCTGAGTGCGGCGAGGGTGGGCATTCTGGGGTCGTTCCAGCCGCAAACAATGCCTTCCTCAATCAGTCTGCGCAGCTTGCGCTTGCTGAGGACGGTGTAGTCAATGCCGAGGCGCGCAAACTCAATCTGACGCGGCTTGGCGGGTGCGGAGATGTTCTCGATGACCCAGTTGTAGAGCGGACGGTGATCTTCGTATTCCAGCGAGCAAAGCGAATGGGTGATGTGCTCGATCGCGTCGCCGATGGGGTGAGCGAAATCGTACATAGGATAGATGCACCACTCGTCGCCTGTCCTGTGGTGGGTAACATGCTTGATGCGGTAGATGACAGGGTCGCGCATGTTCCAGTTGCCGGAAGCAAGGTCAATCTTCGCGCGGAGCGTGTACTTCCCGTCCTCAAATTCGCCGGCTCTCATGCGCTTGAAAAGATCGAGGCTTTCCTCTTTTGGACGGTCACGGTAAGGGCTTTGCGCGGGCGTGTCGTGGGTGCCGCGCATTTCCTTCATCTGTTCCGGGGTCAGCTCGCACACATAGGCAAGCCCCTTTTCGATCAGCTCTATCGCATACTGATAGGTCTCTTCAAAATATTCCGAAGCGTAGTGGTATCTGTCGCCCCAGTCGAAGCCCATCCAGTGTATATCGTCCTTGATGGCCTCCACAAATTCCTCGCGTTCCTTGGTGGGATTGGTGTCGTCCATGCGCAGGTTGTAAATGCCGCCGAATTTCTCCGCCATGCCGAAGTCAATGCAAAGTGCCTTGACGTGTCCGATATGCAGGCAGCCGTTGGGCTCCGGCGGGAAACGGGTGTGAACCGTCATGCCCTCAAACTGTCCGCCAGGCGCAATATCCTCCGCGATAAATTCCGCAATGAAATTGCGGCTCTCGGTAGCTTTTTCTTCCGTTTTTTCCATTTTGTCTGTTTTGTCAGCCAATGTAGCTCCTCCTTAAAAATAAGTTACTTAGCCGATTGTAAAAGTGGAAAAGTTGCGTAAATTCGGGAATTATTATTATGATTGAAGCTGCATTTTCTCCACTAAATGAGAATTTAGCTAAGAAAAAAGGAAAAAAGCATAGCGCAGCGCATAACTAGCGAGCGTATGCGAGCGTGGGAGTCCAGCCGATGACGACAAGCGTCATCTCGGGCAAGGCTCCCTAGCGGGTCCAGGGCAGCGCCCCACAAGCGCCGCAAACGGCGCGAGCAAGACGCGCCAAGACCCAAGACGAAGCTAGGGCGAATACAGGGAGTTTGCCTATCCGCATTCGCCCAATTGCGATTTAAACTCAAGCTCGTTCTGCTCGTTCGGCTTCGCCTCACTCGTGGGGCTTTGCCCCACGCCCCACAAGGGCGCTGCCCTTGACCTGCCAGGAGGAACTAGTTCCCCCTGGACTCCCGCGCTCGCATTCGCTCGCTAGTTGCGCTTCGCTTTTTCTTCTTTTTTCTTTTTCTCTCCACTCCCCGCTAAATTCTCATTTACTTTTACAATCGCCTGAATAAGTTACTAACCGTTTACCTTTTCCAGCCCGATTTTCAATCTCCGCAGCGCTTCCTCGCGCCCTAAAATCCCCAACACCTCCACGGCACCGCCGGGCGTGACCGTTCTGCCAGAGGCGGCGATGCGCACAGGCCACATGAGCAGCCCGTTCTTGACCTGCATTTGCTGTGCCATGCCGATCAGGCAGTCGTGAATCGCCTCCTGCGACCAGTCGGGCAGCGCTTCCAGCGAGGGAATGACCGCTTCGAGCATGGTCTTGCTGCTTTCGAGCGTGGACTTGGATTTTTTATTGAGGAAGAGATCGGGCGAATAATCCGCCAGCTCGTCGATAAAATCAATCTGTGAGCCAATCTCGCCCAGCACCTCCGTGCGCTGGTGCAGGCACTTGGCAATCAGCGACGTGTCGGCGGTTTCTGATTTGACGGTCTGCTGAATAAAAGGCAGAACCGCTTTATGAAAATCCTCCTCGCTCATGGCCCGGATATATTCGGCATTGAGCCAGCGAAGCTTCTCCGGGTCGAAGATGGCGGGGGACTTGGAAATACCGCTGATATCAAACACCTGCGTCATCTCGGCAAGGGTGAATTTTTCTTCCTCCCCCTTGGGACTCCATCCCAGCAGCGCGATGTAATTGAGCACCGCCTCGGAGATATAACCCTTGGCAATCAGATCCTGATAGCTCGCGTCACCGTTGCGCTTGGAGAGCTTGGCGTGCTGGTCCTTCATCACCGGAGCACAGTGGACATACACCGGATGCTCCCATCCGAACGCGTCATACAGCAGGTTGTATTTCGGCGTGGAGGACAGATATTCGTTGCCCCGCACAACATGAGTGATGCCCATCAGATGATCGTCAATGACGTTGGCAAAGTTGTAAGTGGGATAGCCGTCGGATTTGAGCAGAATCTGATCTTCCAGTTCTGCGTTGTCGATCTCCACATGCCCGAACACCGCGTCCTCAAAGGAAGAAACGCCCTCATGCGGCATCTTCTGACGAATAACATACGGTTCGCCGCTTTCCACTCTTGCCAGCGCCTCATCGAGCGGGATATCACGACAGTGTCCGTCATATTTGGCGATACCGCCCGCCTCCGTATGCAGCGATTCCAACCGTTCCTTCGTGCAGAAGCAGTAGTAGGCGTGACCCGATTCTACCAGTTTTTTGGCATATTCCAGATAGATAGGCTTGCGCTCGGACTGGATGTAGGGTCCGCATTCACCGCCGACGTCGGGACCTTCATCCCAATGAAGGCCCGTCTCACGGAGGGTGTCATAAATAATATCCATTGCGCCGTCCTTGAGGCGTTCGCGGTCGGTATCCTCGATGCGGAGAATAAAGTCGCCGCCCTGTTTCTTGGCAATAAGATAGGCATACAGCGCCGTACGGAGGTTGCCGACGTGCATATAGCCGGTAGGAGAAGGCGCGAAACGTGTTCTGATTTTGGACATGGGTTGATTCCTCTCTTGCGTAAATTAAAAATAGTAATTATAGATGTTCATTATAATTTTACCCCCTTGTCACCACATTGTCAACGCTTTTCGCGTTGTGATTTTGACAGAAAAAAGAAATGAATTCCCAAAAAAACATTCATATTGCGAATATTAACAAAAACCACTTGTATTTTATGTTGCAAATGTGGTAATATAAAAGGCAAAGATACGTGACTATTCATTGAAAAGGGTGAAGGTATTGGAAATCTCTGAAACCGATCGAAAACCGATCGAAAAAAAGAAAGAATGCACGGATGATACGGCGATTTGCGCTGGTTTACAGGCTTCGGACGGAAAAGACGGTTCGTCCATCCGAATGACCGACGGCAGCCGGGGGATTAAATATGAAACTGACACAGGAATACAAGGCGTGTGTATGCCTTCTCCCTGTGCGCTGGGCTGTTCGTTTGACCGTGAACTGGTCAGAAACATCGGCAAAGCCGTGGGTAGCATGGCGCTTAACGGAGGCTATAACGCCGTCCGCTCACCCGATGCCGGTGTGGTGCGCAGTCCCCTGTACGGAGGGCTGGCGGATTGCTTTGGTGAAGACCCCTATCTCACCGGCACAATGACCGCTGAATGGGTCAAAGGCGTGCAGTCCGTAGGAGCCGCGGCAGTGCTGGGGCATTTTGCGGCCGGCAGACAGTCAAACGGCAAATACAGTTGTGACAGCATCATTGACAAACGCGCCCTGCATGAAATCTATCTAAAACCCTATCAGACAGCCGTCCGTCTTTCGCAGCCGCGTGGGGTGGAATGCGGCTGCAACCGCATTAACGGATTGGAATGCGCGGAAAACGCAGTGCTGCTCACCGATATTCTCCGCCGCGAATGGAAAGCAGAAGGCGCTGTGCTGTCGGATCTGCGGCTTTCCGACTGCGTGGCGAGTCTGCAAAGCGGCGTAGATCTGTCGGTTCCCTCCGGCGGTCAGGCCGTCCGGCGCAAGCTGCGCAGGGCGGTCAGAGAGGAGGAACTGCCGGCACACTATCCGCATCTGTGCGTCAGACGAATTAAGGAAATGACGGAATTTGACGACGCGTCATTGTCCGAACGCATGAGCCATGAAGAATGCCGCGATTTAGGCATCACCGCAGCGGAACAATGCGCCGTTCTGCTGAAAAACCAGAAAAACACCCTTCCCCTGCCGCTCGGCGGGGAAATTGCGCTCATCGGCAGACAAGCCAGCGTTCCCCGCATACAACGCGGCGGCCTCTATTCGCTGCCGGTGCGCCATGTCAAAAATATGCTGCAAGTCTTTGACGACAACCAGATACGATACCAATACTGCGACGGATGGGAAGAAAATTCTCAATTCAACGAAACCCTGCTGTCACAGGCGGTGGCATATGCCGCCGCGTCGGAATTTGCGGTCATCTTCGCGGGATTCGACGACATCCATGACAACAACAGCGCCGACCGCGAATCCAACCGTCTCCCGAAGGCGCAGGTCAAGCTCATCAACGCCGTAGCAAAGGCCAACCCCAACACCGTGGTGGTGGTAAACGGCAGCGCTTTGCCGAAGATGAACTGGATTGGCAAGGTCAGGTCGGTGCTCTATCTGCCGCTCGGCGGCGAGGGAATGTGTGAGGCACTCTATCGCCTGCTCTTCGGGTTATCCAATCCCTGCGGGCGGCTGCCTGTCAGCTACTCGCTGGGCGAATCGGACACGCCCTGCTGCGACACCTTCGGCGCCAGCGACCGGGTATCGGAATTTCGCGAGAGCATCTATGTCGGATACCGCTATTACAACAAGGCGGGGATTTACCCGGCCTTTCCCTTTGGCTACGGCCTGAGCTATACCGCGTTCGCTTATTCCTCCATGCAGGTGGTCAAATGCGCACAGGGATGGGAAATCACGCTGGACGTCAAAAACATTGGCACCCGCGATGGCGCGGAAATCGTGCAGCTCTATGTAGAACCGCCTAAAAACGACAGATTCCGCCCCGTCAGGGAGTTGAAACAATTCCATAAAGTGTACTTATGCAAAGGAGAAAAGCGCCGTATCACCCTGCTGCTGCTGCGGGAAGACCTTGCCTGTTACGATGCGGCGCTCGGTCGTTTCCGCGTCAACGCGGGCCGCTATCGCCTGTCTGCGGGGCCTTCTTCCAACGATCTCCGCGGGGAGGTGTGGATCTCCGTCAAGGGGGAACCAGTGCCGCAAGATGAGGTGCCGGACTGGTACCTGCGTCCCGTAGGCCGCCCCAAAGAGTCTGATTTCCGTGCGCTTTTCGGCAAAAAGTTCACCGATATCTCTCCCCTCGCTCAACAGCTCTATTCCACCGACTGCACACTGCATCAGCTCAGCGGCATTCCTGTCTTTGCGCTGGCGGAAACATGTGTAAAACAAGTCATACGACGTCAATTGAAATCCAGTGATAATCCCTCTTCCGCATACGCCGAAAAGCTGGATGAGACGGTCAATCTACCGGTCAAACAACTGTCCGGCCGCTGTCGCGGTCTTTATCCCATGAAGCTGACGCGATGCATCCTATGGCTTGCCAACCGACACGGAGGAAACAGGACATGATTATTCACGACTTTCAGCAAGACCGCGATTTTCTGATCGGCAAAATGCATTCGTCCCTTTTCCGGTGTGAGATGGACGTCATTCTCCACGGACAAGAGGCCTCTTTGCGGCAGTATGCCGAACAGTGCGCCGCCTTTTTCAATTTTTTGCCTCCTGCTCTTGTGTACGAACTAAAAGAAGCCTCCATTCGCTACTGCGAAGATATCCGGAAATTCACCCCTACCGACGAATGCCTCGTTCCGAAGGATGTATCACACAAAACCATTTTTCGTTATGTCCGCCCCAACAGCATGATTGTCGATTCCCCCAAGGACAGTGAAAAGCTGGCCTTCCAGGTGGAATTCGGCTGCGACTGGGAACCGGAACACGGTATGGAATGGACCATCAACGACGGTCGGGCGCTGTATGTCGGGGACTTTATGGGCATCAGCCCGTGGTATGCTCCCCGCGTCTATGAGACGGAATGCAGGAGCTACGTTTACGATGATTTTACGATAGGGGATTCTTAATCCACAAGATAACCGTCACGCAGCTCACACAGGAAGCAGCACTTTCACAAAAGACATTCTACCGCCTTTTCAACGACAAGGAGCAGGTGCTGAAACAGTTGTTTGCCGCATTCTATGCGGCGACAAAACAGCAAGACATCCGAGGCGATCTCACATTCCGCTCCGGTGAAAAAAGCATATTCGTCAGTCCCATTTTCCATTCACATTATCGCGTGATTATGCGGTTCAGCAAGGCTGTCGGGGAGATGATTCCGGCATGATTTCACCGTTTTTTTGATAATCCTCTTGCAATTGCCTCTCCCTTATGGTATCATAATGACGTAAGGGCAGATATCCTCCGCGAAACTGTCGTTTTGTGACCGTCAAACAGGGGCATTTCACAGAGGTTCGCACCGATTGTTCCTTACAAATCGACCTATAAGATTATAGGATTTCTTCTTAACAGATATTACGCGTATTTTCTAAAAGAGAAACATACCATATCTGGTTATAGAGAAAATGTCCACACATGATCTTGCGGTCGCACTACACCCCATTGCGGGACGCAGCGCAGCAAATCATCTGAACAAAAACAAATCCAAAACCTCCGTGTAAAACGAGTTTACAACAACTCTTCACACGGGGGTTTTTCCGCATTTTTTTAAAAAAACAGGCAGATTCCCATGGTACAATGATGACAGACGAAGGGAGGTGACAAATATGTGGAGTAAGTTTTTCAGGATGGCGGCCAAGATCCTTCTTCAGGTGGTGATCGCGCTGCTTTGATTCACGGTTCATGATTATAGCAATCCAAATAATCAGGGAGACAAAAGGAGGCGATGATGGTGAGTGCAGGGCAAGGCGGAGGACGACGGTGGGCTGACGCCCACCTAGGACGATGTCTTTTTGTTTGGATTGCTATAAGAAAAAGGAGGTGTCACAATGGATATCAAGACGATTTGCGGACTCATCAGCGCCACTTCGGCCTTCGCGGTCGCCGTCCTTCAGGCGGTGGACATTGAGAAGGAGTGAGTCTCATTTCAAAGGGTCGGTCTGACCCGGACAGGCAATGGACAAGAACGATTGATGGAAAAGGGGGTGTTTTTCATGGGTACTGAGATCGCCGGAATTCTCATCGGCACGGCTGCCAAGATTGCTCTCGTGATCATCAAGAACAGCTAGCAGGTTGTGATTCTTTGAAAGGGGTGAACAGGATGGAGGATCTTCTCGGTTATGTTCTCATTGAGGTTCTCAAGGACATCATTCTTGACTGAGTGTGTCCGGGTTTATGAAAGGGGGTGAAGGATATGCGCAATAGGGATTGTTCTCCCGTCGTGGGACGGCTCATCGAGGTGTATGCGCCGTTTATCTGGTGAGGAAGTGGATTTTCAATCAGGAAGGAAGGTTTTTACGTGAGTGTAAGGAAGTTCAGTCTTTGGTGTCGCCGTCAAGCCCGCGGATGTGCCATTCGTGTGTCTGAAAGCCGCGGTTTTGACCGCGGCACCAAGGACGGAATCACTCCGGTGCCATCAACCGGCAAGACAAAAAACGACAGAAAAATACAATTATTTTGAAATAAATTGTCGAAAACACTTGATTTTTGCAAAAGGACATGCTATAATACATATGAACATTATGAAATGTGATTCATCCGGAGAAATCATTCTGCTGAGAACTTTTGCCGTATGAATGTTCATGTTTTTTATGATGTAAGTAATCTTGCGATTCTTTCTTATCGTTACATATGACTGTTATAAACGGTTTAACTGAACTATTTGAATTATTGGAGTTGCGAGTTTTTACTTAATTAACGGCGTTTCTGTTTTTTGCAGAAGCGCCGTTTTTCTCAAATCAATTTCTTTATCAATTTAATGTGAGGTGAAATAATTGGATAACAATTCCATTTTATTTTACAAAGCGCAATTCAACATTGCGCCGATGAATCCGGGCGAAGATTACGACCTGCTGTGGCAGCTTGTGCAGCATATCAAGGGCTGGCAGACGAAAAAGTGGAACCGCAACGGAAGAATGCTCCTTCCCAGCGGGCTGTCGGGATGGTCCAGGCTGAAAAACGGCGGCAGGATGGTCACCGGGAACAACGAGGTATTTCTGGAAAGCGCTTACCTTTTCGATGAAAAAACAAACGCAAGGGACTGGGCCTGCCGCGTCGTGGAAAATTCTGAAAAAAAGGACGGCACTTCTCCCCGGCAGTGGGTCACCGATATCGGATATGAGGAACAGACGGACGGCAGCGCGGATATTTCCTGCATCGTTTCCTACAGCAACCGGGCGCAGTTTATCGGGCCCTATCAGCCCACGCCGGAACCTTCGGTACCGAATCTCATCCGCAGAATCCTCAACGACCGTTCGCTTCACTGCACCGTCGGAGCGGACAGGGTGTGCCTGAACGCGCTGGAACTGAAAGTCGGCGGCTGGCCGGAATTTATGAACCGCATCACCGACAGCCTCAGAAAAATGCCCTATATTCTGATCAGTCCGAAGCTGGAAAATGACGAAAACGGCCATCCGGTATTTCTGATTGACCCGCAGGCGCTCCATCCCATCCTCCTTGGCACGGCGCAGGTCTATTATGCCATCGAACCCGGAGTGATGGAGGAAGCCTGTTATCTCAACCCGGATTACGCCTGCTATGACGGGGCGATTCATGTTTACATGCCGGGAGGCCGGCACCGCTGGATCGGGGAGGAAGATATTCTTGGGTACGGCGCGGAGGAAGTCAGGCTCTTTATCCGGCGCGCCTTTGCCGAGAGCTTCAATTATTTCGACCGATATTTTCTCATAGATGACTGCCGCCGCCGGATGGTCGATCAGCACGGCCGCAAGCGGATGGAGGAATTGAAGCGCCGTCACGAGCAGGCCATGGAAGAAACCGAAACCGACTACATCGAAGCAAGTGATCTGGCGCTGGAATGGGAGAACAAATATAACCAAGCCGCCGCCGAACGCGACAATTTCAGGGCGATCAACGAAGAATACCAGAAGATGTTTGAAGAAAGCCGGAACAGTGGCGACGGCTGGCAGGAAGGCAGCGCGGGGGGCGTTTTGCCGGAAATGCCCGCCACGAGTGACAGGAAGATCGAACTGGAAGATGTGGTGGGGTATTTCCGGTTTGTCTTTGCCGACCGCGTGGCATTCACTGACAAGGTGCTCAAGGACTGCATCCTCACACCTCAGGAACTGTGGAAATGTCTTTACGCCCTTGGAACGCAGATGATCGCATTGTACCGCAAGCCCGCAAGCGGTGAAATCTTCAAGGAGTTCAAAAAACGCACCGGCATCGAAATCGGCAGCAGTGAAAGCTCCTCCACACGAAGGATTCCCAATATGATGAGGCAGTACAATATCCATTGGAACGGAGAAAACATCAACATTGAGCCGCACCTGAAATGCTCCGATGATCAGCGTATTCATTTCGGGTACAGCAAAACGAAGGATATGCTGGTGGTGGGTCACATAGGCAAGCACCTTGACACCGCCGGCACTCACAAGGTCAAATAAAGGTATCCTATCCGCTTGCATTTTCACCGTCCATATGGTAGAATAATGACGTAAGGGCGGATATCGCCCGCGAAACTCCCTTTTCGGACACGCAAAAAAGGCGCCGCCCAAGGAGGTTCGCACGGATTTTTTGAACAAACCGACCTGCAAGATTGTGTTGTTTCATTTTATAAGACATGCGACTTGTTTTCTCAAAGCGAAACATACCATATGTAGTTAGAGAGAAAATGACCACACATTATCTTGCGGTCGCACTACACCCCCGTCGCGGGGTCTGAAACAGGTTGCCATAAAGCAATTACCCCTTTCAAATTTTTTCCACCTGAGCGGATGGGAGTTGAAGAGTGAAGGAAAATGGTGTAAGATGTACCATATGAATATGAAGAAGCAAGGATGAAAAGAAAATG
>CADCNI010000050.1 GCA_902802795.1 uncultured Ruminococcus sp.
CACTATCTACAACTTAAGCACTCCCCCAGTCGGCTATGCCGACAGCCCCCTCAGAGAGGGAGCCGATAATGCCTCCCTCTTTGAGGGAGGTGGCACGTTAGTGCCGGAGGGAGTTCTACCATAAATCTTAAGTTGTGGATAGTGATTATAAAAACGCTCTCGGACGGTTTTGTCCGGGAGCGTTTTTTTTTTAATACTTTTTATAAAAGTACACTTTTTGGAATAAATTGAGATTTTGCATTCGGTTTTTCATTCTATCGTATTTTTCACAAAAAAGATTGACATCAGGTATAAAATGTAATATAATTATATTAAATCTATTATCACCTTTCTATCTGAATCTATTTTTACAAAAAGTGTACTTTTTGGAACGGGAGGCGGTAGGATTCATACTAAAGGAAGCGCGTAAATCACGAAGAACCAACAAGCATTAGGAGTGGACAATATCATTATGAAACACACGAAGACGAAAATTCTTTCCGGTCTGCATAAGCTGTTATTTGATGAGCGTTATGCCGCCATACATACATTCATTCAGTTTTTTACGATGCTCAGCTGGATGGTTTTGCTGATTCAGACCAAGGCGCACTATGTGGTTTATCTGCTGGTGGGACTATGCGGTCTGTACTGTTTTTTTGTCCTTCGCGAAAAAACACAGGATATTTTTGTGAAGGAAAATCGTCTGAATCTGTTGATTGCGTCTGTTTTTTCCCTGTTTATCATGGGCGGCAATTATGATCTTTTTTCGGATGTTCCCACGAATTTATTAGAAACGGTTCTGGAACTCCTGTTTTTTCCTCTCCTGTTTGTCGGGGGAATGTTTCAGGCCGCATTTATATTGCAATATCTAACCAAAAAACTTACGTCTTTTACCTGGAACGATTATGCCTATTCATGGAAGCCCGCCAAAGTGTTTCTGGTGGTCTGGCTGTCACTCAGTGCCTTTTACGCGGCGATTCTGTTCTTATGTTTCTACCCCGGCATTATTTCACCTGACAGTGTTGTTCAGGTAGAGGAAGGTATTACGCATCATTACACCAACAGACATCCGTTTTTTCATACGATGCTGATCAAACTGTTTATCAGCATAGGGGTGCGTTTCTTTCATGATATCAATGTCGGTGTGGCGTTATACAGTGTTTTTTCGATATTGTTTTTATCCGCTTCCTTTGCCTACGGTATCGTAACGCTCTATCAGCTTCATATTCATAAAAACATTTTGATAGGGGTATTCTTGTTTTATCTGCTGCTCCCGCATCATATTGTGTTCAGCTTTACCATGTGGAAGGACGTCCTGTTTGGCGCTTCCATCCTGCTGTTTACCGTTTCGCTGTTTCGCTGGATGGAAAAAATCGGAGAAAAACAATGGATCGATAAAGTGGTTGTTTATCTGGGGAGCTTGGGCATTTGTTTCTTCAGAGGGAATGGTTTGATTGTACTCTTTATCTTTTCGATTCTGTTTGCCGTCTGGTTCGGCAAATCTCATCCGAAGCGCAGCATTTCTTTTGCCTGTCTTCTGGTAGGCGCTTTAATCATAACATACCCTGTACTTAATGCGTGCGGTGTAACGCAATCCGATACGGTTGAATTGCTTTGTATGCCGATTCAGCAGATTGCGAGAACCGTTGTTGACGGAAAGGATTTGACGGACGAACAGGAAGCGCTTCTGTCCGAAGTGGTGGATATCAATGAGATTCCCCACTACTATTCCCCGATCATAGCGGATCCGATGAAGGTTCTGGTCAGAGGTTCAGGGAATAAAGAGTACATCAATCAACACCCGATGGCGTTTGTCCGGCTGTATTTTCAGCTCGGTCTGGCGCACCCGGACTCCTATGCGAAAGCCTGGATTGATCAGACAAAAGGCTATTGGAATGCGGGATACAGCTATTGGCTTACGCTTGCCTTTGAAGGGAATACGTTGGGGATGAAAAGAACGGTTGCGTCCCATTTTATGGAACGGGTCTGCGACAGCTTTTTGCTGATGTATCAATATGTGGATATCATCAAGCCCTTTGTCAGCATGGGGTTGTATCTGTGGATCATTCTGCTGGTAGCCTTTATCGGATATCGCAAGAAAAACAAACTTACCATTTGTTTAACGATACCTTCTCTGGCAGTTATTTATACGCTCTTAATCGGAACCCCTGTTTATTCTGAATACCGTTATGCTTATTGCTTGTTTTGCTGTACTCCTTTTTTGTTTTTCATTGCGTTCAGGAGGCATTCTGACTGCTCAGACGATTCAAAAACATAAAGTTTTTCCCTTTTGCATACAGCAACGAAAAATATTGCACTGTTATACTTATCATCATCCATTAAAAACCCGCTCCGGCGTTTCCGAAATACAGTTTCGGAAACGCCGGAGCGGACGTTTTTTTGTGCGATATAATAAAAAATTACAGAATAAAGGGTTCCGTGTTTTCGGAAAGCGCTTTGTCTCCCTCTGCGGTCATGACCAGCGAAATCTCCTTGATATAATCTTTCTTTCCCGATTTGACAGGTTTGCCGGAAGCGGTCGGCTGCGTCATCGGAACAGTGGGATGGGTCGGCGTTTCGTCCTCATTGCTGTCTTCGTTGATGGGAACATACACTGTGCCGTCCGCGTTGGTTTCCACTTTCATCATCTGATCCTCAAAAACCTTAAAGGCAAAAGTTTTACTGCGAAAATCTCGTGCGAGCAGTCCGGTACAGAAAAAAAACAGTCCAGCAGCGGCGGTTTCGATTAGCATGAACAGATTGAACTTGTTCGCCAAAATACCCGACAGACTTTCTCCCGAAAGAATCAGGAAAATCACCGTTCCAACAATGATAACAGTGAAAACGAGAAAGGACAACGCTTCTAATTGCACCGTGCCGCCCCGTCGAATATCATCGTGAAGGCATTTTCGGACGGTACGCAGATATCTGCCGAGAAAAAACAGCAGACAAGACAGGAGAAAGGCGATCAATCCGCCGATTAAGAAAATCGCTCCCGTCACTGACGACTGCGTCGCGAGGTGATAACCGTAGACGGACAGCAATTGGTTGGAATAGCTCTGCATATCGCTGCGCGTAAGAAAGAGGTATCCTGTCGGGAGAAGAAAGAGCGAAGAGGTAAAGCAGATGGCGGCCCACAGACCTGTAGGGAACTGCATAAGCAGGCAGCCGAATTGGGGACAAATCAAAAGCAGCCATCCCGACAGGGCTTGCAATGAGGTCAGGCAGGTGAATATGCCGCCTATCACATTTTGACTGTCCAGCGTGTATAAGCAACCAATCACCGCCATAACCGTTAAAATGATAACACAAAGCACGCTGATGCCTGAGCGGCAATGCTGTTTAGTGATGTAAGAAATCGAATCCATGATGTATTTCCCTTCCTTCCGACCGCGTTAAAACAGAAGCGTTTGCAGACCGAAGGAGCAGAGCTGCAACAGGATAAGAACGCCAAAACCTGCTATCAGAAACAGCCAAAAGGGGCTCTTTTTGAAAACAGAGGCCTTTTGCACACCGAAATAGAACATGACGACGCTCACGGAAAAAGCAAACAAAAGCAGTGAGAGTGCAGCGGATACTGACAGCAGTGAAAGTGGATTGGCAATCAACAGACAAAGTGTAAGGGGCAGCAACGAAAAAGTGCTGATATTGAGCGCCTGCGTGACCGAAGGCTTTTCCTCGGCACGGGTAAACAAAACGGCAGCTATCATTGCGACAGCTAAAACAGAAAGCAGGGACAGAACAACAGAATATCCTAATAACCCCGCAAAGGCAGCTATCATGCTGTCAGAAGCGGCGCTCCGTGAACGTGTCACGGCGGTGGCGACATTTTCACCGTACACCGCGCCGAAAAAGGCGGGCGGAAGGGTGGTAACGGCTGTAAACGCCGCGGCGGCGGAGGAGATGATAAAGGCGGCGCCAAACGTGACCCACACAGACGCGGAACGGGTTCTCGCCGCCTTTTCCACGCCTTTGAGCGGAGAGGCAAAGATCGTCTCTCTCAGGCACTCTACCACCTCGGAATCGTTTTTTTGCTTGGGTTTGACAGTGGCTTCGCTCATGCCGCCGCAGTTGGGACAAAGCCCCTGGTCGTTGAGTCGTCCGCCGCAGTTGGAACAATAACTCATTAAAATTCCCTCTTTCCGGTAGATTACATATTTGCTATTTTACCATATAAAAGCATGAAAGTAAATATATTTTGATGGAATTTAACGGAAATTTTTAAATATTCTATTCCTTACGACGGCTTGTCGCAGAGGGAGAGAAATTGAGAGATGACGGCATTGGAAAGAAGCATTCCCTTCCTCGTCAGAGAGAGTGAAATGCCATCATAGGTGCAAAATTGTTTCATAGCGGGAATGCCGGCATATGCCACGATAGGGGAGGGGATGCCGTGACCGAAGCGCTCGAGCATCCCCTGTTCGGTCAGTCCTTCGGTAAGCCGCAGCCGCAGCAGGATGTATTCCTCCTCGCTGCCGCCGGGTCCGTCAAAGGTGGCAGCGGCGCCGCCGAGGTATTCGCGCAGGCTTCTGCTGTAAAAATACCGCCTGCCGTGCCAAAAGCCGTGCGCGGCGGGACCGATGCCGATGTATTCGTCGTCGTTCCAATAGTGCAGGTTGTGTCTGCCTTCCCGTCCTTCCCGCGATGCGTTGGAAATTTCATATTGACGGTAGCCGAGCTGCTCCAGCGAAGCAAACGCCGCTTCATAAAGATCGGCGAGCGCGTCGTCGTCCGCGATGGGCAGGGTGTCTTTTATCCTGTAAAAGGGCGTTCCCTCCTCGATTTTCAGCATATACGCCGAAACGTGGGAGGGAGCGCTGTTTTTGATAAATTCAATGGATTGGGTCAGCGTGTCCCCGGTCTGATGGGGAATGCCGATCATGAGGTCAAGGGACAGATTTTCAATGCCCAGGGTGCGGGCTGTTTCCATGGCGGACAGCACGTCCTGCGGGGTGTGCTTGCGTCCGATGGCGACCAGCTCGCGGGGAACGGCGGACTGCATACCCAGCGACAGGCGGTTGACCCCCGACGCGGCGCATCCGCTCAGAAAATCGCGCAGATCGGTCGAGGGATTGGCTTCCACGGTGATTTCCGCGTTTTTTGCGATGGTCACGCTGCTGCCGAGCGCCGACAGCAGGCGGGAAATTCGTTTGCCGCCAAGGAGCGAGGGCGTGCCGCCGCCGAAATAGACCGTGTCGGCGGTGACGGATTCCTCCGCCAGCGCGCGAATGCGGCGCACCGTCTCGTCGGTGTACGCGTCGAGAAGTTCCTCCGAGAGGTTGACCGAGTAAAAATCGCAGTAGGGGCATTTTCCCCGGCAAAAGGGAACGTGCAGATAAATGCCGATGGGGTTCATACGCTTTCATCCCCGCCGCGCTGCTGTGCCTGGCTCTTGCGTCTGGCGAGATAATTTTCCAATATAATGACCGCGGAAACCGCGTCCACCACCGCCTTGCGCTTTTTGCCGCGTGTGTTGGTGGCGTTGAGGAACCGGTGCGCTTCCATCGTGGTGCAGCGTTCGTCGAGCATATCCACCGGCAGCCCGCTCGCTGTGTGCAGATCGTCCGCGAAGCGCCGCGCGTTCCGGGCGCTTTCGCCTTCGGTGCCGTTCATGTTGACGGGCAGACCCACCACGATCCGCTCCGCCTGCTTTTCGGCGGCGAGGGCGGCGATTTTTTCAATCAGGGCAGGAACGTATTTTTCCTGAATGACCGTGACGGGGGAGGCGAGAAATTCACTCCTGTCGCAGACCGCGATGCCGGTGCGCGCCTGTCCGAAATCAACCGACAGAATCACCATAATTGCACACCGCCGACCAGTTCGGAGATATTGTCGATGTTGTTGTCTTCGAGATAACGCGCCATTCCTTCGATGACGGAAAGAGGCGCGTAGGGGTCGGTAAACATGGCGGTGCCGACCTGAATGGCGGAAGCGCCCGCGAGGGTCATTTCAATCGCGTCCTGCCAGGTGGAGACGCCGCCCAGACCGATGACCGGGATTTTGACGGCGTTGTAGACCTCATTGACCATGCGCACGGCGATGGGGAAGACGGCGGGACCGGACATACCGCCCTTGTTGTTTTTGAGGATGGGACGGCGGGTGCGGATGTCAATGCGCATACCGAGAAGGGTGTTGATGAGCGACACGCAGTCGGCGCCGGCCGCTTCTACCGCCACGGCGATTTCAGCGATATTGGTGACGTTGGGGGAGAGCTTGACCATCAGAGGCTTGCGGCATTTCTCACGCACGACGGAGGTGATGTGCGCCGCCGTTTCGGGTGAGGTGCCGAACGCCGCGCCGCCTGCCTTGACATTGGGACATGAGATGTTCAGCTCCACCATATCCACATCTGCGTTGTTGATTTTCTCCGCGATGGCGGCGTAATCCTCCTCGGAACCGCCCGCGATGTTGGCGATGACGACGATGTTCTGCTGCCGCAGCCACGGCAGTTCATGGGCGAGGAAGTGATCCACGCCGGGATTCTGCAAGCCGACGGAATTGAGCATACCGTCGGGGGTCTCCGCGATGCGGGGCGGCGGATTGCCGAGCTTCTCGCGGATGGTCATGCCCTTGCAGGAGATGCCGCCCAATTTACCGATGGGGTATAATTCATTGTATTCGCGGCCGAAGCCGTAGGTACCCGAAGCGGCGATCACGGGATTTTTGAAATCCACGCCGCAGATGTTGACGTTGAGTCTGCTCATTCCCAGATAACCTCCCTGCTGTCAAAGACCGGTCCGTTTTTGCACACATGGCGATACGTTTCGCTGCCGTCCTCGCGGCGGGTTTTGCAGGCGCAGCCGAGGCACGCGCCGATGCCGCACGCCATTCTTTCTTCGAGCGACACCATGCAGCGGATGCCGCGCTTTTCTGCCGCTGCTGCGGTGAGCATCAGCATGGGCTTGGGACCGCAGGCGTAGACCGCGTCGCAGTCCGCTTCGTCGAGGCGCTGCTCCAGAAGCTGCGTGACAAATCCGTGATGACCGAAGGAGCCGTCGTCGGTGGCAATGCGAAGATCGGCGCCGTTTGCCTTAAAATCTTCCGTGAGAATCATGGCGCCGCGGCTGCGGAAACCGAGAAGCACGGTCGCGTTGCCGCCGTAAGCCTTGGACGCGCCGAGAAGGGGAGGCACGCCGATGCCGCCGCCCACAAAGACCGCCTTTTCGCCCGGGTCAACGGAAAAGCCGTTGCCGAGAGGGGCGAGAAGATCGAGGGAATCGCCCTCGGATTTGCGGGAGAGGATGCCGGTGCCTTCGCCGCGCACCTCAAAGACGAAGCGGATCCAGCCCTCGGCGCGGTCGAAGTCGCAGACCGAGATCGGGCGGCGAAGGGTCTTGCCGTCCGCCAGCAGATTGGCAAACTGTCCGCAACGCATCGTTGCGACGGCGGTTTCGGATTTCACAAGGAAGCTGAAAGTGGTGGCGTTGAGCTGTTCCTTCCGGAGGATGGGACACAGTTCCTGCGTGTATTTCATTTGGAAAAACTCCTTTCATGAGAGGGATTTCTTCCTATCATTCTAACATTCTATTGGAGTAATGTCAAATAAATCTTGCGCAGCAGCGGAATTTGTGCTACTGTTAAGAGGTATCCAAAATTTTATGTGAAGTGAAAAAAGGAAAAAAGTAAAAATATTACAATTTATCTCTTCCATCTTTGTAATAGGTTATCCGATTAACCTTTGCAAATGGCGTGGGGATTGGTTACAATTTTACCAGTGGGTGCAAATTGAAATGTGAGATGAAGCTGTGAAGCGTATTTTCTGTTCCAAGTCCGCGGAGCCTGCGCAGCTTTATATTCCACATACCACACACCACACGATTGAAAGGATGAAGTAAATGAAGCATTTCGGAAAAACGGTGATGCAAATCGCGCTTCCCGTTACGATGCAAAGTCTGGTGCAGGCTTCTTTTGGGGTGATTGACCAGATGATGACGGGACAGCTTGGCAGCGTGAGCGTGGCGGCCATCGGACTGGGAGGCAAATTTGCCTCTCTTTTTACGGTGATGGCGTCGGCCATTGCGGCAGCGGCGGGAATTCTTTTCGCGCAGTACATCGGAAGGGACGACACTGCCGGAGTGAGCCGGATGTTTGCGCTCAACGCGGGCGTGATGACGGCGGTCGCGGGCGTGTTCGCGGCGGTTTCGCTGTTGCTGCCCACAGGCATTATGTCGCTGTATTCGGGCGATCCGGCCACTGTCGCCGTCGCGGGGGAATATTTGTTTTTGGTGGCGGCAGGATTTGTGCCGCAGGCGTTTTCGCTGCTGATCTCCACGCTGCTGCGATGCAAGGGAAAGGCGGGCTTCCCGCTCTTTGCGAGCTTAGCGGCGGCTTTGATGAATACAGCGCTCAATTATGTGCTGATTTTTGGAAAATACGGCTCTCCCGCGCTTGGGGTGCGGGGCGCAGCGATTGCGACCACGGCGGCACGGCTGGCGGAATGCGCGATTCTGGCGGTTTTCCTTATCGCGCAGGCGCGGAAGATAGGTTTTATTCTACGATTTGCCTCTCTGCGGGGGCGGGGGGAATTCATCCTATATCTGCGCGTGCTGGTGCCGCTGCTGGTCACGGAATTTTTCTGGGGACTGGGCGAGAATGTGTATGCCGTCATTTACGGACGCATCGGCACGGACGATTGCGCGGCGATGACGCTGACCAATCCGATTCAGTCGCTGACCATCGGAGCGATGACGGGCATGGCGTCTGCTTCGGGCATTATCGTAGGCAAGCTGCTGGGAGAAAGGAAATTTGACGAGGGCTACGTTTCAGGGAAACAATTTATCCGCTGGGGGCTGATCGGTTCGCTGCTGCTGTCGTGTGTGCTGGCAGCGGTCAATCCTTTTTATGTGCGGATTTTCAACGTGAGCGGAGAGGTGAAACACCTGACGTCATTGGTTCTGCTTGTCTATGCCGTGATCGCACCGGTCAAGATACTCAACATGATTCTGGGCGGCGGTGTGCTGCGCAGCGGAGGCAAGACCAACTACATTATGTGGATTGACATGATAGGCACATGGGGCTTCGGCGTGCCGCTCGGACTTCTTGCGGCGTTTGCGTTCCATTGGCCGATCTGGGCGGTGTATTTCACCCTGTCGCTGGAGGAATGCGTGCGGCTGGCCATCACGCTGGTGCTTTTCAAAAAGCGTGTCTGGATTAGCGAACTGGCGGCGTGACGCCGTCCCATATGCCACGGTGGAGGGTGAAAGCATGAAAATTGACAGACTCATCAGCATACTGTCGGTGCTGCTTCAGCGAGAGAAAGTGACAGCGCCTTATCTGGCAGAACGGTTTGAGGTGTCCCGCCGCACGATTGCGAGGGATATGGATACCTTGTGCGCTGCGGGAATTCCCATCGTGACAGAGCAGGGCAAGGGCGGCGGCATTTCCATTATGCCCGGCTACAAGACAGGCGGCGTCATTCTGACCTCGAATGAAATGCGGGCGATTCTGGCAGGGCTGCGCGGACTGGACAGTGTGAGCGGCACCGACCGATACAAGCAGTTGATGGAAAAGCTGTCGCTTGACAGTTCGGCTTGTCTCACTTCTGGCGACAATATGTTGATTGATCTGTCGTCGTGGTACAAGTCAAGCCTTGCGCCAAAGATTGAATTGCTGCAGTATGCGGTGACAGTCGGCAAAAAGGTGCGTTTTTTCTATCATTCGTCCGGGGGAGAGGGAGAGCGGACTGTCGAACCGTATCTGTTGATTTACAGGTGGTCGTCATGGTATTTGTGGGGATTCTGCGAGCGCAGACAAGATTACAGAATGTTCAAGCTGGCGCGAATGACCGAGCTGCAATGTATGGATGCCATATTTGAAAAGCGCGCTGCCCCGCTGCCGGATTTTTCCTTTTCAAAGCAGCCACATCAGGCGGTACGGGTCAGGGCGGCCTTTTCTGTCACGGAAAGATGGCGGCTGCTCGAAGAATTCGGAAGCGAGTGCATTACGATGCTCGACGATGGACGGCTGCTGCTGGATTTTGAATTCTGGGACGAACAGAGCGCGCTGAGCTGTCTGCTTTCCTTTGGCACGCGCGTGGAACTTCTCGGACCGCCGCGGCTGCGGGAAAAAATGGCGAGTATGGCCGAGGAATTTTTTAATTTGTATGCGCGAGAGAAAAAAACAGAGGGATAACATGACATACAGATGTCCTGTTTGGTGTGTTATATTGTAAGGGCGGTTGGGAAAACAGACCGTCAAATACAATATACAGAAGAAACGGGGTATGACACATGAACTACGAAATTGTGGAACTGAGCGAGAAAACGGTGGTCGGGCTGTCGGCGCGCACGAGCAACAGCGCGCCCGATATGCACCAAACCATCAGCGGGTTGTGGAACGATTTTTACGGCAAAGGCGTTTATTCGTCCATCTCCGCCAAAACCACCGGCAAGGCGCTGGAAATCTACGCGGATTATGAATGTGATGAGAAAGGCACGTATACAACAATGGTAGGTTGTGAGACGACGGACGCGGCGCATTTGCCGGACGGAGCAAGCAATCTGGTGATTCCGGCAGGGAAATATGCCAAATTCGTGGTGAGAGGGAATATGGTAGAAGCATGCGTCGCGTTTTGGGAAGAACTGTGGAAAATGGATTTGCCGCGCACGTTTGTGTGTGATTTTGAGGAATACCAGAACGCCGATGCCGACAACTGCGAAATTCACATGTACATCGGAATTCGATAAACAAAATCCGGCGCGATAAACAACACCCCCGAATGACAGATCGGCAGCAGCCGAAAGTATCATTCGGGGGTTGTTTTTCAGAAGACAAAGGCAAAAATAAAATTCCGCCCGACCGTAATGGGCTTTAAATAACCTGCTACTAAGAGTAACAGGTGGGTGCCATCCCGACGGCTTCACGCTCCCTGCTTCCGTACTCAGTTCATGACTGCGGGAGGTCTGCAATTCACCGCCGGAGTGCTGGCTCCCGATGAAAAAGTTGTAGGGTTATAAAAGCACAGTCCGCGAATCGGGCAGAATAATCGATTGTCAGATGATGATGTAAAATGATTTGGCAGTAGTAATATATGCGGAAACGGCGGGATTATTCTATGAGATAATCTTCGGTTTCGTAAAGCTCATGAAAGCGTTCCTGAAACAGATCCGCCAGCGCCTCCACCAGCTTTTCATCCTCGATCTCCGCCAGCTCTTCTTCGCCGTTGACAGTGTCCACACGGAGGATGATGTATTCACCGTCGCCGGTTTCTTCATCCATAGAGGCCAGCGGGAGGAGTGCCACAAACCGACCGTCGTCGGTTTCTATCGCATCCAGAACGTCAAAGTCGGACATACGTCCTTCGTCGTCGATCAGCGTGATGATGGAATCTTCGATTTCGCCGTCATCCGCCTCGTCCTGTGCTTCGGTCGGCGCTTGTGCCTTATCCTTCTCCAAAGCGTCTGCATCAAATTCGCTCATGGTGTCCCTCGTTTCAAAAATCTGGTCGTCCGGCGGGAGCGCCTCCGGACATCGCTGCCGTCAGATGAACCTGGTGAAATATGTCTCCGTCCATCGGACATATGTATTTTACACGCTTTTTTTCGATTAGTCAATAGGAAATTTAAGATATTTCAAAATAAATAAATTTTTTCAAGTTTTTTTAAAAAAACTATTGACAAAACGATAAAGGTGTGATATATTATAGTTGAGCTTAAGAGAGGGAGGGAAAAAGAAGAAAAACAGCT
Source organism: uncultured Ruminococcus sp. (assembly GCA_902802795.1). Lineage (GTDB taxonomy): Bacteria > Bacillota > Clostridia > Oscillospirales > Acutalibacteraceae > RUG762. The sequence continues at coordinate 11,664 of CADCNI010000050.1, forward strand.
CAAGGTCAGTTCCGAAAAAGAAATCCCGATCGAATATGAAAAACATTAAGACGAGATGGAAATTGAAGAATTGAAAAGCTTGCATCAAAAAGATCAAAAAGATCAAAAAGATCAAAAAGATCAAAAAGATCAAAAAGATCAAAAAGATCAAAAAGATCAAAAAGATCAAAAAGATCAAAAAGCAAAAAGATCAAAAAGATCAAAAAGATCAAAAAGATCAAAAAGATCAAGCGGCTGTTTGCAATCGACGTATGGGAACAACCCGAAACGTAAGATTGATTCTTTGAAACACTTGATTGAGCATCATAAAAAGAAACGGGGTGGATCCGATGGATGAAATGACAGCCTCACAGCACATCGGAACCGAAGCCCACGGAACTGAGATTGCAGCGCAATAAAAAAGGCAATCCGCGCTCAGGAGTTTTTATAGCAAGCGATCCGAAATGCGAAAGCAAAAAGCAGATCGACAAATGCAGGATAAAAACCGGCGCAACAATGTTGATTGAAATGCCTTAACAATTGCCGCAATGAGCAATCCAAAAGGCTTCGATAATATGTAAGCAAGAAAGCGGAACGGAAAGCCGCTTTAAATCGAGGACTACAGTCCTGAAAAGCTGCCAAAGATATCCGAAAAGCGAAAGAAACAAAAACGGATCAGGCAGTAAAAGCCGCGCGAATGTATAAACATTACTGCTGTTGATAGGCGTTCGCACAGAAGAGCATCAAAGTGGATAACACGGGAGTACAAAGAGGAAGCGAAACGCAGAGACGTGTGTGATGAGTGAAAATAGTTGAGAGCAGCGAAAGGAAATCTCAGCCAGTCGTGAAAAGGGCGGGATGTTCCGTTACAGAATGATGACAATGAAAAAGTGAAAGGTAATAGCTGCGGGCAGTAAAAATTATACATGATGAAGAGTGAATCATTGACAGCTCTAGGCGAACAACGCAGAGAAAGCCAATGTTGAGCATAGAAAGAGGCCGAAAGGCAGTAGAATGCAGCGGCAAAATCCGATGTATGATTATTTCGAGGCGAAAGCTTTTGACAAATAACAACAGATAGAAAAGGTTGAGTCCCATGAGAATCTGAAACGGCGTCACCGCGAAAAAAGTTTATGAAGTCCGGAAGGCAAGTGAGCTTTTATGAAAAGGTTTTACAAGCTGCTGAATAAATAAACGGTAAAGGGTGAGTCCAAAGTACAGTCTAATTTGATTGTGGCGAAGTGATCAAAAAGATATTCGCTGAGGGAAAACTGAGTGAAATCAGTCAGAGAAAAACAAAATAGCCACGGCGGCATATAGCCGGAACCGGTACCGATATTTCAGATGATATCGGTACCGTCATTTTATATGTGGAAATGTGTTATAAAATGAAACGAAAAAAATAGTAAATTTATTGTGAAAAGGTATGGACGAATCGCAAATTATCATGTATAATAAAGACAGAATATTGTGAGTAAATGGGGGAATGCGCTATGTTGATTCCAAACTGGCTTACCGTCTCTGTCATTCTGGTGGCTTTTGTGGCCTGTATGATTTATCTTGAATTCAGCAGGAGCAAGTATGTGCTGTCCACTACACATAAGGCGCTGACAGTCAACGGATTGCCGCGAGTGCTTGATGGTATGAAGTTTGTCGTGATCAGCGATTTGCACAGTATGTATTTCGGCAATAAAAACACGGAGCTGGCGAGAAAGGTCAAAAGAGAACGGCCGGATTATATTCTCTTTACCGGCAATATGGGGGACGCTAAGGCCAAAGACCTTGACGCGTTCTATGATTTCCTCGACGCGGTGGGCAGAGATATTCCTGTTGTTATGGTTCCCGGCAAAGAGGATCTTCGTCTCGGCAACGGCGGCTTACACAAGAATTTTGTCAAGTCTGTTAGCGAGGCGGGGGGCGTCATCCTGAACAATTCCAGAGCGGAAATCAATGTGGACGGCGAAAGAATCTATATCTACGGTTTCTGTCCCGGATTGAATGCGGATGAGACAAAGCCGGTGGAAGAATGGAAGTTTAACAAGGTGCGCACCGATGATGTGGAAAAAGCACTGGGCAGTTGTCCGAAGGACGCCACCGTTATTCTGATGACCAATTATGCCAAGGGTTTTGAGGCGTATTCGCGCTGGGGCGCATCGGTCGTGTTTGCCGGAGGCACTCACGGCGGATATTACAGAATCCCATTTATCGACCGCCTTATCCGCAACAATAAGATCGCTTACACCGCCGGTGAATACCGGCTGGCCAGAAGCACAATGTATGTGACGCGCGGTCTGGGGAGTCCCACGCGTGTGAGATTTAACAACCCTCCCGAAATCGCGGTCATCAGTATCGCCCGACCCAACAGTCCGCTGCTTAAGACGATGCCGGTCAGCACGGATAACGCTTATGAGGTGTTCTCCTACTGGGCGAAGTCGGAAGGCAGAGCGTTGCGTGAACTGCTCAATGAACGTACTGATTCATTGCGCGATTGGTGGGATGATCTCACTGGAAAAGAGCGTTCGGTTTATTCCAGACGCGGCACAGCCAATAAAGAGAGAAGTACCTACCTTTCTCCGCAGGAACGCGCCAAAGAGAATGCCAGACGTGGAATGCGGGGCAACGGCGTGCGCCGTGTGTCAAGGGTCAAGACCCGTTCCGAGTACATCAGCGATTTACAGGCGGAGATGGGCAATACGGACGCGGTTCATTCCTATGATAAGTTCATGAGTGCGGAAGAAATCGACAAGATCAAGGTCTTTGGCGATATTCACATCTAAATGAAAGGAAACATGGCGGATTGTGGCAAATGATCCGCCTGTTTTTATTATGGCAAAAGAAAGGTTGTTATGCATGGCGACAATTATTAAAAACGTGGATATTATTAACGCGGATGGCACTGTTCACGGGGATATACTGGTGAAAGACGGCGTGTTTGCACACGTGGGCGGCGAGATTGCGCCGCAGGAGGGGGACGAGGTACTCAACGGAGAGGGACTTTGCGCGATTCCCGGCATCGTGGATATGCATGTGCATCTGCGCGATCCCGGTCAGACGCAGAAAGAGGATATTCTCACGGGCTGCGGGGCGGCAGCGGCAGGCGGTGTGACCTCGCTGGTATGCATGCCCAATACCGTCCCCACAGTTGACACGCCGGAGATTGTGTCATATATCAAGGAAAAAGCGGCGGCGACGGGTGTGAATGTTTACCCTGCGGCGGCGATTACTAACGGCATTTCGGGCAAGGGTTGCTGTGATTACGCAGCGCTCAAAGAAGCAGGCGCGGCTGCTCTCTCCGATGACGGACGTCCGGTGGAACATGACGAAATGCTGCGGCAGGCGTTGATAGAGGGACAGCGGCTGGGTCTGCCGATTCTCTGCCACTGTGAGGACTTAAAGCAGGCGGCAGGCGGTAAGGTGCACGAGGGACTGGCCTCCGAAACGCTCGGTGTGAAAGGGATGTCCTCGGCGGCGGAGTATCAGGATATAGAGCGCACCATCACGTTGGCGGAGGAATGCGGCGCGCCGGTGCATATCTGCCACGTCAGCGCGAAGGAGTCCATTGAAGTGGTACGTCAGGCAAAAGCGCGTGGCGTGAAAGTGACCTGTGAAACCGCGCCGCATTATTTTGTTTATACGCAGGAAAAAGTGCTGGGGCGTGACGCAGATTACCGCATGAATCCGCCGCTTCGCACGGAGCAAGACCGCCTTGCCGTGATTCGCGGATTGCAGGACGGCACTATTGACGCGATTGCGACCGATCACGCGCCGCACACGCCCGACGACAAGGCGGACTTTGTGGCGGCTCCCAATGGAGTGGTGGGTATGGAGACTTCCCTCGCGGCAACGCTCACCTACATGAGCGGAACGCTGACACTGAATGAAATCGTAAAGCTGATGTCAACCAATCCTGCGTCCATCATGGGCATTCCCGGCGGCGCCATTCGGGAAGGCGCACCTGCGGATTTTGTGCTGGTGGATAGGAAGGAAAAATGGGTGGTTGATCCCGACAAACTGCACGGCAAGTCGAAAAACGCTGTTTTTAAAGGGGAAGAATTGACCGGTAAAGTCAAGGCTACCTATTGCGGCGGCAGGAAAATCTATAGTGAATGAAAAGGTGATCTTCTTGCAGTATCACATTTTTGATGGGCAGTACCGCTACAAAAACGGGCGGAACGGCGTGCAGATTGTCGGTGTGGAGGACTTGAAAACGACAGCGATTGAGATTCCAAATGAAATTGACGGGCGCCCTGTGGTGAGCATTGGCAACGAAGCCTTTTATCTGTGCTTTGACGCAGGCAGGGTTTCTATTCCACCTACAGTGACGAAGATCGGAAAAGACGCGTTTGCCTGCTGTCATTCGCTCGAAACGGTGGATATTCCTGTCAATGTGCAGGTGATTGACGACGGAGCGTTCCGGGGGTCAAAAAATTTGCGCCGGATGATTCTTCCGGACGGCGTGACAGAAGCAGCGGAGGATTTATTCAATGATTGCCGTCAACTGGTGTCGGTAACGCTGCCCGACAGTATCCAAAAATAGAAAAAAATGCGTTTTACTTCTGTTTTGCGTTGCAGTCGCTCCATTTGCCGGACGGATTGACTGAAATTGGCGAAAGTGCGTTTGAACGCTGCCGTTCGATGACCGCGCTGCATTTGCCTGACAGTGTGACGAAAATAGGGGAGGGTGCTTTCGACGGATGCAAAGGATTGGAAGAAGTGGTGATGTCGTCTGCTGTCAGGAAACTGCCGGGGTATGTGTTCAACTGGTGTGAAGAGCTGACATCCTTTTCGGTACCCGATCATGTGACGGAAATCGGAGAATGCGCGTTCAAACGCTGTCATTCGCTGTGCCGCGTGGTTATTCCGCGAAGTGTGTGTAAAATCCATCCAACCGCTTTTGAGGAGTGTGAAAATCTCCTGATAGCGGGTGAAAGCGGCTCAGCGGCGGAGAAATATGCCAAGACACACGGAATACCGTTTGCCCCGCTCCCAAGCAGGATGTAAAATAGGATGATAAGACAATAGATTTGCCCGTTTATCAACCAGGGTAAAAGCATTTACTTTTTTTAGAGGAAGATGTAAAATAGAGGTATGGATATAAAAACGCTAAAAGAAGAAATCAAAAATATCAGAGAGCCGAGA
>CADCNI010000051.1 GCA_902802795.1 uncultured Ruminococcus sp.
CTATGCAGAATTTAATCAGTCATTTTCTGCTTAAAAATACAGTATGCTTGCGTGTTTCAGAAAGTGAAATGTATCAATTATTTCTGCATAGTTCCTAAATTCTCATTTCCTTCCCGCAGGCGCTTCACCAGAAGCATGGCAAGCGGCATGACAACAATACCCGCCGCGCCGAAGAGCTTTCCTCCGATGTACACCCCCGCGAGCGTGAAAAAGGGATGCAGTTCCAGATGACCCGCGATAAAGCGCGGCTCCAGAAAATTGCGCATGGTGCCGATGACAGCAAACATTCCCAAAAGCAGCGCGCCCAGCGTCCATTGCCCCGTCACCATTTCAAACAGCCCCCACGGTATCAGGACGGTTCCCGTGCCCAGCACCGGCAGAATGTCGATAAGGGAGATCACCAGCGCGTTGGTGAGGATATTCCCCGTATCGTATCCCATCAGCCGTAACAGAGAAAACCCCAGCGCCAGTTCCCCGAAGGTAATGGCCATAAGCGTGCCGTAAGTTTTGAGCAGCGCCGTCAGGGTATGCATTGTGGTGCGCAGGACAAAAGACAGCGTTCCGGCCACGCTGTCCGGAAGGAATTCCCTGACCGTGCGCCGTATGCGGTCAAATTCCCCGCAGGCAAAGAGCGAGGCCATCACGCCGAACACCGTCGCCGTGAACGCGGCAGGCAGCGCGCTGACAAGCGAGGTGGAACGGCGCAGCAGCGACGGGAGGTATTGCTTGTAGTTTTCCGAGAAAAAATCCAGACACCACTGTGCGCCGACCGAAACGAACCCCACAAACCGTCCCCACGCGCTTGGCTCCGCACCCGCCGCCGAAGTCCGCATCCATTCCCGCGCCCGCTCCAGATAGTCCGGAATGCCGGGGCAGAAAGATATAGCGCTACCCACGGCGGAGCAGACCGCCCCGCAGACAACCATGGCAATCACCAGCAGCAGCGCGGATGTCATCAGGACGCAGCAGACCTTGCGGCTCAGGTGAGGTACACGGGAAGACAGCAGCGCGGCGGGCTTCTGCACCAGCGCGGCCACACTCAGTCCGAACAGAAACGGCAGCAGCAGCGGCAACACATATTTTACACACCCGTAAAACAGCAATCCGTACAGCAGAAAAGCGGCAGGTTTGGCTGATTTTTGTAAATGAATGATAATATCACAACCTCGACAAATAATATTCACACAATTTCTCTTGTATGTAAAACACAAATGCGCTATAATAATAGTAGTCTTGCCGATAAAGGGGAGAAATATTTGGTTTGAAATCCCGAAAATTGAATCTGTTTCGCAGATGGATCGCCCTGTTGACGGCGGCGGCTCTGGTGGGGAGCATCACGGCGGTGCTGTCGTCCTGCGGAAGCAAAAAGAAAATCACCGTCTGGGTGTATTCGGAGGAATACAAAAAAGAACTGGAGGATTTTCTGAAATCCACCCGCTACAAGGTGAGCTTTGACGCGAAGATCCGCGCCGTCCATTCCAGCGACTTTGCCGCCGAACTGCATGACGCATTGGAAAAGAAAGCGAACATTCCCGACGTGTTCATGCTCTCTCCCGACAACATCAAGCAATACATCGAATCCGACGTCACGGCAGACGTCGCTTTTTTAGGACTTCCCGTCAGCGCCGACAGCTATTTTCCCTACACGGTGGAGGCGGCGACCAACAGCAAGGGTCAAATCAAGGCGGTAGGCTGGCAGGCCGACCCCGGCATCTTCATGTACCGCCGCTCCATGGCAAAGGTCTATCTCGGTACCGACAATCCCGACGAGGTGCAGGCCATGATGGGCAACTGGGACGATTTTTATGCCACCGCCAAAAAGATCGACGAAGCCTCCGACAGCAAAACACGCATGCTCGCCGGACAGGAGGATATGCTCACGCCCTATCTTTCGGCGGACGATCAGCCTTGGGTGAGCGAGGGAAAGCTGGTGATCAGCGACCGGCGCAAGGCCTATATGGACTACATGGGCAAGATGGCGTCGGAACATCTGCTGTACACCGCCGAGCAGTGGTCAGAGGCATGGCTCAAAGGCATCAGCGACACGCAAAGCGTATTCGGCTACTTTTCCTCCGGTATCTGCATGCTGTACGTCATGAAAAAGGCGTGCGGCGGCACTATGAAGGGCGAGGGCAGCTACGGCGACTGGGCGGTCATTCCCGGCCCCGCCAATTACTGCTGGGGCGGCAGTTGGTTTGCCGTATGCACCGAGAGCAAGGAAAAGGAAGCGGCGGCAGATTTCGTCTCGCTCTTTACCGCCTGTACCGACGACCCGACGCGCCTGGACGAGTCGGTCAAATACTTCCGCACCTCCGGCGAATTTGCCGCCAGCAGCGAGGTCGTTTCACAGATTCGCTTTGACCCGCAGTTTGAGGACCAATTCATCGGCGGACAGAATTACTACCAGCAGCTTTCTGTGGCGGCACGGGGCGTTTCCATGCAGCACATGACCGTCTACGACAACGACATCCGCGGCATTTTCAACACCTACATGAACGAATACGCCAGCGGACTCAAATCCTCCGAACAGGCGCTGCGGGACTTCCGCACGTCCGTCAAGGTGGCATTTCCTGAAATCAACACGGAATGAGTGTGAAATGTGAAGTGTGAAATGTGAAATTTCATTAGAACGAGCTTCACAGGGTTAAGAGCAACATCATGACAGAAATAAAAAGGCTTTTAGTCAAAAATGCAGTAATAACCCCATAACTTCACACTTCACATTGAATCATTTCACATTGAATTAAGAAACGGAGACTGATTGATTATGACCAATTTTTGCACCAATTGCGGCACTATTCTCGGGCCGGACGGCATCTGCCCCAACTGCGGCATGGCCTATGAACCCGACACGGCGGTCAGTGACACGGAGACGGCAACAAGCGTCGACATCAGCGACATCGACGCCTATGCCTACGACGAAGAACCTACATATCTGACACAGGAGCCGTCGGATTACGCCCCGCAGCCCGAACCCGATCGGGAACCCGATGTCCCTTCGGAGCAGCCCTATTATCCTCCCTATCAGCCGCAAAGCGCGCCTGTGCAGCGGCCAGCGCCGTCCGCATCCCCCGCAAGTCGCGGTTTCGATTTTGTCTCGCTGCTGACCGACTGGTTGACCCACGCCAAAGGCTTCTTTACGCCCGAGCCGCTCAAAACGGCACAGGATGTCATCACAAAAGATGATTACGTGTGGGCGGTCTTTGCCGCGCTCAATGTCATCGTCGGAGCGCTTTGCACCGCTGCCATGACGGGAAATGGCCTGAACTGGGTCATCAGCAAGGTGTTCGGTACCTTCGCCGGTATGGATTCCTTTTTGGAGGGTTACACTTTCGGCGCGCTGCTTGCCATTTTCTTCTTTTCGCTGCTCACGCTGGCGGGCTTCACGGCGGCGGCGGCTGGCATCGGCTACGGATTTTTGCTGATCGAAAAGAAGCATCTGTCCTTTATGACAACGCTGAAAACCGTCTCCGTGGCGTTCTTCCCGCTGACGATGACCTGTGCGGCGGCATTCCTCTTCTCCTTCTTCCTCTATCCGATGGCGGCGGTTCTGCTTCTTGCGGGCTTGCTCGCCAGTGTTTCTCTGTTCAATGACCTGATACAGAAACAGGCGGGTGAGATGAATTTCTGGGTCACGGCACTCTGCAACGCGGCGCAGGTAGTCGCAGGCATCATTATTGTCAGCATTTCTATTTCAGTGGTGTAAGAGAGGACAGAAACGAATGGATGAATTGACACAGGAACGCAGCGAGCGGCTGGACGAACTGGCGGAGGCGGGCAACGCCTTCTGCGACACAGAGGAATACGAAAAGGCGCTGGAGGTCTGGGAAACGGCGCTGGGGCTGATTCCCGAACCGCGCAATGCCTATGGCGAATCCATGTGGTTTGAAGCCTCGATCGGCTATCTCTACTTCCTCTGGGGGGAATACGAAACCGCCCTCGGCTATTTCGACCGCGCGCGGGGGAATCTCAGCGGACAGGGCTACGGCAATCCGTTCGTCATGCTCATGCTGGGCGAAACCTGCCTCGAATTGGGGGACGAGAGCAACGCGGTGGAATACCTGCTGAGAGCCTATATGCTGGAAGGTCCCGAAGTATTTGAGGGCGAGAATGAAAAATATTTTGATTTCTTAAAAGAACGCGTCGATCTCGGCCTGAACGAGGAAAACGACGAATAAAGAAAGCAGCCGCGTTTGTCCACGGATTTACGAATCCACGAATCCACGGACAAACGCGGCTTTTCTTCATGAATTTTTCACACGGATTTTACTGTATATTTAAGGAAAAGTCAAAGATTGGATAGAAAGATAAGGTATCCTTTTGTTATCACAAAGCGGCGCGGGCCTCGTGGGTGGAAGAAACGCGTCCATTCGTGGAAAAACAGAAAACGGAGGAACGACAATGAAACAAACGAAAGCAAAACGAATCACGGCGTTGCTGCTGGCCATGACAGTGACGGTGGCGGGTTTATGCGCCTGCGGTTCAAAAAAGAACGCCACCGCAAGCGTCAGTCCGGGCGATGTAAGCGGTGAAGCACTCCGCTCCGACAAAGCGTTTTCGGCGATGTCGGAGGAAGAACTGCAACCGTACATCCAAGCCGCAATGAACGCGGTGGAGGCGTATGACAGAGCCAGAATTTCGGGTAAGCAGGATTTTCCGTCCCTCGGTCTGGCAACGTCGGAGCGGTGCGGGGAATACCTGCGGCTGCGCTTTGCCTTTGACACCGTGGGCAATCTCACAGTCAATACGAGGGAATACGTCAGCGGCGACTATCATGTGTGGAAGTACCGCGTCGTGAAAGAACGGCTGGTCTGCTATGTCAATTCGGACATTCAGTATCACTATCGCGATGTGAATGTGGACGCGGGGGAAGGCGAGTGTACGCAGGTGGTGATGGAAAATCCGCAGTCGCCTGTCATTGTCGATTGGTACAACGCCGAGCCGCCCTCCTTTGACACCCAGATGCGTAACTACGGGCTGAATATGACCATTCCCTCCAACTGGCTGGAAAATTACGACATGGAGGAAATCCGCGCCAAAGCAAAACAAATCACAGAGCAGGCCAAAGAAGCCAAGGAAAATGAATGATTTTTTTGAAACAGCCAACGACTAAAGACAAAACCGCCGCGTCCACGAAATGGAAGCGGCGGTTTTGATCGTCCTGCCGCATATCGCTATCGCTTCGACGAACAATAAAAACACCAACCAAAAAAGACAGGAGCAGGTGTTATGAATAAAAAAAGCGAATACGCGGTGATGTTTGTCATCGGCGCGGTGTGTTACGGGCTGATTGAAATAGCGTGGCGGGGACGCACGCACTGGACGATGCTGCTGACAGGGGGACTCTGTCTCCTGCTGCTGCACCGATGCAACGAGCGTCATGCCGATCTCGATCTGTGGAGCCGCTGCGGACTGGGCTGCCTGACCATTACGGCGGTGGAATTTTCCGTGGGGTGGCTTTTCAACGTGCGGCTGCATATGATGATCTGGGACTATTCCGACAAATTCCTCAACCTCGCGGGGCAGGTTTGCCTCGAATATACCGCCTACTGGTATCTTTTGTCTGTCCCGGCGATGGCGCTGAGCAGCGGCGTGCTGCGGATGCGGGACAATACAAAGAAAAAGGCGGAAATGCGGGTGTAAACAAATGCGTACAAAAACCGTTTCACCTTTCACGCTATTGAAAAAACCTCTTTACACCGATGAATTTTAGTGGTAAAATAAGGGTAAACTTCCGATACGGATTGTCACTTCATAAAAAAGGATTTGATTTTGATGAGAAGCAAGGTTATCACAGAATATGACGAGGTTTTGAGACGCGTCAAAAAGATACACTTTATCGGCATCGGCGGCTCGGGCATGTGTCCGCTGGTGGATATCCTGCGCGGCGACGGCAAGGAAATCACAGGCTCCGATGTGGACGACAATTCCGACACCGTCAAGCGTCTGCGTTCCTTTGGCATCAAGGTTGCCATCGGCCAGCGCGCCGAGAATATCGGCAACGCGGAGCTGGTGGTCTATTCCGCCGCTATCGCCAAGGACAATCCTGAACTTGTCGCGGCGAAGGAATCGGGCGTTCCCACCATCGAACGCTCTGTGCTGCTGGGCGCGGTCTGCCGCCGTTACAAGAACGATATCGCCATCTCCGGCACCCACGGCAAAACGACCACCACTTCCATGGTGACGACCATCCTCATGGCGGGACAGCTCGACCCCACCGTCGTCATCGGCGGCAAGCTGGCGCTCATCGAGGGCTACGGTCGCGCGGGGCAGAGTGAGAATATGGTCTGCGAGGCGTGCGAATTTGTGGACACCTTCCTCCAGATCACCCCGGAAATCGCGGTCATTCTCAACATCGACGCTGACCACCTCGACTACTTCGGCACGCTCGACAACATCATCGCCTCTTTCCGTCAGTTCGCCAATCAGACCACCGGTGTGGTGATCGCCAACGGCGACGACGCGAACACCATGAAGGCGCTCGATACCACCAAGGCGAAAATCATCACCTTCGGTTTGCAGCCCTCCAATGATTACTACGCCGAAAATGTCGGAATGGCGCACGGCGGCTTCTGGAAATTCGACCTCATGCGCAAGGGGGAAAAGCTGACCGACATCACGCTGAAAGTGCCGGGCGAACACAATGTGTTAAACGCGCTCGCCGCCTCCGCCGCCTGTCTCTATGTCGGCGCGACCCCTGACGATGTGAAAAAGGGATTGGGCATGTTCTCCGGCGCGTCGAGACGTTTTGAAATCCATACCGTATATAACGGTATTACCATTGCGGATGACTACGCGCATCATCCGACCGAAATCGAAGCGACACTGCGCGCCTGCAAAGAGATGGATTACAAGCGTGTCTGGGCGGTGTTCCAGCCCTTCACCTACACCCGCACCAAAACCCATATGCAGGAATTTGCCGATGTGCTGCAAATCGCGGATAAAGTCGTGCTGACCGATATCATGGGCGGCAGAGAATGGGACGACCTGGGCATCAAGTCCGAAGATTTACAGGCGCTCATTCCCGGCTGCCACCTCGAACACACCTTTGAGGACGTTGCCAATTATGTGCTGGCCAACGCCGAGGACGGCGATCTGGTCATCACGATGGGCTGCGGCGACGTGTATAAATGCGCCAAGCTCATGAAAGCCAAGCTGTTAGCGGTTAGCGATTAGCCGTTAGCGGTTAGCGTACCGACAAAAGAGACTCTTTCACAATTAAAATTGACTTTTGTGATACAAATAAAAAAATGCTTGACAAACGCGGGAAAGCATGCTATACTTAATCAGACAATAAAGCAGTTGGCGGTTTTGTGCTGCCCTCACCTCCGTTCTGACAGATAGACGGTGGGTCAATATTTCCGAGGAAATGCGTGCTTTGGCGCGCTTGTTTGGAGTATTCGCACGGAGGACAGGCAACTGGCTCCGTGCTTTTTGTTGCAACAAAATTATCTTTTTATTTGGGGGTGCTTGGTCATAAGCAAAGAACAACAGGTGCAGATTAACGAAGATATTCGTGACAGGGAAGTCCGCGTGATCGGTTCCGACGGCAGCCAGCTCGGCATTATGAGCGCGTCGGAGGCGCTCGACAAAGCAGCGGAAGTCAATCTCGATCTGGTCAAGATCGCTCCGCAGGCAACGCCTCCCGTCTGCAAAATCATGGACTACGGAAAATACCGTTTTGAACAGCAAAAAAGAGAAAAGGAAGCCAAAAAGAATCAGCGCACGTTTGATATCAAAGAGGTTCGCCTTTCGCTCAATATCGACACCCACGACTTTGAAACCAAGGTCAAGCAGGCGGTCAAGTTCGTTCAGGGCGGGGACAAAGTGAAAGCAACCATTCGATTCAAGGGCCGCGAACTCGGTCATCCCGAACACGGACTGGTCATCATGAAGAAGTTTGCCGAAGCTTTGGCGGACGTAGCGGTCGTAGAAAAGCCCGCAAAGCTTGAAGGACGCAGCATGATGATGTTCCTTGCGGCAAAGCCCAACAAGTAAAATTCATTAAGGAGGACATTTCAAATGCCTAAGATCAAGACACACAGCGGCGCGAAGAAGCGTTTTAAGCTCACCAAGACCGGCAAGGTCCTGCACGCCAAGACAAACAAGAGACATAAGCTCAACAGCGCCAAGAAATCCACCAAGCGAAAGAGAAACCTGAGAAAGATTGCTGTTACCGACAAGACCAATGTAGCTCAGGTAAAGAGACTGCTTCCCTACAAATAATCCTGACGGATGACCGCTGAGAAGCATCTCATATGACACACAATACAGACGATTATTGGAGGTAACATATCAATGGCACGTGTAAAGGGTGCTCTTGCCACTCGCAAGAGAAGAAAAAAGACATTAAAGCTCGCTAAGGGTTACTGGGGCGCAAGAAGCAAGCACTTCAAGATGGCCAAGGAAGCCGTCATGAAGTCCGGCAACTACGCCTATATCGGCCGCCGTCAGAGAAAGCGCGACTTCCGCCGCCTCTGGATCACCAGAATTTCTGCCGCCTGCAAGTTCAACGGCATCAACTACTCTCAGTTCATGAACGGTCTTAAGAAGGCCGGCGTGACGCTCAACAGAAAAATGCTCTCCGAGATCGCCATCAGCGATCCTACCGCTTTCACCGCTCTCGTTGAAACTGCAAAGGCAGCCCGCAAATAATTCCGGGACTATCATCAATAACATTCAACCGCTTCGGAAATGGGGATTTTCCCTTGCTCCGGCGCGGTTTTTTGCCGTTTTGCATTTATTCATAAAAAGTTTGTTGTTTTGCCGCGCAATATCATCTATAATATAGTTTACTGTAAATAAGTTAAAAAATTAACATTCATTTGATGGGAGAAAAGAGACAATATGGCAAAAAACGCTTCCAATTCCAAAAAGAAAATCATGCCGCTGGTCATGCTGCCCGACGCGGTGGTCTTCCCGAACTGTCCGCATCAGTTTGACGTATTCGGCAAAACCATGATGGCCGCCATGCGCAAGGCGCGCTATGAGGATAAATGCGTGTTTATCGTGTACTGCTCCGACGAGGAACAATCCATTGATCTGTCCAAGCGTGTGGGCGTAGTCGCCACCATTACCCAGATGCTGCGTCATCCGGCCGAGGACAGCATGCATGTCCGGGTACTGGCGGAATACCGCGCCTATGCCTCCATGATCGAGAACGGCGAGGAATTTGCCTCGGTAGAGGTCACCCCCGCCGAGGAAATAGCGGACGGGCAGGAGGATGACAAGGCGCAGGCGATTCACAACCGCCTCTTTAAAGAGATGATTCCCCGCCTCAACCACACCAAAGGCACCCCCGACCTCGACATGCATTTTGTCATGGAGCGCCGTTCCACCGATTTCGGCAGCATGATCGACAGCGCCGCCTATATCTACCCTTTCCCGCTCGAACGCAAGCAGGCCATGCTCGACTGCCTGTCCCACAAGGAGCGCGTTGTCATGCTCTACAAGGCCATCGGCGCGGAAATGGAGTTTGCCCGTCTGGATGACGAAATCGAGCGGCAGGTCACCAAAAATATGGACGCGTCGCAGCGGGAATATTATCTGCGCGAAAAGCTGCACGTCATTCACGAGGAACTCGGAGACGACGAACCCGAAAATGAAATCGAAAGCTACCACAAACGTATTGACGCCATCGAAGCGGTGCAGGAGGTCAAGGACGTGCTGCACAAGGAGTGCCGCAAGCTCTCCAAACTGCCCTTTGGCACACCGGAAGCAGCCGTCATCCGCGGCTATCTGGACGTGTGCCTGTCGCTGCCGTGGGGGCAGCGCACACAGGACAACCTTGACGTCAATGCCGTCGAAAAAATCCTCAACCGCGACCACTACGGCATGGAAAAAGTCAAGGAGCGCATTCTGGAGCTGATCGCCGTGCGGGCGCTGGTGCCGGATATCAAGGGACAGATCATCTGTCTCGCGGGACCTCCCGGCGTGGGCAAGACATCCATTGCCCGTTCCATCGCGGAGGCGATGGGGCGCAAATACGTGCGCGTGTCGCTGGGCGGCGTGCGTGACGAGGCGGAAATTCGCGGACACCGCAAGACCTATCTCGGCTCCATGCCGGGGCGCATTGTGGATGCGCTCATCCGCGCCGAGAGCATGAATCCGCTGCTTTTGCTCGACGAAATCGACAAGCTCGCCAGCGACTACAAGGGCGACCCCACTTCGGCATTGCTGGAAGTGCTTGACCCGGAGCAGAACAAGGGTTTCACCGATCATTTTCTGGATATCCCGCTCGACCTTAGTGAAGTGCTGTTTATCACCACAGCCAACGACATCGGAGACATTCCCGCTCCGCTTTACGACCGCATGGAGATCATCGAACTGCCCAGCTATACCCACGAGGAAAAGGCAATGATCGCCAAAAAGTACCTCGTTCCCAAACAGATCGAGCGCAACGGACTTAACGCCAAGACGGTCAAAATCTCCGACACCGCCGTTGCCAAGCTGATTGACGACTACACCCGCGAAGCCGGCGTGAGAAGTCTCGAGCGCGAGATCGCCTCCCTCTGCCGCAAATGCGCCAAAAAGATCGTATCGGGCGAAGCGGAAAAAATCTCCATCAACGCCCGCAATCTCGAAAGTTACATGGGCAAGCCTCACTTTAAGCATGACGAACGCCCCAAGGAACTGATTCCCGGCATGGCCAACGGTCTGGCATGGACTTCCGTAGGCGGCGAAATGCTGGAAATCGAAGTGGCTGTGATGGACGGTTCCGGCAAGGTGGAGCTGACGGGCAAACTCGGCAACGTCATGCAGGAATCCGCCAAGGCCGCCATGAGCTGCATCCGCGGCAGAGCCGCCCAGCTCGGCATTGACGAAAATTACTACAACACCAAGGACATCCATATCCACGTTCCCGAAGGCGCGGTACCGAAAGACGGGCCGTCGGCAGGCATCACCATGGCGACCGCGATTGTTTCGGCGCTCACAGGCGTATCGGTCAAGGGCGATGTAGCGATGACGGGAGAAATCACACTGACGGGGCGTGTGCTTGCCATCGGCGGTCTGCGAGAAAAAAGCATGGCGGCGCTGCGCGCGGGCATCAAGACGGTCATCATCCCCGCCGCCAATGAGCCGGATATTTCCGAATTCAGCGATACAGTCAAAAACGGCATTACCTTCCTCCCCGTCAAAACCATTGACGAGGTCTTTAAGATCGCGCTGGGCGACAATGTGAAGTGTGAAGTGTGAAGTGTGAAGTGGTTAGTGGTTAGTGGGAAGTGTGAAAGTGTGAAATGGGAATTCTTTCTGGAAGATTTCTTCCGGGAAGCGTTCCCGTGGGGGCAGACAGGTTTCGATAGTGAAACATAGCGCATAGGTCAAAAATTTCCGGAAAAGTGGGCGATGGGACATTTTTTCGGGCGAATGGGACACTTTCTGTGAGAAAATTGTGAGGTCGAGTCTTGCAAAATGATCTTTCGCCCACTTTTTCCGGTCTTTCGCCCACTTTTCAAACCAAAAATGTCCCATAAAAAGCCCGAATTCAAGGGCTTTGCGGGGCGTTTGGACCAAAAGACCACTTTTTCTTCTTATTAATTGCGATAAAAAAATAATAAAATATATAATAATAGGCGAAAAAAGTGGTCTTTTGACATGTTTGAATATTTTCACAAGTATGACCGCTAATCACTGACCACTAATCACCGCCAATGGCTAATGGCTAATCACTATCCACAGCTTAAGATTTATGATGGAACTCCCTCCGCCGTTTGCTTGCAAAACATGCACCTCCCTCAGGGAGGGAGGCATTATCGGCTCCCTCTTTGAGGGGGCTGTTGAATGGCTAACAGCCAACGGCTAACGGCTAAAATATTGAAAGGAAGGAAAACCCATGAAATTTGAAAACGCGTATTTTGAGCTTGCGGCGGGCACATCCGGGCAGCTTCCCGCAAGCGATATGCCGGAAATCGTCTTTGCGGGGCATTCCAATGTCGGCAAGTCCTCGCTGATTAATAAAATCCTCAACCGCAAGAGTCTGGCGCGTGTCAGTTCGCAGCCTGGCAAGACCGCGACCATCAATTTTTACAATCTCGACGGGGCGCGATTGGTAGACCTGCCCGGCTATGGCTTTGCCAAGGTGAGCGCAGTCGAGAAGAAGCGCTGGGCGGAGCTGATCGAGGGATATTTCAACCAGGAACGCGACCTGCGGCTGGTGGTCATGCTCATCGACGCGCGGCATCCCGCCTCCAAGGATGATATGCTCATGCTCAATTACCTGATTGACGGGGAATTCCCCATGATTATCGTCCTCACCAAGATTGACAAACTCAAGCCCAATGAACGCAAAAAACGCCTTGCCGCCATTCCCGACGAACTGGATGTGGATTTGGAATATATGCAGCCCTTCTCCGCCGTCACGGGGGAAGGTGTGGAGGAACTGCGCCATCTCATTCTGGAATGCGCGGAGAATAATGAGGATTAGCTGTTAGCAGTTCGCATACAAAGGAGGATTTTTCAATGCCGCTTGAAAATAAAGACATTGTAAAAAGAATTCACCGCACGCTTGACCCCTTGATGAAAGGCGAAGGCTTTGCGCGCAGCGGCAGAATCTATTACAAACAGGCTGGCGACCTGATCTTTGTGCTGAGTACCGTCGCGGTGGGAGCCTATTTCTCATCGGTGACGGGCTGGCCGTCCCACGCGTTCAGTGTATGGGACGGGGTCTGGGTGGAAGGCATCTCCCCCGCCATCATCGGAAAGTACCCCAAAAAGCAGGACAAGCGCGGTGTGTATATTCCCGAACCGCACACCTGCTTCCATATCACCTCTCCCCCGGACAACGCCCTGCAATACGGCATCGACCGTGCGCATCCCCATCCTTATGAGGAATGGGGGCAGAAAATCGGCGTGGAAAATCCGGCGGAACGGCAGCGCAATGACCTGTGGATCGTGTCGGAGGAGGAAGCGCAGCAGGCGGCACTTTTCAGGGAACTGGAGCAGCAGGTCAGAGAGAAATTTCTCGACCGATATAACGACTACACCGACATCACCGCATTAGAGGGACTCATTTTAGACGCGCCGCGTCTTTTCAATCATCGTCGCGGCGTGGACGACGATACCCCGCTGCCCAAGGACAGCAACGCGGGTGGTCAGCAGTATTATCTGCATTACGCCACGCTGTTTCACCAGCGGTATGGCACCGAAGAGCAGTATTTGTTTTACCTGCATCGCTTGGAAGAATGGTTAAAACTTCCCCCGCATAGCTATCAAAAAACGCTCCCCTCCTGCTATTACTGCGGCTGCGGGAATCCGTTCCGGCTATGATTATTTAAGAAAATAAAATTATCTCGTGTTAAATCGCTAAAACGCTTTACATTCCTGAAAGAATGTGTTAAAATAATGATGAACCACCGCTTCTTCCGTAAGCGGTTCATTTCATTCATCAGAGGTATTTTTATGGCTATGAACAATAAACTGAGAGATGAAAATCTCGACTTTCTCTTTCGCGGCATTTTGCAGCTGCAAACCATGGAGGAATGTTACAACTTCTTTGAGGATCTCTGCACCGTCTCGGAGATCAAGGCCATGTCCCAGCGCGCGGTAGTGGCCAAAATGCTGCGTGACGGGCATGTGTACAGCGATATCGTCGCCAGGACAGGCGCGAGCACCGCCACCATCAGCCGTGTCAACCGCTCGCTTAATTACGGATGCGACGGTTACGACCTGATTTTCCAGCGCATTGACGCGGAGAGTGAAACCTCTGCCGCCGGGTCATCTGACGCGGAGGATACCGACGCACAATGAGTTACGAGCTGTTTGCCGAATATTATGACGAACTGACGGGCAATGTGGACTATGACGCGCGCGCGGCCTATATAGACGCCCTCATCAAACAGTACAAGCCGGACGCGCACTTGCTGGTAGATCTGGCGTGCGGCACGGGCAGCATGACGGTGAAATTCGCCGCAATGGGATATAATGTCATCGGCGTCGATCTCTCGGAGGATATGCTCTCCAAGGCGCGCGAAAAATCGGACGGCAGCATCCTCTATCTCTGTCAGAGTTTGCAGGAGCTGGATATGTACGGCACCATCGACGCGTTTGTCTGCACGCTCGACAGCCTCAACCACATCACCGACCGCGCCGAATTGGTCGAGGCTCTCCGCCGGGTGGCGCTCTTTCTGGAGCCGGACGGCGTGTTTGTGTTCGACATGAATACCCCCTACAAGCACGAGGCAGTGCTGGGGGACAACGCCTATGTCTATGAGACGGAGAACGTGTACTGCGTGTGGCAGAACGAATACGCGGGCGACGGCAGGGTGGATATCACGCTGGATTTCTTTGAGGAACAGGAAGACGGCCGCTACGAGCGGTATGGCGAGGAATTTTCCGAAGTGGCCTATTCCTATGCCGAAACGGAGGAATTGCTGCGGGAGGCGGGTCTGGCAATCTGCGCCGCCTACGACGATATGAGCGATCAGCCGCCGCGTGAAAACAGCGAGCGGATTATTTTTGCCGCAAGGAAAGGAATGGCAACCCAATGAGCAAATTAGTCAGATGCATCACGACCGACGGATTGGTAATGGCGGCCGCGATTGATTCAACGGACATCGTCAAAAAAATGCAGGAACTGCACCGCACCACGCCCGTTATCACCGCCGCGCTGGGGAGACTTCTCACCGGCGCCTCCATCATGGGCAACAAGCTCAAGGAGGACAACGCCTCGCTGACGCTGCGCATGAACGGCGGCGGCCCCGCCGGTTCCCTTATCGCGGTGTCGGACAGCAAGGGCAATGTGCGCGGCTACGCGCAAGAGGCAGGTCTGCTGATCATGCCCAACGCGAAAGGACAGCTTGACATTGCCGGCGCCATCGGCAAGGAGGGCACCGTCACCGTTATGAAAGATTACGGCTACGGACAGCCCTATTGCAGTCAGATTCCCATTGTCACGGGCGAAGTGGCGGAAGATCTGACCGCCTACTACGCCATCAGCGAACAGGTTCCCACCATCTTCTGTCTGGGTGTGCATTTTGACAAGCTGTGGAAGATGGACAAGGCGGGAGGTTTGCTCATTCAACTCATGCCCGCCGCCGATCACCGCGAAATTGAAAAGCTGGAGGAAATGCTCAAAACCATGCCGCCTGTCACGCAGATGCTTTTAGAGGGCAGCACCCCCGAACAGATTCTGGAGAGAACGCTGCCCGGCTTTGAGTTGGAAATCTTCGACAGCCAAGAGGTGGAATATCGCTGCGACTGCTCGCTGGAGCGCGTGGAGCGTGCCTTTATGACCATGCGTCCGGAGGAAATCCGCGGACTGGCGGACGAGAGCGGGAAAGCGGAGGTGCTCTGCCATTTCTGCAACAAGAAATATTACATCACGCAGGAACGCCTCAACGAGTTAGCAGAGATACAGGAAAAAAGACAGCAGAAATAAAGATAAAAACTGCCGAAGGATGCGGGCCAATGCCTGAAATCCCTCGGCTGTTTGTTAAATCATTCTATTTTCCAAGCACTGTCCACAACTTAGGGAAATAAACTCCCTCCGTCACGCCTGCGGCGTGCCACCTCCCTCAGAGAGGGAGGCGAAAAATGACTCCCTCTTTGAGGGGGCTGTCAGCGTAGCTGACTGGGGGAGTGCTTAAGTTGTGGATAGTGATTTTCCAAGCACATTTTTTCTAAGGCTCCACAACTTCACATTTCACATCTCACGTTTACCGAAGTCCTGCAAGCTTGCGGCCGGAAAATTTGACCTTGAAATTCTTGCCGTTCATGGAAATCTTAAATCCTTCGTAACGGTCGGCGTAGCCCGCGTTGACCAGCTCAATGGAAAGGGCGCCGTGTTTTTGGGTGAATTTGTAGAGATTATACGCCCCGTCACGATAGGCATAGTCTTCTCCGTTGTCCTGGTAGTGGATGTATTCGCCTTCTCCGCCGAATACTTTCAGTTCAAGGGTATCGACCTTGTTTTCCCCTACATAATTCATCACGGGCCACAGGGGCAGCACCGCGCCTTCCCGTACATAAATGGGACAAGTATCCAGCGGCGCTTCCCGCAGAATACGCACGCCGCCTGAGAAGCGTTCGCCGGTATGGAGATCATACCACGCGCAGCCGCAGGGCAGATAAACGTCACGGCTGACTTTGCCCTGATCGACGATGGGAGCGACCATCAGCCAATCGCCCACCATGAACTGATCGTTGATTTCCAGCGTGTTCTTATCCTTTTCAAAATTCAGCACAAGCGGACGGAAAACCGGAAGTCCCGTCATTTCCGCCGTGCGGAAGCAATCATACAGATAAGGAATAAGGCGATAGCGCAGACGGATGTACATGCGGCAAATGTCGAGCGTTTTTTCATCAAACGACCACGGCTCCTGATGACGGGTGCCTTTGGCGGCGTGATTGCGGAATAACGGGGTAAAGCAGCCCACCTGTGTCCAGCGGCAGAGCAATTCGGGCGTGCAGTTCGCACCGAAGCCGCCCACGTCCGTGCCGATGAACGCCATGCCGCTGAGTCCCAGACTGCAAAGCTGGGCGATGGAATAGCGCAGGTGCGACCAATGGCTCTGGTTGTCGCCCGTCCAGCCGGTGGTGTATTTCTGCGCGCCACTGTAGCAGGCACGGGTGATGACAAAGGGACGCTTGCCGGTATGCCGCTTGATTCCCTCATAGGTGGCCTTGCTCATCAGGGAACCGTAGACATTGTGCATTTCCGCGTGCGTAGTTTGACGCTCCTCATCGCAGAACACCACATCGGGCGGAATCTCGCCGCGAAAACTGGCGGGTTCGTTCATATCGTTCCAGATACCTGCCACGCCGTCGTCGGTCATCAGACGCTGGTTGTCCGCCCACCAGTTGCGCACGGCGCGTCGGCCGAAGTCGGGAAAAACCGAATCGCCCGGCCACACGACATTTTCATAGACGTCACCGTTGGTTGCATGCACAAAGAAATCGTTTTCGATACCCTGGTCGTAAATCGAATACCCCTTTTCCTTTTTTACGCCGGGGTCGATGATCGTGACAACCTTAAAACCGCGCTTTTTCAGATCGGTCAGCATTTCCTTGTGCTGTGGATACTGTTCCTCTCCCCATGTAAACACTTTGAAATTGTCCATATAGTCGATATCGCAGTACAGCACATCACAGGGAATCTGATTGTCCCGCATCCCCTTGGCAACGGCGAGCAGTTCGTCGCGGTTTTCATATGACCAGCGGCACTGCTGATAGCCCAGCGTCCAGAGCTGCGGCATGGGCGTGGTTCCCGTGAGGTAGGTGTAGCCGCTGACAACCGCGCGGATGGAGTCTCCGGCAATCAGATAGTAATCGAGATTGCCATCATCCGCGGAGAAGAAGTAGTAGCCGCTGTTTTCCTTGCCGAGGTCGAACTGCGTGCGATGGTGGTTGTCAAAGAAAATGCCGTAGTCCACTTTCTCACGGTGAACAATGACAAAGGGAATGGATTTGTAGAGACTGCGCATGGATTCATAATGCGGGTCGGGAATGTCGCTGTTCCACATCTCAAACTCATAGCCTTTTTTATTCAGAAAGCTGTACTTGTCGCCCAGTCCGTAGAAATATTCGTCGCCCTCCATGCGTTTCAACACTTCAATCTCATGATGCGCGATACCGTCGGCCATCATGTGGCCTTCCATACGCGCCTGCTCGATTGCCGCCTGCGTGAGAACCGCTTCGCCCTGCGCCTCACGTTCGCCCGTGTAATCGCGGCAAATGAGGGTGCCGTCGGATTTGAGAAACTGAATTTTGAAATTGTCATAGACATACACTGCCAGCTTGGGAGTAGAGATGATGAGGTAGTCTTTCATCTTGTTGGCAATGACGTTGACCGGTTTCGTCTTGTCACCCTCAATGGCAAACGAGTGATTGCTTTCGGAGCTAAGGCCGCAGAAGACATTGATAATCTCATCGGTGACGGCGGAAACGGTACCCACCGCATTTTCAAATGTAATCTGAACGCGGTTTCCCTCGACGCTAAAGCCTTTGATCTGCCCGTAATTCATCTATTTTCAACCTCCATTATGTATTTATATTGAGAAAAGCAGGATGCGGATCCTGTCGAGTCTCCCCTGCCCTATCATCATTATAACAAAAGTGCGGTACAATAGCAAGAATTTTGATTAGATACGCGAGTAAAAAATGCCGATTTTTTAGAATAGCTCCTATTAGCAACTAAATATGAACGATTTGTAAACTATCAAAAAAAAGCTTGACAATGAATCAACTTTCATATATAATCTAATACGCTGCTGCAAGGGAAGAAACCAATGCAGCACACAACATGGCGGCATAGCTCAGTTGGCTAGAGCATGCGGTTCATACCCGCAGTGTCGTTGGTTCGAATCCAATTGCCGCTACCATGCGGCCCGGTGGTCAAGTCGTCCGGGTCACCAAAATTCCTCAAGCCGCTGGCTTGAGGAATTTTTTTCTTTCAAGTCCGCCTGTATGTCTTCGTAGCTCAGATGGATAGAGCTTTCGCCTCCTAAGAAAGTGCCGGAGCTTACGCCTTTTGAAAATCAGGGTAAAGGTAAGTTGTAAACAGAATAGTATGTCCCAGTACCTCAGTCGGATAGAGGGCCCGCCTCCTAAGAAAGTGCCGGAGCTTACGCCTTTTGAAAATCGGGGTAGAGGTATGTTGTAAACAGAATAGTATGTCACTGTAGCTCAGTTGGATAGAGCGCGAGCCTCCTAAGCCCGAGGCCCCCGGTTCGAGCCCGGGCAGTGACGCCAGTCAAGACCGTGGAAAGCCCTAAAAATGGAGCTTTTCGCGGTTTTTGCTATTTTGACGGGCAATCCCTTAAAGAATTCGGACTGCCGTAGGTTTCTTTCATTAGCCTGCTAATAATTAGCAGAAAAATCGCCTTTTTTGCTAATGAAAATCGACTTCCTGCTAATCGGGCTAAAAAACCCCCTCAAAATCTTGCTAATCGAAAAAGGAATTGCACTGTTGTAAAAGTATCACTTTGAAAGGATAGTTGATATGAAAAAATCGCACGTTTGAAGCCTGTCAGCCTATCGTATATAATAGAAAGCGAAAGGAGCCGATGAAAATGTTTGAAAAGAAAACCCGCGTCAATCTGACGAATGAAGAAAAACGCCTGCTGTTACATAGCCTTGTCGAATTAAAAAATGACTTGATTCGGCAAGGCAGATACACCGACTGCGTTGACGAGCTGATCTACAAAATCGCCAGCGCGAAGGTAAAAAAGGTCAGGAGCGTTCCTGCGAGATAAGGCACAACCCCGCAAGCCGTTTGTTTATGTATTTTCCACATAAACGGACGGCTTTTTTTGTTGCCCGGAAAAACCCTGATCACACAGTACATAGCCGTCTGGAAACAGTCGGCTAAATTTTTTATGAGGAAGGAGCAAAATCACATGAATCAAACCAAAGTCATTGCCATCGCCAACCAGAAGGGCGGCGTGGGCAAGACAACCACGGCGGCGAACCTCGGCGCGGGCTTGACGCAGCTCGGACGGAGGGTACTGCTGGTGGACGCGGATTCACAGGCGAGCCTGACGGTATCGCTCGGTGTGAGCCAGCCGGACGATCTGCCGGTCACGGTGGGCAACATCATCCAGAACATCATGGACGACACGCCTTTTGACCCGCGCGAAGGCATCATTCACCACTCGGAGGGCTTTGATCTGCTGCCGTCGAACATTCTGCTGTCCGGCACGGAAGTCCGCATGGTAAACGCCATGAGCCGCGAGAGGCTGCTGTCGCAGTACCTTGACGCTGTAAAACACGACTATGACTATGTGCTGATCGACTGCACCCCGTCGCTCGGTGTGCTGACGCTCAACGCGCTGGCGGCGGCAGACAGCGTCATCATTCCCACCCAGCAGCATTATCTCTCCGCGAAAGGACTGGAACTGTTGCTGCAAACGGTGTCCAGAGTGCGCAAGACCATCAATCCCCGCCTGCAAATCGACGGGATTCTCATGACGATGGTACGTCCCAATACCGTCATCGGCAGGGAAATCGACAGCATTGTCAAATCCACCTACGCGCCGCGCATCAGGGTCTTCGACACGAGCATTCCCATGTCCGTCCGCGCTGTGGAGGCGACCGCCGACGGGAGCAGCGTGGTTGTTTACAGCAAGAACAGCAAGGTGGCGCAGGCATACGCGAAGTTTGCGAGGGAGGTCGATGAGATTGGCAAAAGGCAAAGAGAGAAAAATCGAACTGACCGCCTACGATGATC
>CADCNI010000052.1 GCA_902802795.1 uncultured Ruminococcus sp.
CTTGGGCTTTTTCATTTTGTCAAGTGGTATTTTGTACGAGATTTTATTTCTTTTTTGTGCTTCTTGCTCTTACCCTTAAGTTGTGGATAGTGATTATCCTATTGGAAAAACATTACAAAGTTATTCAATTCCTACTACTGTCACGGAAATTGGAGAAGAAGCTTTTTATTATAACTCGTCACTTAGAACTGTTACAATTCCTGCCAGTGTAAAAAAAATAGGTTATTTTGCGTTTGCATATTGTGATAATATTAGCACGATTAGCATACCGGATAGTGTAACAGAAATAGGGTATCGCGCTTTTTTTAAATGCAGTAATTTATCAAAATGTAATATTTCCAAGTCGCTTAAAACCATTGAATTGGGACTTTTTGAACAATGTTATAAACTGACAGACGTTACGATTCCAAACACAGTGAAATCCATTGATAAATGGGCTTTTCTAAATACTGGTATCAAATCAATTGATATTCCGCAAAATGTGGAATCTATTGGTCAAGAAGCCTTTTATCAGTGCGGATCTCTGCAAGAGCTTAAATTGCGCAATGGGTTAAAAAGTATAGGTGAATATTGTTTTTATGGAACCGCTTTGCCACAAATCTATATTCCTTCCAGCGTTACAAAAATAGGTGAAGTTGCTTTTCCATATGGTTTTTTCTCTGAAATTGAAACAAAATTGTATGGCGAAAAAGGTTCGTACGGTGAAGAATACGCCAAAAAATATGGTTATACTTTTGTTGTGGGAAATCTTCCGAATGTTGAGACCAATGTCATTATATCACAGTCCGGCACTTTTCCCAGCGGACAGCAATGGAACTATAACGCTGATACTCAGACTATGACCCTTACAGGTAAAGGGAAAATAGAAGGTTATGACTATCATTCAGATTATTATAGTCTCTTTCGAAAAGTTGGTGATGCAACGAAACAATTGGTGATTGGCGAAGGTATTACAGGGTTTGATTCGTGGTGGTCTTTTAGCAAAATGGAAGGTATTTCTTTACCTAAGTCTTTATGTCTTATCGGTGAAGATGATTGGGGAGATGAATATTGTGTAATAACAGGTCGTGAATTTTCCCACTTGTTTGAATTTAAAGTATCGTCTGACAATCCCTATCATACTTGTGAAAATGGCATTTTATTCAGCAAAGATAAAACAACACTGGTTTCTTATCCACCTAAAAAAATGGGACACAGTTATTCCATTCCTAAAACTGTGAAAACAATAGGCAAAGATGCTTTTTATGGATGCACTAATTTAAGAAATATCACGATTCCGGAGGGAGTCAAAAAGATAGGTGATCGAGCATTTATGAATTGTAACTATCTATCGTCTATCGTCGTTCCTGATTCCGTTACTGAATTAGGAAAAGGTGCATTTGCAGATTGCAGTGTGTTGGAAAACGCTGTTTTAGGAAAGAATATTACGCAATTAAACGGAACATTTGCCGGGTGTAAAAAATTAGAATCCATTTTATTGCCGGATGGGTTAAAAAATATAGATTATGCATGGCTTTATAATATGACATTTGACACTTTTGATGGTTGCGATAGTTTAAAAAGAATCTTTATACCTAAAAATGTAACAACAAATCTTGACAACTATGGTGGTAGTACCTCAATCTCCTTTATAAAATTATCGTCTTGCATTAATTTATCTGAAATTACAGTTGACAGTGAAAACATAACTTATGCCAGTGTCAACGGGGTGTTGTTAGATAAATCAAAAAAGACACTGATTTGTTGCCCGGCAGGGAAAACCGGTACATATACGGTTCCAAGCACAGTAACAGAAATTAAATATGGTGCTTTTGCCAGCAGTCAGCTTACGAGTATCATCATTCCAAAAACAGTTACATCCATAGGAGATTACATTTTTGAACCTTCATGGCCAGCTACTGCTGAAAGCAAAGTCTCCCACATCTATTACGCCGGTACCCAGCAGGAATGGAAGAATGCCTTAACGGATAGGTATGGCGATCTTAATAGTCTCGGCAAAGACGACATCACGATACACTACAATTCCTCCGGTCCGTCCGTTACCGCCGTAACCATCAAATCCATGCCGACAAAAAAGACCTACACGGTCGGAGAATCCTTCGCTCCGGCTGGCATGATTCTCAAAGCAACCTATGACGACGGCACTGCAAAGGAAATCACGAGCGGCTTCACCTATACCCCCACGGGCAAGCTGACCACAGCGGGTCAACAGAAAATTGTCGTGAGCTACGGCGGCAAGTCCACAGGCTTTTACGTCACGGTCAACGAGGCAAGCAAGACCGTCTCTTCCGTCACCATCGCGAAAAAGCCGACTAAGCAAACCTACACGGTGGGCGAATCCTTCAACGCCACAGGCATGAAGCTGAAAGTCACCTACGCCGACAACACCACCGCCGAAATCACGAGCGGCTTCACCTGCACGCCGTCCGGCAAGCTGACCGCCGCCGGACAGCAGAAGATTGTCGTGAGTTACGGTGGCAAGTCCACAGGCTTCTATGTGACGGTCACCAAAGCGATTTCCTCCGTGACCATCGCGAAAAAGCCGACCAAGCAAACCTACACGGTCGGCGAAACCTTCAACGCCACAGGCATGAAGCTGAAAGTCACCTACGCCGACAACACAACCTCCGAAATCACGAGCGGCTTCACCTATACCCCCACGGGAAAGCTGACCACAATGGGTCAACAGAAAATCGTTGTAAGCTACGGCGGCAAGTCCACAGGCTTCTATGTGACGGTCAACGAGGCAAGCAAGACCGTCTCTTCCGTCACCATCGCGAAAAAGCCGACCAAGCAAACCTACACGGTGGGCGAATCCTTCAACTGCGCAGGCATGAAGCTGAAAGTCACCTATACCGACAACACCACTTCCGAAATCACGAGCGGCTTCACCTATACCCCGACGGGCAAGCTGACCACAGCGGGACAGCAGAAGATTGTCGTGAGTTACGGAGGCAAGTCCACAGGCTTCTATGTGACGGTCAACAAGGCGGTTTCTTCCGTGACCATCGCGAAAAAGCCGACCAAGCAAACCTACACGGTGGGCGAATCCTTCAACGCCGCAGGCATGAAGCTGAAAGTCACCTATACCGACAACACCACCGCCGAAATCACGAGCGGCTTCACCTGCACGCCGTCCGGCAAGCTGACCGCCGCCGGACAGCAGAAGATTGTCGTGAGTTACGGCGGCAAGTCCACAGGCTTCTATGTGACGGTGCAGTAAAAATTCGGTACGAGGGTACGGACGTTTACGTTGCGTCATTCAAAAAAACATCATAAAACAATTCGCCCCGGCATTTTCCTTCATAAAAAGGAGAAAATGCCGGGGCGGTTATTTTGATTGATTTAAGAAAACAGCTCAAAGTTCACCGTAGAAATTGACGAGCAGTGCCAGCGTGAGAATTGCCATGAACGCGATCAGCGCTATGCAGTAGGAACGGCGGGTGGCCTTGCGTCTGAAAAACGGCTTGGCGCTCACGATGACAATGGCCGCGCCCGCGACCAGCGCCGCCACATCTACGGCGGTGACAATCGACATGGCCGCCATTTCGGGCACGATGGATTTTAATTTGAGTAGCAGCAGCAGCTTGCTGCCGATGATGTGTCCCAGCGGCACCAGCGCAATGGGTAAGATCGACTGACCAATGGCGCGGTAGCCGTGGCGCGTGCACATAAAGGAAGAAATCAGCACGATGATAATAATTGCAACGCATGCGGTTGTCATATAGATACCACTCCTGTTTCTGTCTGTTTTCACGAATGTTTCCAACATTACCTATCTATTATAAAAAAATCGGGGTGACTTGTCAAGACAAAATTTGAAATTTCCATTGAAACAGGGAACAAACAGGGAACAGGGGAAATTATCTCTTGCAAACGATGGAAACCTGTGATATGATAAACACAGAGAAAGGAAAATGAAAAATGCTGACACAGGATATGACAGCAGCTATCGCAGAAAAAGCCGGACTGCCGCCTCAGGCGGTGGCGCTCTGGGAGACTACTTTGCAGACAGCGTGTTTCGCGCGGCAGCAATATGACGAGGATACTGTCGCGGTGACGCTTGTGAAGCGGCATGGCGTCGACGAAGAAAAGGCGCGTGCCTTTTACCACGCGTATGTGGAAATCATGCAAAACGGCGGCTGATGGGTGAAAAAATCGTTGTAACGAGGGAAAGATGACGAAGCGGGTTCATCGTTCCCTCGTTTTTGGACTTTGAGGAGAATCGTCGGCAGTCCTGCGCACACGCAAAGAAAATCAGAAAAATTCAAAGAAATTCATCATAAAACTGTTGAGAAAGTGATAGAGGGTGTGTTATAATATCAGAGTTAAGAATCAGAATGGCATTTTATTGATTGAAACCATTCATTCCCAATGGAGGAACCGGAATGTTAAACAGACGTGAATCAAGACAGCAGGCATTTGAGTTTATTTTTGAAAGATCGTTCGGCGCGGACAGTGTGGACAGCATTATTATGTGCGCACAGGCGGCGCGTGACGCGGAGATTTCACCCTATGCGCAGACGGTGGCGGAGGGCGTGTCCGCCCATCAGGAGGAAATCGACGGGTACATATCCGCTTATTCCCGCGCCCGTCATATCCGCAGAATGTCGAGGGTTGTGCTGGCGGCGCTGCGGCTGGCGATTTATGAAATTCTGTATGTAGACGACCTCGAGCCGCGCATTTCCATCAATGAGGCGATCGAACTGGTCAAAAAATTCGGTGAGAAGGATGAGGCTGGCTTTGTCAACGGCGTGCTGGGCGGCTTTATGAAGGCGTACACCGCCGGCGAAATCAAGCCGTCGGGAGTTATCGGCGCGCAAACCGCCAAAGAAGCGCACTCCGGCAAGGACGGCGAGGGGGAGGCGCAATGAGCCTGTACCTCGGCATTGACACCAGCAATTACACCACATCGGCGGCGCTCTACGACAGCGAAACCGGCAGGGTGACGCAGCAGAAAATGCTGCTTCCCGTCAAGGCGGGGGAGAAGGGAATCCGCCAGAGTGACGCGGTTTTTCACCACACGCAGCAGCTTCCGTCCATCATCGCGGCGCTGCGGCAGGCATACGGTGTGCCGGAAGGACTGGCGGCGGTAGGCGCGTCGGTACGTCCGCGCAGTGTGGACGGGTCGTATATGCCCTGCTTCACAGTGGGCAGCGGTACGGCGCGTATTCTCGCGGATGTGATGGGCATCACGTTCGCGGCATTTTCCCATCAGGAGGGACACATCGCGGCGGCGCTCTATTCGGCAGGAAGGCTTGACCTGATGAAGGGTACGTTCATCGCCTTTCATGTGTCGGGCGGCACCACGGAGGCGCTGCTTGTCAAGGGCGACGGGCTGCATTTTAAGACGAAGATGATCGCGCAGTCGCTGGATCTAAAGGCCGGGCAGGCCATTGACCGCGCTGCGGTCATGCTGGGACTGCCCTTTCCCGGCGGAAAATACCTCGAAGAACTTGCGCTGACCTGTGAGGAGGAAGTGAAATACAGACCCGTCATGAATGGCTGCGACTGTTCGCTTTCCGGCATCGAGAATCAGTGCCGGAGGATGCTCACGCAGGGGCAGCCAAAGGAGAAGATCGCAAAATACTGTCTCACGGCGGTGATGAATGCCATCATTGCCATGACCGACGCACTGACGGCACAGTTCGGCGATTGGCCGCTGGTGTACGCGGGCGGCGTGATGTCCAACGGCATCATGCGGCGCGCGATTACGGCGCGATATGCGGACGCTCATTTTGCCGCGCCGGAATTTTCCTGTGACAACGCGGCGGGAATCGCGGTGCTGACAGCGCTCAGTCAAAACAAATAAGGAGTATCGCTTTGGAAGTTGTAACGGTAAGTCAGATTAACAAATATATCAAGTCGCTCATGGATCGCGACACGCTGCTGAGCGACGTCACTGTGATGGGGGAAATATCCAATTTCAAGCGTCACAGCTCCGGGCATTATTATTTCTCGGTGAAGGACGCGGGCGCGACCATTTCGGCGGCGATGTTCAAATGGCAGAACCGCACGCTGAAATTCATGCCGGAAAACGGTATGCGCGTGCTGGTTCACGGGCGTATTTCCGTCTATGAACCCTCCGGGCAGTACCAGATCATCGCGGACAGCATCGAACCGGACGGCGTGGGCGCGCTGTATGAAGCCTATGAAAAGCTGAAAAGACAGTTGGAGGAGCAGGGGTGGTTTGCCCCGGAGCGCAAAAAGCCGCTGCCCCGGTTTCCGCGCAAAATCGCGGTGATCACATCCCCCACAGGGGCGGCTATCCGGGATATCCTCAATATCCTGGGGCGCAGATATCCGCTTGCCCCGGTGGAGATTTTCTCGTCCGAGGTGCAGGGAGAAAACGCGCCCGCGGCACTCGCAAGGGCGCTCCGGGCGGTCAATCAGAAAGCCGACAGCGACGTGATTATCATCGGTCGCGGCGGCGGTTCCATGGAGGATTTGTGGGCGTTCAACAGCACGGAAGTGGTGAGCGCAGTTGCCGCCTCACGCATTCCCGTGATCTCCGCCGTGGGGCATGAAACCGACTTCACGCTCTGCGATTTTGTGGCGGATATGCGCGCGCCCACGCCATCGGCTGCGGCGGAACTGGCGGTTCCCGACAGCGCGGGCGTGATGGAATATCTCCGACAGTTTGAGGCGAAGAGCAGGGCGGCGATGGAGCGCAAAATCGTATTGAGTGAAGCGCGGGTGACGGCGGTCATGCATCTCTCCTGCATGAAAAATCCGCTCGGCTTCACCGAAAACAAAAGCCGGCAGCTTGACGAACTGACTTCGCGGCTGCAAAGCGCCATGAAGGAAAAAATCGGGACCTGCGACGCCGCGCTGCGCGAGAACGCATCCCGACTGGCGGCGCTCAATCCCCTGGCGGTGCTGGGGCGCGGTTATGCGGTAGTGTATAAAGAGCGCTCCCCCGTGAATTCCGTGACGGCGGTGGCAGAGGGAGACGAAATCAGCATCAGACTGTCCGACGGCGCGGCACAGTGTCGGGTGGAAAAAGTCACAAGAGAGGTTGTAGAATCATAATGGCAGACAAAATCAACGAACCAAAGAGCTTTGAAGCGGCTATGCTGCGATTGGAGGAAATTGCCAATCTGCTGGAAGACGGTGAGGCGGAGCTGGCCAAATCGCTCGAATTATACAAGGAGGGCGCGGGTCTGGCCGCATGGTGTACACAGCAGCTTCAAAACGCGCGTCAGGAAGTTACCATGTTGGAGAACAAGAGCGTTTGACAAACGGAATCGTTTTTTATTTTAACATAAAGGTGGATTTGACGATCATGAGCCATATTGTGAAAGAAAGACAAAATGAATGGCTGCCTAAAATCGAGGCGGCATTGGATCAATATACTGCCGAATGCGGTTCACTGCATCCCGAATTGCTGGCGGCGATGCGCTACAGTCTGCTCGACGCGGGCAAGCGCATTCGCCCCATTCTCGCGCTGGAATTCTGCCGCGCGGCGGGGGGACATCCCGAGGACGCGATGCCCTTTGCCTGCGGTGTGGAGATGATACACAGCTACTCGCTGATTCATGACGATCTGCCCTGCATGGACGACGACGACCTGCGACGCGGCAAGCCCTCCTGTCATATTCGGTTCGGCGAGGACACCGCACTGCTGGCCGGTGACGCGCTTCAGCCGCTGGCCTTTGAAACCATGCTGACCCGCAGCACCGTCAGTCCCGCCCTCACCGTGAAAGCGGCGGGTGTGCTGGCGCACGCCTGCGGAGCGGCGGGGATGGTCGGCGGACAGGTCATCGACCTGCAAAACGAAGGCAAAAACGTCGGCATGAAAGATTTGCGTCTGATGGATTCCGGCAAAACCGGCGCGATCATCAAGGCCGCCTGTCTGATGGGTGTGATCGTCGCGGGCGGCGGGGAAGACCTGTTGCACATTGCTGACGTTTACGCGGAAAATATCGGCGTTGCTTTCCAGATTACGGACGATATTCTTGACGTGACGAGCGACGCGGCTACTCTCGGCAAACCGGTGGCAAGCGACATCGAAAACGACAAATCCACCTATGTGTCGCTGCTGGGGCTGGACAAAGCCCGCGAAGAAGCGGCCAGATATACGGCGCTGGCTGTGGAGGCGGTTGCCCCGTTGGGAGAAAAGGCGGAATTCCTGGCGGCGTTTGCGCAAATGCTGGCCGAGAGAATCAACTGACGGGAGGCATCACCATGAATACGCTGAGTGATCTGATTCACAACTATGTGCTGGTCTGTGCGCTGTCCGCATGGGCGACCGCGCAGATCTGTAAATTTTTCATCAATTATTTTATCAACCGCGATTTGAATTTTGAACGCCTGCGCGGAGCGGGCGGCATGCCCAGTGCCCATTCTGCCACCGTCACGGCGCTGGTGATTTCCTGTGCGCGGTTCAACGGCGTGCAATCGACCTATTTCGCGCTGGCTGTGGCGCTGGCGGCCATTGTGATTTACGACGCGATGGGCGTGCGTCACGAGGCGGGAGAGCATGCTAAGATCATCAATCAGATGCTCAAAAATTCCGCTGATGAGGAATCGGATGATCCCGATATCAAGGAATTGAAGGAAATGCTGGGACACACGCCTTTGGAGGTTGTAGGCGGCGTTTTTACGGGAATTTTGATTCCCTTGATTATTCCCCTGCCATAAGTGGGGTCATTCATGCTATAAGGGTGGTTAATGGAAATGGCTGAATTATTGGATACCATCAATTCCCCTGCTGACATCAAGGCTTTCAGTCAGGAACAAATAACGCAGCTTTGCGAGGAAATCAGAGAGCGTCTGATTGAAACTGTAGCGCTCAACGGAGGACATCTTGCCTCCAATCTCGGGGTAGTCGAAATCACGGTAGCTATGCACCGGGTTTTTGAATCCCCTCACGATCAGTTTGTCTTTGACGTGGGACATCAGTGCTATACCCATAAGCTGCTCACAGGCCGGCGCGAATGGTTCTCCACGCTTCGCACCGAAGGTGGTATGTCGGGCTTTCCTAAACCGAGCGAGAGCGAGCATGACCCGATGATCGCGGGACACAGCAGCACCTCGATTTCGGCGGCGAGCGGTCTGGCAGCGGCCAAAAAGCTACAGGGGGACGACGGCTATGTGGTGGCGGTGATCGGTGACGGTGCGCTGACCGGTGGTCTGGCGTATGAGGGACTCAACAATCTCGGTCGTTTGCCCCAGAGAACCATTGTGATTCTCAATGACAACAAAATGTCGATCTCCAAAAATGTCGGTTCGATGGCGCGTTATCTTGCCGCCATCCGAACACGGCATACCTATATCCGCTTTAAGACCAAGCTTTATCGGGGTCTGAATCGGATTCCATGGCTGGGCAGAAAAATCAATGGCATTCTGTTCCGTTCCAAAAATGTGCTGAAAGGTGCGATTTTGCACCGACGCGGGACCATTTTTGAGGACATGGGTTTTTTATACATAGGGCCGGTGGACGGTCACAACGAAAAAGTGCTGGAACGCACGCTGAATGTGGCGAAATCCATGCCCGATCGACCCGTACTGATTCATATATGTACGGTGAAGGGCAAAGGTTACGAGCCTGCCGAATTGAAACCCAAGGTATTCCACGGTATAGCAGGCTTTGACATTGATTCGGGAGAACCCAAGCACGGCAGCACGACTTTTTCGGACGTCTTCGCGCAAAGTCTCGGTGAGTTGGCAGAGCAGGACGAGAGCGTCTGCGCCGTGACCGCCGCCATGAAATCCGGGACGGGACTGGGTGACTTTGCCGCCAATTTCCGCCACCGTTTCTTTGACGTGGGCATTGCCGAGGGACATGCCGTGACGTTTTGCGCGGGTATGGCCGCCAATCATATGCGTCCTGTATTCGCGGTGTATTCCAGCTTCTTGCAGCGCGCCTATGACCAGATCATCCATGATGTAGCGATACAAAATCTCAACGTCACGCTGGCGGTGGACCGCGCGGGCATTGTGGGAGAGGACGGCGAAACGCACCAGGGGCTGTTTGATACGGCTATGCTCGGCACGGTGCCGAATGTGAGAATCTATAGTCCCGCGTATTTCAGCGAGATGATGCCCATGCTCCGCAAATGCATGTACGACTACAGCGGCGTGACGGCCATCCGCTATCCACGAGGCTCGGAAAAATACAAGCCGGAGGGATTTTCCGCGGAGGGCAGTGATTACGATATACTCGGTTCGGCGCAGTCTGGCGTGCTGGCTGTTACTTACGGACGCATCTTCGGCAGCCTGTGTCTTGCAGGCGAAAAGCTGCGGTCGGAGGGACATGACGCAGGCATACTCAAGCTTGGTCTGGTCAAACCCATCGCGGAGGGTGCACTGGCGTACGCGAAGCAGTTTGACAGCATTGTTTTCTTTGAGGAAGGCATCCGACACGGCGGCGTGGCGGAGGATATGTGTGCACGGCTGCATGAGACAGGCTGGCAGGGACGCTATACCGTCGTTGCCCCCGATGAATGCTTTGTGCCGCACGCATCGGTCAACGCTTCTCTTGCCAGGCTGGGACTCGACGAAGAAGGGATGTACCGGACGCTGTTGACGCAATTTACGCACGGGGATTCATTTCAGGCGATCGTAAAATAACGTGCTAAATTCTCATTTACAGCGCCAAAAATAATTGCACTGCAATCTGCATAAAGACCCATCGGAAGGACGGTTTCATCATTTGAGCGAAAAAAAACGATTGGACGCCGCCATATTTGAGGCGGGACTGGCGGACAGCCGCGAAAAAGCCAAAGCCATGATTATGGAGGGCATCGTGTTTGTCAACAACCAGAAGGAGGAGAAACCTGGCACCCCCGTCAAGGCGGATGCGAAGATCGAAGTACGCGGCGAAAAGCTGCCCTTTGCCAGCCGCGGCGGGCTGAAGCTGGACAAGGCGGTGAAGGTGTTCGGGCTGGATTTAAAGGATAAAATCTGCATGGACGTGGGGGCCTCTCACGGAGGTTTCACTGACTGCATGCTCCAAAATGGCGCGAAAAAGGTGTATTCAGTGGACGTTGGCTACGGACAGCTTGTCTGGAAGCTGCGCAACGACCCTCGCGTGGTGAATATGGAACGCACCAATATCCGCTATGTCACGCCGGAACAGATTCCCGATAAGCTGGATTTTGCCAGTGTGGACGTTTCGTTTATCTCGCTGACACTGGTGGTTCCCGTGGTGCGGGAACTGCTGCGGGACGGCGGAGAGATCATGTGCCTCATCAAGCCGCAGTTCGAAGCGGGTAAAGGCAAGGTGGGCAAGAAGGGGGTCGTGCGGGAGCCGGAAATTCACCGCGAAGTTATTGAAAAAATCCTCGCGCTGATGGCGGAGAAGCAATTCCGTGTGATGGCGCTGGATTATTCGCCCATCAAGGGCCCCGAAGGAAACATCGAATATCTGATTTATGCGGTGAAAGACGACAACGCGCCGTCCGCCGTTGATATTGACGTGAAATTGCTGGTGAGCGAGTCGCACGCGGCTCTTAGTTAGTGTGAAATGCGAAGTAGAGAGTGAAGTTGTGGAAGCTCTATGGGCTTATAGCAATCCAAACAAAAAGACAAGTTCGTCGCGCTGGCGAGCACATGGCTGCGTTGTCGTCCTAGGTGGGCGCCAGCCCACCGTCGTCCTCCGCCTTGCCCTGCACTTTGGATTGCTATAGAATAACGATTCCAAGGTGCTTTGCGCCTTTCTGAACCCCACTCTTCACATTTTTAAAAGGCGAAAGGAGGAACGCGGATTGAAGATTCTGGTAACGCCCAACAATGATAAAGAGGGAATTTTGGAAAACACACTGACGCTCTGCGACAAGCTGCATGCGTGCGGCGGCAAGGTGATGATGGTATCGTCCGACTGTGAAACCTATCGTGGCGCGTGGGATATACGGGGTGACGACGTGAATGAACTCACCAAGACATGCCACGCGGTGATTGCCATCGGCGGCGACGGAACGATCCTCCGTTCCGCGACAATCGCGGCGATTTATGACAAGCCGGTGCTGGGGCTGAATCTCGGCCGTCTGGGATTTATGGCAGGTCTGGAATTTTCCGAGCTGCCGCTTGTTTCGCGGCTCTTCACACAGGATTATAAAATCCAGAAGCGCATGATGCTTGACGTCACCGTCAGGCAAAACGGAAGCTGCTGTTACCGTAGCATTGCGCTCAATGATGCGGTGCTGTCGCGGGGTGCGATGTCCCACATTATCGACTTCAACGTGCGGCATAACAGCGACGTCTGCTTGAATTACAGGGCGGACGGACTGATTATTGCCACCCCTACCGGCTCCACAGCCTATTCGCTGGCGGCGGGCGGTCCCGTGGTGGATCCGAGTGTCAAGAGCATCATTCTTACGCCGGTGTGTCCGCATTCGTTATGTGACCGTTCGGTTATCTTTTCCAGCGATTCTTGTCTGGATATCGAACCGAAGATTACCTATGAAAACGAACTGTTTCTGACGATTGACGGCAACGGAGGCTATCAGTTGGAAAACGGCTGTACGGTGCATATCAAGCGCTCTAAGCTCAACGCAAAATTTATCATTATCAAGCACAACAGCTTTTCCCGTGTGTTTACCCAGAAAATGCTTCATGGCTGATGGAAGGGCAATAGACGGAAAAGCGCAGCATGAACAGAGAAGGCGAGAATTTGAAGAACGGCAGACAAAGAAAAATTCTGGAAATCATAAGGAAGTACAACGTCGAAACGCAGGAGGAATTGATCGGTCGGCTCAAGGAAGCGGGCTACAGTGTGACCCAGGCTACTATATCGCGGGATATCCGTGAACTGCGCCTGGTGAAGATCACCGACGGTGCAGGCGGCTATAAATATGCCGAATCGGGCGGTGAAAACGCCGTAAACTCCGATCGATTTCTGACGCTTTTTTCGGAGAATGTCGCGTCTGTGGCGCGAGGACAGAATATTGTCTGCGTGAAGTGTCTCACAGGAATGGCGCAGGCGGTCTGCGCTGCCTTAGACCGTCTGAATCAGGAGAATATTGTCGGTACATTGGCGGGGGAAGATACGATTTTTGTTCTTTGCCGGACGGATAAGGATGCGGAACTGCTGACGGAAGAAATGCGGAAGATTTTGATGAGGTAATTTATAGGATGGTAAAACATGATTAGTAAGCTGTATATTGAAAACATTGCCGTCATCGAGCGGGCAGAAATCAATTTTGACAAAGGATTTAATGTGCTCACAGGCGAAACCGGCGCAGGCAAGTCGATTCTGATTGATTCCATCAACGCCGTACTCGGACAGCGTACCAGCCGTGAGCTTATCCGAACGGGTGAGCAGAAGGCGTTTGTCAGCGCACAGTTTGAGGACGTCTCGCAGGGAACCGCGCGGGCGCTGGCCGATCTGGGCGTCGAACTCAGTGAGGAAGACGGCGGTATGCTGCTGCTTCAGCGAGAGATTCGCGCCGACGGCAGAGGCAGCGTGAAGATCAACGATCGTCCCGCCACCATCGCTACATTGCGCAGCGTCGGCCGGGAACTCATCAATATTCACGGACAGCATGAAAATCAGGCGCTGATGTCGGTGGAACGTCATATGCGTTATCTGGATAGGATAGGCGGCTATGCAGAGCAGATAGAAGTCTATCGTGAACTGTTTACGGCCTACACAGCGGCAGTAAGACAGCTTCGCAAGATGAAGACCGACGACGCGGAAAAAGCCAGACGCGCCGATATGCTCCAGTACCAGATAGACGAAATCGAAAGCGCGTCACTCCATGTGGGGGAGACGGAGACGCTTAAGAAGCGCAGGGATATGATTGAGAATGCCGAAAAAATTGCCAACGCATTGGCAGGGGCGCACAGTTTACTCAGTGGCGGTGAAGAGTATGACGGCGCAGTGAGCCTGCTGGAGCAGTGCGCGGGCTATCTGTCGGAGATCAGCGGTATTGTTCCGGCCAGTGCCGGTTTAGGAGAACGAGTGAACAGTCTGGTCTATGAGCTGGAGGACATATCCTCCGAGATTCACTCGCTGAACGAGGAAAATGAATTCAGTCCCTACGAACTGGACGAGATAGAGACGCGGTTGGAAACCCTCAGCCGCATTCAGCGCAAATACGGCGACGAGCAGGAAGCGCTGGCGTTTCTGGAACAGGCACGGAATGAACTCGAGCAGATCGAGCGCTCGGATGAGCTGGTGGCCGAGCTGACACAGCAGGCGCGCGCACTCTACCGCGATACGGTAAAAGCGGCGGCGGAGCTGACAGAACTGCGAAAACAGGCGGCCGAGAAATTCTGTGAAGCGGTGGGAAGGGAACTGACCTTTCTGGATATGCCCCGTGTGAAGTTAGCGGTCAGCATCCAGCCGTGCGAGCTGAACCAGAACGGCGCTGACATGGTGGAATTTCTGATTTCCGCCAATCCCGGCGAACCGCCTAAGCCGCTCGGCAAAATTGCTTCGGGTGGCGAACTCAGCCGCATTATGCTGGCCATCAAAACCGTGCTGGCGGATATTGACGATATCGACACCATGATTTTCGACGAGGTGGACACTGGCATCAGCGGACGTGCCGCGCACAAGGTGGGGGTGAAGCTGCATGAGGTTTCACGGATGCGGCAGATTATCTGCATTACCCATCTGGCACAGATGGCGGCGCAGGCGGATACGCATATGTTGATAAGCAAGACCGTTTCGGACGGCCGCACCTATACCTCCGTCAGACCGCTTAGTTTTGAGGAACGCAAACAGGAACTGGCGCGAATCAACGGCGGCGACGTAATTACGGAGAGTATGCTTACAACCGCGGAAGAACTGCTCAACAGCGCCGGATTTTTCGGGTGATAATGGGTTGGTTGATTACTTTATACGGAAAGACCATTTATCAATTCCTCGTGTCACCGTACATCAAAACGCCTTCGGAACCGAAACGATTCCGAAGGCGTTTTGCGTTTAGTGTAAGTATAATACTAATTGTCAATCCTGTGCTGCATCGAGTGTAGTAGTGTACATGACAACGCCCACCACTGCGGCTACCAACATGGAGAAGAACATAATGGTATGATGATGGAACCAGTTGGTGTTGGAGATTCTATCGAGCGCCATATAGGCAGCCAGTCCAATCATGCCCAGTGTGGTGACGGAACAAAGAATGTGATAGAGTTTGCATCCGTTCTTTTTGATGGAGCGGAAGACAAAGACCCCCATTGTGACCGCCAGGCAGATGGCGCCAAGAATCTGCTGGATGCGGATAAATCCGTTGCCAGGCAGTTTGAGCGCGTCCATATGCATGCTGTCAAAAATGCCCTGCGCCGCGCCGTGAAGCAAAAGGAACAGCAGCGCGATGTCGCTGTGTCTGCCGCGCATACCGATTTTTTCATTGGAATTGCGAAGAAACATTACGCACAGCAGAATGAAAATGATGGCCTCAAAAATCGCTTCCAGCGTAAAGACGGCCAGCACCCATTCTCCGCCATCCTCATTATAGACGCATACCGGAAAGAACTGAAACTTGGGATCTGTGATCTCGATGCCAATGTTGTCGCAGGAGAAGTAAGAGGCCATCTTTCCGAGTACAATGCCGAGTGAACCTCCGACTGCCATGCTGTCGCAGGCAATCCACATATCATAGCCGGGTTTGCGGCAAAGCTGCAAAATCCACGCGGCAAGCAACGCACCAAAGATGCCGCCGTACAACGCATATCCGCCTTCGGAAAGCCGGAACATGGAGCCCAGCGTAAAATATTCTTCGCCATAATTGTTGGCGCAGTAGAGGATTCTGGCGAGGAGAAGACCGAGAGGAAGAGCAAGCAGCATGGTGTCGAGCAGATAGCGTGCTCTTTGATTCTGCACGGCGACGCTGAAAATCAAAGCTGTAATCACGGCCAGTAAAATGGCGGCCGCCATGAACAGGCCGTGCCAGTAGATAAAGATGTTGTGGAAAAACAACGCGATATTGTCCATGAAAACCAGTCTCCTTTTGAATTAATTATTGGGAATCGCGGTTGCAAAGAATACAATATCGCTGATTTCACGCTCACCGCCATATGCGACATTATTGAAAAGCTGATTGTTAAACATCAGGGCGGCGGTTTGTCCGCCATCCAGATTATAAGCGAATCTGACGCCCTTTGACTGAATGACCTCAGCAAAATCCACCAGTGTCAATCCGGGAGAATCCACCGTGCACAGCAGATAATGCTTGTCATAGCCAAACTGCGCGATAGCTGCTCTGGGATAACGCTGGGCCGGTTCCCCGATGGGATACTTAGTCATCTTGCTGCGGGACGTATTGACCGTGTAATCGTTGACGATCATGGGGCCGAAAGCGATGGTATAAACCAGATCTTCACTGTTGTAATATTTGCTGTCGGCGAAAGACTTGTCGGCTACATAGGTCAGGTTGGCCTCCCTGTCTACGATCATCAAATCCATAAAGGAACTGACTTTATTTCTCACAATGTTACCGTTTTGCACGATAGTGCCGTAAGAGCGGAACGCACAGTAATCGGAGGACATGCCCACCACGCCGTTCATCTTTTTGAAGGTGCTGGAAGGAAAGTCGAGATGCTTTTTGCTGACCACATCGTGAACCAGCTTGCGCCGGAACTGGCTTGGATCGGCAATGGTCACTTCGGCATAATTGAAGATAACGCCCTTGGTTTTCTCTTTCCAGCACTTGACCTCGATAGTGGGATCCTTGTAGTAATCAATGGGGGTGTCGTCGTAATTCTTCCGTTCGGGATCCTCAATTTTGGTGAAGTTTTCCTGTGCGGGAACCGGCGTGGGATCGTCGTTGCGCTCCAAAATGTACACCTTTGGAATCTCGTGAATCTCGACCAGCGCTTCGCTGAGCAGGTTACCGGAAGCGGCACTGAACACCGCGTCCCTGTCCTTGGCCGAAACGGTCACGGAAGCCAGTTTCATCTTTCCGCCCGACGAAAGCAGCCATGCGCTGAGCAGTATCATGGCCGCCATCCCCATGATTTTGCCAAAGGTGACAAGACCGCTTTGCCTGGGCAGCG
The DNA here is from genome assembly GCA_902802795.1 of uncultured Ruminococcus sp. GTDB lineage: Bacteria > Bacillota > Clostridia > Oscillospirales > Acutalibacteraceae > RUG762. Next base: position 16,948 of record CADCNI010000052.1, read on the forward strand.
GTTTGTCTGCGTGAACGCGGGCGGAACGGGACGGTGTGGAGGGAATGTTGGCGGATGAACGACGGGGAGCAGACGGCAGCGCGTTTTCCTCAGCCGCATTGTAACCGGAAAAACGCTGTGCGGCAGCGTCTGCATCTGCCTGAGAGTGGGCAGGCATGGATTCCGTTGCATCGCCATTGAATTTTAATCCGCTGATGAGCTCCTCCATTTCGTTGTCGGAAAGAACCTGACGGTTGTCTTTTTTTATCATTTTGCTTTGACCTTCCTTTTTTACAAGAGAAATCCGAATCCGTTAATCTGTTTGACGGCTGCTGAATTTACCGGATATTGCTTCAAATAAATCATTATCAATCATGATAATCCATGCTTTTTTCTGGTATTTCATTTCAATATGAAAAGTTTGCGTGGCATAATATTTTTGAGGGTTCTTTTTCATAATGGAGTCCAGCGCCTCCTGTGCCACGAGTTCGGCGCCTTCATCTGTCAGAACCGTGGCGTTATCGATCAGTTCGGTATAGGCCTCGTTTTGTTCGGAAACGTACTGCTTGCCGATCTGGGAAGATTTGGCGCGCAGGTCATCCGCCAGCAACATAAAGTCCAGATAGGTGAAGTTCACATCCTGCGTGGCGGTGAGCTTGTCGGTGCTGGCCTTTCCAGCCAGCTCATAGCTGTAGCTATCGTTTAAATACTGCATGAGTTTTTTGGAAAAACCGTCGGTTGGTTCCTCCTTCATGCCGATCGACACTTCGCCGAGATAGGTGTCCGCTTTCTTAAAATCCCCTTTACATACGCTGTCAAAAAATCCCGTGACGCTCTGCTGCGGGTCCGGAATACTTCCGATGACACGCATAGGATACTCACAACTGCCAAGCAACAGGCAGACAATCAGCGAAAAAACAAAACAAAAGCCGATTCTGGTGATTTTCATAGAAAAAGAAGTCCCCTTCCACAATTGGTCAAAAAAAACCGATTTTCTTATCATTTCGCATTCAACTTTCACCAATGCTACAATTTTTATTTTATAACATCCGGCAAACAATGTCAATATAAAATTTTGCAAGAAAGGTGTGGATTTTAGCAAACCGTTATGTTATAATGTTGGAGAAGTAACAGGCAGGGCTGCCAAAAGAAGGTAATTGGATGTTGAAGCTGTACCGTACCCATAATAAAGTGATCAGCGAGGTCGATGAAATCACCGACGGCTGCTGGGTGTATATGGTCAACCCCTCGTACAACGAGGTGGCGGAGATTGCGGAAAAATTTGAAATAGACGACGCGGATATCATGGCGGCGCTGGACGAAGAAGAAAGCTCCCGTATCGAATTGGAGGACGGCTACACGTTGATTCTCATCGACATTCCCTCGGTGGAGGTCAGGCATGACAAGAACCGTCACACCACCATTCCTCTGGGCATTCTTATCACGCAGACCGCCATTATTACTGTCTGTACAGTAGAAACGCCGATTCTCAACGATTTCATCAACAAGCGGATCAAGGATTTCAGCACCAAGAAAAAGATGCGCTTTATCTATCAGATTCTGGCGCGCACCATTTCCTTTTACCAGTCCACGCTGCGCACGATTGACAAGATGCGCACCGATATCGAGGAACGCGTGGGGGAGGATACCACTGATATCGACCTGATCGACCTGCACGAGCTGGAGTCTACCCTCGTTTACTTTGCGACGTCGCTCAATGCCAACAGCGGCGTTCTCAACCGACTGACGCGATACACCCGGTTGGAGCAGTACCCTGACGATCAGGAGCTGCTTGACGATCTCATCGTGGAGAACCGGCAGGCCATCGAGATGACCTCCATTTACCGCGATATTCTTAACGGCACGCGGGAGCTGATTTCCTCGATCATCGACAGCAAGCTCAACAACGTGATGAAATATCTGACCGCCATTACGCTGGTCATGGCGATACCCACCATCATTTCGGGACTGTACGGCATGAATGTTCACGCTGCGGGCATGCCCTTTGCGCGGTCGCCCTACGGTTTTGCTATCATCTGCTTCCTCACACTGGTGATTTGCGTGGTCGCCATGGTGATTTTGAAAAAAAAGCGTATGCTGTAGAAGTGCGAAATGTGAAGTGTGAAATGTGAAATGTGAAATGGAGGACTTGCTGCATGGATAAAATATTGAATATCTTGATGGATAATCCCCGTCTGACCGACGCGCAGATCGCCGCTATGGCGGGACTGAGCGAGGAAGAAGTGGGGGAGAAGATCGCCGCCTATGAAAAAAGCGGCGTAATTGTCGGTTACAAGACCGTTATCAACCGGGAAAAACTTGAACATTCCGAAAAAGTGACCGCCATCATCGAACTGAAGGTCACACCCAAAAGAGACACGGGTTTTGAAACCATTGCCGAGGAAATCATGGGGTTCGATGAGGTGGAGTCGGTGAGCCTGATGAGCGGGAGCTACGATTTTTCGGTTTGCGTTACGGGCAGGACCTTTCAGGAAATCGCCATGTTTGTGGCCAAGCGGCTTGCGCCGATTGATTCCGTGGTTTCCACATCGACCACCTTTGTCTTGAAAAAATACAAGGAAGACGGCATTGTGCTTTCTTCCGGCAACGAAGACGAAAGAGGGGCGGATTTCCTGTGAAGCCATATGAATTGCTTCTGAACCGTACAGCTTCCGCTATACCGCCATCGGGCATACGGCGCTTTTTCGATATCGCCGCCGAGATGGAAGACGTGATTTCCCTGTCGGTGGGGGAGCCGGATTTTCAGACCCCGTGGCATGTGCGGGATGTGGCGATTGATTCGCTGCAAAAAGGACGCACCGGCTATTCCCCAAACCGCGGATTCACCGCTCTCTGCCGCGAAATCGGCGGGTATTACCGCCGCAGATTCGGGCTGGATTACGATGACAGGACGGAGATTCTGGTGACGGTGGGCGGCTCGGAAGCCATTGATCTGGCTGTCCGCGCACTGGTCAATCCCGGCGACGAAGTGCTGGTGACCCAGCCGTGTTTCGTTTGCTACGACCCTGTCGCAAGAATGGCGGGGGCGAAGGTGGTCCCGATTGTGACAAGACGCGAAAATGCGTTCCGCCTCACGCCCGACGAACTTCGCGCCGCCATTACCGAACGCACCAAGCTGCTGGTGCTGCCCTACCCCAACAATCCGACGGGGGCGGTCATGCGCCGCCAGCATCTCGAAGCCATTGCCGAAGTGCTGCGCGGCACCGATATTCTGGTGCTGTCGGATGAAATCTACGGCGAGCTGACCTACAACGGCGTTCCGCATGTTTCCATCGCGTCGATCGACGGTATGAGGGAGCGTACCGTCGTGGTGAGCGGCTTTTCCAAGGCGTATGCCATGACGGGCTGGCGTCTGGGCTATGCGCTTGGCCCCGCGCCGATTCTTTCGGTGATGACCAAGATTCACCAGTACGCCATCATGTGCGCGCCCACGACATCCCAGTATGCCGCGGTGGAAGCCCTGCGCAGTGGGGACGAGGATATCGCGCGGATGCGGGAGGAATACGACCTGCGCAGGCGGCTGATTGTCAGCGGCTTCAACGAGATGGGGCTGGAATGCTTCGAACCGGAAGGCGCGTTTTATATCTTCCCCAGTGTGCAAAGCACGGGAATGACCTCCGGGCAATTCTGCGAGGAACTGTTGCACCAGAAGCATGTCGCCGTGGTGCCGGGCAACGCCTTCGGCGCGTGCGGAGAGGGATTTGTCCGCGTATCCTACGCCTATTCCACGGCGCATATCAATGAGGCGCTGCGCAGAATCAGGCTGTTTTTGAAAGAAAAATGAGGTAAATGAGAATTTAGTGGGAAGTGGGAAGTGGGGAGTGGAGAGAAAAAGAAAAAAGAAAAGCGAAGCGCAATTAGCGAGCGAATGCGAGCGTGGGAGTCGAGGGGGACTGGTCCTCCTCGCGGGTGCAGGGCAGCGCCCCATACGCACTAACTTATAGGGCAATGTCACCAATTTGGTACAAATTGTGGTAAATCCACCCCTACGCTGAGGCACTCCCACCGGCACTTCGTGCCACCTCCCTCAAAGAGGGAGGCAAATATGGCTCC
>CADCNI010000053.1 GCA_902802795.1 uncultured Ruminococcus sp.
ATTCAATTATACCACATTTCGAGGTACTATGCTATTTTTTATTCCGTTTTTGCCCTACTTTAGGGGCTTCATGCCTCTTTTGCGTGTGGGAAGTTTGAGATTGTTATTATTTTATCACATACATCCTCGCAATGCAACCCGCAGAAATCATTCTCAACAGAAAAAAGCGGTTCCCCGCATGAATTCCCCTCAGAATCCTTCGCAAAGAACCGCTTTTGATAGATGATTTTAACAACGCGGCGCCGAACTGTCAATCCGCTGGCCGCGCACGGAAGATATTTTTGACTTAACTTTACATCGCAATCGCCAACAGACGGCTTCTCTCCAATTCCAACGCCGTCACAGAGGACTTCAATTCGCAGATACGGGTCTGGACATACATCTTCACCGCTTCGCTGGTGTTGTGCAGACTTCCGGAAAGTGCTTTGCATTCCTCGGTAGCCGCGATCAACTGATCGTCGATCTCAAGAATCCTCTCTCTTTGGGCATGATGACGCATATCCGTAAAATTGCCCGTCTGCTGCTCCGCCGACTGATAGGGCGAAGCAATACCGTTATAATCGCCGCTTCTGACACAGTTGGGTTGATCGGCTCCAACCACAATTCCATAATTGAAATACATAAAACCTTACCTCCATTTTTTCTTTTTTCATTCCTTGTCTTTTCCGGGCCACAATGCCCCGCATTAATCCATTTTACTCGAATCCGTCTCAACCTATTCCATACAGTCTCTAATTATTTTCCCTCTCGATGACAGTTCAATATCAATGACAAACGCTACAAACAAGTGTTAAATTTGGGCACAAATTCAACAAAAAGAATAAACATCTTCCAAGCTTATTATAACACGAGAGCGACTATTTATATGTATAAATTATGAATATTCTTTTAATTTTTGTAAATTTCTATAATTTTCAACCGATTTTTTTCATCATTCAGCGAATGAGCGTACTTTTATAGCGTACAATCGTTTTTCAGTCATTGACAGCTCATCAAAAATCCCCCTATTCCAACAGGTTTTCCACCGGAAAACCTGTTGGAATAGGGGGGATTGTCAAAGAAAGACGGAACGAAAAAAGGTCAACATCACGCCTTGCCGTTGAGCAAGGGGGTAATCTTCTTGTAAACCGCTATGGTAATCACGGCGCTGACCATACCCTTGATAAATGTGAAAGGCATATTGAACACCAGCAGGCATTGCCAGAGGTTTTTGACAGAAGGGTTGATCGCCTGATACATACCGATAATAGCATCCATTGGAAGAAACGCCGTGTAAATGGGGTACACCACATAATAATTGCTGAAAACACTCAGCACAGCCATGAGCAACGCGCCCACCACGCTGCCGATCACCGCACCGCTGAGCCTAGGGCGCAAACGATAGATAATGCCCGCCGGCACTACGAAGAACACACCCAGCAGAAAATTGGATAGTTCGCCCACGCCGCCTGTGGTGGTAAAGAAGAGATTGACCAGATTTTTAACCAGACAAACCGCTGCCCCGCTGAGGGGACCCATCGCAAACGCCGCAATCAGCGCGGGCAGCTCCGACAGATCCATCTTGATGAAAGAGGGCATAAGCGGCACATTGAAACTAAAAAACATCAGCACGGAGGAAAGAGCCGCCATGAGGGCGGTCATCACCAATTTGCGGATGTGATTGGTACGTTTCTGCGACTGATTTTCGATTTTGGTTGACTGCATAAAACAACAACACCTTTCATGACAGAAAATGAGGATGGACAAAAACAAACTGTCCGCGCCAATGAAAAAACGCCCTGCGATCTAAATCATCATCCGCAGGGCGTTGTATAGGCAGGTGTTGTCTGTCGGGCATCGGTACCTAATGCGCCGACAGATAGCTTGCACTACTCTTCTTTCATCCGGACTTGATCGACGGCATGACCTGCAAAGCAGACAGCCAACGACTTACCGTCGGTTTCGGAATCGCACCGAATCAGCTTGCGCGCGCGGACTAACACACGGCACGGTTGCTCACCGCTGCCATCTGCATCACCGCCGGTGGGGAATCACACCCCGCCCTGAAGACAGTTTCTTTTGTAATTTCATTGTAGCACCTGTCACCCGTTTTGTCAACAGGTTGACAGGTGTTTTTCAAACTTTTTATTTCTTGCCGCGGTTGTCCTCGGTAATCTCGAACACCTCCGGCGTGCTGACAGAATGCACATTTGCAGAAGGCTTGGATTCTTCCGCCGGTTTTGTCACCTGACGAACAGGGGCTTTTTTCGCGTTTGATACATTTTGCGGAGACTGCCTGTTTTGCGAAGGCTGCGACTGTGTTACCGTCGAAGGCAATGCTTGCGGTTTGCCGCCTTGAAACGCTATGACAGGCTGAAAGACCGCCGGATTTTCCGCGTTGTTCGTGTCTTTGGCGTCGGTTGCGTCCTTTGCGGCACTGTCAACCTGTGGCGCGTCAGGCACACTGTCCTCCACCACCTCAGCATTGCTGGCTTGGACGGGTTGGCTCTCTGCTACTTGGCCGCTCTCAGAAGCCAGCCGCTGCGGAGCGTCCATCGACGGTTCAACGGTTTCCTCCACCACCGTCACAGGGACGGACGGTTCTGCTGGCAATGTTTCCGCACGATCTGTCTCACCTGGCACTTCCTCTTCCGTCTGCGGCTGCGCATCGGGCGAATCCGTCAAAGTGGGCTTCGGCTCCTGCGCTTCGCTGATATAGGGGTACAACACGGGCACATATTCCCGGAGCAGCGGATAAACGATCTTCTTGCGCAGCGACCACAGCACGAGCGCGGCAATGCCGAGCAGGGTGCAGACCACACCAATCGGGAAACCGGAGGTGTGGTACTTCATGACAATCTCATGGGTGCCCTCCGGCAATACCACGCCGGTCATCGCGTCACCCACAGTGACCACATCGGCGGCTTTGCCGTCCACCGTCACCGTCCAGCCGTCATTGTAAGGAATCGACGTAAACATCACGCCCGCCTGCGGGACGGTAATGCTGCCCTTAAAATAGCCATCGCGGTATTCGCTGATCTGCCACTGGTTCTCCCCCATCGCGCCGATAGCTGCGTAGAGTGCTTCGGTGTCCATCTCCGCGAGAAAGACATTGCCGCTGCACGTACCGTCCGAATCAATCGTCACGCGCACCTCGGTGCCGACCGCCAGTCTGCCGAGGTCGATAATATATGGCTCATAGGGGGTAACGCTCCAGTTGGAATTGTCAATCGAGACATTGATGCTGGAAGCCGCACGGCAGTCCACATAAATATAGGACTGCGCCTCGGTTTCGGTAACATGCAGGGCAGTAAAGGAACCCGCGCCGCCGCCCGATTCGGCGTAGAAATACGACTCGTTGAACTCCACATCCATATTGTCGGCGCTCTCGACCTCAGGGGTCAGCATACGGTAGACCGGGGCGCCATTCACCGCGTACTCCACGAATTTGTTCTGCACCTCAAAGGGGTTTTCGTAACGGGCGGTGTTGTTGGAATTCCAGTAAACGATATCATTATCCACCAAAAAACCGCGGGAAAGCGCCAGCGTATTCTCATAGATATAGCGATAATTGCCGTCCGAATCGGACACCTTATCAATGTAGGCAAGCTGCGCATGGGTACCGATATCCCGATGGAACGTGACATATCGGAGATTGAGCACCGAGTCAATCAGCGGCACATAGCTGTTGTAAATATAGCTGTTCACGCCGTTGATGGCATAACCCAGTTTGCCCATGAGGGTGGTCGTCACCTTGGCGTTACTGGAAGCAAATACCGTCAGACCCGGATAATCGTAAAGCGCGTTATCGTTGCAGGTCTTGCGGGGCAGCAGCTCCATGCGGCTGCCGTCGCGGTTGATGCCCTCCACAAAGCTGACCGCCGCTTTGTTCGCGTCATAATCCGACACGAAATTCTCGCGCTCGGTAAAGACCTCGTTTTCGTCGAGCGTGTGAATCATGACAGCGGCATTGGTGGCAACCTCCGTGAACACCAGCGCCATGACAAGCGCCGCCACAGCGCCTTTTTTGACGTTCTTTCCGGCAACGGAAAGGCTCAGCAGCACCGTGTAGCCGATCAGGAAGCCCAGACTCGTCCAGATGACGGCATAGGCGTCATTCTTGCCCAACTTCTGCTCGATAACCAGCAGCGCCGCCACCACAGCAAACGCGCGGAAAAGATCTTCGCGGCGCATATCCTTGACACGGTCGAGCGCCTGCGCCGCTATCGCCAGCATGACAAAGCTGATCAGGAAGGAATTGCGGTAGGGCAGGTCGTTGGGGAAATGGAAGCCGTGGAAGGCAAAATTCGTCCAGTTGTTCGCCAGCAGCAGCACCAGAACGCCCAGCAGTCCGCCATAGCAGATGCGTGTTCTCAGCCGGATTTTACGACAAAGAAGGAACAGAGCGATCAGGAATACCGCCAGCAGTGAGCAATAGATATTGGGCAGATTGTCGCCGCGTTCGGTGGGCGTGCTGCCGTAGAGCGTGCGGGAGAAAATATCCCAGAAATCGAAATTCTCCTTGACGTCGCGGGCAAACTGATCCTCCGCGCCGGAGGTTTCGCGCAGGGAAATGGCGGTGGGAATCAGTATCCACATCGACAGCAATCCGCCGACAGCCGAAGTCCAGGCGAAACGCAGCAGCTTTTTCAGCCAGGTCAGCGCTTTCTGTTCGGCGGTCTGCCCTCTGTAAAAATCGTCGCGCTCTATGGTGCGCATGAGGAACCACAGCACCATAAAGACACACACCATATAGCCGATATAGTAATTGGTCGTGACCGCAAGTCCGAGAGAAATGCAGTAAAGCTGCGGACTGCCGCCGTCAAGCAATTTTTCCAGACCGTAAACGATCAGCGGCAGCAGCACAAGGCAGTCCAGCCACATCACGTCCCACGAATAAGCGATAAAGTAGGCCGACAGCGCATAAGCGACCGAAAGCCCCACGGAGCCGTAGTCTTCTTTCTTAAAAACACCTTTGCAAAAGACAGCAAAAGTCGCGCCCGCCGCTGTGATTTTCAGCACCTCGATCAGCGCGATCGCCTCGGTGAGATTGTCGCGCGGAAAAAGCAGCGCAATGATATTGAAGGGACTGCACAGATAATAGGCGATCAGCGGAAGCAGTCCGCCCCCCATGCCCACGCTGTCCGAATAGGAGAGCGAATCAAGCGACCAGATCTTTTCACGCACCAGCGAAAAGAAAGAGGAATACTGGTGATGCATGTCGATGATCATCACCGATTTTTCCCCGAAGGGATAAACGCCCAGCGCAGTGTAGCAAATGGCTATCGCGCAGAAGGACAGCAGCGCCGCCATCCAGATGTAATAATGCCGCAGCTTCGGTACGCCTCCCTCGGAAAGCGCGTGACACACCAGCAGTGCCAGAATGCCCGCCGACACCGCAAAGGTGAACGCAAACGCCACCGAGCCCTCATTGACCGTGCAGATCACATACGTCATCAGCATGATCATGAAGAAAGACAGCACATATTTCAGCACCGAAACAATCGAGTCGATATCCGCCGACAAAAGCGGTTTCTTTTGTTCCATAATCCGTTCCTTTCTATTATTATTTTTTGAAATCATACACGCGCTTCACGCGCTGGCTCAGACCGCACACAAATTCATAGTTGAAAGAGGAGGCCAGTTCGGCGGGTTCCTCCACAGGGATGCAGTTGTCGCCGTCCCTGCCGAACAACGTCACCACGTCCTCCACCTGCACATTCTCGATGTGGGACACATCCACCATAATCTGATCCATGCACACTCTGCCGATCACGGGGGCAAATTGCCCGTGAATCAGCACCCTGCCCTTATTGGAAAGGGCGCGCGGATAGCCGTCGGCATATCCGACCGATACCGTGGCAATGCGGGTGGGTCGGTCGGTCACATAGGTCGCGCCGTAGCCCACGCCGCAGCCCGCCTCCGCCGTATGAACATGCACCACATGGCTGCAAAAGCGCATAGCGGGGCGCAGATCGAGCGCCGCCTTGTTGACCTCCTCGGATGGATACAGTCCGTAGGTGATGATGCCGGAGCGCACCATCTGGAAGCGGTGGCTGTCAAACTCCATAATGCCCGCGCTGTTGCACATATGTTTGATGGGGATGACAACGCCGCGCGCATCCAGCCACTGACACATTCGGTCATAGCGCTCCATCTGCCGGTAGCTGTAGGTCTTGTCATAGAGATCGGCACAGGAGAAATGCGTGAACATTCCCTCTAATTCGATATGGGGCAGCCGGCTGATTTTCAGAATCTCGTCGGCGCTTTCCTCCGAAACGACAAAGCCGATGCGCGTCATGCCCGTGTCGAGCGCCACATGCACCTTGGCGGTCTTTCCCTGCGCGGCGGCCTCCTGACTGAGCAGGGCGGCGGTTTCATAGGAATAGACCGTCTGCGTGACGTCACAGCGCACCACGTCGCCGTAATTTTTCGGGGACACATACGACAAAATGACAATCGGCAGCGTAATGTCCGCCTCACGCAGTTCCACCGCCTCATCCACCGTCGCGACGGCGAAATACTCGACGGTCTTTTCGAGATAACGTCCCACCGCCACCGCGCCGTGACCGTAAGCGTCCGCTTTGATGACAGCGCAGATTTTCACGCCGTCACCGATATTTTGCCTGACCTGGGCGATATTATGCCCGATAGCTTCCAGATCGACCTCCGCGTAGGCTCTCAGATATTGTTCCAAATATGACATCTTCTTTGCAAATTAATATTTTTATGGCTTTTCATTGACAATCAAGCGCAGCGCTTGGGGAATGACCTCAAATGTGACCTCGGTGGAGGACAGGCATTCGCCGTCGATATTGATAACGGCAGGTTTGGCGCACTCGATCTTCATTTTTTTGCCGCGACGCACCGTGAGCAGTTTTCGGAACGCCTTGGCTTCGGGATAGGTACCGTTTTTATACTTCCCGATCAGCCGCAGCATTTTCAGCTTGGACACCCGGCGGATCATCACGAAATCCAGCAGACCGTCCGACGGATCGGACATCGGCGCGCCGTGATAGCCGCCGCCGTAATACTGCCCGCAGGCCGCCAGCGAAAACATGAAGTCGCCCTCGTACACAAATTCGTCGTCAATCGTCACCTTTAAAGAATTATACACCTTTCCCAGCATGGAAATCAAGACCGCGAGAGAATAAGTGGCGGAACCGAGCAATTTTTTTGTCGTGGTCATGCGGTTGGTGCGGTCGCAGATGATCGCGTCAATGCCCATCGAACAGATATTGACCGACGCGAAGTGTCCTGTGCTGATCGCGTCCACATAGCGCGAGGGAGCGGTCAGGTAGTTTTCGATATCCAAAAATCCCTCCGCGCCGCCGAACGACTTGACATAGTCGTTGCCAGAACCGCAGGGAATCACCCCGAATTCCACATTCGGCAAGCCGATCACGCCATTGGCCGCGCCGCAGATCGCCCCGTCGCCTCCCATTACGATAATCCGCACCTCGTCCCCCTTTTCGCCCTCGGCACGGGCGAAATCGGTCAGATCGGAGGGCTTCTGCGTGAGAAGAAACTGATAAGGAGCGCCTATCTTTTCACAGGCGGCGGCAATCCTGTCCTTATATTTTTCATAGCCGCTCTTGGCGCCCGCTTTGGGGTTGGCAATAAACACATATCTCATAAAAACAACCTCGCAACACTGTAAGAATTTGGAAAAGTTGCCATTATCAGCATAACAGATTTAAGCAGATTTGTCAATGTGCGCTTTGCTCCGTTCAAAAAAAGTAAAAACCAAAACATCATATCCTACACAACAATGATCTTGGTTTCCCCGTTTTCCGGCGTTACCGACAAAGTGCGCCCCTCTACGACAGTGACATCCGTATACCATAGTTCCCCGTCCCGGTCAAATTCTTTCCACTGGCCGCTCGGTGTATGGTACGCATAGGGCGTGAACGGTTCCCGTAAATCATACACAATCACCCCGCAGCCAACCATCGCGCAATACGATTCATCGGGCGATATGACCGCTTTTTCCACATCTCCGTAAAAATCCCCGATCAGAACCCTTCTGCCCGTCTGTCGAACGGTTAAAAAGACACTCTCGTATTCGCTGTCAATTTCATAATGCGCGCTTTGCGCCAGTCTCCTTCCTGCCATGTGTCACACTTCCCTATTTGTTTTCGTCGGAAAGCCACCGCACTTCTCTGACCGAAGCAATGATCTCCCGGTCTGCCATCCACTCTATTTTGGACACCCTGCCGTCCGTCACGCCGAGTGTCAGCCAGCATTCGTCATCCGGGCAGAAATGGTATTCAACGGTATTCTTCCAAAAATCATCGTCCCGCACAAAGGGAATCTCCCACAGCCATGCGTGATCGGCTATACGGTCACCGATGCGGACGGGAAATCCGAGCGCGTCCATCAGTTTATCCGCCGTCTCCCGCAGGATTTCATTATCTGCCACGTCACCGACCCAGAGTACCGAGGGAACAGAGGAATCCTGTCTGTAAAAAACGCCGATCTGCCAGCCCACGGTATCCGCGCTTCCCGGGCAATGGCGTACAGATCGGGCCTGTTCCTTGTTAAGCGCCATTGGCTCAATGGATTCATAGCAGTCACTCCTCATAAAAGCATTTATGAAGAAACGTCACATTTCACACTTCACATTTCACATTCTCTCACCCCAGCGCTTCGAGCATACCTTCGAGTGTCAGCCGCACTCTGTCCGCGAGTTCCGGCGGGTACATCACCGAAACGCCGCCCCGCTGCGCCAGAATCCAGCTCACAAGCCCGTCGTTGATAGTCGCCTTGACCCGCACGGTAAATGAATTCTCATCCACCGCGCTGTAGTAGATATCATGTCCGAACCGCTCCACCACATGTTCCATGCACCCCATCGAGCAGCGCAGGTCAATGTAATCGACATAGCATCCGGCATACATTTCAAAGGTACGGCTGAGATATTCGCCCTCGGGAAATTCGCCGGTATCGTCTGTATAAGCGCTGACCTCACTGAGTGGACGCGCCGCTTCGCCAAGCACTGTCACCTGTTTCATGCGATCGACACGGTAATGGGCTAAATCGTCATATTTATCGTAATTGGCGACAAGATAATACTTCCCGTCGTTCCAGAGAAGGGCATACGGACTGACGGTAAATTCCCGGTATTTCTGAAACATCGCCCTGCCGCCGCGAATGACATGGCGATAATAGGAAAAATGCACCTTTTTCTTGCGGCGGATCGCGTCATACAGCGTGTCGATGCTGTAATAAATGCCCTCGTTGCGGTTTTTGGGCCGTCCCAGCACGCCTTCCGGACGTTCCAGCTCCTTCGCCAGGTAAACGCTCGTGAGATGACCCAGCTTCCCGATCATCTCATCGGTCTTTTTTTCGGTAATAAATTCCGACGCGCGCACGGAATCCGCCAGCATCCGCAGCTCCGGCATTTCAAATAGCCGTTCGCCCCAGTAATATCCCACGGGAAACTGCGACTGCATGATCTCAAATCCGAATGCCGTGAGTGATTCTATGTCGCGGTAAATCGCCTTCCGCTCGCACGCGATCCCCCGCTCCGCGAGCATTTCGATCAACCGGGGCGCACTCAGCGGATGATCTTCGTCCGTGTATCGGTATAATATCTCCAGCAGCGCGAGAAATTTCTGCTTCTGACTGCCCGCCATGCCCTCACCTCCGCATAAAAACAAAAAACACCCGCTGTACTACGACTACGCTTAATAAATCAGCCGTACAGCGGGTGTGATTTGTGATACTTCCGAATTTTCGACAAAATCAGACAGCTCTTGTGACCTTGCCCGAACGAAGGCAGCGGGTACATGCGTGAACTCTCTTGGGAGTTCCGTCAACGATAGCCTTTACGCGCTTGACGTTGGGCTTCCATGTTCTGTTGCTTCTTCTGTGAGAATGGGAAACCCTAATGCCGAAGGAAACTTCCTTGCCGCAGAAATCACACTTTGCCATGCAAATGCACCTCCTCAAAATACCGTCCCCTACAGTGCCCCATAGGAGAAATCTCGTCATAACCGACCCGGCCTGTTACCGGGGCCGATATTGCCTTTCAATCAGCACTGAATAATAATATAAATGATTTGAGGATAAATGTCAAGAGATTTTTTTCAAAAAATGGCGCAAAATTTGCATAGCGTCACATTCACTCTGAGAGCCTGTTTAGAATCTCCGCGTGTGCGTACTGCGCAGTCAGCTTTTTCGCCAGATGAAGCCAAAACCGCAGGCAATACTTTGTGTATTAACGAGGATGCAGGACGTGCGTGGAGAGATTCTAAACAGGCTCTAAGAAAACGCCCCATCCGATGAAATGCTCCGTTACCTCACCTCTTGAAAAGGGGTGTAAAATCCGTTTTTGTCGGTGTCAAAGGGAATGGTGTATTTGGTAATATAGGTGGCGCTGCCGTCCTCCGTCACATTACCGTTCTCTAACGTCAGCCGCATACTCTTGTTTTCCACTTCGGCCTTCAGTTGATGACGCTTGCCCAGTGTGAAAGAATAGTCAATGGTATAAGCATAGGGATGCTGAATCACAAAAACATTGTCAAACCGCTTGGCTTCTGTTCTGCGGTCTTCTTTGATTTCCGGGTCTTCCTCTGTGTTCGGGTCAATCAAACACTGCTCTATATTCTCTGTCACCAGCCATGTTTCTTCTCCCAAGTGGTCAAACGACGTGCCGTTGTCAACATACTGCACCGCATTTTCGGGATTGATTACGATGACAGTATAGGCGTAATCCATGTCATAAGTTCCTTTGCCGAGACCGCTTACGAAACCGCCGTCTGTTGCGAGATGATAGGTATTGGCATAGATGCCCTTTTCGCCCTTTTTGCACGCGGCAATCCAGTCGGTGGCCTCTTGCTCTAGGGGAGCTTCATCCACAGGCATCAGACTGCATTCGTAATAATCCACTTTATCCGTAAAATCTGACACAATCGTCAGCATGGCGTCGTTCTCCCAATCCTCGCTGACGATCTGGGTAACAATCGTGTCAGAATCGCTGACAAAACCGGAATCCGGCATATATCCAAGCAATCCCGCCATAGCAAGCAGCAAAAACAGCGCGACCGGGAGTAGTAAGCACACCAGCAGCACGCCGAAAAGCTTCTTGCTGGCGGGACGCGCCACCACGGGGGGCGTGAAAGGCTCGACTTCGGTGATTTCGGTGCCGCAGGTCGGGCAGAGCTTCCACGCGGGACGCAGCGCGGTACCGCAGTTCCGGCAGCTCGCGGACAGCTTCTGACCGCAGACCGGACAGGACACAAACCCCTCCTGCACTTCACCGCCGCATTGCGGGCATTTGGCAATCAAATGATCCTTGCGCACCACGAGATAGATGATCAATCCGATAAAACTCGGCGCCAGTACCGCAATGAGCGCCCACAGCAGCGGTTCCATGCCGCGGGACTTCGCGTCCTGGTAGACATACATCCCCAAACACAGGGGAACCGCAATGACGACCAACAAAATGAGAAATAACGCAAGACAAGCAAAAACAATTGACATAATCAGCCAACTCCTTTCTGAAAATCATTCCTTATATCCGCAAAACGGACAATACACATGGTTTTTAGGGATCCGGTTTCCGCATTTCACACACACCACATCGTCGATGACCGGATTTTTGCAAAGCAGAAAGAGCAGCAGCCCCATCAGCCATGTAAAGAACGCCAGCGCCCCCCATCCGAGGGCATTCATGCCGCGCTTTGACGCGCTGACGCCTGTGGGGACGGCAAACGCGAGGGATATGCCCAGCATGACAACCGCGAAAATCGCAAATGAAATCCATTGGGTATCGTTTTGTACTGCCATCACAAACCTACTCCTTTACAAA
The DNA here is from genome assembly GCA_902802795.1 of uncultured Ruminococcus sp. GTDB lineage: Bacteria > Bacillota > Clostridia > Oscillospirales > Acutalibacteraceae > RUG762. The sequence continues at coordinate 11,795 of CADCNI010000053.1, forward strand.
TGATTAGGGAACAGTCTGTCACGGTATTTTACCATCAGCGCGCCGCAGAGGATATGACCGAGCAGCAGGAGCATAAGCGCCGCCAGCGTAACGGCCGCCATGCGATGTCCGTATATTCCTATCAGCATCCTGCCATAGACCATATACCGCTGCGCCTGCGGACTTTGCAGCAGCCACCCGAGACGAAGGGAGAAAATCCTCACAGCCGTTGCCGTCATGAACAACGTCAGTGTGACGAAAAGAATGACCGCCGCCGTCAGCCACCGCGCCTGCCGCCTGCTTTCGCGCCGCACGCTCTCCATTTCCAGTCGGAAGGGATTGATGACGGGCGGCTTTGTCTGCGGCGCTTCATCCTCTTCTTCCCGCAGTGTGGCCAGCAGCGCGTCGAGACGCTCGTCCGAAATGGCATGCCCTTTTTTATTCATCACGCAGTCCTCCTTTCAGCAATTCACGCGCCTGATGGAGCCGGTATTTGACCGTTCCTTCGGGTATTTTCAGGATTCGGGACAGTTCCCTGACGTCGTAGCCGCGAAAATAATGCAGAATCACCACTGTGCTGTACTTTTCGGGAAGCCTGCGCACTGCCTCCCAGATTTCGGCATTTTCGGCTGCGTTGTCCTGCGACGGCACCGAGGAGAGCGCCCTGTCCTGTTCCTCATTGGTAGAAAACGAAACCAGCAGAGAGGCCCAGCGTTCACGCCGCCGCAGATCGCGCCAGCAGTTGACGCAGATCGCGGTGAGCCAATGCTCAAAGGGCTGTGATTCATGATATTGATCGAGATGACAATGCACACGGAGCCATGTCTCCTGGTAGAGATCGTCCGCGTCATAGGGACTGCCGCACAGCTTGATGCAGAGGCCGTAAAGCCGTCTGCCATATTGGCGAATCAGTTCATCCAGCATATCTTTCCTCACTTCCCCGCTTTTCACTTTCTACATTAACATATACGCACGAAAAAAGCAACTGGTTGGAAAAAAATGCGTAATTCGTAATGCGTAATGCGTAATTGTTGTAGACGGAAGTGCAATGGTAAAGGCGGCAATGGGAATTGGGCGAAGATGGAACAACGCAAGCAAAAATTTTTTTCTTCCTTTTTTTCCTTTTTTCTCCTAGGCTATTGACAAACGCGTTATACTGTGTATAATGAATATATACAGTATTGATGATTACAGCGGTCAGTTGCTGCGACTGTGCCGAACATTCATACTAATTGTCTACTTTCAATCGACAATTAGTATCAATCTGTATAGACAAAAATGCGGTTCATAGGATGGCACTCCGTTTTACGACCATTACGCATTACGCATTGATGGGAGGGTTGTGTTATTTGAAAATCGTGATTTCCAACGCTGACGCACGACCGATTTATGAGCAGATTTTCGCGCAGATCAAAAATCTGATTATATCGGGAGAACTCCAACAGGGCGACGCGCTCCCCTCTATGCGCTTTCTCGCCAAGGAACTGCGCATCAGCGTCATTACCACCAAACGCGCCTATGAAGAACTGGAGCGCAGCGGATTGATTGCCACCGTCGCGGGCAAGGGCAGCTTTGTGGCGGGCGTGAATACCGAATTCATCCGCGAGGAACATCTCCGCACGGCGGAGGCACATCTGCGGCAGGCCATCGACGCGGCGCAATCCGCCGGTATTTCCAAAGAGGAATTGATCGAAATTCTGGAAATGTTTTATCAAAATGAATGAAAGGGTTCAGGTGAAGAAACGTGTTAAAGGAAACAAAGGAAAAACAAGACCAGGCAAAAAACGCCATCGAAATCAGAAATCTATCCAAGCATTACGATGACTTTGCCCTGCAAATCGACGCGCTCGACATTCCCCAAGGCTGCATCATGGGGCTGGTCGGTTCCAACGGCGCGGGCAAATCCACCATGATTAAGGCCATTCTCGACCTCATCCGCACCGACAGCGGCGAGATCACCATAGGCGGCGAAAGCAACCAGAACCAGCGCGTGCGCGAGGAAATCGGCGTGGTGTTTGACGAGATCAAATTTCCCCCGCTCTTTACCGCCAAGGACGTGCGCATCGTTCTCAAAGGTGTGTACCGCAATTGGGATGACGCGCTCTATGCCCATTACACCGGACTATTTAAGCTCCCTGACGGCAAAAAAATCAAGGAATTCTCCCGCGGCATGAAGATGAAGCTCTCTCTTGCCGCTGCGCTCGCCCATCATCCCAAGCTGCTCATTCTCGACGAAGCGACCAGCGGCATTGACCCTGTTGTGCGTGACGAAATCCTTGACATCTTTCTGGAATTCATTCAGGACGAGGAACACACCATTCTCGCGTCCTCCCACATCATCAGCGACATCGAAAAGGCGGCGGATTATGTCACCTTTATCAACAACGGCCGTGTGGTCTTCTGCGAGGAAAAGGACGTGCTTCTGGAAAAATACCGCCTTGTCAAGTGCGGCCATGAGGAATTGAGCGCCGTCACCCCCGCCGACATCATCGGCAAACGCACCAACACCTTCGGCGCGGAACTGCTCATGCCCGCCGACAAGGTGCCGGACGGCTTTGTGACCGCGAAGGCGGGCATTGAGGACATCATGCTCATGATTATCAAGAACGAGGGCGCGGCGCAATGAAGAAGGGTTTTTACCTGCTGAAAGGAGTTTTTGCCATATGAAAGGGCTTATTTACAAAGATTTACTGGGGCTGAAACAAATCACCGTTACCATTGCCATCCTCATGGGGTTTTACCTCTTCATGGGATTTATGAGCGGCGGGGAATCGAACCAGGTGGGGTATTTCTCCATCATGGTGCTGGTCATCAATGCCATGATTCCCCTGACCTGCGCGGGCTATGACGAGCAATGCGGCTGGGACACCTTCGGCGCGGCGCTCCCGGTCAGCCGCGCCAAAACGGTGGCGGCGCGCTACATGACCAGCCTGCTGATCCTCGCCGGATCGCTGGTACTGGTGCTCATTGCCGATCTGATTTACACCAAAGTCGGCGGTTATCAGACGAACGCTTCTGCCTATCTTTATCCGTTCGCCACGGCAGCCCTCTATGTTTCGCTCATGAACCCCATCATTTATCGGTTCGGCGTGCAAAAAAGCCGCATCGTGATGATTATCATTGTCTTGATTCCGACATTCGTCGGCATTGCCCTGCTCGCCCTGCTGACTGCCGATTCTCATTCGGAATGGCTGGACGCCGCGCTGGATTCGGTTCTGGAAAATGTCTTCACCCAGCCGGGCGCAGGCGTTATGATCGGCACGGTGCTGGTCTGCGCGGTGATCTATGCGCTGTCCATGCTGCTGAGCATTCACATTTATCAAAAGAAAGATCTGTGAGCGGCATCTATTCCCCGCCGCTTACAGAAAAACCCGCCTGTCTCATGTCTTTCGTGAGATAGGCGGGTTTATTTTTTTATCTATGGGAAATTATTGCTTTTTAGCCTCTGTCTGTGAGGCTTCAGGCGTTTCCTGCTTGGCCGCGCTTTCGTTGAGAATCGAGTTGGCTTTGGGCTTGGGCGCGGGCTTGCCGCCTAAAATATCCTCCTCATACACGCGAATGGCTTCCTCAATCGGGCCGTCGAAGTAAACCTTGCTTTGGTAAAGCACGATGCCGCGCTTGCAGAACTGCTTCGCCATCGCGCTGGAATGGGTAACCAGCAGCAGCGTGGTGTTTTCCTCCGCGATGATCTTGTTGATGATCTCGCCGCACTTTTTGCGGAATGCCGCGTCGCCGACACTCAGCGCTTCATCGACGATGAGGATTTCGGGCTCGATGTTGGCGTTGATGGCAAATCCCAGACGCGATTTCATACCGCTCGAATAGGTGCGCACCGGCTGATCAATATACTCTCCGATGTCGGCAAACTGGATAATGTTGTCCTCGTAGCTTCTGATTTTTTCGTCGCTCATACCGCGCATATGGCCGCGCAGGTAGATATTTTCGCGTCCGGTAAATTCGGGGTCGAAACCCGCCGTCAGTTCCAGCAGCGCGCTGACTTCGCCGTTGACCGTAATCTCGCCGCTGGTAGGATACAGCACGCCGGTAATCATCTTGAGCAGCGTGGATTTTCCCGCGCCGTTCTTGCCGAAGAACGCCACCGATTCACCGCGCCGGATCTCAAAGGTCAGGTCATCGTTGGCGGTGTTGATGGTGTAATTCACCTTGCGGCTGAACAGCGATTTCAGACGGCTGTGTTTATTTTTAAAGAGCTTGAACTGCTTGGTCACATGATCCAGCCGAATCACAACATCGGCTTCCTGCGCCTGCGCTGAAACCGCCTCGTTTCCGGCAGGAGAAGTATCATTGGAATGAAAATTATCTGGCATAGCTACCGCTCCTTCCCCTCATTAAAGCACATCAGGCAAATCTTTGCGGGTTCTCTTGTAAACATACATACTCAGCATCCACATACAGATCACTACGCCGAAAAAACCGAGTGTGGAGCGGTATTTGTTTTCACCGAAGAACCATTCGTGATAGATATAGCAGTCGCGATAGCCCGAACAGATATAGGTAATGGGATTAATGCGAAGGATGCGGCGCAACGGGACATTGTGGATGGTGGAAATGTCATACATGATACCCGACAGCCAGAACACCGCGGTTGTCAGCGATTTGATCAGATTGCCGTAGTCCTGACTGATGACCGACAGCGTGGAGTTGAAAAGCGCAAACGGCGTAAGCAGCAGAAACTGACACAGCATATAATACAAAAGTTGAATGTAATTGACATTGGGGAAATGCCCGTAGAAGCAATAAATGACAATCACAATCCCTGTAAGCGACACATTAATGAGCATTTTGGAAAGACTCACAAAAGTGGGGATCGTCGATACAGGAAACCGCATTTTGGTGACAAGATAACTGTACTTCTTGATGCAGTCGGTACCCTGCGTCATCATCTCGGAAACGTAGAACCAAGGGATGATGCCGCCAATCAGCCAGAGAAAGTAGGGAAATGTTTCTCCCTCAAGATTTGTCACCGGCTTTGCTGCGCCCCGGATGCCTACCGAGAAAGCAAAGAAATAGACAAAAATCGTGATGGACGGCTTGATAATCGCCCACAGCCAGCCCAGACTCGCGCCGCGGTAGGTCTTGATCACATCCGCCTTGGCCAATTCGATGAGCTGCTTTTTAAATGTCAGATGTTCTTTTGCAAATAATTTTAAACTCTCCATAGAAACCCTCTTGCCATTAAATTTAAAAAAATTACTTCAAAAACAAACGCTGATTATAATGATTATAGCATAGGCGCATTGGTTAATTACAACTAAATTGTTAATTTTACGACAATAACCGACTGTCTGCCTCCCAAGCGCTATTTGTCTGATCGGATATCTCCCGGATGCGTGATTTTCATGTTGGAGGGACTTCCCGCAGAAAGCGCTACGGTGCGCCCCCGCAGGCGAAACACGGCAGAAGCATCGGTCACGCGGCTTTTTTCTTCATCAGAGAGAGAATACAGTAACTCGCAGAAGTCCTTCATGCGAAAGGTCTGCGGAGTCTGCACATTGAAAAGCTCGGCGCGGTTGGGTACACTGTCGATGACGCTGCCGCTGCGGGAGACGCAAACGGTATCCACACAGGGAACGGCGGCGGTCGCGCCTCCGTAGACCCGCGCTTTTTCCACACTGTCAGCGATCATTTTCTCTGTCACATAAGGGCGCACACAGTCGTGCGTAATCAGAACGTCCTCCTCACCTATCTCTCTGCCATTGGCAAAGAAACGGCAGGCATTTTCCAGAGAACCGGTGCGGTCGGCACCGCCCTCGGTCACACATACCCTCTCCCCTGCCCCTGCCACATCGGGAAAGCCTGCGAGAAGCTCCCGCGTGTAGTCGAGATAATCGCGCGGTACGCAGATCACTAAAGCATCCACAAAAGGACATTGCAGAAATTTTCTCACCGTATGTATCATAATGGGAATCCCATCAATGGGAAGATACTGCTTAGGCAGATCGCCGCCCATGCGGGTACCCCTACCGCCGGCGAGAATCGCCGCGTAAATCATATCGCAACACTCACTTTGCCGTGAATTCTTTTTCCTTTTGGCTCAGAGCCTCATACAACGCCTCGCAGCCTTCGGTAATTTCTTCGTAAGCCGTCTCAAAATCCCGCGTGTACCAAGGGTCCGCGATGTCGCGGGGACTGTCAGTAAAATCCAGCAGCCGACAGATCTTGCCGTCGGGATCGCTGCCCAGCATACGCAGCAGGCTGCTGATGTTGCGGCGCTCCATGCAGACGATCAGATCGTATTCATGATAGTTGCTCCGTGTAAACTGCGCCGCCCGCTTGTCACCGCAGCGGATGCCGTGACGCGCCAGCATAGCGGCAGCAGGAGGATAAACGCTATTGCCGGCTTCCTCACTGCTGGTCGCAGACGAAGCGACTGCAAAATCGCCGCCCCGCTCCGAAACGATCTCTCGGAAAATGTATTCCGCCATCGGTGAACGGCAGATGTTTCCCAGACATACAAACATCACTTTTTTCATCGGCTGCCCCCCTCAGCGGTTCATGCTTTATTATAGCAATCCAAGATATAGTTTATCATATTATTTGCATATGTCAATTGATAATTTTAACGAAAAGCGTTTTATTTTTATTGTAATAAGCAAAAAATAGGATTGACAACCATAAGAAAATATGGTATAATATTACAGTATTCGATATATCGTGTTGCGACACATCGCTTTTGTGACCGAAAGGAGTAATCAAAAAATGTTCTCATCATTTTACCGTATGCAAAAGCATGACGACCGCCGGCTGGAAGAAGCGGTGCTCAACTGGAAGGGCGTTTTTTTCATGCTGCTGGTGGTGGTATTGCAGCAGGGATTGGCGGAAGGACTTTCCTACGCATTCAACTACACTAACACCTATTACGGCACTAACTTCGGCAATATGGAACTGAACCTTTTCCTCGATCTCGGCACACTTGCCATGATGGTGTTTTTCTTCGGGCGGTTTTACTGGGAAAACCTCAAGCGCCTGTTTACGGAATTCAAGGCGGTCTATCTCTGGGCGCCGATAGCCTGTTATTTCACAGCTATGGCGGGCAGCTATGTCGTGCAGATTCTGCTGTTTCTCATCCGGGGCGAGATACAGGACACCAGCAACAATGAAATCGTGACGGATATGCTCATGGAATATCCGTGGCAGCTCCTGCTGCTCACCGTATTTGTTGCGCCCATTACGGAAGAATCCATTTTCCGCGCGGCGCTCTGCCGTTCTATGACTTCTCACAAAAATATTTTGGTCAACATCATCGGCTGTGTGCTGTCGGTTTCGCTGTTTTCACTGATGCATGTATATCAGTTCGCTTTTTTTGCCACTGACGCCAGCGGCATAACGTATCTTACTTTCAACGCCAATGAATTTCTCTCCATTCTCTCCTACATTCCCATGGCGGTGGCCTTTGTCGCCTGCTCCTACCTGTGCAAGAATTTCTGGGGGTCGGTCGCCTGCCACATGATTACCAACGGCGTTGCTGTGGGCGTCATGCTGCTCACCAGTCTGCTGAACATCAGCTGATATTCTATATTTTCCGCTATTACCGCATAAAAACCGGAGTGTCATTCAGGCAAATGTCGAGTGACGCTCCGGTTTTTGTGATTTATTTTAAATTAAACGCCTTTACTGGGCTTTTCTCGCCGCGATGATAGAGGGACGCGCCTCGATGTAATCATCATAGGTAGTCATGCGGTCAATGCATCCTTCGTCCATGATTTCAATAATGCGGTTGGCGACCGTCTGGATGAACTGGTGGTCGTGCGAAGCAAACAGAATGTTGCCTTTGAAGGCGATGAGACCGTCGTTGACGGCGGTAATGCTTTCAAGGTCGAGATGGTTGGTGGGCTGATCCATCACCAGTACATTCGAGCCGAACATCATCATGCGGGAGAGCATGCAGCGCACCTTTTCACCGCCGGAGAGGACGTTGACGGGTTTGAGCACATCGTCGCCCGAAAAGAGCATTTTGCCTAAGAATCCGCGCAGTGTGGTCTGAAGCGCGTCGTCTGCGTACTGCGCCAGCCAGTCAATGATAGTAAGATCACAGTCGTTGAAATACTCCGAGCTGTCCTTCTGGAAATAGGACTGCGTGGTGCTGACACCCCATTTAAAAGAGCCTTCGTCCGGCTCCATCTCGCCCATAAGAATCTGAAACAGGGTGGTATTGGCAATCTCGTTGTCGCCCACGAAGGCGATCTTGTCGCCTTTGTTGACACGGAAAGAGACATTATTGAGCACCTTCACGCCGTTGACGGTCTTGCTGATGCCCTCCACCCAGAGGATTTCCTTGCCTGCTTCGCGGTCCATGTTGAAGACCACAAAGGGATATTTTCTCGACGAGGCGGGCATTTCCTCCACGGTCAGCTTGTCGAGCAGCTTTTTGCGGGCAGTCGCCTGCTTTGCCTTGGATTTGTTGGCGGAGAAACGCTCGATAAAGGACTGCAATTCCTTGATCTTATCCTCGCGCTTTTTGTTCTGGTCATTCATCAGGCGCTGCATGAGCTGGCTGGAATGATACCAGAAGTCGTAGTTGCCGACGTACATCTTGATTTTGGTGTAGTCGATATCGACGATATGGGTACAGACATTGTTGAGGAAGTGGCGGTCATGCGAGACGACGATGACGGTGCCCTCGTAGTCCATGAGGAATTCCTCCAGCCACGCGATCGACTGGATATCGAGATGGTTGGTCGGTTCGTCGAGCAGGATGATCTCCGGCTGACCGAAGAGCGCCTGCGCCAGCAGCACTTTGATCTTGTCGCGGTCGTTGAGGGTGCTGACAGTGGCATAGGGGTCGATGTCGCCCAGTCCCAGACCGCTCATGAGCTTGGCGACCTCGGTTTCCGCGTCCCAGCCGTTCAACTCGGCAAATTCGCCCTCGAGTTCGGAGGCGAGAATGCCGTCTTCTTCGCTGAAATCCGGCTTGGCATAGAGCGCGTCCTTCTCCTGAATGATCTCATACAGGCGGGGATTGCCCATGATCACGGTGTCCATGATGGAATAATCATTGTAGGCAAAGTGATTCTGTTTGAGAATCGACATTCTCATTTCCTTTGGGATGACCACTTCGCCGGTGGAAGGCTCCAACTCACCGGAAAGGATTTTGAGAAAGGTGGATTTGCCCGCGCCGTTCGCGCCGATGATGCCGTAGCAGTTGCCGGGCGTAAATTTCAGATTGACGTCCTTAAACAGCGTCGTGCCGCCAAAATTAAGGCTTACATTAGAAACTGTGATCATGCGTCATTTTCCTCCGTCAATTACAATGGTAAATCTCAGTTGATTTTCACAGGCCGAAAGCATTTGCCTCCGGCACACACTCAGATTATTATATCACTGTCCGGCTCGGGTTGTAAAGGGAAGAATGCCGCGAAAAGGCAAAAATGTGCAAACCAACAAAAAAACGCATTTTTTCAGAGGAAAGTTGATCGCATTGTCAAACCCTTGCTTGGTAACGAAAAAAAGCATAGCGCTGCGCATAACTAGCGAGCGAATGCGAGCGTGGGGTCCTAGGGGGCAAGGCTCCCTAGCGGGTCAAGGGCAGGCGCCCTTGTGGGGAGTGGGGCAAAGTCCCACGAGTGAGGCGAAGCCGAACGAGCGAAACGCGCTCAGATTTGCAACGGGGTTGGGCGAATACAGATGGGCTGCCCGTCCGAATTCGCCCAGCACCGTCTTGGGTCTTGGCGCGTCTTGCTCGCGCCGTTTACGGCGCTTGTGGGGCCTTGCCCACTCCCCAGCAGGACCCTGCCCCATAAGCACTAACTTAAAATTCATATAGCCAAAGCAAAACCAATATGCTAAAATATAATAGGGTGGTAAAAATGAACTTTGCAAAAGACGT
>CADCNI010000054.1:0-11090 GCA_902802795.1 uncultured Ruminococcus sp.
TGATTACAAGATCATGTACCGTGCACCCTTTTAATTGACAGGCTTTTGCCCACGACGGAGGATAGGGCTACGCTGGGAAGCGACCTGAGCGCCTCGTGGTTTTTTGCCGGGAGCTTCTGCTCTCTTTTTCTGAAACTGACATTTCCTTCCGGTTGTGTCAGTTTCTCTTTGTCTCCCCCCTGACATTTTAGGAACTATGCAGAATTTAATCAGTCATTTTCTGCTTAAAAATACAGTATGCTTGCGTGTTTCAGAAAGTGAAATGTATCAATTATTTCTGCAATGTTCCTTACTTTGTCTCTCACTGACAAAATACGTTCACTTCTGGACGACAAAATACCCGGGCGCTGACAATATGGAAATGTTAGAATATGAATAAAAAGGAAAAACCATCCAACCGATAAAGGGGGAATCCCGGATGGAAAAGAAGAAAATTATGCTGATTGTGAATCCCTGCGCGGGCCGCAAAAACGGTGAAAGACTCTCGGACAAGGTGGCAGATTGGTTCCGTCAGGACGGAGCCGAATGCAGGCTGTTTCGCACCGAAAAACGAGGGGACGGTACCAAATTTGTCCTCCGCAGCGGCAGAGAACATGACGTCATCGTCTGCATGGGAGGCGACGGCACCCTCAACGAGGTAATCAACGGCATTTTGAAATGCGATCTCGATGTGCCGCTGGGATACATTCCGGCGGGCAGCACCAATGACTTTGCAACCAGCATGAAGCTGTCCAGAGAGCCGCGTCAGGCGGTCAGGGATATTTTGGACGGATATACCGAAACCATTGACGCAGGACGGTTTGACGACCGATATTTCAGTTATGTTGCTTCCTTCGGGGCATTCACCAAGACCTCCTACAACACGCCGCAGAGCATGAAAAATCTGCTGGGTCGCTTTTCCTATTTTCTGGAAGGAGCAAGGGACCTCAGCGAAATTCACGCAAAGCACAAAGTCGTTGCCGCCAACGACAAAATCTACGAAGGTGACTACGCATTCGGTGCTATCAGCAACTCCCATTCTATCGGGGGTCTGGTCAGATACGACGAGAACGCGGTGGACGTGAGTGACGAAAAACTTGAAATGCTGCTCATCCGTATGCCGGACAGTCTGGCCACTCTGATGTCGGAGATACACAGCATTACGCACCAGGATTATTACGACAGTCCTTATATTGATTTCTGCCGTTCCGACAGATTTGTAATTACCTCTGACGGCGACTCTGATTGGTCGCTTGACGGAGAATATACTCACAGTAAAGGAACCAGCATCGTCTCCTGTGTCAAAAACAGGATTCGCTTCATTCTGCCGGACAAACAGTAACCGTTTGTCATTCATCCAAACGCCGTGCACTCCCTTATGGGATGCCGACGTTTTTTTGAAAACGCTTTCCAATTGAAAGCAATATGAGTCATACTGCCGGAAAAAACGTCATACTAATTCTGATTTTAGTCGAAAATTAGTATTATAGCAATCCAAATAATCAGGGAGACAAAAGGAGGCGATGATGGTGAGTGCAGGGCAAGGCGGAGGACGACGGTGGGTGGCACCCACCTAGGACGACAACGCAGCCATGTGCTCACCAGCGCGCCGAACTTGTCTTTTTGTATGTTTGGATTGCTATAGTCCAAGATTCGTATCAGCCTTCCTCTTTATTATGTTGCCCGCCGTTAACGTACTGGTGCAGACAGTGGGCGATCGCCTCACCACGTACCCATTCCATCCGTTCATATTCATTACACAGATGTCCTGCTATGGCGGCTGTCTCCTTGTCTGCGCCGAAATCCGCCACCAATATGACCGCGCCGCGCTGACGGGACGCAACGACCCCTCGAATGACAAACTCAATATCCTCCCTGTGACCCTTCACGGGAATGACGATATATGTTCTTTCTTCGCAGTCCGGCTGATACAGCGCCATGCCGATCAGTGCGGTGATAACCCAGAGTGTGGCTGCCGCTCCCAGAAGAACGGCGGCACAAAGAAGCGTTTCTCTGATCAAACCTAATTACCTCCCATCAGCGTTCACCTGCATTTGCAAAAAGAACAGAGAATAATGAAACAAGAATTACGTGCTCTCTTTCACAATATGCGTCGCAACTTGGATAGGTGTCGTTTTTTATCATTCAAGCCGGAATTTTTTCTGTTCCGTTCCGTAATTTGTGTAATCTGTCTTGAAAAATGATGTTATTTATGGTATGATAAAAGACAAATGAATTCCCACAAATTACCGTCACAAGGAGTGGTTGCTTTGAAATGGAGCAAGATGCGCCTGCCGATTCTGATTGCGGCAAGCGTGATTTTATGCGTTATGATTTCGGTGTTCAGTCTGGTGATTATCGGCGCTGCCAACCGCAGCATGCTGGAAGACAGGCTGGTGGAAAACAAGGCCTCTATGCAGCAGGTCACTTCCAAGGTGCAGAAGGCTATTACCGCCAAATCGGATTGTATCCGAAGCACTGCCGAATCGTTATCCCGAAAGGACCCGGACTTTGACGTGCTGCTCAAGCGGCGTCAGAAGAGCCTGTCTGCTTACGCGAAAAACGGCGGATTTTCCGAGGTGCTGCTGTCGGACAGGGAAGGAAATGTCTACGGCAAAGAGGGCAAAGTTGATTCCATTGGTGACAAAGCGTATTTTAAGTCCGCCGTCAGCGGACGATCAGGCGTTTCCGAACCGCTGCAATCGAGTGTCGCTGCAGACGGGGGCTTTGTAGTGATCTATTACGCACCCGTCACCGATGAGGACGGTCAAATCATAGCGGTACTCTGCGGCGTGTCAGAAGCACAGTTGGTTCTGTCGGATTACACCGATGTAACGGAGAATGCGGCCGCCCCCACTTCCGGTTTGTATATTCTCAACGCCAAAGGCGAATTGGTGATGTCTACCCCTTCAACAGATACCGGGAGCTTCTACGAAACCGTCAGGAACAGCCAATTGGCCGACGGTTCCGATGAGAGCTACCGTTTGCTGGAAACTGTCACGGATAGTTCTGCAAACGTGGCGGCAAACGCAAGCGAGGAAAATATCCAGGCGGAGACTGTCAAAACCGTCGATTATTACACGGGAGAAATCACCCCTTCGCAGGGCTTTTTTGGCTGGCTTTCACGCCGCGCAGACACCGGCAGCCTTTATATGAAAAAACCGCTCGCACAAAACGGCTGGACTCTGTTTTATGTCAGGTCGTTCCGGCTTTCGCAAAACACGGTTTCATTTATCGTTCTCAGCCGTTCGCTGCTTCTTTCTATTGTTCTTATCTTTCTGGTCACGATGACGGCCATGCTGTTGCTGCAATGGCACAACGGAAAAAAAATCTTCCGTCTTGCCTACAAGGATGACATTACCGGACGCGCCAACTGGCAGAGATTCGTCACAGTTTCCAACAGCCGTCTGACAGACAAAAGCTGGTGGAGGAGCAAGCATGCCGCGCTGGCCATCAACATCAACCGATTTGCCATCTATAACGATTACTACGGCAACCTGGCGGGCAACCGCCTGCTGCAATACATTGCGGAAACGCTGGAACGGATGTGCTCCGCCAAGGAGATAAGCGCACGACGCAGCGCCGACAGCTTTGTGGTACTGTGGACCTATTCTGACAAAGAGCAGCTTGACGAGCGAATCAACGAACTTTTTGAGAGGATGAAGGACGGCTCCAACAGTGAAAATGTTTCTCTCACCGTAGGCGTATATCTGCTCGATGAAAACGACAGGGATATGATACACGTAATGGACATGGCGGACATGGCGGAGCAGTCGGTCAACGACGTCAAGGTCAACACCATCGTCTACTTCGATGAAAAACTGCGAGCTGTCATGACCCAGGAACACGAACTGGAAAAACGGATGCAGACCGCGCTTGAAAACGATGAATTCAAGCTGTACCTTCAACCCAAGCATAAACTGCAAGGAGGCGCATTGGGCGGCGCGGAAGCGCTGGTTCGCTGGATCAGTCCCGAAAAGGGGTTCATTTCCCCCGGCATGTTCATACCGCTGTTTGAAAAGAACGGCTTTGTCGGCCAAGTGGACAATTATATTCTGGAGCAGCTTTGTCGTTTTCAGCAAAAACGCCTTTTGTGCGGGCTCAAAACCGTGCCGATCTCGGTCAATGTTTCCCGTGTGCAGCTAAGCGATCCCCATCTGGCACAGGAAATCTGCAACATTGTCGACAAATATGAGGTGCCGCACCAATACATTGATCTTGAACTGACTGAAAGCGCCTGTTTTGATGACATGGATGTGCTGATCAATACCATTGGCACTCTACGTTCGATGGGATTTCCGGTATCCATGGATGATTTTGGCTCTGGCTATTCTTCGCTGAATCTTCTCAAGGAACTTCCCTTTGACACGCTCAAAATTGACGGCGAATTCTTCCGCCATGTAACTGATCCAAACCGCGCCAATATCGTGGTGCAGAACATCATTGACCTCGCCAAAGCGCTCAAAATGACAGTAGTAGCCGAGGGCATCGAGTCGGAAGAACAAGTGGCTTTCCTGCGCACAACCGAGTGCGATCTGATTCAGGGCTATTACTACTCCAAGCCCATCTCGGCCAGAGATTTTGAGGACTACATGGCCCAGCACCCCATTGAAGAGCACTGATACGAAGCCGTCATTATCCGCGGACACGGTTTTCGGACAACGCCGGAAGCCTTATCTGCGGATTTTTGACTTTTCCCAAAAACAAATCACCCTCCTTTCCGTTTCTACATATTATGTAGAGAACCCAAAAGAAAGGAGGGTAAACGATATGAACGGTTTCTTCGGTGGTTCCTTCACCTGGATCATCATCCTGCTTGTCATCCTGGTGCTCCTCCAGGACAACGACAATGACTGCTGCTGCCATGGCAACGGCAACATGGGCAACATGGGCGACAACGACAGCATCTGTGGCTGTGGCTGCGGCTGCTTCAACAGATAAGCCCTGAGACACGCCGCGGAGAGCGTTTTCACAGATGCTCCCGCACCCCAAAAAAGACGGCACCGCTGCTCCGGCCTTTCCGGAAACGGCGGTGCCGTCGATTGTTTTTTGTCAGAAATCATTATTCAGGGTCGGACACGGATTTAAGGCTCTCCGCTCGGCGGAAATCCGCCTTGGCGAGGTCAATCTCGCGAAAAGCCTCATACAGACTGCCGCGGGATGCGAGAAGCTGCCGCAGATTCTCATTACGTTCTTTGGAAGCGGGCAGTTGTTCGATAAGGCAGATGGCATTGTTGTATTCAAACAGTGCGCCGTAATATTCCTGCTCATCGCGGCGGCAGAGGCAATTGGCGCGACGGAAGTGGCATAGCGCTTTGATGTAGGGATTCACGCTGCCGTCTGTGCTGTCAGTGGCGGAATCCATATACCTGGCGGCGCGGCGGTAGGCATCTGCTGCTTTCCCCGCTTTATTGAGTCCTTCCTGACATACGCCCATGGAAAACCAGTGGGAACCGTAGAAAGAATTGCGCAGTTGGTCGGGCAGATCGGAATGATCCAGCATAGTGATGGATTTGGTGAGGTCGGACTGCATCGACTTGAAATCGCCCAGTTCACGGTAGGCGTCGGAACGGTTTTTGAGCATGATCGCCATAATGACCTCGCTGCCTTTGTCCTCTTTTTTAAGGGCAATCGCCCTCGTAATGTCGTCAATATTGCCCTTGTAATCACCCAGCCGATATTTGATGCAGCCCAGCGCGTTGAGACAAGAGGCCAATTCGTTGCGGGCCACGTCGGAATCCAGCTTTTCCATCACCTCCACAGCTTTGGTCAAGGCTCTGGCGCACTGCTCGTTATCGCTTTGTTCCTCATAGATTTCGCCCATATTTTTAAAGCAGAGACCGTATTGAAAGACAAAGGGCGCTTGTTCTTCTTTGTGCTTCTCGGTAAAGCTGTCGGAAGCAAACAGCTTCTCGAACGCTTCAATGGAACGCTCATAATCTTCCAGCGCCTTTTCGGGTTCTCCCGAACGGGTATGGCATTCCCCGATGTTGGACATCAGCGAGGGCATCAGGTCGATGTATTTGGGATGATCGGGACGGCACTCGGACAGCCGGTCGCAGGCGTTTTCAAATGCCTTCAGTTCGTTCCGGAAAAAGGTCTTGGTCAATTGCTCATTTTGCCGCGTTTTTTCCTCGTCACTTGCCGACAATTCGTCGGGTGCGTCGGTTTCGGGGGAAGCGTTGTACCAGCAGATACCTTCCTGATTGTACAGCTCCGCAGCTGTCATACATTCTTCCTCCCCATGTCGAAAAGCTTCTGCCGCATTGTGGAGATAAACGGCGCATTCGGCGGGATTGAGTTCAATATCGCGAGAGGTGTAGGCAAGCATCAGCAGACGTTTTTTGCTCAGTGGATCGCCTTCGTTTTTGCGCACCCACTCCGCATACTCGCGATACTTGCGACGAGCCTGCGGCAATTGGCCGATTTTCACCAGACAAGCCGATTCTGAAACGGCAGAAATCTCAATATGGCTGAGATCAAGATGACATTTTCCGTCCTGATCAAAGGCATATTTTCTGACATTCTGAAAATACGTCACGGCGCTTTCATATTTTCCCAGCACGCGGCAGTTGTCGCCCATCAAGAAATGGAGATTGGCTAGTGTCACGTCATACGGCTTTTCTTCGGTATAGGGCGGCTCATGGAGCATTATCTCGTAGCGCGTATAATCGCCGTACAGTTCGAGTAGTCCCAGCCGCAGCGCCAACCGCTTGCGCACGCCCACATGTTCCTGATACGCTGCAAAGAGCGCATCGTCTGACGTCTTTTGATCCAGCAGCGAGAGTGCCGAATAGCCCAGTTCCTTGCTTTTCTTTTCAAACTCATCTGCCAGCGCCTGATGGCCGCTGCGACTGCACATCTGGGAAAGAATATGATGATCAGAGGACACCGACAGGCGAAAATATGGTTCGTTTTCGTCGGCAGTTTCCAGCAACTGTATTCCCAGCCTGACGGTTTCCACACATTCAGAAAGTTCATAGTGGCCGTCCGCCGCAAACATGGCAAGCCCCATATATTTGTAGGCGAATGCCGCTTTTTCAGCTGAAGTCATCGAGAGCAGTTCGGTTTCCACTTCCACATAGCCTACAGAAGAAAGCGCTTTGCCCTGTGCGTCAGCTTCCAGCGCTGACACAGACGCTTTAAAGTAACTGATGCAATCCTCAAATTGCGACGCGCGGTAATGCATGATGCCCAGCAGCAGATTCATATCCGCTGCGATATGCTGGATGCTGCCAAAGGGAGAGCCTCCCATCCCGTATTTATACATGGCACAAACATCGAGCGTATCCTTGCATGCCTGTACACAGTCGGCAAAACGGCAGTCTCTCGCCGCAGCCAACGCGATAATACGCATAGCAGCAGGCAGGTAAAAATCCATCTTATCGTTTTCTTTGCAAACAGAAACGCAGATTTTTGCAAGTTGCACTGCGCCAGAGGCATCCCCAACAGATACAGGATCATGACAGGTATCTCCCAGCAGATCGCTTGCCGCAAAGTATGTCGCTTTTTTCAAGTTTTCATTTCCTACGTCAATGCCTTCTTCTTTCAGCTTGAGCAGGCATTTGGCGGGGTCAGTGAACAGATGGTGGGCATAGCCTTCGTCGGTATTTGAATAGGTAAAGGCAATGGCAGCATTGCCGAGGGCACGGCAGACAGCATAGGTATCGCAGCGGACAAAATCGGTATTGCAACCGTCCGTGTTGATGCGTTCCACGGCTTTCTCCAGCACCTGTGAAGCGAGATCATAACTGCCCTGTTCACAGAGGATGCTGCCATAGTAACAGAGGCAGGCAAAGGAATACAGATGTTCCCCCACCTTGTCCGAAAGTTCATAGTATTCCGCTAAAAGCGATTGCGCACGATCGGACTGTCCGATGCGAAACAGCAGTGCACTCAGTTGATAAACGCAGTGAGTAAAATCGACAAAACCAGGATTGTGCGGTTCTTGTTTGTAATAGGTAATTTCCTCGCGACTGAGCTCAAGTGCCTTGCGGCAGATTTTCTCTGCGGCAGACGCCTTTTTCATTTTCTTTTTCTCGTTTTTGGCGGACATAGTGTCCTGTGTCAGCTTTTTTACTTTGCCCAGCCATGCGGTTATTACGGCGTGTTTGTTTTTCATTAGTAGTATATCCCTCCCATGGTCAAAAATGCTTTTGTGTATTGCGTCAGATATCATTCAATAAACATCTTTACTTCCGTTAATATCGACCATTATAGCATACTTTTTGTTTGAATACAAGGCATTTGCTTATTTCTTTAAAAAAATTAAAAAAAACTCTTGACAAATCCCTTTAGTTCATGTATAATGACATAGCACTCGGAAATCCGAGGCCAAATAAAGTCTTTGGACGTTTAGCTCAGCTGGTAGAGCACCTGCTTGACGTGCAGGTTGTCAGCGGTTCGATTCCGTTAACGTCCACCAGAATAGGTGAACAAAAAAGATGCACCTCCCCTAAAGCCCCGATTTTCGGGGCTTTTCGTGGTTTTAGGGGGCAAAAAACGGCAAGGTTTTTCCGTAGATGCATTTGGCTCATTTTGCCCTTCTTTACGGAATCGAACCCCTGAAGCATCTTTTTTCGAGCCACGCTTCCCCCTATTTCAAGAAAATTCAATACACAGCCAATCAAGCGTGCAGGTAGAAAATCTGTGCGCTTTTTTGTACAAAAACATCAAAGCCGATTGTTTTGAAGAAGGACGTCTGATCAGCGTCCGACAGAAAGACAGTCGGCTTTTTTTGTTTGCTAAAAAAATTTGTAGGAGAGTGATTACCAAATGAGATTCAAAAGTCAGCAGCACAAGTCAACCTTCAAGAAAGCAATCCGGAAGAAAGACAAGAAAGACACCCGCCTCATGGCGGCGATGTACCTGCTCACGGCGGACCAGATTCTGTGGAACAAAGTGAAGGGCAATATCCGAGAGAGCCGAATTGACTTTGACGAGGTCAGACTGGACACGGTGAGCGAGAACGGCTACACCCTTTACAGCGCATCGAAGGATATGTACTTCAATACCGACCATGTCTCGATCAGCGATATCTTCGACACCAATCTGATCTCGGAGAAAATGTTCAACGTCATTATCACAGCCATCAATATCCGGCGGCTGGGCTTGGAGAAAGCGGAGGCGATAGAATATGCCATATAATAGGAAGGCATTTTCGGACGATTACGCCACTGAAACCTTTTACTTCCCTCTGTCGGTGCAGGTGGAGGACGAGGACAGCGAGGATCTGTATGACGTCACCAGCGGCTCGGTCAGATGGTTCGAGGATGAAATCCAAGAAGCTATCGACGATTATCAGTCCGACATCGAAATGGAGCGATATCTCTGCGATGACAACGATGCCATTCAGCGCAAGCTGATCTCCGCCGAATGGGGCGTTGAAACCCTGAACGGCGAACTCTACGGCCGCATGAAGCTCACGCTGAAGGAACCGCTCACAGTGGAAGAAACGGAACAAATGAGAGGCGAAGTGACCGGACAGGCGAGTGACGGTTTTGGCGAGTCATTTGAACAGCACCCGATTACGCTGGACGATGAGAAGTATTATGTGTCCTTCTGGAACAGCGGTGACGATTACTTCGTCTACACCGCCGATGAAATGGACGAATATCTCAGCCAGCAGACCGGACAGGGCTTCAGCGGAATGTAAGAAAGCCGCATTCTTTATCCTATACAGGGGGTGACCTAAAGGTGTAATTCTTGAATTATATCAAATGATGTGTGAAACCCACAAAAACCTACAAAAACCAACAGAGAGAAAGGAAAAGAAAGCAATGAATTCATTTGACAGAGAGCGCCTGAGAATTCAGCGTGCCAAAATGCTCTACCTGCCCGGCACGAGAATCGTCCTCGGCGAGATGAGCGATCCCTACGCTCCCGTACCGCCCGGAACGCGCGGAACGGTGAAGTTCGTCGACGATATGGGAACCATTCATCCCCAGTGGGATAACGGAAGAACGCTCGGTCTGATTTACGGCGAGGACAGCTTCCGCAAGCTCACGCAAGAGGAATTGGAGGAAGAATCCCAGACCGCCGATGAAGCGGAGGAAACCGACGAATCGCAGGACGAAGGAGGAATGGGATTCGGAATGTGAGGCGTGACCGCAAAAAAATATCCGTGAAGGCTGTGCGTAAATCATGGCAATCAGAGTCATGGATATGTTCTGCGGCATCAGTGCCTTCCGCAGCGCGGCGGAAAAAATCGGCGGCTTTGAATTCGTCGGATACTGCGAATGCGATCCGACCGCTATCGCCGCCTATCGGACTTTATACCATACGGAAGGAGAATATTTTTGCAATGACGCAAGAGCAATCAACACAGATACGACGGCGTGTACCCTGTCATCAATCCCGATAGGGAAACGGTAAGGCAAAACGGCCCGCGTATCCGCTCCAACGGTGCGCCGGCATTCTGTCTGACAGTGGTAGACCGCCACGGCGTGATTCATCACGGGCGAGTCAGGCGGCTTGTTCCCCAAGAATGCTTCCGTCTGATGGGCTTTGAGGACTCCCAATTCTTCAAGCTCCAGAACGAGCTTCATCTGAGCGACGCAAAACTCTATAAATTGGCGGGAAACAGCATCATCGTGCCGATTCTCGCCGACATCATGACAAATATTAAACAAGTCAATGCCAAGTACGGTATTGTCACAGAAAGGAATTAAAAGACTATGGCAAACAATTTTAGGACAACCATCGAACTGTCCGCGCAGTCTCCTTCGGGAAATCTGCTTTACACCACGCTGGAACTTCCGGCTACGCGCGGCGAAATCACCGACGCGGCTCACAGGCTGAGAAACCTCCCCGTCAGCGAAATCGTCATTACCGGCTCCGACGCGCTCCCCGAATTGGCGGATACCAGACTGGATGCGCCGACGGTGGACGAACTCAACTTCTTCGCCTCCCGTGTGAATGCTCTGCCGGATGACGAGCTGGCGGCTCTGGGCGGTGTGTTCCTCCACCGCGGCAACCTCGGCGAATTTGAGGACGGGCTGACCATGAAGGATCTCATCAACATGACCTACGGTCTGGACGGCGTGATGATCGCTCCCAATGTCGCCAACGACGAACAGCTTGGTCAGTTTGTCATTGACAACGAAATGAAC
>CADCNI010000054.1:11115-13288 GCA_902802795.1 uncultured Ruminococcus sp.
CATGACCTACGGTCTGGACGGCGTGATGATCGCTCCCAATGTCGCCAACGACGAACAGCTTGGTCAGTTTGTCATTGACAACGAAATGAACGATGACATTGCGGCTCTGTCCGATGAGATCATCGAGCTTCTTGACAGAGAAAGAGTGGGCAGACGCCAGCGCGAAAATGAGGGCGGCGAATTCATGAACGGCAGATACGTCGTCGCGGGCGGATTCGAGTCCCCCGAAGTGTACGACGGCGTCACTCTCCCTGCGGAAGAAGCCTCCGATGCTGTGTTCCGTCTGCATATTGCCGCGCCTGACGCGGAGGAAGGAGCGACGGTCGCTGTCGAGCTTCCCATGACGCAGGAGAGCATCGACCTGTTCGCGCAGGAGCATGACGGACAGCCCATCGGGAGTTTCGTGATTGTGAATATGGAATCCGGCATCCCGCAGATCACGGGCAGTCAGTTTGGCTCGATGGACAACTTTGTGCTTCTTAACGGCATCGCGCAGGCTTATTCGGATATGAACGTGGGCGAACGCATGACCTTCAAGGCGGCGCTTCAGGCGCAGGACGGCTTGTCGGGCGATCTGAGCGACATTCTCGAAACGGCGGAAAGTGTACGGGAATACGAGTTGGCGGCGTTTGTGAGCGACGAAGCCGAGTTCTTCAAGGAGTATCTCGCCCACTCTCTCCCGACCGACTTTGATGTGAGATGGCTGGACACGCTTGCCATCAGCACCGACAGCCTTCACCTGCTGGAACGCCTCGGTGCGACGGTCACCGATTACGGCATTCTCTCCGCGAGGGGCGAATCGCTCTACAAGTCCATTCCGTTCAGCGCACCTGACGCGGATGAAGCCGAAACGCAGGAGCAGACCAATGACGGAGAAATCACCGTCAAATCCGAGTCTGCGGATATGACCGAAGATAATGCGGATATCTCCGCTGACGATGTTCTTCCTACCGAGGACGGCGCAGAAATCACCGATGAATCCGAGTCCGCTGATATGACGGAGGACAGCACGGATATTTCCGCTGATAATGAAATTCCCACCGAGGACGATGCGGAAATCACCGATGAATCCGAGTCCGCTGATATGGCGGAGGATAATGCGGATATTTCCGTTGATGACGAATCTCCCACCGAGGACGGCGCAGAAATCACCAATGAATCCGAGTCCGCTGATATGGCAGAGGACAGCGCGGATATTTCCGTTGACGATGAAATTCCCACCGATGATGTCACGGAAATCACCGATGAATCCGAGTCCGCTGATATGGCAGAGGACAGCGCGGATATTTCCGTTGACGATGAAATTCCCACCGATGATGTCATGGAAATCACCGATGAATCCGAATCGGCAGATATGACGGAGGACAGCGCGGATATTTCTGTTGATGACAATATTCCTACCGAGGACGGCACGGAAATTCCCGATGAATCCGAGTCTGCTGATATGACAGAGGACAATGCAGATATTTCCGTTGACGATGAAATTCCAACCGATGATGTCACGGAAATCACCGATGAATCCGAATCGGCAGATATGACGGAGGACAGCGCGGATATTTCTGTTGATGATAATATTCCTACCGATAATGTCACGGAAATTACTGATGAATCCGAATCCGCAAATATGGCGGAGGATAATGCGGATATTTCCGTTGATAACGATATTCCTACCGAGAACAGCACGGAATTCACCGACGAATCCGAGTCTACTGATATGACAGAGGACGGCTCGGATATTTCCGCTGATAACGATATTCTCACTGAGGACGGTGCAGAAATCACCGACGAATCCACTGATATGACGGAGGACAATGCGGAAATCACCGACGATAATATTCCGACCGAGGACGGCGCGGAGATTACAGTCGCTGACGAGGGCGAATTTCCGTTTGACGAGGGTGAATCCGAATTGTCCGAAGCGGAGGAATTTCCCACTGAGGATGGCGGCGAATTTCCCTTTGACGAGGGTGAAGGTGCTTGCTTTCCCGTTGAGGACGATGAAATTCCTTCTTTCTGCTTTGAGGAAGATGATCAGGATGATGACGAGTCCGAAGATGAGGATGAAGATGAGGACGAGGACGAGGATTACGAAGCATATATGGGAGGCATGACGTTTTGATGAACTTTATTTCATTTACAGGGGGAGTGCTGATTGCAGTCCTGATGGTGGGCG
>CADCNI010000055.1 GCA_902802795.1 uncultured Ruminococcus sp.
GGCGCGAAGAATATCGCGGTGCTGCTCTATTCCATTCTCAAAGAAGAAAAGAAAACCAAAGGCAAGGCGCGGCTGACTTCCATGCTGCGCTCCGGCAAGGAACTGAAGGTCTTTACCGTCCGTCAGAAAGACCTTGCCAAATTCACGAAGGAAGCAAAGAAGTACGGTGTTCTCTACTGCGTCCTCACCGACCGGCAGAACAAAGACCCCAACGCGGAAGTCGATGTGATTGCCCGCGCCGAGGACGCTTCCAAAATCAGCCGTATCGTGGAACGCTTCAATCTGGCATCGGTGGATACCGCGTCGATTGTTGCGGAGGCGGAGGCGAGCAAAGATGCTCCCGCCGCACCCGCAACAAAAGAAAAGTCCGACACCGAAAAACTGATCAACGATCTGTTCGGCAATCCGCAGGAAAAGACGGATAAAAAGTCGGAAAAGAAACGGGGCGCGGATTTTTTTACGAAGAAACGGCGGAAGCCCCGTCGGTCAAAGCCTTCCTCCGAGAGGCAAGGGCTTTTCGACGAGGGAGTTTTTAATAGACCGTCGGTAAAGAAAGAATTGAAAGATATTCAGAAGCGACGCCGGAAAGAAGCTCGGCGGAACGGTCAGCGCGGCAGGCAGCAGTCCAACCGTAAACGTGCGGACAATCCCGTTCCCGTTCCGCAGAGGAAAACAAAAACCAAAATCAAAGGAGCGCGATAATTTCTATGGGAATTTACGATGTGTTTGAAGGAGGCAGCCAGCCGTTTGACAAGGCGGCATGGATTGCCAAGAAGAACGAGGAAAAACAGGCGGCATACGAGCTGGCGGACAGCACCGCCGACAGAATGAAAACCGACGGCGACGCCTTCCGCAGCTATCTCGATGTGCAAGGGCGTTTCGACCGTTATTCCGTCACCAACGCTATTCTGGTTACTGCGCAGAAGCCGGACGCGACGCAGCTCAAAGATTTCAAGAAGTGGCGCGAAGACGGCGTGACGGTGGACAAGGACGCGACCAAAATTACCATTCTGGAACCGGGCAACGAGTACACCCGTCACGACGGCACCCGCACGATGGGATTCAATGCCAAGACGCTGTACGATGTTTCCGAAACGTCAGCAAAGGACGCGCCGGTTAATGTGCCGCGCCGTGCCATGCAGGAACTGGTGGCGGCACTGGCGCAGGCAAGTCCTGTCAAGTGCGTGGCGGTGGACGAACTGGAAATGCCCGCTTATTATGACATGACGCAGCAGACCATTTTCATCCGCAAGGGGCTGAATGAAAATCATCTCTTCGCTGGCGTGGCAAAGGAAGTCGCGGCGGCAACGTATGATTTCAAGCTCAGCCGTACCCGCGATTTTACCGAATTCGGCTCTTACTGCGTGGCGTATATGCTTTGCAAAAAGAACGGCGTTCCGGTGGACGGGTTCCGCTTTGACACGCTGCCCGCGGAATTTGCAGATATGGAATCGAGCGCGTTCAAAAGAGAGCTGGGCGATATTCGCAGCGTTCTCTCCGATATTCACGGTGCGATGTACAAGACGCTGGACAAAGACCGCAACGATCATTTTTCCAAGTCCAAGCCCCAAGCGCAGGCGCGGTAATCGGAGGTGACTGTTTTGGAAAAGAAAAATGACAACAAGAAGGAACAGACGCCCGTCGCAATGACTGCGCGAGTTTCACAAATATCACAACTTTAATTTCCACTCTTCAATTTATTTATATAAATTGCTTGACAATTCAAGCAGGTTAATATATAATAAGATCACAAAATGATATAAGGAGGTTGTTTTATGGCGATAATTGAATTTAATCTGGGCGCAGACATCAAGCTTATACGAGATTTTTTTAAAAACAGGAATCAAAAAATTAAGTCTGGGCTTATCAAGGAATGTAAAAAGTATTACAGAGTTATTCTCGATACACCTGCCGGAATATTTTGGAAAGGCTGCACATTTGAATATGATGACGATGATTTGGTAGATGAGCATCACCCAGTGTTTGGATGCATGAAGAATTTTGAATCAGATATGGAATATTTAAAGCAGAAAAATAGACGAGGGGACAGAAACGAAAAACGTCTTCGCCTGAAAAGATTTAATTATGATGCCGGTAGTGGAACGTTATCCATTACATTCGGTGCCATCCGATATCTTGAATGGCAATTATTGTACAATCACATGTTAGGAAAAAAGGCTGAATATTCTCAGGGGCAATTCAAGAAAAACCTTGTGTTAAATAAATATCTGAAAGAGCATAAAAGCGGTTTTGAGGAAACTATCAGCATTTTGCACGGGAGTAAATTTCCCAAAGATATAAGTTCCTGTTTATGGTCCGGCTGTGGCTGTGGCGTGTGGGTGATAACTCAGGATGATTATTTGATATATACCGTTCGTGACAGTGCTTCTGTGGGTACTTTTCAAGGTGCTTATGGTTATTCTACTTGTGGTGGATGTAAATATCATCAACATGATGATGATGAAAAGGATATTGAAACTCTTCATAGTGATCCTGGTATACAAGTAGAGACATATTTGAGAAAAAAATTAGCGATTGAGGAAACAGACTATGATAAAAGCAAACTGAAATGCATTGGAATAGGGATTGATATAACAAGATGCTTGATACAATACAGCTTTTGCGTAAAAATCAATAAGACAAAGCAGCAATGCGAGGATGATTTTGACAGAGCACTCGCCGATGGAAGATTGCGTGATGCTATAGAACCTTCATATTGTAATTTTACAGAGGAAAACGTATATAAATTATTAAGCGGACAATCAATGACAGATTCCCATGACAAACCGAAAAAAATGGAACCAGCAGGGTTGGTTTCGCTGATTAAATGTTGGAATGATTTCAAAGACATTAGATAGAGCCAGTGCGTCAAGTAAGGCAGTTTAATTTATGAGAGGTGTCATATGTGAAAGATGAGAAAAATTCGTTTGAAAGAGAAATCCTAAATCATTACTATGAATTTCAGAAAAATAAAACCAACGCAAACGGTGAATATACTTCAGATGATTTTATATTCGAATACGATGAAGATTTTGTATTGGAAAAAGGACATGATTTGTTTGCTCAGGTGCCGGACTTTGAGACTCGCTACGAAAAAGAGGTCAGCAAACCGGGAGCGTATAATAATCAGAAGCTCTTGTTGCGGTCAATGTCTTATCCCACTGGTAAAGGCGGCAAAATCCAACTGAGATTTGGTACCATCAGGTATTTTGAATGGCTGATTCTGCGCGATTGGGTAACTTCTCCTGAGGATAACCCTTCTGCAAAATATTCAGATGATTTACAAACTTATCTGAAAGCTCATCAAAGTGATTATGCCAGTGCATTTAATCAAAACGCCGGTTTTTCCAATTGCATGTGGGGAATGTGCGGGTGCGGCGCGTGGGTTGTTACTAGCGATAATAAGCTTGCATACAGTAAACGCTCACAGGCTGTAAGAGAGCGTCCAGGTTCATTCGGATATTCCTCAGCAGGAGGATGTGATAGATTTGTGTGTGACGATAGTTTTTGTGCCTCAACCGATGATCAAGGAAATATGATAAACAACAATCCCTTTATTACCATACAGAATGAAACAGAGGAAGAGCTAGGTGTGACAACCAAAGATTA
This sequence comes from uncultured Ruminococcus sp., assembly GCA_902802795.1. GTDB lineage: Bacteria > Bacillota > Clostridia > Oscillospirales > Acutalibacteraceae > RUG762. The sequence continues at coordinate 3,610 of CADCNI010000055.1, forward strand.
TGCAGAGCCGATTAAATTGATCAGTTTCGGCATCGACAAAACAAGAGCATTGTTTCAATTTAGTTTTTTGATCAGACTTAGCATTGATTCGAATACACTAAAACAGAAAGCACAGGCAGCGTCTTCCGCTTGGGAACAGAAAACATTCATCACCCCGTTTGAATATGATTCTATCCATGCACTTCTTACCGATCCGAATTACGGTATGGAGCCTGGTGCAAAAGTATCTCTGTATCATTGTTTACAGACATATTGTTGACATAGCTTTTCTCTTTTCCATTCACATGATAATCAAAGTCCTAAGTATTTTTTATGCTTATTTTGCAGAATTGATACTTGGGACTTTATTATTTTGACTTTTCTTGAAGGAATGGTTTATGTCCGACAACTGGTGTAGTGTAATGAAAAAATGTCGGAAATCTGGCAGCTCGTCACGCAGTCGCCGGAGGATTTCAAGGGCGGTTCTATCTGGTCGGTGATCGTCAATATCCACGGCGCTGTCAAGGCAATCGGCTTGGCACTGCTGGTGTTATTTTTCGTGGTGGGCGTGATGAAGACCTGCGGCAGCTTTGCCGAACTCAAAAAGCCGGAACACGCTATCAAGCTGTTTGTCCGCTTTGCGATTGCCAAAGGCGTGGTGACGTACGGCTTGGAACTGATGATGGCACTTTTCAAAATTGTGCAGGGCTTGATTTCCACCATTATGAACGCATCGGGACTCGGCACGGCAGATCAGACCGTGCTGCCCGCGGAAATGGTGACGGCAATCGAAAACTGCGGATTTTTTGAAAGCGTTCCGCTGTGGGCGGTGACGCTCATCGGCAGTCTGGTGATTACCGTACTGTCCTTCATCATGATTATGTCGGTGTACGGCAGATTTTTCAAACTGTATCTCTACACCGCACTTGCACCGGTGCCGCTGTCCACCTTTGCGGGAGAACCGACGCAGAACGTCGGCAAGAGTTTCATCAAAAGCTATGCCGCCGTTTGTCTGGAAGGCGCGGTGATCATTCTCGCCTGCGTCATCTTTTCGCTGTTCGCGTCCTCACCGCCGGAGATCGACCCTAACGCCGCACCCGTCAGCATGGTCTGGAGCTATATCGCGGAACTGATTTTCAATATGCTGGTGCTGGTCGGCGCGGTCAAGATGTCCGACAAAATCGTGCATGAGATGCTTGGTGTATAACACACACCGAAAATTACGGCTGCTCTCCATAACGCACTTCATTTACCAAAGCCTGCTCATCATCTTCATCATGAACATTCAACTGTTCTGCGACACCTTCAAACGCTTTTTGCGCTTTTTCAAGTGCTTGCTCAGAAGTGGGCTTCTGTGTGGATTCCTGATTTTTAATGGGATTCATGACAGATCACCTTTCTCTTTGTTCGATTTGCTCTTATATTTTACTTGATTTTAAGAACAAATGCAAGAAGCGAGAGAATGGAATACAAAATGAAAGGAATGAAATTATTGGAACGACGAATCAACAAGGAAATCCGCGATTATTCGGAAACGATTTTCTTCGGATTGACGCTGCGGCAATGTATCTTTTCCGCGCTGGCTTGCGCCGTGGCGGTAGGACTGTATTTCCTGCTGCGTCCCTACCTCGGCATGGAGGCTCTGAGCTGGATTTGTATTCTCGCCGCCGCGCCGTTTGCCGTGCTGGGCTTTGTGCAGTACAACGGCATGAACGCGGAGCAGTTTATCAGCGCATGGATTAAGTCTCAGATTTTGTCCGGAAGAGTGCTGGTTTACAAGCCGAAAAACCTGTTTTTTGAAATCTGCAAGGATATTATCATCAACCGAGAGGAAGGATTGAACAACGATGCTGAAGACTTATAAGACCATTCAGGCACAGGACAGAGAGAAGATCGGCATTCCCAAAACCGCGCAGGACGCCATTCCCGTCAGGCGTATCTGGGACGACGGCATTTTTCTTGTGGGCAAGAACAAATACAGCAAAATGTTCTGCTTTCAGGACGTGAATTACTCGTCCGCCAGCGACGCGGAGAAGATGGAAATGACCAAGCAGTACTGCCACATTCTCAATTCCTTTGACGTGGGCGCAACGACCAAAATCACCATCAACAACCGCCGCATGAACATGGACAGTTTCAAGAGAAATATTCTCATGCGGTACGCAGATGACGGACTGGATTCCTACCGCCGCGAGTACAACCGTATGCTGCTGGATAAGGCGGAAGGCTCCAATTCCATCATGCAGGAAAAGTACGTCACCGTGTCGGTCTGCAAGCGCAACATCGAAGAAGCCCGCGCCTATTTCGCCCGCGTGTTCGCGTCCCTGTTCACGCAGTTCAATCAGATCGGCTCCCACTGCGACGAGCTGAACGCAGAACAGCGTCTGCACCTGTTCCATGACTTCTTCTATCCGGCAGAGGAGGGCAATTTCCAATTCAATCTCCGCGATTATATGCGCCTCGGTCACGATTTCAAGGACGTGATCACGCCCGAAAGTCTGGAATTTGAAAGCGATTATTTCAAATTTGGCGACCGTTACGGGCGCGTCCTGTTTTTGAAGGATTACGCCAACACCATCACCGACAAGCTCATTCCGACACTCTGCGAATTTAACCGGAATCTCATGCTGTCGATTGACATTATCCCACTGAGTATGTCGGAGGCGATTCAGGAACTGGAATCCCGCCTGCTGGGGATTGAAACCAACATCGCGCAGTGGCAGCGCAAGCAGAACGAAAACAACAATTTCTCCGCGATGATTCCCTTCGATATGCTGCAAAGGCGAGATGAAACCGCCGATATGCTCGGCGGCTGCACGTCCAACGACCAGCGGCTGATGCTCTGTGTGCTGACGCTGGTGCATACCGCCGACAGCAAGGAGCAGCTCGACAGTGATACCGAGGCGATTCTTGCCAGCACGGGTATGTCGCGTATGGCAAAGCTGCGTTTTCAGCAGTGGGACGGCTTGAACACCGTCCTGCCCTACGGCGTCCGCAAAATTGACATGGTGCGCACCCTGACCACCGACAGCCTTTCCATTTTTACCCCGTTCCGCGCACAGGAAATCAATCACCCGAACGGCGTGTATTTCGGGCAGAACCGCATCAGCAAAAATCTCATTATTATCGACCGAAGCCAGCTCATCAACGGCAACGCGATGATTCTCGGTGTGTCCGGCGCGGGTAAATCGTTTATTTGCAAGAGCGAATTTGTGGCGCGGTTTCTGGCAGACCCCAACTCCGACCACATTCTCATCGACCCCGAACGTGAATATACCCGCCTCACCAAAGCACTCAAAGGCGAAGTGATTACCGTTTCCTCGACGAGCAAGCACCACATTAACGCGATGGATCTGAACAAGGCTTACGGCGGCGACGCTGATCCTGTCATTCTCAAGTCGCAGTTCCTGATGTCGCTCTGCGAACTCATGATTAACGACCGTCATCTCGGCGCAAAGGAAAAATCCATCATCGACCGCTGCACCACCGCCACCTACCGTTATTACAAGCAGGGCAATTACACGGGCGAGGCTCCTACCTTGCAGGACTTCTACGACAATCTGCTCAAACAGAAGGAACCCGAAGCGCGTGACCTTGCCGTGGCGATTGAGATGTTTGTCGTCGGCAACATGAATACCTTTGCCCACCAGACCAACGTCAACACCAAGAACCGTCTGATCTGCTACGATATTCACGAACTGGACGAAAGCCTCCAGAGCGCGGGTATGCTGATTGTGCTGGACAGCATTTTCAACCGCATCACGCGCAACAAGCGGGAAGGCAGAACCACCTATATCTATATCGACGAAATTTATCTGCTTTTCCAGAACGAGTATTCCGCGAACTTCCTGCATACGCTCTGGAAGCGCGTCCGCAAATACGGCGCATTCTGTACTGGCATTACGCAGAACATCAGCGATCTGCTGCAAAGCCACACGGCGAGAACCATGCTTTCCAACAGTGAGCTGCTGGTCATGCTCAATCAGGGCGGCAGCGACAAGAACGAGCTGGCAGATTTGCTCAATATCTCGGAAAATCAGAAGAGCTTCATCGAAAATGTCGGTTCGGGACAGGGTTTGCTGAAGGTCGGCAGTTCCCTTGTGCCGTTCATTAACCAATTCCCGACCAACACCGCGCTTTACAATCTGATGAATACCAAAGTGGTGTAAGGAGGCACTATGAAAAGAAAACAGTTGAAAAGAATCCGAATCACCGCCCTTGTCCTCGCCGCCGTCATGCTCATTGTGACGGCGGCTTTTTGCTTGGGCAATCTGATCACGCATAACGCGGAGGTTCACAGGCAGGAGGAAATCTTCGATGAACTCGCCGAAGCCGCCGAGGAAACGCCCATTGTGGAATCCGCACCTGACAACGAAGAAGAAACGCTTTCCAATTTGAATCGCTGCTCGGCAAAAATTCCGATATGGTGGGCTGGATTTCGGTTGCGGGAACGGGCATCAATTATCCTGTCATGCAGACAAAAAACAGCCCGAATTATTATCTGAAACGCAATTTCAACAAGGAATACAGCGATTTGGGCGTTCCCTATGTGCAGGAAAATTGCGACCTCGCCACCAGCGACAATATCATTATCTACGGACACCACATCAAAGGCGGCAAGATGTTCGGTTCGCTCGACAAATTCACGTCCAAGAGCTTTTATATGAAGCACAAAATCATTCAGTTCAACACGTTGAGCGAACAGTCACAGTATCAGGTCATTGCCGTGTTCAAGACGGTTGCTTACAGCGCGTCGGGATTCCGCTATTACGATTTTGTCAATGCGGAAGATGAAGCGGATTTTAACGCTTATGTCAGCAGGTGCAAGGAACTTGCGCTGTTCGACACCGGCGTGACCGCGAAATACGGCGACAGGCTGCTCACGCTGTCCACCTGCAAACGGTTTGCCGAGAACGGCAGGCTGGTTGTTGTGGCAAAAAAGATTGTGTAGGGGGAGGTTTACCATGAATGTCAGAGTCAAGGAATACCGCCGCAAGGGGCGAAAGTATGCTGCAAAAAAGCATGAGGGCAGAATTTATCAAAACACAGCAGCGAGTGCGGAGCGATGGGAATTCTCAACAGAAAAGCGTGACCGCATTCGCAGAGGACGAAGTCGCAGAGAAGGCGAGGACGTCCGCCGCCGCCGCAGGGCAGACCGCGAGGAACGTCGGACGCACCGCCGTTCAGAATACACCGCAAAGCGCCGATGAACTGAAACGTCAGGCGCAGATTACGAAAGCAAAAATCGACAAGGTAAAGACAGCCGCCGCCAAAAAGAAAGCCGCCGAAGAAGCCAAGAACGCGGCTGCACCGAAACAGCCTCCGTCGCATTCGGTGGGGGCTGCCACAGAAACAGGCGGTTCACCGTCATACGCATTGCAGAAGCCTGACGGCGCGAAACAGGCGTATCGCCAGAAAAATGCCGCAAAGATGGGAGCCGCGTCAAAGCAGTCCGTTAAAGGCGCGTCCTCTGTGAAATCTGCCGGAAATGCAATGGGGAAAACCGCCGGAAGAACATTTTCTTACACGGGAAATTCCACCAGAACCGCCACTCACGCGGCAACCGGCGCAGCCAACGCCGCCAAAGCTGCCTACAAACGCCGACAGCAGGCAAAAATGGCGGCGGAGGCTTCCCGCAAGACCGTTCGTGGAACGGTGAAAGCCATCAAGGTGGCGGTGAAAAGCACCAAAGCCCTTATCACGCTGCTGATTGCCGGCGGCTGGGTTTCGGTCATCATCATTCTGATTGTGGTGGTATTCGGCTGTGCCATTTCGATGTTCGGCGGCGGAAGCAACAGCAAATACTATACGCCGGTCAGCGTGGAAGTCAGGGACTACCGCCCCATCATTCAGCAATACGCCAAAGAACACGGCATTCCCGAATACGTCGATCTGATTATGGCGGTCATGATGCAGGAATCGGGCGGGCAGGGGCTCGATCCCATGCAGGCTTCCGAATGTTCCTTCAACACGCGCTTCCTGCATCATGCGGGCAGTATTGTAGACCCCGAATATTCCATCAACGTGGGTATCCAGAATCTCGCGGCTTGCCTGAAAGCAGCCAACGTGCAAAGCCCGATTGACATGGACAACATCAAGCTCGCTTTGCAAGGCTACAATTACGGCAACGGCTATATCGCGTGGGCTAAAGAGCATTACAAAGGCTATTCCACTGCCAATGCATTGGAATTTTCCGATCTGATGGCGAAGAAGAGAGGCTGGAGCAGCTACGGCGACAGCAATTATGTTCTCAATGTCCTGCGCTATTACCCCGTCGGACGTGCTTTTACCGCAGGCGGCAATCAGGTCATTGTAGAAATTGCCGCCGCGCAGGTCGGCAACAAGGGCGGACAGCCCTATTGGTCATGGTACGGCTTCAAATCGCGCATCGCGTGGTGTGCCTGTTATGTGTCGTGGTGCGCCGACCAGTGCGGTTATATCGACGCGGGCATTATTCCGAAATTCTCGCTCTGTTCGGACGGCGTGGCTTGGTTCAAGAAAAACGGACAGTGGCAGGACAGAAATTATCTGCCGCAAGCGGGCGATCTGATTTTCTTCGATTGGGAGGGCGACGGACGCTGCAACCATGTCGGCATCGTGGAAAAATGCGAGGACGGCGTGGTCTACACCATCGAGGGCAATTCCGGTAACGCCTGCAAGCGTCAGCATTACACCGTCGGCAGCAAGAAGATTTTTGGCTATGGCTGCCCCATGTATTGAGGAAGTAAAAATACGGCGGTTGTGTGTTGTTTGTAACACTACGCAACCGCCGTTATTTGCAAATGGTTATTGATAAACGCAATAATTCCTGTCACACTCAAAATTCATAATGAATGATTGAAAAGTAACAATGAATATGTTATACTACAATCGTAGATAAGAAATAATTCGCCCGATTCGAGGAGAACAAAATGATTTCATATTTAAAAGGCGACCTTCTTTCAAGTCCTGCACAAGTACAGGTCAATACGGTAAATACCGTCGGTGTGATGGGAAAAGGAATTGCGCTGCAATTTAAAAATAAATACCCCGAAATGTTTTTGGCTTATCAAAGAGTGTGTGAAGGGCATTTACTGGATACCGGAAAACTATATCTGTGGAAATCACCTGAAAAATGGGTGTTAATGTTCCCCACAAAGAAGCATTGGAGAAACCCGTCTAAGATAGAATATA
>CADCNI010000056.1 GCA_902802795.1 uncultured Ruminococcus sp.
GGGTGTCTTTCTTGTCCTTCTTGCGAATGGCTTTCTTGAATGTGGACTTGTGCTGCTGGCTTTTGAATCTCATTTGGTAATCACTCTCCTAAAATTTTCGTTAGCAAACAAAAAAAGCCGACTGTCTTTCTGTCGGACGCTGATCATACGTCCTTCTTCTAATCATCGGCTTTGATGTTTTTATACAAAAAAGCGCACAGATTTTCTACCTGCACGCTTGATTGGTTGGGTATTGAATTTTCTTGAAATAGGGGAGAAAGATTGGAGCAAGGTCTTTCCACTAGGGTTCACTATCAAAAACACCCCAAAAATGCCCGATGGCATCTACGGTCAGTTAGCTTCATTTTTTGACCCCTAAAATGCCGCGAAGCCCCTACTGTAGGGGCTTCGCGGGGGTGGCATCTTTTTTATGCACCTTTTCTGGCGGAGAGTTAGGGATTCGAACCCTAGGTGAGTTTCCCCACATAGCATTTCGAGTGCTACACCTTCGACCACTCGGACAACTCTCCAGATATTTTGTCCCATTAGCTCGCATCACACAAAATTGGATTTAGGACAGAACTTCAGGGCAGAACAGCTTATTCAATTTGTATTTTAAATCTCGGAAACGCCCTGAAATGGGCATTCCTTGCGGACGAAACAGCCTGAACAATGTAGCATTTCGAGTGCTGCACCTTCGACCACTCGGACAACTCTCCGGATAAAAAGAAAAATGGTGGAGCATAGGGGAGTCGAACCCCTGACCTCAACAATGCGAATGTTGCGCGCTCCCAACTGCGCTAATGCCCCGTGCCATATCAGCGAATAGTATTATAACATCATCCCATCCAAATTGCAAGTGTTATTTTTGAAAATCGCTATTTTTGTGTATTTCAAATATTTTTCAGCATAATTACATAAACAAAATATGCATTTACTACAAGTATTTTCATCCACATGATATCCCGGCGCTTCAAAGAAACCCTTCAAAGCGCCGGGATATTGGCGTGTAGTCAATGGGGCGGTCTATGGTTATTTTACGGGAGTGATCGTGATGTCGGAAGGATCCGCTCCCGTCTGCGCGGTAATGATCTCCGTTACGACAGAGATTTTTTCGGAGGTAAGTCCGTCCGCTTCCGGCAGAAGCACTGACACCTTGCCGTCGTTGATGAATACCATGCAATCACTGAATCCCTTGGCCTTGATGAGCGTTTCGGCGGTGTTTTCTTTCTGAATATTGCCCACATGTTCGGTGCGGCTCTCCAGCGCCTGTGCTTTCAGCGTCGCGTCGGCGGATGTATCTTTCAACTGCTTTTCCAGTTCATCCAGCACCTTGTCACGGGCGGTCTGGCGATTGAGCCGACTCTCGGCGAGAAGGCTGTTGTCTGCCTTTTTGGCGTTCACCTGCTGGGGTTCGTCCGAAGCGTTGGCAGAGACAAATTCGGCCTTGCCCAGCTCTGAGCTGCTCACCGAGGGGGCTGTCTTGGTCGGCAGAACAAAGCTTTCCGTGGGGGCGAAATGCCAGTTGAGATATACCGCCGCTCCCAGCGCAAGCACCAAACCTGCCAGCATCACATGTCTTTTTCCGATTTTCATAATGTGTTCCTCCTGATTACATTCATTTTTAATATTTGATTCCATTATTATCCCATCAATGTCACGCAGACACGGTTGGAACCGGTGCCGAGCGCTGTGGTTACCACATTGACGATGCGTTCCCGCACCTGCGGATCGTCGGCGCCGCTGCATACCACCACCACACCTGCCACGGTAGGGGTGATTTCTTTCAATATCAGCGGCTCCTCTCCCCTGTCGCCGTCAATCAGAATCAGGCTTTCCTCTCCCGATTGCTTCTGGTCGCGGCTGCTTCGTCCGCCCGCGTCAGTATTTTCGGACATGGCGGACGTGGTTTTCTGCTGGCTTGCGTAAACGTATTCCGTCCCGCATTCCAGTGTAATCATCACCTTTGCCTGTCCTGCTCCCTCCACGGAGGAAATCAGTTCCGTCAGCCGTGCTTCCAGCTGCGCGGTGTATTCTTCATAGCCTGTTCCGCTGTAATGAAGCGGCGCAGCGGCATTGACCTGCGCCGACGCGGACTGGGTCTGTCCTCCGACATAATCCGACAGAAAGATCACCGCGATGGCGGCCAGTCCGATAACCACAATCAGTTTCAGGCGCGTGTCGGATTGTTCGGGAGAAAACAGCAGCTTTTTGAGACTGCTCTTTTTGATGCTCTCTCTCAGGTTCTTTTCGAGTTCCAAATGATTCACTTCCTTTCGTTACGATTCTGTCCTGACGATCGGCTCCACGCCGAAGGTGTTCCGCAGAATGCGCTTGATTTTTTCTCTCTGTGCCTCGTCCTCTTTTTTTACAATCACCTCCACCTGTCCCATAGATATGCAGCCGTCGTCCGAATTATCCATCGTGACGATAATCCTTTCATAAGAAATAGAATCACTGTCCAGCAGCCGCCTGATAGTTTCCTCTATGTAAGCGGCATACAGGCTTTTGGCATTGCGCTGCACCTCATCCTCCAGCGCTTGGTTTTCATAAAGCCGCACATCCCATTGACGGGTTTCCATTTCGCTCAGCCATGTTCCCAGAGACGCCAGCGGCCGGAAAACGGTGCAGAGAATCATCATGGAAAGAACCAGCCGCAGCGATTTTTTAAAGCTCGCTTCGGGAAACAGCATGGACAGCATGGCGCCCGCCACACAAACCACGCAGACCGACAGCGTCCACGCACGTACACTCTCCAGCAAGCCTCTCCCCTCCCCTACGCCGATTTTTGCAAAATGACAATGATGCTGCCGAGCGTCAGCAGAAACAGCGAAAACACCGTCACGCCCAGCAGCAATGACAGCATACCCGCCAGCGAACGCATGAGTTTTTTGAGACTGCCCAGCCCCAGGGTTTCGCTGACCGACAGCCCTATTTCCGCGACAAACCGCCACAGCGCCGTGCGGATGATCACCGGCAGAAAGAGATAGGCCACCGCCACGATGCCGAACGCGCCCACCGAATTGCGCAGCAGCGCCATGCCGCTTTTGATGGAAAGATAGGCGTCGCTCACGGCTCCGCCCACGACAGGCACCGAGCCGGCAATCACAAATTTGGCGGCGCGCGCGGCGACATTGTCCGCCGAAGCCGCCAGCACCCCGCTGATACTCAGCGACGCGGACAGCAGCACCCCCAAAAAACTCAGAATCCACTTGGCATTCTTCTCAAAAAAACCGATGATCGCGTCGATCTGCACATCCTCCGAAAGGGACGAAACGCAGGACAGCGCCAGAAAAATCCGCAGCATGGGGAGAATCAGCCCCTCCACGCAAACGCTCGACAGTTCCACCGCTCCCAGCAAAAACGCGCCGCCGCCTGCCGCCGAAGCCGTCTGCCCGTTGGCGATTAATATGCCCGCAAAGACAGGAGCAAACGCCTGCGTGAACGTTCCCGCCGTGTTGACACAGTCGGAAATCTGCTCAATCAGCGACAGCACGGGAAACACCAGCGTCACGCTGGCCGCCGCGGACACGGCAGTTTCCGCCCCCGATGAAAGCGAGGACGACAGCGTATCTTCTCCGCTTTTAAAGAGCGACGCGAGCAGCAGCACCGCCAGAAGCATGCCGGCATAGGAAAGCGGCGTGCGCATTTCGGACGCGGTCATTTTCATCACAGACCGCAGCAGCGCATCCACATCCAGATTTGTCACAGGCGACGAATGGCCTTTTTCAAAGCCGATCTGCGCTAAGTCATCCACGGTTTCATCCGGCAGTTCCCCATACAGTTCATCCGCGCCGCTCGCCTGGTAGTGTGACGCGTAATCGAAATCGGATTCCTCCTCGGCGGCATAGGCCGTCATGAACAGCAGCGGCAGACAGCAGAGAAACGCAGCTAATTTCTTCCTCATGGCTTTACTCTCCCATGATCTGCACCGCTAAGTGCAGCATTTCGCGAAACAGGGGAAACGCCACAATGAGCAGGGCCGCTTTTCCGCCGAGTTCCAGTTTGCCCGCGAGAGCCGACTGTCCCGCGTCACGGCAGACATCCGCCGCCGTCTGCACCGCGATGCAGATGCCGACGCACTTGATCGCGATGCCGAGCCACTGCGCCTCTACGCCCTCCACGGAGGCGAAAGAACGGATTTCTTCGGTCAGCGGCGCGATCTGGGTGATCAGAAACAGGCTCATCACCGCGCCGCAGGCGACCGTCAAGGGCAGGGACAGTTCCGGCTTCCACTGCTTGACTGTGACAATCAGCACGCACATGACGATGCCTGCCCCGATAAAAGAAAAGAGATTCATTTTTACATCATCCTCACAGGCCAAATGTGGTCTTGACGGTTTCAAATAAGGTGCTGATTTCGGTAATCATCATCATCAGCACCACAATGATGCCCGCCAAGGTTGTCATCATGGCCTGTTCCTCGCGTCCGGCGCGAATCAATACCTGATTGAGTACGGCCACGATAATGCCGATGGCTGCGATTTTAAAAATCAGATCCACGTCCATTTCACATCTTGTCCTTTCGCGTTGAAATACATAGAGCCAAAAACAAGAAAGCGCGAAGCGCCAATTAGCGAAGCGTGGGGTGCAGGGGGCCACTGCTCCCTGCCGGGTCAAGGGCAGAGCCCTTGCAGGAGGGTGAGGGCAGCGCCCTCACGAGTGAGGCGCAGCCGAACGAGCGGAATAGGCTGCGTTTACATCGGGGTCAGGCGAATACAGAGGATGTCCCCATCCGAATTCGCTCTCCCCCACTCCCCGCTCGGGTGCGTTCGTATTCGCCCTGTCCCGTCGATTATCGCGGCGCGTTCCGCTCGCTCGGCTTCGCCTCGCTTGTGGGGCGCTGCCCCACTCCCTGCAAGGGCGCTGCCCTTGACCCGCTAGGGAGCCTTGCCCCCTAGAACCCCGCGCTCGCATACGCTCGCTAGTTGCGCTTCGCTTCTTTTCTTTTTTCCTTCTTCTTTTTCTATATCACCAGCAACGCTGCTATCATTCCGCATGCACTGCCTACTGCCGCGTATATCTTCCCATCCGTCTGCCATTTTCTCTGCGCTTCCTCCATCATCCCATCCAGGCGGCCCTCCGCCATCTCCAGCAGCGCCACCGTCCCGTCCGTATCATCTCTCCCCATATGTTGCATCATATCCCCAAGGCATTCCAGATCACGATCCGTGAGGGAAAGACGCTGTTGGCACTTCTCCAGTGACATCCGCCACGCATCACGAAACGGCATCTCAGAAGAAAGCTGACAAAGCAGCCCGATCCATTCATTATCCCTCTCCCGTCGGGAAAGCTCCTTTACCATTCCGTCTGGTGACAGACTGTTATGTGCAATCATAGACTTCATCTCCGACAGACACCGCCGCAGCATTTGCAGGCTCTCCACCCTCACGCGCAGCTTCCGGCGCAGTTCCAGCCCGATCAGAGTTCCACATAATGGAATCAGACAAAAACAAAGCAGCCTGACCGTCATGGAAACACCTCCTCTACCCGATCGACTTCGCACCGACTGTCTCCCCCTTTCAGAAAAACAATCTTTGCAAAGGCACCTGTCGCGGACAATATCTGATAGGCGCGTTTTCGCTTGAGTTCCTCTCCGTCCCGCGCGTGAATGCTTGCCAGTATCGCAACACCCGCGTTGACGCCCTCGCTTACCGCCTGCGCTTCCCCCTCCCCGCCGATTTCGTCACAGACAATGATATCCGGCGACAAAGTGCGCACCGCCATTCCAATTCCTTCCCCTTTCGGATACCCGCTCAGCACATCACAAAACGTGCCGATGCGGTTGCGCGGCTCTCCCCTGTACATGGCGGCCATCTCTCCCCGCTCGTCCACCACCGCGACCTTTTTCCCATACGGTTCCGAGGACAGCAGACGCGCCATGTCCCGCAGGAGCGTCGTTTTTCCGCTGCACGGAGGCCCCGCGATCAGCGCGCCGCACAGTCCGTCGTGAAACAGCGCGGCGGTTATCTCCCGCGAACAGCCGATATGTTCCGACGCGACGCGGAGATTGACGGAGGAAATATAGCGAACCGTGCGGCTGCCGCTTTTGTCGAGCGCCGCCTCGCCGCAGATACCTGCCCGATGGCCGCCCGGCAGCGTGACAAAGCCCCGCGCCAGCTCGCTTTGGTGGCTGTAGACCGAATACCCGCAGATTTTTTCAAAGGTTTCTGAGATTTCGTTTATTGTCAATTTTCTGTCTTTAGCAATTATTTTATAATTACCCCGCGTCATAGCAACAGCAGGCGCATTGACTCTGAGCCTGATTTCATTGATGTTCTCCCATTCGGCAGCGGGTAGCCGCTTCAATTCATCTGCCACATAGGCAGGCAGATAAGGAAATATTTCTGTCATTCTGCTTTTTTGCATTTCCGTCATTGGCACGTCCTCCTTTGTCAAATGCATATGAGGGATTCTATGAAAATATGACAGAATCGCAAAAAAAGTTTCACATGAAACAATTTCAATTTGATACTTTTCTTTAAATATAATGTGATATAAGGATAATCGGCATGATAACAGTTTCTTCACATTTACATGATATAATATAATATAAAAATAAAAACGGATAAATGAGGTTGCATAGGATTGAAAAGTGTCACGATACAAAAAAACGACGCGGGGCAGCGTCTGAATAAGTTTATTGAAAAGAGTTTTCCGCTCATTCCGGCGTCGCTGATGTACAAAAGCATCCGCACCAAAAACATCAAGGTCAACAAAAAGCGATGCACCCCTGATCAGAAGCTCAGCGAGGGCGACGTGGTGGATCTGTGGCTCAAGGATGAATTTTTTGTCCGGCCGCCCCATAAATATGAATTTATGGGTGCCTCCGACCGTCTCGACGTGATATATGAGGATGACAATCTTCTGATTGCCAACAAGCCGCAGGGTCTGATCGTGCATCCCGATGAAACCTATGAGCCGGACACGCTGGTGTATCGCATCCAGAAATATCTGTATCACAAGGGAGAATACGACCCGCAGAAAGAAAACTCCTTCACCCCCGCGCTGGTCAACCGCATTGACCGCAACACCAGCGGCATGGTGATCGCCGCCAAAACCGCCAACGCCCTGCGCATTCTCAACGCGAAGATGAAGTCGCGGGAGATTCACAAGCAATACCTGTGCCTCGTCTGCGGCCGCCCCAATCCTGCCGAGGCTACCTTGGAGGGGTATCTCGAAAAAAACGAAAAGCAAAACCGCGTCTACATCGAAAAAAAACGCTCCGCCGCCGGCAAGACCATCCGCACGCATTACAAGGTGCTTGACACCGTCGGCGGGCTGAGCCTGGTGGAAGTCGATTTGCTCACGGGACGCACCCATCAGATTCGCGCCCATATGGCCTCCATCGGACATCCCCTGCTCGGCGACGGGAAATACGGCGTGAACAAGGTCAACCGCGCCAGCGGCTATCTCAGACAGGCGCTTTGCTCCTACAAGCTGACCTTTGCTTTCACCTCCGACGCGGAGGAACTGCAATATCTCAGCGGCAGGACGTTTGAAATTGACGATATCCCTTTTGTCAGGGATTTTTACGCGGGCAAAATCAAAGTGTGACACAATTGTCCTATAGTAAAACAAAAAAGCGCGTCTCCGGTTGTCAGAGATGCGCTTTTTGTGTAAAGCTAATCAGCTTTTTATGTGAAGTTCATTTGCTTTTCACTGTTCCGATGCCAACCGCTGTGCCAATTCTTCGTCAGGGTGGACATACACCGTGCTCTGATGGGTGTAAATCACCATGCCCGGCTTCGCGCCGCGCGGCTTGCTGACGTATTTAATGAGCGTATAGTCCACCGGTACCAGCCCCGATTCCCGCGCGCTGCTGTGATAGGCCGCGAGCTGCGCCGCCTGTTCGATGGTGCGGTCGGGCGGCTGCTTGCCGTCGCAGACAATCACGGTATGGGACCCCGGCGTTTTCAGCGTATGCAGCCAGATGTCATAATGGCGGCTGTCTTTGAGCGTAAGACGGTCGTTCTGCTGGTTGTTGCGTCCCACCAGAATGGTAAACCCGTCGTCCGAAACAAAGCGCAGCGGCGGCAGCTTGGGCGGCTGCTTACCGGAGTTGGGTTTGCCGGAGGTGGGTTTGCCGGATACGTTTTTACCGCGCTTAATCACGCCCTGTTCGCTCAGTTCCTGCCGGATCTCCGCCAGTTCCCGTTCCGTCTTGGCGCGGGACAGGGCATCGAGTACCGAGTCAATATAATCGAGTTCCTCCTGTCCCTGCCGGATGCGTTCAGTCAGATGCTGCTCCGCCGCCTGCGCTTTGCGGTATTCCTTGTAGTATTTCTGCGCGTTCTGGGCGGGGGTCAGCGTGGGGTCGAGCTTGATTTTCACGGTAGCGCAGGTCTCGGAATAGTAATCCACCACTTCCGCGAGGACATCCCCTTTTTGCAGCAGGTGCAGATTGGCGTTGATCAGATCGCCGTTGATGCGGTACTGCTCACGGTCGGCGCACTGTTTGAGTTCCTCCTGCTGCAACATGAGCTTTTTGGAGATGCGCGCGGAGGAATTGGCAAGGATTTTGAGAAGATCCTGCGACTTGGATTTCATGCGGTCATTCAGATCGCGCTTGAAATAATACTGGTCGAGCAGCGAGGAATAGTCCTCATAGGCGGAGGACACGGCGGAAGCGCCGTATTGCTGGGGATAAATAAATGTGAAGTCAACAGGCTTGCCGTTTGAGGAAACCAGATTCGGCTCTCCCTTGTCCTCCAGCAGCGTTTTGAGTTTGCCCAGATGGTACGTCAGTTTTTCCGTCTGTCCCTGTGTCAACTCCGCTACGGCCGCGTCGGTGAAACCGGTCGCACGGTAGGCTATTTCCCGCGCCACAATGGGAGAAATGCCTTGTATGACCTCCATCAAAGCCTTGTCAAGCTTTTTATCTTTGCAGGTCTTCACCTGCTCCACAACGGACGGAAGATCGGCTTCCATCAGGTTGATTTTGTCCTGCGCGGGCGGGCGTTCATATTTCAGCCCCGGCAGAATCATGCGCAGGGAACTGCGTTCGCTGTCGATGCGCTTGACCGAGTCCACAATGAGTCCCCGTTCGTCCACCAGAATCAGATTGGAGTGCCGCCCCATGATTTCCACCGCGAGGGTGAGGGTAATTTCATCCCCCAGTTCGTTGTGCGCGTCGAACCGCAGCAGCAGCACGCGTTCCAGTCCCGCCTGCTCCACCGAAGCAAGCCGCGCGCCGCACAGCTTCTTGCGCAGCAGCATGCAGAGCATGGGCGGCTGCGCGGGATTTTCCACGGGGTATTCCGTAAAGTGGATGCGCGCCGAGTTGGCGGAGGCGGAAAGCAGCAGCTTGCGGTTCTGGTTCTTGCCGCGCATAGCCAAAATCAGCATCTCCCGCGCGGGCTGAAAGATTTTATCGACCTTCGCCCCTACTGCGCCTTCCTCGATTTCTTTTTTGATTAAATGAAGCATCGCTCCGTCAAGAGCCATGTAAAGTCATCCTCCTTATCAATGGGTATATTGCAGCGGATTGTCAATGCGAGTCACCAGCACGGGCAGTTCCTCAAATCCCGCCGTCAGCGTCGCCGCCAGCGCTTCAAGCGCCACGTTTTCGGTGGCATAGTGTCCCGCCGCCACCAGCGTCCGCCCGTGGGACGCCGCCCAGATCATCTGGTGGTGCTTGGCTTCGCCTGTCACAAACGCGTCAATTCCCATTTTCCCGCATTCCTCGATAAATTCACCGCACGCGCCGCCGCCTACCGCGACCTTCCGGACGGGCGAGCCGCCGTCTACATATTCTATGGCTGTCCTGCCGCACAGCTTTTCTCCGACAAAGGCGGCAAATGCGGCAGGAGACATTTCCTCCGGCAGCGTACCCGCCCGGCCGATATAATTATCCCGCTTCCGACATCCGACTGTACACTCCGAGACTTTGAAAACCGGCACAATATTCTGTAAACCGAGTTTGCTTGCCAGTTGATCGTTGACCCCGCCCTCTCCGATATCGAAGTTGGTATGAACGGAAATCGCGGATATCCCCTTGGCAATCAGCCGGAATACGGGCGAATCATCGGCAATCTGCCGGAGAGGTGCAAAAATCACCGGATGATGGGACACAATCAGATCCGCCCCCACCGACGCGGCATAATTCACTACCGCGTTGGTGATATCCAGCGACACCACCACTTTGGTGACCGCCTGCCCGCAGTCCACCATTATGCCGCTGTTGTCATAGGATTCCTGCATACAATAGGGATAAGCTTCGTCAAAGCAGCGGTAAATATCCTGCACTGTTATCATGATGGTTTCCTCCTTATTATATGGCATTATATGGCCAACTAGCCGATTATAAAAGTTGAAAAATGGCGTAAATGCGGGAATTTTTATTATGATTGAAGCTGCATTTTCTCCGCTAAATGAGAATTTAGCGGGGTAAGAAAAAAGAAAAAGAAGAAAAGCGAAGCGCAACTAGCGAGCGAATGCGAGCGTGGGAGTCCAGGGGGAACTAGTTC
>CADCNI010000057.1 GCA_902802795.1 uncultured Ruminococcus sp.
GGTCAAGGGCAGCGCCCTTGTGGGGAGTGGGGCAAAGCCCCACGAGCGCCGCAAACGGCGCGAGCAAGACGCGCCAAGACCCAAGACAGGACTGGGGCGAATACGGGGAGGTTCCCTATACGAATTCGCCCGACTGCCTTCTCAATCGAGGCTCGTTCCGCTCGTTCGGCTATGCCTCACTCGTGGGGCGCTGCCCCACTCCCCGCAAGGGCTCTGCCCTTGACCCGGCAGGGAACCAGTCCCCTGCACCCCGCGCTCGCATTCGCTCGCTAGTTATGCGCTGCGCTATGCTTTTTTCTTTTTTCCCCACTAAATTCTCATTTAGCGGAGAAAAAAATGGAAGAAAAAGAAATGTATCAAAATATGTATCGGTCGATGATGTGGTTTCTGCCGTTTTTGGCGCTGTGGTTGGTGGCGCCGATGTGGGAAAACCGCGTGATTTTCACGGTCTGCATCGTGACGGCTGCCGCCGGTATGCTGGCCTGTCTGGGTAAGGATTTTTATGACGAACGACGCACTAACCCGTGGAGGCAACGGCGGCGGGGGCTTCAGAATGAAACATCCGCCTCGCCCTATGAGCGACAGATGACGGAGCAGGACGCGCGCGGCGTGCGGGTGAAGATCGCGGTGTTGGTTCTCGCAGCGCTGCAAATTGTCGCGGGCGGCTGCTCGCTTTTGCTGACGGGTCGCGGTCAATCCATCGCCTGCGCGGTTTCGCTGCTGCTGCCCTGCTGCGTGTATGCGATGTGGCTGTTGCATCCGTCGTTCACCTCTTTTGTCGAGTCGGGTAAGGATTTGGTGAACAGCGGCTTTGGCATGATGTTCGGCAGAGAACGCGCGACGCTGTGTCTGCCTTTGCTGTGTCCGCCGTTTTTGTGTGTCAATTGGGACATCCTGCGGTACGGCGCCTTTACCAGCCTTGCGCTTGGCAGGTTGGGTTGGATGACGCTGCTGACCGCCGCTGTCATTGCGGCGCTGTTTTTTTATTCCTTCCTGTCGGGTCGGCGTTCAGGCCGCTCCCGGCTGTCCGCCGCCATTGTCGCGACAGCGGCGGCAGGCAGTCTGATCTACGGATGGCTGCTGGTGCGGGGGCTGAACGTGTATCTGGATGGGGGACAAGGCGAAATATTTCATGCCGAGGTGGTCGATACGCATATGCCGGATTTCCGTTACGGCGCGAATCTCCATCGCGACCGCTTCTTTACCGTGGAATTGGAAAACGGAGAGCAGCTCGATTTGTTCACGCCGGACGACGTATATGTGGAAAAGAATGAGGGGGACGACGTAACCGTGGCGCTGCACAAAGGCGCGCTGGGTATCGCATGGGCGGAGTTTGTTTGATGCGGAATTTGGAATGAACGGTATTTATAGTAAGATAGGAGTGTCAGAATATGGGAGCATTGACAGAAAAAATCAGGCAATATTTTGCCAATCAACAGAAGTGGTCGGAGATCGCCGAGGATGACGAATACGCGGCGCAGTTAAAAGCGATCGGGTACGGGGAGAAATCCCTGTTGGTCATGCAGGACGGCGGCGGATTTTATCAGATCATCGACTGCGGCGGCGGCTATCTGTTTGTCAGCGTCAACGACAGGCAGTTTATTACCGACTTTGACAATATCCCCGACGAGGTCTTTGCCGCCAAACGGAATTTTGTGATAGACAAGAGCGACATTACCTCCACGGACATTGTGGCGGATTTCGACCCGAAGCGACAGTCGGTCATTGCATACGCCGAAATCAAGCTGCATTGGAATGTGCATGTCGGCGGGAAGAAGGGCTATAAAAAGCAGAAAAGAACCATCACCCTGATACCCACCGACGACATAGAGGAAGAACCGCTGCGGCGCTTTTTTGAGGGAGCGGGGCGTGTGAGGGTGATGACCGACGAGGAATATGACGATGTGCTGTTTCCGAAGCTGCCGCCTCAGGAAGCAAAAGTGAAGAAACGCCTTTTGACAGCGGTGGTGGTGATTCCCATAGCGGCGGTGCTGTGTATTTCCGGCGCGGCGAGATTCCACAATGAAGCCCTGCGCCGTCTTTTGGTGACGGTCAGCGCGCTGCTGCCGTTTGTGCTGTTTGCGCTGTATCTTGCCTTTCCGCGGGTTCTTGTCATCCGTCGCGAGGATCGCGAGGCTTCTGACGGCAGGACAATCGACATGGATTTATCGCTGTGCATAACGACGCTGGCGGCGGGCGGCATGTGTCTATACGGCGGCTGCGGTTTCTACAACTGGCCGCTGGAAAACGCGGGGCGGTGGGCGCTGATCGCGCTGGTGCCGTTTGGCGTGCTTCTCGTTCTGCTGCTGACCCGTTCGCCCCAGATCAGAAACAGTCGGTGGAAAAACAGCCTCTATACGCTGGCACTCTGCGTGATTTACGCCGGAATTTCCTGCGGCAGCGCGGTGTATCTGCTGAATTACTCGCTCGATGTTTCGGTGCCGAGGACGTACCAAGCCGCCATCACCGACAAATGGGCGGAACATGAGGGAGAATACCGCGCCATTCCTTCGTATTATGTGGAAACGGCGAGAGAACATGACGTTTACGAGCGCTTTCAGGTCTTTTACAAGCGCTATCAGGCGGCGCAAAAGGGTGACGCTGTGACGGTGGAGGAACACCGCGGCGCGCTGTGGATGCCGTATGATACGATAAAACAAACGGAAAGGTGATGGAAAACATGTCTTCACCGCTTGCGGACAGAATCCGTCCGAAGGAAATTGACGATATGATCGGACAGCGGCATTTGCTGGGCGAAAACTGTGCCCTGCGCAAAATCATTGAGTCGGGTCAAATCCCCAATATGGTCTTTTACGGGCCGCCGGGCATCGGCAAGACCACGCTGGCGGGCATTATCGCCGCCAAGACCAACCGCCGCCTGCACAAGCTCAACGGCACCACCGCCTCCACGCAGGACATCAAGGCGATTGTGGGCGAACTGGATACCTTTATGGCGCAGAACGGCGTGCTGCTTTATCTCGATGAGATTCAGTATTTTACCAAGAAGCAGCAGCAAACCCTGCTGGAATTCATCGAGAACGGCAAGATTACGCTCATTGCCTCCACCACCGAGAATCCCTATTTTTATGTGTATTCCGCGATTCTCAGCCGTTCCACCGTGTTTGAATTCAAGCCGGTGCCGCCGGAGGAGGTGGAACGCGGCGTGAAGCGCGCCTTTGCCTTTATGGCGGACGAACTGGGCGAACAATTCGAGATCGAGGACGGCGTAGTTGAAAAAATCGCCGTGGGGTGCGGGGGAGACGTGCGCAAATCCATCAATTCGGTGGAGCTGTGCGTCATGTCCTGCGTTCCCGAAAACGGCGTGCGTCACATCACGCTCGAACGGGCGGCGGAGCTTTCCCAGCGCAGCGCCTTCCGCTACGACAAGGACGGCGAGGAACATTACGACATCCTCTCGGCGTTCCAGAAGTCATTGCGCGGCTCCGACCCGGACGCGGCGATTCATTATCTGGCGCGGCTGATCGAAGCGGGCGACCTGCCCTCCATCTGCCGCCGTCTGATGGTCTGCACCTGCGAGGATGTGGGACTGGCCTACCCGCAGCTCATCCCCATTGTCAAATCCTGCATTGACGCGGCAATGATGGTGGGATTTCCCGAAGCGCGCATTCCGCTGGCGGACGCGGTGGTGCTGGTGGCTACCGCGCCGAAGTCGAATTCCGCCTACCTCGCCGTTGACGCGGCGCTCGCGGATATCCGCGCGGGCAAGGTCGGCTCGATTCCCCGTCAGTTGCAGAACAAGCACTACGACGGGGAAGACGCGGCGGTCAAGGGGCAGCATTATCTCTATCCCCACGACTTCCCGCGCCACTATGTCCGGCAGCAGTACCTTCCCGACGCGCTGAAAAACGCCCATTACTACGACTACGGTGACAATAAGAACGAACAGGCGGCGAAAGCGTATTGGGACGGCATTAAAAAACAGCCATAAAAAAAATCGGGCGAACCTGCGTGTGACCGGTCACACAGACCGAGGCAGTTCGTCCGACTTTTTTGGTTGTATGAATGCTGACGGGGAGATTACTTGAGCTTGAAACGCTTGTTGAATCTTTCAACGCGTCCGCCCGTATCAACCAACTTCTGCTTGCCCGTGAAGAACGGATGGCATTTGGAGCAGATTTCCACACGAATGTCCTTCTTGGTGGAACGAGTCTGAATGACATTGCCGCAAGCGCATGTAATGGTTGTCTCCTGGTATTTGGGATGCAAATTCTCCTGCATGGTTGTCACCTCTTTCAGATCTTCCGATAGCCGCGCTTCATACGCAGGCTTCGTGGAATAAGTCTTACCGATTAATGATAGCATAAGCCAAAGCAAAAATCAAGTGTTTTTTTCATTTTTATCTCATTTTTTGTCTTTTTTCTCCGAATTCTCCGGCGGCTGCTTTGCCGGACCGCGGGGCAGCGAAAGGGTGGGATGCACCCATTCAATGGCTTCGTGCGGACAGGCAGCGACACATTGACCGCAGCGGATGCATTCGGCGGCGTTGGGCTGCGCGGCGGGATTGACCGCCATGCCGCAGACCTTGGCGCAGCGTCCGCATTTGGTACAGCGCTGAGCGTCGATGCCGAGCCGGACGGCGGCGACCTTGTTGAACAGGGCGTAAAACGCGCCGAGGGGACAGAGATATTTACAGAACGGGCGGAACCAGAGAAGGCTCCCCAGCACGATGACCGTCAGCACCAGCGCCTTCCATGTGAAGATACCCCCTAACAGCGGCGCCAGTCGCTGATCGCGCGCGGTCAGCAGCAGCCCCGACAGGGTTCCCGACGGACAGAGGTATTTGCAAAAGAAAGGCGTTCCCTTCACCATGAAAGGCAGCAGCAGGACGAGCAGCGCCAAGACCCCGTATTTGACTAGACGAAGCGGACGGTCGCCGGGGAAGGTGTGAAGCCTTCGCACGCACCGCCATTTTTCGGGCAGCGGTACGCGGTAGAGAAGTTCCTGCAAAAAGCCGAACGGGCAGAGAAATCCGCAGATCACCCGCCCGAGCAGCGTGCCGAACAGCAGCAGGAAACCCAGCACATAATAAGGAAAGCGGAACCGATAGGCGGAGAGCGCGTTTTGCAGCGAACCGACAGGGCAGGCGCCCAACGCGCCGGGGCAGGAATAGCAGTTCAGCCCCGGCACGCAGACTTGCTTGGCGGGTCCGGTGTAGATGTTTCCCGTGATAAATCCCGTGAGATGCCCGTTGTGCAGCAGCGCCGACAAGGCCTGTATCAACGGGCGTTTACGGGTGAGCGGCGTTTTTTTCTTATCCAATGCCGATGCACTCCAGACAGATGCGGGCGGATTTGGCGATGACCTGCGCCGCCTGTCCCTGCGCCGCGCCTATGACAAGACAAAGGACGGAGACAAGCAGTAACAGCAGCGTGACACGGCTGTGTTTCATCGAAGTATCCCTCATTTCAGATAGTTCAGAACGGTGGCTTCCCATTCCGCGTAGGACTGGGATCCGATGACCGGCTGCGCACTCAGCAGATGCCCTTCGCCGTCCACAAAAAAGGTGGTGGGTACATAGTCCGTCTCGAACGAAGCGAAATCCTCGGTTCTGCGCAGGATGGGATAGGTCACGTCGGTTTCTTTGACGACGGCTTGGGCGTCCTCCTCGGTGCCGTAAACGCCGAGAATGATCAGTCCCTTGTCCTTATAATTCGTATAGAGCTTCTGGAGTTCCGGCATTTCCCCCACACAGGGACCGCACCACGGCTCCCAGAGGTTGACCATGATGACCTTCGCGTCGCTGTAATCTTCCAGTGTCACAGAATGATCGTTGATGTCAGTGGTGGAAAATTGCAGCGTTTGGATGCTGTATGTGCTTTCGGAAGCGGCGGGGCTGCTGGCGGCATCTGTGTCATCGGTATTGCCTGTGTGGTGATGGCAAGAGGTGAGTGTCAGCGCGAGAAGCAGCAGCAAGGCGGCGGTGCATGTTATGTGTTTCATAGTGGCGAAGTCCTCCTTTGGTCTGTTGAATGAGAAGTCAGGGGAATGACAAAAAGATAAAAGAAAAAAGAAGAAAAGCGAAGCGCATAACTAGCGAGCGAATGCGAGCGCGGGGTCCAGGGGACTGGTTCCCTGGCAGGGGCCTGGGGGCAGCGCCACCAGCGGGGGATGGGGCAGAGCCCCATAAGCGAAGCGTAGCTGAGCGAGCAGAACGAGCTTCAATTAAGAAAGCAGTCGGGCGAATACAAAAGAGTTTCCCGTCCGAATTCGCCCGACCCCGTCTTGGGTCTTGGCTCATCTCGCTCGCGCCGTTTGCGGCGCTTGTGGGGCTTTGCCCCACCCCCCACAAGGGCGCTGCCCTTGACCTGCCAGGAGGACCAGTCCCCCTGGACTCCCACGCTCGCATACGCTCGCTATAGCAATCCAAATAATCAGGGAGACAAAAGGAGGCGATGATGGTGAGTGCAGGGCAAGGCGGAGGACGACGGTGGGCTGGCGCCCACCTAACGCAGCCATGTGCTCACCAGCGCGCCGAACTTGTCTTTTTGTTTGTTTGGATTGCTATAGTTACGCTTCGCTTTTTCTTCTTTCTTTATTTTCCTTTACAATCGCCTGTCTGTCAATCAAAGCATAGTGGCGATGATTTCCTCGTGCGATTTCACGGAAAGATCGGCAGGCGCGATGTCAAAGACGGTCTTGCATCCCGTGTCGCCGCGCTGTTGCAATCTGTAGGCGGCGCGTGCATAGGCAACCAGCACGCTGGCGGTAAATTCGGGGTTGGAATCCAGCTTGAGGCTGTATTCGATGACGTGCTTGTTCTCGCCGTTGACGCCCGTGGAGCCGGTGCGGATGACAAAGCCTCCGTGAGGAATGCCCTTGTGATCGCGGTCAAGCTCCTCCTGCGAGATGAAGTTTACGGTGGTGTCGTAGTCGGAGAAATATTTGGGCATGGTCTTGATTTCCTGCTCGATGCGTGCCTTGTCCGCGCCATCCTTGGCGACGACGTAGCAGAGACGGGTGTGCTTCTCGCGGGTGGAGAGTTTGGGATTTTCGCCCGCGCGCACGCTGTGGAGCGCCGCCTGCACGGGGATGGTGTACTGTCTGGCGTCGGTCACGCCTTCAATGCGGCGTATCGCGTCGGAATGTCCCTGGCTGACGCCCTTGCCCCAGAAGGTGTAGTCCTTGCCGTCCGGCAGGATGGCGTTGGCGTAGAGGCGGTTGAGGGAGAACATGCCGGGATCCCAGCCCACCGAAATCACGGCAATGTTGCCGCCCTGTCTGGCGGCTGCGTCCACGGCGGCGAAGTGATTGGGAATGTCGGCGTGGGTGTCGAAGCTGTCGATGACGTTGAAGTCGGCGGCAAGGGCGGGGGTCATGGCAGGCAGATCGGTGGCGCTGCCGCCGCATATGACCAGCACATCAATGTCGTTTTTGTAGCTCACAATGTCCGCCGCGGCATAGACCTTGGTGTCAGGCAGCACGGTCTGCACCGTTTCGGGCGCTCTGCGGGTAAATACGCCGAAAAGTTCGGTGTCGGGATTCTGACGGACGGCAAGTTCTACGCCTTTGCCGAGGTTGCCGTATCCGTAAATAGCGATTTTCATGTTGCATCACATTCCTTTATTATAAATAGACGATTCAGGATTCCTTTGCGGGAAATCCATCCACTGTATCTAATATAATAAATTTTTCCGGTTGGCTTGTCAATAGATTTCTTTCAAAAAACACATAACCCCGCCTTTTGTGAGGCATACTATGTGAAAGGAAGAGTCTGTCGCGGCGGGACTGTACGGCGGGTCTTCCGAGACTAACAGATACCGGCAGTTGTTCCTCATGCCGTGATCGGATGCAGAGCGGCGGCAGGAATGTCGGGCGGCTGCGACGTGACCGGAATGAAACCGTACCGACTTATCCTGCCGCACGGAAGGATTGCCGTATTTGTCAAATTGCGCCCTTAAGGTTCCACTTGCATACTGCGCAGGGAAGAGGCTTGAGGGCGCTGTATTTTTTTGACGAAGCCAACACGGTACCATATAGAGTGGCTATTGGCTTTTTGTATTAAAAGTCGATTTGTATTTTATGACTTTCATTGATTGACAAACCCCGTGCGTGAGAATAAAATATAATATTGGTTGAGAGTTCAATATTTTATCCGTTTTTTCTGTTTTTTTTGAAAGGGGTCATATATGGAAGAATGGGATGATTCAGCGCGGCGTGAGGAAGCGCTGCGTTATTTCGTTTCGTCGATTTATCGGGAGATGGGCGCGTCGGATGAGGCGGTGGAGCGGGCGCGTCGGCTGTCGGCAGTGCATCCCCTCGCCAGATGCGTCACGTTTTGTTATACTGATGAGGACAGAATCTCTGTCGGCTGCGTCAGAATGTCGGTGGACTGGGGCGCTTACCGGCATTACTGCCGACAGCGTCTTTCTGTTCCGGAAGATTACCGTAAGGCATATGAAGCGGAGGCTTCGGAAATTCTTCGGCTGATCGGGGAATATTTTGCGGGCTGCCGTGTGAAAACATATGTTGCTCATGACGAAGCAAAAACAATTTGGCGCGGCGATACGAACCACATTGATTACGGCGTTGGTGGTATCGCTGATGTCAGTGGCGACGGTTTTCTGGGCTGTCGGCGCCGCGAGCATTGTTTCGCCTACTGACGCGGAATCTTTGGCGGAGGGCGAACAAACCATCACGGAACAGGTGCTGGAGCAGGTTTCGGAGCTGCTGCCGGAAGAAAAACCCGAAGAGGAACCGACCGATGAGAATCATACGGTGACAATTCGTCGCAATACGCCTAGTTTCCTTACGCCTCGTCACTATATGGGCGGGACAAATTACAGCGATTATGTCCCGGATGCCTCTTATCAGGGCAGCTACCGCAGCGAACTGAACGATTATGAAAAGTTGATCTATGACGGATTTTACAACAATTATGTAGTCAACGAGTCAAACGACGGTTTTACCGTTACCTTTGATCCGCCGATTGAGTTTGACGCGTCACACTGCGTCAAGGCGGAAAATCCTGATGACGATGTGATGGCGGATGAAGATGTTGCGGAATTTGACGACTACGTGCTGTCCGCTTCCGGCGCGTTCTTCTATGATCACCCCGAGGCCTTCTGGATTCGTTCCTTTAATTATGTGATGACATTTGATCTGACAGGCGCCCCCGACAACAAAGGGTATTTCACCACGCTGTCCGTGCGCCATCCCGCCATTGTCCCGATAGATCGGGCAGGTATATGACTGTTTTTCGGCGGGGGAAGGGGCAAGTAAAGGCGTGAAATACAAAACAATGTGTCGCATTTGTCTCTGAATGTCCTGAATGGGAAAATGATAGGACAGATGTATGCTGCATCAAAAAAATTTATAAAAAATTTCTGTAAAATTTGTAACAGGGTCTTGTAATTTATGGAAAAATAGGATATGATATAATCATAAATTTTCTTTAGGAGGTAACTTTCCAATGTCAGTAAAAGTTGCTATTAATGGTTTCGGCCGCATTGGCCGTCTCGCGTTCAGACAGATGTTTGGTGCAGAAGGCTATGAGGTTGTTGCAATCAACGACCTTACCAAGCCCTCTATGCTCGCTCAGTTGCTCAAGTATGACACCGCTCAGGGCGGTTACTGCGGCAAGATCGGCGAAGGTCTCCACACGGTTGAGGCTGATGATGAGGCCGGCACCATCACTGTTGACGGCAAGACCCTCAAGATTTATGCAATGGCCAAGGCCAACGAGCTGCCCTGGGGCGAAATCGGCGTAGACGTCGTTCTCGAGTGCACCGGTTTCTACTGCTCCAAGGAGAAGAGCCAGGCTCACATCGACGCAGGCGCAAAGAAGGTTGTTATTTCCGCCCCCGCAGGCAATGACCTCAAGACCATCGTTTTCAGTGTTAACGAGAATACCCTCACTGCTGAGGATACCATCATCTCGGCCGCTTCCTGCACCACCAACTGTCTCGCTCCCATGGCAAAGGCACTCAATGACTATGCGCCCATCCAGAGCGGTATCATGAGCACTATTCATGCCTACACCGGCGATCAGATGATCCTCGACGGTCCTCACAGAAAGGGCGACCTGAGAAGAGCAAGAGCCGGCGCTGCCAACATCGTTCCTAACTCCACCGGTGCTGCCAAGGCAATCGGACTGGTTATTCCCGAACTCAACGGCAAGCTCATCGGTTCTGCGCAGAGAGTTCCTGTTCCCACCGGTTCTACCACCATCCTGACCGCTGTTGTCAAGGGTGCTGACGTGACCAAGGAAGGCATCAATGCCGCTATGAAGGCTGCTGCTTCCGAATCTTTCGGCTACAATGAGGATCAGATTGTTTCTTCCGACGTTATCGGTATGAGATACGGTTCCCTCTTTGATGCTACCCAGACGATGGTGGCTAAGATTGCTGACGATCTCTATGAGGTTCAGGTTGTTTCTTGGTATGACAACGAGAACTCCTACACCAGCCAGATGGTTCGCACCATCAAGTATTTCGCAGAGCTTGCGTAATCCGGCTGAACGCGAAAGTTTCATTTTCTGATCATCGCGTTTGCTAAGTTATTTCACTGCTCCGATGATGAGACAATGTCCCGTCAGCTTATTTGGTATTCAGATAGGCTGACGGGATTTTTTTATTTCGTAATCTTTTGTAATATACAGTTCATATATTTGCGAATAAACTGTGCTATAATAAGCGAATAGAATGTGTAAAGGAGTCTGAGAAATTGAAAATTGCAGATGTATTCAGAAAACTGGCAGATGTATTGGACAGTCTTTCAGAGAGGAAAGAAAAGAAAAACGCAGCGAAAAAAACAACGAAAAAAGCTAATATGTCGTGGGAAAAGAAGGTGCTGATCACGGCCGCTTCCGTGGTCGGTGTACTGCTGATTCTGGTAGCGGTGGCATATGGCGTGTTTAACCATTATTACAGTAAACTGAATGTGCAGTCGTTGGACGACGATTATCAGATGGTTGTTACCGCAACCGACAAGGATCTGGAAGCTCTCACCGATGAGCAGAAAGCGGAACTTGAAAAGCACATGGATGAAAAAGTGGACGAAGGCCTGAAGTTTGACGACAGAAATGTTACCAATATCTTGCTGGTGGGGACTGACAGCCGCGAAAAGGGCAACAAGAGATCCCGCAGTGATACCAATATCATTCTTTCTATCAATCGAGACACCAAAGAGATTACGATGACTTCCTTTATGCGTGATATGTATGTTCAAATTCCCGGAGCAGGCAAGCAAAGAATCAATGCCGCCTTTATTTTTGGAGGTCCTCAGCTCCTTTTCAACACATTCAGCACGAATTTTGGAATTTATCTCGACAAGTATGCGCAGGTGGATTTCTACAGTTTTATGAAGGTTGTAGATGCTGCGGGCGGTGTGGATATCACCATTTCCTCCAGTGAGCTCAAGTCAATGAATAACGCCATTTCGGAGATTAATAAGCATCTTGGTTTGGATGCAAGCAACGGCAAGCTCAAGAAATCGGGAAAGGTACATCTTAACGGTAAGCAGGCGTTGGCTTATTCCAGAGTGCGTAAAGTCGGCAACGCTGATTTTGAACGTACGGAGCGTCAGCGCAGGGTATTGACCGAAATTTTCAAAAAGGCCAAAACGATGAGTGTATCTGAATTGAATGATTTTGCTGATGTAGTGCTGCCCCTGATTTCCACCAATCTCACCCGCAAAGAGGTGCTGTCGCTGGTAGTCAATTCTCCTGAATACATTAAGTATGATCTCAAATCCCAAAGAGTTCCCATCGAAGGAACCTACACCTACATGACTGTCAACGGGGCGTCTGTGCTGGGAGTGGATTTTGCCGCCAACAAAAAATTCTGGTATAAGACGGTTTACGGTGAAGAGTAAATCGGAACGGATCAACGACTTCATATCGTGATTTTTACCAATTATCCGGTTTCTGCAAAATGATAATTAATCCGTATCAACGGTGCAAGAAAGGAAGCATCTGATTTGAAAAAAAAGGAACAAAGTGATGTAAAATCTAACTCTGCCAAGAAGAAAAGAGGCGGAAAGGTTGCCT
Source organism: uncultured Ruminococcus sp. (assembly GCA_902802795.1). Taxonomy (GTDB): domain Bacteria; phylum Bacillota; class Clostridia; order Oscillospirales; family Acutalibacteraceae; genus RUG762. The sequence continues at coordinate 12,008 of CADCNI010000057.1, forward strand.
ATGTTCTGACTTCTATGTTGGGTGTGGTAGTTATTCTCCTTTCTGTAGCATATGGAGTGTTTCATCACTATTACAGCAAGCTGAACACGGATGCTATTTCATATGATCCGAATGAATATGAAATATCCGATACCGACCTGAAGATTTCCGAATCTGATCTCGAAGCGCTGAATGAGACGCTGTATCAGGATTTGGGAGACGGTCTGGTGTTTGATGAAAAAAATGTTACCAATATCCTGCTGGTGGGCACTGACGGACGAACCAGGGGGAATAAGCAAACCCGCAGCGATGCTATGATTGTCATCTCCATCAACCGCAATACAAAAAAGGTGATTATGACATCTTTCATGCGTGATATATACGTCGCTATTCCCAACAAGGAGGACAATCACAACCGACTGAATACAGCGTTTGCGCAGGGCGGCCCCGACCTGCTTTTCAAGACATTAAAGAAAAATTTTGGTATTAAGATTGAAAAATACGTTCACATTGATTTTTATAACTTTATGGATCTGGTGGACGCTGTGGGCGGCGTAGATCTTGTGGTGGATCAGGGAGAACTGAATGTTATCAATTTGTACTATCTGCCGCAGCTCAACACGGCACTTGGTTTGCCAACAAATACGGATTTCATTTATGGCTCGCCCGGATTGGTTCATATGAATGGCAAACAGGCGCTTGCTTATACCCGTGTACGCTATGTCGGTCAAGGCGATTTTGAGCGCACGGAACGTCAGCGCAGAGTTCTTACGCAGATCATGGATAAAGCAAAGACCCTGAGTGTTTCCGAGATGAACAGGCTGTTGGATGTGGTTCTGCCTCTGATTTCCACTAATCTTACGCAAGGGGAAGTTATGTCACTGATTGTGAATTCCCCTGAGTATCTGTCGTATGATTTGGAATCCTACAGAATTCCGATCGACCACAGTTATTCTTATGTGAATCTGGAAAGCGGTGCCGCAGTGTTGGGGGTTAATTTCCGCATGAACAAAAACTTCTGGGAGAAAACGGTTTACGGTGATAATAGTTGATCGCTTTTTGCATTTTTGATCAGAACAAATCTTTTTGATGAAATCATAAGACATATTCATAACAATAGCGGCAGTTCTCACTATCGGTTGATAAGGAAGGGAATTACCGCTTTTGTTTTTATTCTGATTTTGCAAAAAAAATAATTCAAAAAATGTCTTGACATTACTGTGAAACTGTGATAAAATAATCAAGCTAACGGAAAATTGCATACTAATCGAGATGTGGCTCAGTTTGGTAGAGCGCTGCGTTCGGGACGCAGAAGCCGCAGGTTCAAATCCTGTCATCTCGACCAATTACATCTGCCCCAAAATGTCCGATTTTCGGCGTTTTGGGGTTTGCTCTTTTTAAGTAGGGGTTCTTTGTGCGTTACCGTGTGCGTTACGGCTTTTTTTGTGTTCATTATCGGTCGATTTTGGGGTGTGAACCTGCCCTTTTCTTTCTTTATGCTCATGCTTCCTTGCGCTTTCTGGTGTAGATGTCCTCCACCACGTCAACGGCTTTGGCGTTGACCTCCGCAACGGCATGAGCGTAAATATTCAGCGTCGTGCTGGTCTGAGAGTGACCGAGTACCGCCGAAACGGTTTTCATGTCGATTTCGTTGCGTAGGCATGACGGAAAGCGTGAAGCCCTTTGAATGCCAGCTCCTGCTCGTCGCAGAATTCGTGCAGCCATCTGTACGGAGTGTTGGGATGAAGCGGTTCTCCGTTCCAGCCGATAAACAAGCGGTCGGTTTCTACCCACTGATCACCGAGTTTCACACGCTGCTCATTCTGTTCAAACTGATAGAGCTGCATGAGTCTGACGGTACTCTGCGAGATTTTCAGGATACGCTTGCTCGTCTTGGTCTTGGGCGTGGAGGTGTAGGTTCCCGTCCGGCTGTTGCGGTACTGCGAGGTACGGTTGATGCTCATGTCGCCGCGGCGCAGTCCGTAGAAAATGAGAAGATGGAACAGCAGATGATAATGCAGCGGGGCTTTTTCGTCAAGCGCGTCAAGGATTGCCGCCACTTCATCGACGGAGTAGATGTCCTTCTCTTTGGTTTCGCTTTTGACCGCCGTGACGTTTCTGCAAGGGTTGTCCGCGATGATTTCGCACCTGATTGCGTAATTCATCACGTCCGAGATGAAGGTGATGAAGTGCTTCTGCGTCTTGCCAGCCAAACCTTTGCCCGTATGGAGATTGGCTCCGTCCTTCGACAGACTGAGAATAAACTGCTGGAGTTGTCTGTAAGTGATGTCGTCCACATAACGGTTGCCGATAGCGTCGTAAACGCGCTGTTTGCAGGACTGCATCTGCTCGATGGTGCTGACGTTGAGTTCTTTGGTCTGTGTGACCAGTGTGAACCACTCTTCCGCCAAATCCTTGAACTTGACGCGGCGGGAAATCTCGCGGCGTTCAAAGCTCGCTTCAAACAGCGTGGCGACTTTGTTCAGCTCTTTCTTGACCTGCTTGGGATTCATGCCCGGTTCGGGTCGCCATGTTTTGGACTTCGTGATCTGTTTTCCTGACATCTCATAACCGAGGGATACTCTGATGAGGTAGGATACTTCGCCGGATTTGCTGATTCTTTCTGTAATTTGTGCCAGCTTTGCAAAAAGCAAATCTACATTTATTAATTTTTTTCTACCAACACAGTAAACCTCGATTTCGTCGTTTTCAACAATTCTGCGAATCTCCTTCATTGTGATGCCCGTGTCGGGGTCTTCCTCTTTAAGAAGTTCATAGGCTTGCTTCAAGGTTCTCATTCGTGGGAGCCTTTCTGTTTTTGTGGATGTAATGCTGCTTTGCTCGGAATTATTCACGATCATTAAACCTCCTTGGATTGAAACGTCATTTTTTATTTACCTGTTAGCTATGAATAACTATTTGGAGTTTTCTTTCATTGATAATAACAAACATGGGACAGTTGTTTGGATTTCATGTTTCGCCCAACTGTCCCATGCGATATTGTTATTGCCGTTGCATTCTATTTGTCCTCGACGCCCGAATGCCGGGAAGTCGTCAAACGGTCAGCAGTTTACTGACGCCACGGGAATCTCACCCTGCTGCTCCTCACACCATTGTTTACCTTGCGGGTTATCGCGGAATCGGGTGCTGCCCGATATTTTGAGTCGGTGGTTGTCGCTCGCTGCCGGTTGGCAGGTCGTGGCGTACCGCTTCACACGCTGTTCTATCTCAGATCCGCAAGGGGGATGTATTTGACGAGTGATGTTTTGTTGTCAAGGTTCCGTTCGCTGTTGACAGCCACATTGTTTCAACAGCTTGTCCGGGGCTTTTCTCAACCCCTTCACTTGTTTCCTCACTCAAACGCCAAATTACAACCTAAATTTTTGATTGTTTACAAAATGTTAATATTTTAACTGCTTTTTGTGATTATTCCATATACGATTTCAGTTTTTCCAATGCCTGACGGACGGACTTCTGAACGGCTTGGTTACTGCAACCCTCCATGACAGAAATCTGCTCATAGGTGAAACCCTCAAAGTAAAACAGAATGACTCTCTTGCGGAGCGTTTCGGGCAGATGCTCCACTGCTTCATGTAGATATTCATACTCCAGCTTCAGCATGACAATATCATCGGGCGATTCCTCTACCTTACACATTCTGCGTTCCAGTGTACTCTCGGTGAGTTCGGAGTGTTCTTCGTGTCTGTCATACTGATTCAAGTAACGCAAGTCTTCACGCTCAAACGTATCGAGCAGATCAAACAACGGTTCCTCGATTTCCAATGTCACCATTTCGCTATGAGAATCTCTGAATTTGACAACATGGCGTCCGTTTTCCTCAGACAATGTATAGGGGTTATCCTTGCATTTTCTTCTCGAAGGTCTGTTATCGTTCATTTTATTGCACCTCAATGATTTTAGAATTTTGAAACATGAAATCCAAAACCATTGAGGCGGCGAACGAATACGATAAGCGTAAAATAAATCGTGCCGTCTGATGAATACGCACATCATTTGCGTACTCATGAGGCGGCACGACCTGTGAATTTTGTCGATTTACAGATTTTCTTATCAAACTTTGTCGAAAAAAATAAGCTCGTGCAATTCACACCATTATTGGCGAATCGCACGAGCAGTAATTTATTTGGAAGCTTTATCCTAAACCCGTATATGTATGAGATTATTGTATTATGTAGCATGGATTTATCAGTAAAGCTGATGTTTTCAATGACAAAGCTGCATCGCATATTGGATAGCTTCGGTCAGCTTTTCAGATGTAACCGGTTTTAACAGGTAGCCGGACGCATGAATTTTGAAAGCGTCTACTGCAAATTCCCTATGATAAGACAACAATATAATCACTGTTTCGGGAAATTGCTCCTTGATATTTTGGGCTAAAATAAGGCCGTTCATATTTCCGTCAATTCCCAACAGGGCAATATTAACAGAATGACCGCTCTCTATCCATTCCACTGCGTCCCGTACCTTTGAAAAAATTTTGGTTTCATCCAGTTGAAATTTTTTTTTGCAAATCATTTTAACTCTACGCAACATGGATACGTCGTTATCTACATAGATTAAATTCACACTCACATCTCCTTTACGCCGTTTTTCTTCCTCTTTGCATTGTAACATTCTCTGTCCAGTAAATGTCCAGTATAAACCGCTATGTTGGGAATATTTTTTACGAAAACATTACTATCTGTTCCACTTTTTCCATGTCATATAGCCTTCGGTTATACTTGCCCATGCATAAGCGCTCATATATTCCCCTCTGAATGCGTTTACAGCGTCAGAGTCTCCCTGAAAGAACAAATAAGCGTCACAGGATAATTTAGCGGGAATGATTCTCATCGTTCCGTTTTTCAATTCAAAAATATCTTCGATACCGTATTGTTTCAAAGTATCTCTCATATCCCTGATCACGCCGTCAAATTGCTTCTGCATGGGGCGATCATACAGGCGATCCTCCCACAAGGCTGCAAACGCCTCCGCTCTCGTCACGCTGCTTCCCTGTTTGTCTATCAGATAGGCAAGCAGTTCCTTACATCGCGCCATCTTAAATGTGACCAGTTTATCGTCCACAAACACGTCGAAGTTGCCAAAGGTTCGCACTACCACACGCTCTGACGCCTTGATCGGTCTGACAGAGGCAACATAGGCTATCTCCTCGGCAAGTCTTTCCTTTGTAATCGGTTTTAACAAATAACCCGACGCATGAACATTGAAAGCTTCCAGTGCATATTGTGAGTATCCTGTTAAGAAAATGACGGCCACCTCGGGACGGAGCGCCTTTATTTTCGCAGCCAGTTCAATGCCGCTCATAGAGGGCATATCAATATCCAGCAGCGCAATATCCGCCGAATGATTCCCCAGCCATGCCAGCGCTTCATCGGGATAGCTGAACCCTATCGCTTCATCAATCTGCGGCAGTTCAAGACACGTAGCAACAGCATCTTCGACCAGCAATTCTTCATCGTCCACGCATATGATTTTCATAGTTTCCCTCTTTTTTCAGATTATTTTATTCAATCGGAATACGAATGGTAACGGTTGTTCCGGTTCCTATATGACTGTCAATGGTCAGAGAACCCCCGCACATGGATTTGATCCGTTCCCGTACATTCCTGATGCCGATATGGCTGCTGCCGTCGGTTTCCGCTTCTTTCACATCAAATCCCTGCCCGTTATCTTCTATGACAATTTCATGACATCCCATGCTTTGTCTGGTCACTACACGGACAATTCCCTCTTTGCGAATCCGAACGCCATGACGGATGGCATTTTCGACCATCGGTTGAATTGTCAATGGAGGCAGAGAAAAGTCACTGTCGCTTATATCGTATTCCACCTTTATATTACGGAAACGTACCATTTCAATGTCTGTGTATATTTTGGTGTGTTCCAGTTCGGTTTGAAACGGAATCTTTCCGGTCATACCCAGAGAATCCAGATTCTGGCGTAGATAAACGCCGAATTTTGCCGCAATATCCGCAGCCTTGTCCGGGTCTTTGCGGCACAGCACCTTAATAGTGGAAATGGTATTGTAGAGGAAATGCGGCTGAATCTGTGTCATCATGATCTGAATGCGCTGCGCTTCCATCAGTGACTGTTCATGCTCCCTCACAAGATGCAGGTGCAGCCAGATATAGTAAAAAAGGCTGCTGGTCACAATTGCCATCGTGAGAAATGATATGAAAAGCTGGCGTTCAATCAACGAGTCCGTGACGACAGCCGCTGTAATGAGAAGAAAATTGAGCAAGGGAATACATTCTTCCAGTTTCTTCTCGTGCCGGAATCTTTTTACGGAAATCACAAAAAGGTACACCAGCAGAATGCCACTGATAATATGACAGCTGAATCCCAGCGGACCTCTGATAAAGGCATTGTTCCGGTCAATGGTAAAGCATATGTTTGAAAAAAATGACGTCAGATGAATCAATGTATTCAGCCCGACCAGAAGCCACATCCATCGTTTCCTTTCTTTATATTCAATGATATCAAAAAACATCACGATAATAATGGGGCGTATGCTGTATCCGATGATTGCTGTGACGGTTCTCCCAAACGGCTCGGCCGTATAGAATTCCATCAGATACTCAGCCATATTCTGGGCAACTAACAGAAAAGTCAGCGACACGATAATCAGCATAGCCTTTCTTTGTTCCTTGCGAAGATAGGTATCAATCATTACGGCAAAGGTCAGACCGATTAATTGCAAAAGCAGTGCAATGGTAAGCATGAACTCTGTCAGGATAGCTGTTCGAACCATGATTTTACACTCTTTTCTTAAAGTTTATGATTATACTGGACATTTACTGGACAGCCTATGGTATAATGTAAGGCAAAATATAGTATTTATTCCGAAATATCGTAAAAACAACGAGTGACTCCGAAAATAATCGAGTATATTGATTTTTATACATCAATGTGATAAACTAAATTTAAGTCAAATAAAACAGAAACCGGGAGGCTTTCAAATGAGAAATTCATTATTCAAACGGGTTACCTCTTTACTGCTGTGTGGGCTTGTCCTGCTCTCCTTCGCGGCTTGCGGCAAGGACACTCCCAAGCCGGAGAAAAGGGAACCGGAACCGATCCAATTCAATCCCCATGCCTACAACTGCTTCCTTGAAGAGACGATGGGAGAAAAAATCCATCAGGCTTACGACAACATGATCGACGCGGTGCTGGAGGGCAAGGACTCCTTTGCGTGTCCCGATGAAGAAACATACAATTGGATGTTTTATCAGGTGCCGTATCTCTGCTTCCCTGTGGTTTACGAATATATTGACAATAACGAATTGGAAGAAAGATACGCCGACGGCGTGGGCTATCTCCATTATAAAATTCCCGTCGAGGAATTTCTCGTCAAACTGGATGAATTTGAAAAACTGATCACCGATATTCTCAACACGGCGGTTCGCTCCGATTACACCGATTTTGAAAAGATGGCTGCGCTTTACAACTATGTTTGCGAGAATTATACTTACGATTACGAAGCATTCAATCTGATGTACCATGAGTTCGTCGACTACATCGGCGCGTATCACTTCTTTACCGCCAAAACCGACGTTTGCCAGGGCATTTCCACCGCTTATTCCTACCTGCTCATGCAGGTGGGTATCGACGCGTGTGTGGTCAAAGGTGGGGATCACCAGTGGTCTATCGTCAGGTACAATGGAAAAAACTATCACATTGATCCCACATTTGCCATGAACGACAATCATTCAATGAAGTACTTCCTCATGGACGACGCGCAGAGAACCGAAGCCGGTTATTCACCCAAGGATTATACCTATTTCTCAGTCTATACGAAGGAGCATCCCCACGGCGATTATTCCTGCAACGACAATTCCTATAGTGTGCTGTGGGATTACTGGTTCGATTCGCTCGACCACGACGCCCACAAGCTCGTCTGCTTTGACAGCAGTGATCCCTCACTCGCTAACAAACAGGAATTTGACACCAAAGATTTTTAATCAGCTCACATAATACAATAACGACAGCGATACGCGGAATCTGTCATTGGCTCCGTACCGCTGCCGTTTTTGTTTTTTATCATGTCAGGAAAGATAATCTCTCACGTTAAAGCTTTCTTCCGTCCGTTCTTCCTCAGAGGATACGCCGGGCATAAACTCTGTGACATATGTTTCTCCCGTAATCCGATCAATATAATAACGAATCTGCGCTCCCGTATACGAACTGAACAAAACCACTACCCTATGTTCATCACTTGACAAAACTTCCCAATCAACCGGGTGTTCTCCGGCATTTACAATACTCTCTAAGTCCGGATTACTGGTATAACAATATTTCTTGATTGCGGATATTGCCTGCTTGTCTGTCAGACTTGCTTGGGCATGGCTGTCAATGACCATGAGGGTATCCATGATATATTGAAATCTTTTTCCAAAGCCCTCTGCACTCTCAAAAGTATAGTGTGCTGTGGCGACGCGGCAACCATCAGATGCGGGAACGATATACACCGTCTGCAATTTGTCAGGCGTTTTGTTGTCTTTGCCGACAGATGCATCGATTCGTATGCAGTCTCCCGCGCGGTCAAGCGTGAATGATTCCTTTGTGATATCATAATTCTTTGAAAGTGCCTTGCCTATGGATGCGGCAACGGTATCGGCATCCTCCGCGCTGTAGGTGACATCAAGATAGATCTCAGGCTTTTTGGGATTTTCATAGACCGAAACAAAACGTTCGCGATCCGATTCACTGTATCGTTTGAGCGATTCGTAGTCGTAGTCCATTTCGATTCCTATGGAGTCGTTTATGATATGCTCGTATCTGACTGTTTCCTCCATACCTTCGATCGTGATAACATCCTCAAAGCGCTCGCCGTCCTGCCTGCCTGTTCCAATCTGAGTTGCAGCCGATTCGGCAGGCTCGGATGACTCTGCGGCGTTATTCTGCCCTACGCAGCCGCAGAGCTGGGTTAACAGAAGGAACGCCATTGTGAGAGTTGCAATTGTTGTGTAAATCGTTTTTTTCATCATTTTCAGACTCCTTTTAAGTTGTTATTTAGCCGATTGTAAAATGCCAAAAGGACAAAATACAGGGCAAAAGACAAGATATAACTACTGAATTTTTCTCCGCTTTTGTGGTATAATGAAGGCGCGAACAAGCAAAACACCAACAAAAGCAGGAGAAAAAATCATGCGAAATAAATACGTGCAAATATCACTGATGGACACTTACACAGGTGTCCCCGAAGGCATGGAAACGAACAAATCAGAGCTTGTCAGGCTTCTTGATCATGTCAGGAAAGATAATCTCTCACGTTAAAGCTTTCTTCCGTCCGTTCTTCCTTAGAGGATATGCCGGGCATAAACTCTGTGACATATGTTTCTCCCGTAATCCGATCGATATAATAACGGATCTGGGCACCCGTATACGAACGGAACAAAACCACTACCTTACGTTCATCACTTGACAAAACTTTCCAATCAACCGGGTATTCTCCGGCGTTTACAATACGCTCTAAGTCCGGATTACTGATATAACAATATTTCTTGATTGCGGATATTGCCTGTTTGTCTGTAAGATTTGCTTCCTTGGCAAACTGACTGGAGACCCAGCCCTTTGTTTTGGAAGTGTACTGAATCTGATACCACACTCTGCCGGTGGAATCCTTCTTGCTGGTAAGATAGGTGTATTTCTTGCCCTTGGAGGTTTTGCCGAGTTTCTTGTAATTGGTACCTGCACCCGCTCTGACATTCACGGGCGTTGCGGTGATCTGCACCTGTCTGGTTGTAGCGGCGGGTTGTTCAGGGGTGGTAGCTTCGCCGGTCTTGGTGAAGGTCATTTCACCATGCTCCGGCTCATTTTCATCGCGCCAGACAAGCGTTTTGGTGTCCTTAAACTGTACTCTGCCGGTGCTGCTTTTGTAAGCAACCTTCTTGGAGGATACACTGCCGTTGTCGTTGTAGACATAATCCGTTCTGATGCCGTTGCCGTAATCAACGCGGTAAACCGACGGATCGAACATACCGCTCATTTCCCAGACAGAATTTTCCCATGCGGACGAACCCCACGTCACAGTGAACTTCGCGTCGCTCTTGCCGCTTGCCTTGACCGTAATGGTCGCGCGGTCGCACTGATAAGTACCTTCATAAGCCTTCACGGGATTCACGGCAGTCGTTTCATCCACCAGCTTGGCAAACTGACTGGAGACCCAGCCCTTTGTTTTGGAAGTGTACTGAATCTGATACCACACTCTGCCGCTGGAATCTTTCTTGCTGGCGAGACAAGTGTAAGTCTTACCCTTGGAGGTTTTGCCGAGTTTCTTGTAATTGGTACCTGCACCCGCTCTGACATTCACGGGCGTTGCGGTGATCTGCACCTGCTTGGCGGCGGTAACGGTCGGCTCAGCAGCAGAATCATCGGTCTTTTTGGCAAACTGTGAGGTAATCCAGCCGATTTTATTGCCGGAATACTTGATATTGTACCACACTCTGCCGGTGGAATCCTTTTTCTGACCGACATAGTCGTACTTGTCGCCTTTGTGCGCCTTGCTGACCACGGTGTTTTTCAGGCCCGCGTCGGCTCTGATCATCACGGGATTGCCCGTGACCTCCACCTGCGTTGCCGCAGAAACGGGCAGGGCAAAACCTGCCGCGAGCATGGCGGTCATCGATACGGCCGCGATTGTTTTTTTGAAAGATTTGTTCATGATGAAAACCTCCTTAAATAATTTCATCGCATGATCTCATATACTTTAAAGAATCGCTGCTTTCTGTCTTTGTGAAGATACCGATATTGGACGACAGCAGATTGGCCTGCTCAAAAGCGGCTTTCATATCCTCATAAACCACGTTTCGATTTTCGGAGTTGTCGGAGCAGCCTGAAAGTATCATCGACAGCGTTGCGATAAGCGCCATGACCGAAACAATCAACGAGTGTTTTTTTCTTGGTTTCATTTGCTGCCTCCTCCTAAGATTTTTTCTTCACTTCGTATGTATCCCGTTCGACGTGAATATCATACTCTGTTTTTTCTCCCGAAGGAGAAATCATTGTCAGTACAGTGTCACCGGCTCTTTTGAAGTCGGCATGGACAAAGTAGTCCTCAACGGCTTTCTCATATCGGATGGAAACATCGCCGTATCTTGCGTCTGCAAGGTACACCGTGTAAGAATCGTCAAACGGGTGCTCTTCGTTGCTGCCCATGAAGTCCGCGCTGTAAACAGGAGGATTCAGCAAGCGGAAAACCGTTAGGATGACGACGGCAGCAGCCCCGATTGCGGCACCCACCGCTCGGATCTTCTTGTTTCGGAAGATTGCCACTGGATAAAGGATCATAGCGCATGCGCAGAACAGGACGATCAGGATGTATCTCGGCATAGAAAACTGAAAATCCGAAAAGTAAGTCAAGAAAGACGTAGCAGTCAGTGCGATCATAGGTAAGAGGATGAAATACCCCCACCACTTGTCTTTTTTCATATAATAGCCAATGAACCCCATAGGGAAACAGAGCAATGTCCAGATAAACCAGTACTGATAATATCCGAACAACTGCCACCCGAGACGACTGAACGGTACCTGAATCAGATAGACCAGCGGCTGGCTGATCAGGAAGAAAACGAAACACTTCAATGCGGCATCGAGGTTCGATTGGCTGTTCATAATGATTAGAACACCGAATAAAATCCACACCTCAAAAGTGACTGTTATCGTATGGAACGAGGTGTAGTGAAGACCCGGTATAAGAGCCATGACGGCGGTAAAAACACCGGCGATGACAGCCGCTGTCATCAGCTTCGGCCAGGTCAGATTGATTCCGCCGAATAATTTTTTGATGTGTTTATCCATGTAAGTGAATCCTCCTTTAATTTTGATGGTGAACAGAACGAATTAACCTTCATTCTGCACACCTCAAAAATACCTTATCATCTGCTGTCCAATAAATGTCCAGTATAAATGCTCAAAATTGGAATAATTAATTAAGGAAATGCTGAATGTCATCTGTCCCATGCTTTTTGCCTCCGTTTTCTTTTTCCTCTATTATACCACACTCTTCCCTTTTGGGGTAGATTAAATCATCGTTTCCTTAAAACCTGTCCGCATTAATCAGCTGCACTCGCCGTGTTGTCGCCGGCGTCAGAATTCCCTGACGCTTTGATTGTCATATCGCCGGTTGCGCCTTTCTTTGCGGTAATACGAATGGTGTAATCCCCTGCGGGTAATTCATAAAAATCAGCATTAACGGCGGTAAACGTTTCTTCCATCAACACTTTGGTTGTTGCGTCCATATTGTCAGGCAGCACTTCAATGGTAATTGAGCTGTTATCCGTCAGATTTGTTCTGACTTCCATCTCCTGTCCTTCAGCGATGGTGATGTATCCGATACCGCCTGAACTTTTTGCCGCGTTCTGCGCCGTTACGGTAATCACACCGTCATCACCATTATCTACTATGAAATAGGAGGACGGGCGGGTGGCGGCATAAATGATGGCGCCGCAAATTACCAATACAGCGGCTATAATGCTGCACCAGACGATCAGACGTGTTCTTTTCTTGTTTTTCTTAAGGAAATCAAGCTCGGCTTTTTCTTCTCCTTGAATCACAGGGGACATTTTTTCGTTGTTTTTCATATTCCCCACTACCTTTCTGCATTCCTCACAATCTGCGAGATGTTGCTCTACCAATTCATTTGTTTCGCTGTCTGTCAGTTGTTCTACATAGGACGGCAGCAAATCGCGAATCACGCCGCATGAAATTTGTTTTGTTTCATTCATCTTGATGCATTTCCTTTCTTAATTTTTCTTTGCCGCGGTAAAATGTCACTCTTGCCCATGTTTCGTTTTTCGCATATACTTCGCCGATCTGTTGAAAGGATAATCCCCCATATATCCGCATATACATAATTTCTCTGTAAGGCTCCGGCAATTCATGAATCTTTTTAAAGATTGTCATTTCTCCCGAAGCGTCCATCGCTTGATTTTCCGCGGAATCCACAGGAATTTCCTGCTCTGTGACGTCTTCATATTCCGGATATTTCCGTCGATAAGCAAGATAGACATTTTTTGCAATAGCATACAGCCAAGTGGATACTTTATAGCTTTCGTCATACCGATCGATGGATTTGATTGCCTGATAAAAGGTTTCCTGCGTCAATTCCTCGGCAATATCATGTGAGCGGCACAATGACAGCAAGTAATGATAAACGGCTTTGGCATACTTTTGATAGACTACCTCCATTGACTGCACAGGTTTTCACCTCCTTTTGTCCGTTCTATTAATAATTGATTATA
>CADCNI010000058.1 GCA_902802795.1 uncultured Ruminococcus sp.
GTAAATTCAATCTGATACACGGTTTAATCCTCCAGCATTGCAGCCACAGCTTCTTCTGCGGAACGATAAGGACCGTTCAGATTGGCTCTGTTTCTGCTGTCAGAAATCGCCTGCTGTACTCCTTCGCTGAGTGTCCTGTGACGAATTTCAAAGGGAATTCCGCCGTTTTCAATTGCGGCTACCAGAAACATTCTGACAGCGGTTGAAGTATCCAATCCGAGACTTGCGAAAAGCAAATCCGCCTGCGTCTTGATATCGTCGTTTAATCTGACCTGTAAATTTGCCATAGCATTGTCGCCTCAATCATTTTTTATTATATTGTAACACATAATAATTGAAATTTCAATGCGCTTTCATATTTTTTATCCGGGAGGTGAGATTTTTTAAATGCCCATGCGAAAACTGAAAAAATACAAGCCTACCCGCTTCAAGGCGAAGGATTCCTACTACGACAAGGAGACGGCGGATTTCGCTGTGGCGTTCATCGAAAACCTCTGCCACACAAAGGGCACCTGGGCGGGAAAGCCCTTCGAGCTGATCGACTGGCAGGAGCAGATCATCCGCGATTTGTTCGGGATTCTCAAATCCAACGGCTACCGGCAATTCAACACGGCGTACATCGAAATCCCCAAGAAACAGGGCAAGTCGGAGCTTGCCGCCGCCGTCGCGCTGCTGCTGACCTGCGGTGACGGCGAGGAACGCGCCGAGGTCTACGGCTGCGCCGCCGACCGCAACCAGGCGAAAATCGTCTTTGACGTGGCGGTCGATATGGTGCGCTTCTGTCCGGCTTTATCCAAGCGTGTAAAAATTCTGGAATCGCAGAAAAAGCTGATCTACAAGCCGACCAATTCCTTCTACCAGGTGCTTTCTGCGGACGTGGCGAACAAGCACGGCTTCAACACCCACGGGGTGATTTTTGACGAACTGCATACCCAGCCCAACCGCAAGCTGTTTGACGTCATGCTGCAAGGCTCGGGCGACGCGCGGATGCAGCCGCTGTATTTTCTCATCACCACGGCGGGCAACGACACCAATTCCATCTGCTACGAGGTGCATCAGAAAGCAATCGACATCGCGGAAGGCCGCAAGGTGGACCCGACGTTCTACTCCGTGATTTACGGCGCGGACGAGAGCGAGGACTGGACTGACCCGAAGGTCTGGAAGAAGGCAAATCCCTCCCTCGGCATTACGGTCGGCATCGACAAGGTCAAAGCCGCCTGCGATTCCGCGCGGCAGAATCCGGGCGAGGAAAATTCCTTCCGGCAACTCCGCCTGAATCAGTGGGTGAAGCAGGCGGTCCGCTGGATGCCGATGGAGAAGTGGGACGCCTGCGCTTTCCCTGTCGACGAGGACGCGCTGGAAGGGCGCGTCTGCTACGGCGGCCTTGACCTTTCCAGCACGACCGATATCACCGCTTTCGTGCTGGTCTTTCCTCCGACCGACGAGGACGACAGATATATGATTCTGCCGTACTTCTGGATTCCGGAGGAAACGGTGCCGCTCCGCGTCCGGCGCGACCATGTGCCGTATGATCTGTGGGAGCGACAGGGGCTTTTCATGACCACCGAGGGCAACGTCGTGCATTACGGCTTCATTGAGAAATTCATCGAACGTCTGGGCGAAAAATTCAACATCCGCGAGATTGCCTTTGACCGCTGGGGAGCCGTGCAGATGGTGCAGAATCTGGAGGGCATGGGATTTACCGTCGTGCCCTTCGGGCAGGGCTTTAAAGATATGTCGCCGCCGACCAAGGAACTGATGAAGCTGGTGCTGGAGCAGAAGATCGCCCACGGAGGGCATCCCGTTCTCCGCTGGATGATGGACAACATCTACATCCGCACCGACCCGGCGGGCAACATCAAAGCCGACAAGGAAAAATCCACCGAAAAGATTGACGGAGCCATCGCCACCATCATGGCACTTGATCGAGCCATCCGCTGCGGGAATGTGTCTACCGAATCGGTCTACGATACGCGGGGAATTTTGTTTATATGACCTTACTGCGTTTATTTTCCCTTATAATCCATAAAATAATAAGGGATAAACAGACAACCTACTTGACTTTTCCCTTATTTTCGATATAATTTAAGGGAATACATCGGGAGGTAAGGTTATGAGAGCGTTCAATTACTCTTTAATCAAAGAGAGAAAATGGGATTCGGAGCTTCTGCGTCTCATCGCCGCCATATACAAGGAAGCCGGAAAACAGGAATTATATCTGAAGCAGCGGCCGGAAGAACTGGAAAAGCTGGTTGAAATCGCAAAGGTACAAAGCACGGAGGCGTCGAACGCCATTGAGGGCATCGTGACTACCAACACGCGCATACGACAGCTTGTCGAGGATAAAACCGCGCCGAAGAACCGCAACGAACAGGAAATCGCAGGCTATAGGGATGTGCTGGCGATTATCCATGAGAGCTTTGACGCTATTCCGATCACGCAGAATTATATTCTGCAGCTTCACAAAATTCTTTACAGCCATATGGTCAACCCTTTGGCGGGCAGAACGAAAACGGTGCAGAATTATATCAGCGCGACCTATCCTGACGGGCATACCGAAACGCTGTTCACGCCGCTTGCGCCTTACGAAACGCCGGAGGCGCTTGACAGGCTGTGCGAAGAATTCAACCGTGTGATCGGAAACATGGAACTGGAACCGTTGATTGCGATTCCGGTTTTTATTCACGATTTTCTCTGCATTCATCCCTTCAACGACGGGAACGGCCGGATGAGCAGGCTCCTGACGACGCTGC
Source organism: uncultured Ruminococcus sp. (assembly GCA_902802795.1). Lineage (GTDB taxonomy): Bacteria > Bacillota > Clostridia > Oscillospirales > Acutalibacteraceae > RUG762. Next base: position 2,754 of record CADCNI010000058.1, read on the forward strand.
TTCTTTACCGAAGCGGATTTTATGTCGGAAAGTACATCTCATTGGAGGCAAAGATAGCAAAGAACAAAGACCTTTATTACGATGCGCTTTATGCTTCACAGGAAGGCTGGCACACCGGAGAGGATGATCCTGTCCCGTTCATCAAATATCTGCTCGGAACGGTTCTCGCCGCTTACAGAGATTTTGAAGACCGTTTTGCGCTGGTGGAAACGAAACGCACCGTTCTGGATACCGTGAGACTCGCTACGCAAAACAAAATCGGACGTTTTACCAAACAGGATATCCATGAGCTTTGTCCGTCGATCAGCGTCAGCGCCATTGAAGGCGCACTGCGAAAATTGGTTGATTCCGGCGAACTGGTAAGAGAGGGCAGCGGAAGAACGACCCGCTACTACAGAACGAAATAAAATCAAATTCATACAAGCATCTACCCGAACACGCGGGCAGGTGCTTTTTTTCATGTTTTTCATGTCATTTTTCAGAAAGTGAGTGTATTTGTTTATGAACATCCTGACTAGCATCTTCAAGGCGCGTGACAAGCCTAAGAACGCCACGTCCGGCAGCAGCTTCCGGTTCTTTTTAGGCAGCAGTTCGTCGGGCAAGTCGGTGACGGAACGCTCCGCCATGCAGATGACGGCGGTGTATTCCTGCGTGAGGATTCTCGCCGAGGCGATTGCCGGACTGCCGCTTCACCTTTACCGCTACAACGGCGATGGCGGCAAGGAAAAGGCGACCGATCATCCGCTTTACCGCCTGCTCCATGACGAACCCAACCCGGAAATGAGTTCCTTCGTTTTCCGGGAGACGCTCATGACGCACCTGCTGCTCTGGGGCAACGCCTACGCCCAGATCATCCGCAACGGCAAGGGCGAAGTGGTTGCGCTCTATCCGCTCATGCCGGATCGCATGACGGTGGACAGGGATTCTTCCGGGCATCTTTTCTACAGCTACCAGACCAGCCGCGACGACGCGCCCACCATGAAGGGTAGCACCGTCACTCTGACGCCTTCCGACGTGCTGCACATTCCGGGACTCAGCTTTGACGGACTGGTCGGCTACAGCCCGATTGCGATGGCGAAGAACGCCATTGGCCTTGCCATCGCCACCGAGGAATACGGCGCAAAATTCTTCGCCAACGGCGCAACGCCCGGCGGCCTGCTGGAATATCCCGGCGTGGTGAAGGACCCGGAGCGTGTGCGCGACAGCTGGAACAGGGGCTTCTCCGGCAGCCAAAACGCCGGCAAGGTGGCGATTCTGGAGGAGGGCATGAAATACACGCCCATCTCCATCGCGCCGGAACAGGCGCAGTTTCTGGAAACGCGCAAATTCCAGATCAACGAAATCGCCCGCATCTTCCGGGTGCCGCCGCACATGGTGGGAGACTTGGAGAAATCCAGCTTTTCCAACATCGAGCAGCAGAGCCTTGAATTTGTCAAATACACGCTCGACCCGTGGGTGGTGCGCTGGGAACAGTCGCTTTCCCGCGCGCTGTTCACGCCGGATGAAAAGACCTGCTATTTCTTCAAATTTAACCTGGAAGGGCTGCTGCGCGGTGATTACCAAAGCCGCATGAACGGGTACGCCACAGCGAGGCAGAACGGCTGGATGTCAGCAAACGATATCCGGAAATTAGAAAACCTCGACCGCATTCCCGAAGAAGACGGCGGCGACCTGTATCTTATCAACGGCAATATGCTTCCGCTGAATCAAGCAGGGGCATTTGCCTATACGACGGAAAAGGAGGAATCGGACACGAATGAAATCAGAGAAGAAGTTCTGGACATGGAAGAATCAGGCGGACGAAAGCGGAGCCGAAGCAAGGGTGCTTGAACTGTACGGCACGATTGCGGAGGAAAGCTGGTTCGATGATGACGTCACGCCGGCAATGTTCAGGGAGGAGCTTTTCGCCGGAAGCGGTCCCGTGACCGTGTGGATCAATTCGCCCGGCGGCGACTGCATTGCGGCAAGCCAGATATACACCATGCTGATGGATTACAAGGATGAAGTGACCATCAAGATAGACGGCATTGCCGCGTCAGCCGCGTCTGTCATCGCTATGGCGGGAACGGAGGTGCTGATGGCGCCCACGGCGCTGATAATGATCCATAATCCCATGACCATCGCTATGGGCGGTCATGAAGATATGCGAAAAGCCATTGAAATGCTGACCGAGGTCAAGGAGAGCATCATCAACGCCTACGAGATCAAGACCGGACTGTCGAGGGCGAAGCTGTCCCATCTCATGGACGCGGAAACCTGGATGAACGCAAACAAAGCGCTGGAACTGGGCTTTGCGGACGGCATTCTGGAAGATGAAAAAGCAGATGAGCATTCTGTTCCCGCTTATGCGTTTTCCGGGAAGACGGTGCAGGCGGCTCTGATGAACAAGATCAGCGCAAAGCGCAAGCCCGTGCAGCCGGAAGAACCCAGCCAACCGATGGGACGCTCTGTCGATGAACTGAAAGCACGTCTCAACACCATCAAAAACTATATTTAACGGAGGTACACGACATGACGATTATTGAAATGCGTGAAAAGAGAGCAAAGCTGTGGAATACGATGGAGGGATTCCTCGATACCCACAGAAATGACAAGGGTGTGCTGTCCGCAGAGGATGACGCCACCTATTCCGCAATGGAGCGGGATATGACCGACCTCTCCAATGAAATCCGCCGCATGGAGCGCAGGGACGCGATGGAGGCGGAACTGAACAAGCCCGTAGGCAAGCCGCTCACAGGAATGCCGGAAAAGGCAGACACCGATGAAAAGAAGGGACGCGCTTCCAATGCTTACAAGGAAGACTTCGGCAGGCACCTTCGCGGCAGGACGCCCATCCACAACGTGCTGTCCGAAAGCACCGACGCGGACGGCGGCTATCTTGTGCCGGAGGAATTTGAGAGGGATATCGTGACCGGACTGGACGCGGCCAATGTGGTTCGTTCCCTTGCCAAAGTCATCACCACCCAGAACGACAGGAAGATTCCCATTTCCGTGGGACATTCCGTTGCCACATGGACGACTGAAAACGCCGCTTTCACCGAGAGCAATCCTACTTTCGGTCAGAAGGAGATCGACGCCTACAAGCTCACAGACCTTATCCGTGTCAGCGTGGAGCTTCTGCAGGACGCCGCTTTTCCGCTGGAGCAGTACATCGCCAACGAGTTTGCCAGGGCGTTCGGCATTGCTGAAGAGCAGGCTTTCTGCGTGGGAACCGGCAGCGGTCAGCCCACAGGCATTTTCACGGCAAACGGCGGCACAGTGGGCGTTACCGCAGCGGCGAACAACGCTGTTACGGCGGACGAACTGATCAACCTTGTGTATGCGCTCAAGGCTCCCTACCGCAGGAACGCAAAGTTCCTCATGAATGACGCGACCATCTCCGCCATTCGCAAGCTGAAGGACGGAAATGGTGTGTATCTGTGGCAGCCTTCGCTCCAGGCGGGCGAGCCTGACAAGCTGCTCGGCTATGACCTTTACACCTCTCCGTATGTGCCTACGATGGCCGCAGGAGCGTTTACCGTGGCATTCGGTGATTTCAGAAATTACTGGATCGCCGACCGCGCGGGCAGAACCGTGCAGCGTCTGAACGAACTGTACGCCACCAACGGTCAGGTGGGCTTTGTTGCTACCGAGCGGGTGGACGGCAAGGTCATTCTTCCCGAAGGTATCCAGCTTCTCAAGATGAAGGCGAACTGAGGAGAAAGAGAAAAGGAGGCTCCGTATGGCGCTGATCACTTTGGAAGAAGCAAAAATCTATCTGCGGGTAGACTCTGCCGATGAGGACGGTCTGATCGGGAGCCTCCTTATCTCTGCGGAGCGTCTGTGCGCCGATATCGCCAGACTGACGGATGAGGAATGGACGCAGGCGGACGCGGAGGTTTCGGAAGAGGACAGCGCGGCGCTGCTGTCGCTTCGTGCCTCTCTGAAAACGGCAGTGCTGTATGCGCTTGGGTACCTGTATGAACAGCGGGATAACGCCGATCACCATGACCTTTCCCTGACGCTCCGTTCCCTGCTGTTTGCGATACGGGAGGGACGGCCATGATCGGGAAACTGAACGAGAAGATCACCCTTCAGCAAAACACCGTTTCGGCGGACAGATTTGGGAACCATAAAACGGAATGGGAGGATTATTTCACCTGCCGCGCCTATGCCAATACCTACGTTAAGCAGGAGAGCGAGGGAGGAGCGGTAACGGAGGACGAGCGGAGCATTACTTTTGAGGTGCGCTTCTGTTCGGAGATTGCCGATATCACTTCGACAAACTACCGCGTTCTGTTTCACGGCGATACCTACAACATCGAGGCGGTGGACATGATGAACTGGCAGCGAAGGACCGTCAGGCTGAAATGCCGGAAGGAGGCGAGGCCATGAGTCGTACCGTAAAAATCGACCGTCTCGCTGATACCGTGATGAAGGGACTTATGGAATATAAAGACCTTGCCGCAGATGTGCTGAAAACCGATGTGGAAAAGGCGGCAAAAACCGTAAAATCGCAGATTGAAGCCACCGCTCCGAAACGCACGGGAACGTATGCAAAAAGCTGGGCGTCAAAAAAGACAAAGGAAACAGCGGATTCCATCGAGTACACAGTGCATTCCAGGAAACGCTACCGGCTGACGCATCTTCTGGAGAACGGTCATGCCAAACGGGGCGGCGGGCGTGTGCGGGCGATTCCCCACATTGCTCCGGCAGAGCAGGTCGGCGCAGAACAGCTGCTCCTGGACATCGAGCGTGATCTGAAGAAGGGAGGATAGCTTGTGACGCATGAAGAAATCGTGGAAATGCTGGAGGTGGCAGGGCTTCCCTTCGCCTATGACCATTTTGCGGAAGGCGAATCCCCCGAGCCGCCCTTTATCTGCTTTCTGTTTCCGGATTCGGATAATTTTTCCGCCGATAACACCGTCTATGCGGCTTTTGAGAACCTGAACGTGGAATTATATACCGATGAAAAAAATCCGGAATTGGAAGATCGGATAGAGACTATTTTCCATGACCATGAGCTTTTCTGGAACAAATCGGAGGTATGGATCGAATCCGAAAAAATGTATGAAGTGCTGTACCGCATGACGGTATAGACGATTTTGTAAAAGCGAGGTATCAATATATGAGCACAACGAGCAATAAAGTGAAATTCGGCTTGAAGAACTGCCATTATGCCAAGGCGACTCTCAATCCGGCAACGAATACGGTGACCTTTGCTACGCCGGTGGCGATTCCCGGTGCGGTCAACCTATCTCTTGACCCGGAGGGCGATACGGAGCCGTTTTACGCGGATGATATGGTATATTACACTACCACCGCCAACAACGGGTATTCCGGCGATCTGGAAATCGCCCTGCTTCCGGACAGTTTCCGGAAGGACATTCTGAAGGAAACGGAAGATGCGAACGGCGTACTGATCGAGGACTCCACGGTGGAGACAGAGCATTTCGCGCTGCTTTTCGAGTTTTCCGGAGATAAGAAGAAAATCCGCCACTGCCTGTACTATTGCAGCGCGTCTCGTCCCACCATCGAAGGCAAGACCAACGAGGACAGCAAGGAAGTCCAGACGGAAACGCTGGAGATCACCGCCACGCCGCTGCCGAGCGGCCTGGTGAAAGTCAAGACCGGGACCAACACCACGGACGCTGTCTATAACGCATGGTACGGCAGCGTATATGAGCCGTCTTCCGGCGATAACAACGACGACGAGGAAGAGGAAAGTCAGAGCTGATAAATCCGGATGGACTGTCGTGTGAAAATAACGGCAGCCTTGATTTTTGAGGAAAGGATGATGAGAAATGGCTATCACAAAAACGGTGGAAATAGACGGAAAGCAGGTGGCGTTCCGGGCGTCAGCCGCCATTCCGAGGATATACCGGATAAAGTTCAACCGCGATATTTACAAAGACCTCGCGGCGCTGGAAAAAGCGGTTGGGGACAGTCAAGAGGAGGTTTCCAACCTCGATGTTTTTTCCCTGGAACTGTTTGAGAATATCGCTTACATCATGGCAAAACACGCCGATTCCTCCATTGCGGACACGCCGGAGGAATGGCTGGATGATTTCAATACATTCAGCATTTATCAGGTGCTGCCGGAGATTATCGGGCTTTGGGGACTGAATGTGCAGACGCAGGTGGAATCTAAAAAAAAATTCGCGCAAGCTGTCGGGAAATGACAACGCCGCTTTTCCTGCTCCGCTGCGTGCAGCTCGGCATTTCCATCCGCGATCTGAATCTGCTGACCATCGGCATGGTGAATGATATGTACGCGGAAAGCGGGAATGACGAATACAAATATACGCTTCTCGCCGATCAGGAAATGATGGATCGATTTTAAGAGTGAGGAGATGAGAATATGGCCGGCAGAATCCAGGGGATCACCGTTGAGATCGGCGGCGACACAACCAAATTGCAAACCGCACTGAAAGGCGTTAACGCGGAAATCAGGAATACCCAGAGTCAGCTGAAGGATGTTGACAAGCTCCTGAAACTTGATCCGGGCAACACGGAACTGCTGGCACAGAAGCACAAGCTGCTGGCGCAGGCGGTGACGGAAACCAAGGAGAAGCTGGAAACCCTGAAAACCACCGCGGCACAGGCAGATGAGGCTCTGAAAAACGGCGCGATCACACAGGAACAGTACGACGGTCTTCAAAGGGAAATCGCAGAAACAGAGGCAAAACTGAAATCTTTGGAGGGACAGGCCAATCAGTCCGCCACAGCCTTGCAGAAGATCGCTTCTGACGGTGAAAAACTGAAAACAATGGGCGAGAACGTGACCGAGGTGGGTAAGAAATTCCTGCCGGTCACAGGTATCGTCACAGGACTTGGAACAGCGGCTGTCAAGACCGCCGCCGACTTTGACGAGGGCATGAGCCGTGTGTCCGCCATTTCCGGCGCGACGGGCGACGAATTGCAGACCCTCCGCGACAAGGCGCGTGAGATGGGCGCGAAGACAAAATTCTCCGCCTCCGAAGCCGCCGCATTATGAGCCTTGCGGCGGCTTCCGGCGAAGACCTCGCCGTTGCGTCGGATATCGTTACCGACGCGCTCACGGCATTCGGTCTGGAAGCATCCGACGCGGGGCATTTTTCCGATATTCTCGCCGCCGCCAGTTCCAACGCCAATACCAACGTATCCATGATGGGCGAAACATTTAAATACTGCGCCCCGATAGCCGGTGCGCTGGGATTCTCTGCGGAGGACACAGCCGAGGCAATCGGACTGATGGCAAACAGCGGCATCAAGGGTTCCCAGGCGGGTACTTCGCTGCGAACCGTCATGAACAATCTTTCCGGCGACATTAAAATCACAGGCAGGGAACTGGGCAACGTCACGATTCACACCACCAACGCCGACGGCTCCATGCGTGGGCTGTCGGATATCCTCGCCGACTGCCGCGCCGCGTTCTCCAAGCTGTCCGAATCGGAAAAGGCAAATGCCGCCGAATCGCTGGTCGGTAAGAACGCGATGTCCGGCTTCCTTGCCCTGATGAATGCGGGAGAGAACGATATCGCAAAGCTCTCCAACGCCATCGCGAACTGTGACGGTACTGCCGAGTCAATGGCAAATACCATGCAGGATAACCTCGCAGGGCAACTGACTATCCTCAAATCCCAGCTGGAGGAGCTTGCCATTTCTTTCGGAGAAATGCTGATGCCCGCCATCCGCTCCATTGTCGGCTGGGTACAAAATTTTGTGGACTGGCTGAATTCTATGGACGAGGGAACGCGCAAGGTCATCATTACCATTGCGCTCGTAGCGGCGGCTATCGGGCCAGTGCTGATCATCGTAGGAAAAGTCATGTCGGCAGTCGGCACGATCATGACCATTATCCCGAAATTGGCGGGCGTTATCAAAACGGTAAAGACGGCTTTTGCCGCGCTCAATACAACGATGCTTGCCAATCCGATCGTCCTCATCATAGCGGCGATTGCGGCACTGGTAGCCGCCTTCATCTATCTGTGGAACACGAACGAGGATTTCCGGCAGTTCTGGATCGACCTGTGGGAGAACATCAAACGGGTCGCCATTGATGTATGGAATGCGATAAAGGATTTCTTTGCAAAGGCATGGACGGCGATCCGCTCTACGGCCGAAACCGTCTGGAACGGAATCAGGGATTTCTTTTCCGGGCTGTGGAATGGCATCAAGACCATATTCACTACGGTGCTTGGGGCAATCAAGACCGTCATTTCGATGTATTTTACCGCTTATTTCACCATTATCCGTACGATATGGAACGGTATCAGAACGGTAGTGACCACCGTCATGAACGCGATAACGGCTTTCCTGACTGCGGCGTGGAATGCCATAAAAAGCACTATTCAGACGGTGCTGACAGCCATCAGGAGCGTCATCTCCACGGTCTGGAATGCGATAAAAACCGTCTTTGAAACCGTGTTTAAAGCGATAAAGACAGCCGTCACCACCTATTTCAATGTTTACAAGACCATCATTGTCACCGTGCTGAACGCCATAAAAACCGTGGTGACTACAGTCTGGAACGCAATAAAGACGGCGGTGACTACGGTCGTGAGCGGAATGAAAACCGCTATAACCACAGCTTGGAACGCCATAAAAAATACAACTTCCACGGTATTCAACGCCGTAAAGAGTGTGGTCACTTCCGTCTGGAACGGCATCAAGTCTGCGGTCATGAATGTGGTCAACAGCATAAAGTCCGGCATCAGCAATGGCTTCAATGCGATAAAAAGCACCGTCTCCAATATCGTGAACGGCATCAAGAACACGATCTCCAATGTGTTCAATACCATATGGAGTACGGTCTCCGGCATCGTGAACAAGCTGAAATCGGTGTTCAACTTCAGCTGGAGCCTGCCTAAGATCAAGCTGCCGCACTTCTCCATCACGGGCAGCTTCTCGCTGAACCCGCCGTCCATTCCGCATTTCTCCGTGGACTGGTACAAGAAGGCGATGTCGGGCGGCATGATTCTGAAAGACGCCACGATTTTCGGTCAGAGCGGCGGAACGCTCCTCGGCGGCGGAGAAGCCGGGGACGAGGCTGTGGTGGGCGTGTCCTCCCTGCGCTCCATGATACAGGACGCGGTGCAGGGCGCAGCGCTGTCGCTCTCCGGTGACCAGCCGCTTATCAACATACAGGAAATGAGCGTGAGGAGCGATGATGATATCCGCAAGATTTCGCAGCAGCTTAACACGCTCCTGACTGCAGGCAGACGAGCGAAAGGATATATCTGATATGGGCTTTTCATTTAACGGTACGACTTCCCAGTCTATGGGGATCGCCACAAGGATCACAACTGAAAACCGTATGCCGGATATTCGAAACAACACCATCACCATGCCGGGGCATGAGGGCGTGTTCGACTTCGGAGAAACCGTCGGCGAGAGGAAGATACAGATTTCCTGCTTCATCCCTCCGGGGAACAGCGATGAGGACTTTCTCTCGCTCAAGGACGATATCATAGCGTGGCTGAATCCTGACAACGGACTCTGCCCGCTCATCCTCGACAGGGAGCCGGGGCGGGTGTATTCGGCACGGCTGAACGAGGGCTTCTCCTTTGATAAGGCGGTGCGCAATTCCTGCACCTTCGATCTTACGTTCCTCTGTCCCGATCCGTATGCCTACTCCGCTGCGGACGAGACATACACCATCGCGCAGACCGGGGATTCCACGGTGACAAGGACGCTTGGAAACGCCGTCTCCCTGCCTGTATATTCGCTGACAGGCGTTATCCCGTCCGGCACTTCTACTTAGTGTCTGCTCAATAAAAGCATACGCAGCGTGATTGCGGACAATATTCACTCAAGTGAATATTGAGAAAAGCGGCGTTGATAAGGAGAATAAAGAAG
>CADCNI010000059.1 GCA_902802795.1 uncultured Ruminococcus sp.
TAGCCTTAATAATTCCCCAAAAATTTAAAATTGGACATCTCGGTGCTGAGGGAACAGATCAGCGCGCAGACCTTTTCGTCATGGACGTTGCCGTTGAAATCGAGGTAGAAGCGGTATTGGAAATTCCTGCCCTTGAGCGGACGGGATTCGATCTTGGAAATATTCATGCCGTTGGCGGAGAAGCGGGACAGCACGCGGTACAGGCTGCCGGTGCGGTGGGGCAGCGAGAAGGTCAGGCTGATCTTGTCCGCGCCGTCGCGGATGACTAAGTGCTTGGAAATGATGATGAACCGCGTCTGGTTGCCCTGGATATCCTGAATATCCTCGTCGAGAATCGCCATGCCGAACTTCTGCCCCGCCACGCTCGACGCAATCGCCGCCTTGGTCGGGTCGTTCCATCGCGCCACATGCTGCGCCGCCACCGCGTTGTTGCTGTATTCGTTGGCAAGGAAGCCGTGCAGCTGGATGTAACGCGCGCACTGCCCGAGCGCCTGCGGGTGGGCATACACTTCCCGGATGTCCTCCATCTTCGCCCCTTTGGGCGCGAGCAGGCAATGGTTGATATCCACATCGGTTTCCCCGATGATATAAAAGCCGTGGCGCGTGAGCAGGTCGTACACGTCATTGACCGCGCCGACAGTGGTGTTTTCCAGCGGCAGCACGCCGAAATCGGCATAGCCCTCCGTGACCGCCTCAAACACGTCCTGGAACTTGGCAAAGAACATCGGTTCCACGTCCTCGCCGAAAAACTGCCGGGCGGCGAGGTGAGAATAGGCTCCCACTGTCCCCTGACACGCGATTTTGGAACCTTTCCACTCGCTGCGCGCCGTCATCAGCTTCTTGCGCAGCTTGCCGTCGTCGCCGTAGAGAAGCATTTGCTGATAGGTGCAGCTGATGTCGATGAGCGTCGCCATCAACGTGCGCGCGCCGCTGCCGAACTGACCGCCTTCCCGCTCCACGCGTTCCAGAATTTCCTGTTCCCGCTGGGGCTGGAAAATAGGCGAACCGTCGCGCTTCTTGACCGCCGCCACCTTTTCGGCGGCACGCATGCGCTGCTGAAACAGCGCCATGATCTGACGGTCAATCGCGTCGATTTCCTTGCGGATATCGGGCAGATTCAGTTCATCTGACGGATTGTCTGCCGCGTTGCCGTTTTCAGCGGAATTGACATTTTCATTTGCATCGCTAACCGAAAAACTCACAGCTTGCCTACCTCCTTCATCAGATCGGCCAGACCGATGGCGACCGCCGATTCAATCGCGGGCAGGGCGCGCGGCACGATGCAGGGGTCATGCCGTCCGCCGACCGTCAGAATCGCGTCGCGCTGTTCCTTGAGGTCAACGGTGTGCTGCTCGAGGGAAATGGAGGGCGTAGGCTTGACCGCCGCGCGCAGGATGATCGGCATACCGTCCGAAATGCCGCCCAGAATGCCGCCGCTGACATTGCGGGTGGTGACAACGCGGTTGCCCACAATAGTGAAGGGGTCGTTGGATTCGCTGCCCCGCATGCGTGCCACGTCAAAACCCGCGCCGAATTCCACGCCCTTGACGGCGGGAACGCCGTAGACGATGGACGCCAGCACATTCTCCACGCCGCCGAACATGGGCGAACCCACACCCGCGGGAACACCGACCGCCGCGATTTCCACAATGCCGCCCACGCTGTCGCGCTCGGTACGCGCTTCGTCAATCATGCGGCGCATGGGCTTTTCCGTTTCGGGACGGTTGAGGGCGAAGAAATGCTCCTGCAAATGCAAAAGCTGCTCCGCGCTGACCTCCACCGGGTCAAAGGGCTGGTCGTACACATTGCCGATGGCGTAGATATGCCCGCCGATGGTCACGCCTCTGCGCTCTAAAATCTGGCGGCAGACCGCCCCCGCAAAGGTGAGCGGCGCGGTGAGACGACCGCTGAAATGACCGCCGCCCCGCACGTCGTTGTAGCCGTTGTAACGCACCGCGCCGGTGTAATCCGCGTGACCGGGACGCGGCAGCCGCTGGAGTTTGTCGTAATCCACCGAGCGCGTGTTGGCGTTTTCAATGACCGCGCAGAGCGGCGCGCCGGTAGTGATATCGTTGAGAATGCCCGAGCAGACCTCCGGCATATCCTCTTCCTTGCGCGGGGTAGATGTGCTGTCGTTACCGGGTGCGCGGCGGTTCATCTGAAACTGTATCTCGTTAAAATCAAGGTGTTCTCCGGCGGGCAGTCCGTCGATGACAACGCCGATGCCCACGCCGTGACTCTCTCCGAATATCGAAATTTTTATATTGTTACCCCATGTGGATGACATATGCGTTACCTCCCAGAGAATTGTAAACGTCAAAGAATGACGGATAGCTTTTGCTGACGCTGTAAGGGGTGGTGACGGTCACTTCGCCCTGTGCGCACAGGGCGCCGACCGCCGCCGACATGATAATGCGGTGGTCGCGGAAGCCGTCTACTACGCCGCCTGTGAAAGACTTTACGCCTTCGATTTTTAACCCGTCGGGCAGGATCTCGACCTTGCCGCCCAGCGCGCGAATCATCGCGGCGGTAGAGGTCAGGCGGTCGCTTTCTTTAATGCGAAGGCGTTCGGCGTGGTCAATGACCGTCGTCCCTTCGCAAAGCGCCGCGCAGATCGCCAGACACGGCACCAAGTCAGGTATCTGTGCCGCATTGATGTGCTGGGCGTGCAGCGTTCCCTTGCGAACGGTCATCTCATTGCCATGAACGACAATATCCGCGCCGAAGCCGCGAAAGAGTTCGACGGCGGCTTTGTCGCCCTGCACCGAATCCATGCGCAGACCGCGCAGCGTCAGTTGACTGCCCAGAGCGCCCGCCGCGAGGAAGAATCCCGCGTGCGACCAGTCGCCTTCCACGGTATAATCGCGGGCTTCATAGCGCTGACCGCCGGGAATGCGCCAGCCGTCCGCCGTGCGCTGCACCTGCACGCCGAAGTCCGCCATGCAGCGCACCGTCATATCCACATACGCCGCCGATTGCAGCGGGGTGGTGAGCGTAATGCGGCTGTCCCTCTCGCAGAGCGGCAGCGCGATCAGCATCCCCGTGATGAACTGCGAACTGATATCCCCCGGCATTTCATACGTCCCCGCCCGCAGCTTTCCGCGGCAGACGAAGGGCAGTCCCCCCTCCGTTTCGCAGGTCACGCCCGCTTGCGGGAGCAGTTCCTTATATAATCCGATGGGGCGGGACACCAGCGTCCCCTCCCCCACAAATTTCCCGTTGATGCCGGCAGCGCAGGCAATGGGGATGATAAAGCGCAGCGTGGAGCCGGATTCGATGCAGTTGACTTCCACCGGTTCCCTGTCGGCATTGCCGAACCGTCCGCCGATGCCGTCAATCGTCAGCGTACCGTCCGCAAAATCCGCCCTCGCGCCGAGCGCGGTAACGGCGTTGATGGTGGCGCGCATATCGTTGGAAAGCTCGATGGGTGACAGCACGCTGCGTCCCTCCGCCAGCGCCGCGCAGAGCATCGCCCTGTGCGCCGCGCTCTTGGACGGCGGAATCTGCACCGTTCCCCGAAGCGTTCCGCCGCCGCATCGGCAGACCGCGTTGGATCGTTCGCTCATGCCCGCATCCCTCCGCTCACAAAGCCGAGCAGATCGGCGCATTTGATCTGATACACAAAGGAATCCCCGATATCACGCAGCAGCACGATGTTCATCTTCTCACCGCGGCGCTTTTTATCCAGCATAGCGGCGGCGCAGATTTCCTCCGGCGTAAACTCGCAGGAGGTCGGCATACCGCACTTTTGCAGCACGGCCTCTATTCTGTCGGCGGTGCCGCTCGCGGTCAGTCCCGCCGCCTCTCCGGCGCGCGCCATCATCCGCATACCGATGCCGACCGCTTCGCCGTGGGCGTATTTGGTAAAGTCACAGCATTTCTCAATGGCGTGTCCCAGCGTATGTCCGAAATTCAGCAGCATTCGCTCGCCGGATTCCCTCTCGTCCCGCTCGACAACGCCGCTCTTGATCGCCACCGAACGGGCGGTGAAGTCCGCGATCTTTTCCCTGTCCGTACCGTATTGCTCGATGAGCGCAAACAGCTCCGCCGATTTAATACAGCCGTGTTTGATGATCTCCCCGAAGCCGTCGGTGATATAACGGGGCGGCAGTGTCGACAATGTGTCCACATCCGCCAGCACCAAAGAGGGCTGATGAAAGCTGCCCACTAAATTCTTGCCGCATGCGAGGTCAACGCCCGTCTTTCCGCCCACGGAGCTGTCATTCTGCGACAGCACCGTCGTCGGCATCTGCACAAAGGCAATGCCCCGCAGATAGGTCGCCGCCGCAAAGCCGCACATATCCCCTGTCACGCCGCCGCCGAGCGCCACGGCAAAATCCGAGCGGGACAGCTCCGCCGCCGCCATCGCCGCGTACATCCCCTCGATAGCGGTCAGGCACTTGTTAGCTTCGCCTGCCGGAAAGACATGGACAAAGGCGGTATAGCCTGCCGCCTCCAGCGACGTCTTGACAGTATCGGCATACAGCGGCGCGACGTTGCTGTCGGTGACAATGACCGCGCGTTCCGCTTTGGGCAGGACCTGTTTTATCAGTTCTCCGCTTTTCGGGAGAAGTCCCGTTCCGATTATCACGTCATACGGTGTACCGGTATTCACATGAATCGTCATTCGCCTAATTCCTCCTTCACCCTTCTGCCCCTTCCGAGCATGGTTTCGAGTCCCTCGCGGTCGCCCGCTTTTACCGCGTCGCAGATTTCCGTGATATTCCGGATGAGCAGTTCCAGTTCATCCGTCAGCGCGTCGGCGTTCTGCAAAAACAGCTCCGCCCACAGATGTTCATTGAGCCGCGCCACGCGCGACACATCCCGATAGCTGCCCGCCGAGAAGCCCTTGTGCTTCAGACATTGCGGGCTCTGCACATAGGCATTCGCCAGCACATGCGGCAACTGCGAGGTAAAGGCAATCATCTTGTCGTGCTCCGCGGGCGAACACACCACATGCATACCAAAGCCGATGCGCGCGGCAAATTCCCGCAGCCAGTCCACTTCTTCCTGTGCGCTGTCGTCGATGGGTGTGATAATGAAGCTCGCTCCCCTGAAAAGCGCCGCCTCACTGTTTGCATATCCGCTCTTTTCCTTGCCTGCCATGGGGTGCGCCCCCACAAAGACAAAGCCGTATTTCGCGGCAATGGGAGGCATTTCTTTGCATATGTACCGCTTGATGCCCGACACGTCGATCACCAGCGCGCCCTTTTTGAGCCTGCCGCCGATGCTCTCCATATATGCCACCGCTTCTTCGGGATAAAGCCCCAGAATCACCATATCCGCCTGCCCGATATTGTCGTCCGTCAGTTCCTCATGCACCGCGCCGTCCGCGATCGCTTGCAGCAGCGTGGCGCGGGTGCGGTTGCTCGCCATAATGTGATAATCGGTGTATTCGGCAATCGCTTTGGCAAGCGAACCGCCGATCAGTCCCAGACCGATAATCGCAATGTTTTTGATTTCCATCATTCCCGTTTCCATCCTTTGACTTTGTTTCACGGCAAAAATGTCGTTATCATTTATCATACTATTTTTTCGGATAAATGTCAATACACTTTAGCGTTTTAACACTTTTAATCAGGAAAATACGGACCATTTCATACTACTTGTCGATGGAAAGTAGACGATTATAGCAATCCAAACAAACAAAAAGACAAGTTCGGCGCGCTGGTGAGCACATGGCTGCGTTGTCGTCCTAGGTGGGCGCCAGCCCACCGTCGTCCTGTCTCCCTGATTATTTGGATTGCTATAGTATGAAAAACCCCCATGACCGTTTCCGTCAGGAAACCGTCACAGAGGTTTTTCCTTTTATTGCATTTATCGCACCAACGCTGGGGCAAGGGTGTTCAGGTAAATGATTCCCGCGCAGAGTCCCGCCACCAGCAGGAACGCGAACACATCGCGGAATTTATACCGCAGCACATTCAGGCGGGTGCGCCCCTTGCCGCCCGTGTAGCAGCGGCAGTCCATCGCCGTCGCCAGTTCAAAGGCGCGGCGGAAAGCGGAGATAAAGAGCGGGATCAGAATCGGAATGAGCGCCTTGGCGCGTTTGAGCATGCCGCCGCTCTCCAGATCGGCGCCGCGAGCTTTCTGGGCATTCATAATCTTTTCGGTTTCTTCCAGCAGCGTCGGGATAAAGCGAAGCGCAATCGTCATCATCATCGCCAGCTCATGCACCGGCACTCTGAAAAGTTTCAGAGGAGACAGCAGCCGTTCGATGGCGGCGGTCAGGTCGGTGGGAGAAGTGGTATAGGTCAGCATGGCGCTGATAATGATAATCAGCACCAGCCGCATCGCGATAAAGCCGCTCTGCCACAAACCCTCCTCCGTGACGGTCAGAAACCGCCATTGAAAGAGCACATGGTCGCCCCGCAGGTACAGCATATTCAGCACGGCGGTAAAGAGCACCAGAAACCAGATCGCCTTGAGTCCCTTGAAATACATCCTGGGCGACACACGCGTGAGCAGCATAGAGAGGAAAACAAACCCGGTCATCAGCCCCATGGACATCAGATTCTTGGCGAGAAAGACAAACACGATCATGGCGCTCATGACAATGATCTTCATGCGCGGGTCCATTTTGTGAATGAAGGATTTCCCCGGCATAAACTGACCGATGGTGATATCGGATATCATTGTGCCTCTCCCCCTTCCGTCCGGCTGCCGCGCAGATATTGCAGCGCCGCGTTTTTAGCGTAGTCCATGGTGTACACGTCGGTGCCGACGTCAGCGCCCAGCTTTTTCAATTCGAGAAAGACCTGCGTCACCTGCGGTACCTTCAGACCGATTTCGGCAAGGTGCTGACCCTGTTTGAAAATATTCTCGGTGGTGTCGAACATCTCGACATTCCCGTGATTCATCACCAGCACGCGGTCAGCCACCCGCGCGATATCCTCCATGGAATGAGACACCAGCAGCACCGTGCTGCCCGTCTTTTTGCGGTATTCCTTGATGCGGCTGAGAATCTTGTCCCGGCCTCGCGGGTCAAGTCCCGCCGTCGGTTCGTCCAGAATCAGCACCTTCGGCTCCATGGCAATCACGCCCGCAATCGCCGCCCGACGCTTTTCGCCGCCCGACAGATCGAAGGGCGACTTTTCCAGAAGCGATTCCTTCAGCCCCGCAAATTCGGCGGCGGTGCGGACGATGCGATCCAGCTCGTCCTTGCCTTTGATGCCCTTGTTCATAGGGCCGAACGCGATATCCCTGTACACCGTTTCTTCAAATAGCTGGTATTCGGGATACTGAAACACCAGCCCCACCTGAAAGCGGATGTCCCGGATTTTCTTCGGCTTTTCCCAGATATTTTTGCCGTTCAATAAAATCTGTCCCGATTCGGGTTTCAGCAGCCCGTTGAGAAGCTGCACTAATGTGGATTTGCCCGATCCCGTATGTCCGATAACGCCGATAAATTCTCCCTCGTTGATGGCAAGATTCGCGCCTTGCAGCGCGACCTTTTCAAAGGGAGTGCCTTTGCCGTACACAAAGCGCAGATCGTGTGTTTCGATGAGTGCCATAGGCAAATTCCTCCTTTTCGTTTTGATTGCCAGCAGAGTAAGCTGGCAGTGGTTCGTGGAAAGTGAAAAGTTATTCTCTTTTCTCCCCACTTTCCACTTCTCACTCCTCACTAACTGACCACTGACCACTAATCACTGACCACTAATCACTGACCACTGGTCTTCGCTGCCCATATCGCCCGCGCGCATTCCTCCGGCGTCAGCACATCTTCGGGGATATCGTACCCCATGCTCCTTAAATACTGCGCCAGCTCCGTCGCCTGCGGCACATCCAGATGATGCTCGCGCAGCAAGGCAATCTGCGAAAAGACCTCGCGCGGCGTACCTTCAATGAGCAGCTTGCCGTCGTCAATGACGATCACGCGGTCGGCGCGTGCCGCTTCGTCCATATAGTGGGTAATCAGCACCACGGTAATGCCCAGTTCGTTTTTGAGCTTGTCGATAGTCTCCATGACTTCCTGCCGTCCCCGCGGGTCGAGCATAGCGGTGGGTTCGTCAAACACGATGCACTTAGGACGCATGGCAATAATGCCCGCGATGGCTACGCGCTGCTTCTGTCCGCCCGACAGTTTGTGGGGGGCATGGCGGCGGTATTCGTACATACCGACCGCTTTGAGCGCGTCGTCCACCAACTGCCGGATCTCCGGCGAGGGGATGCCGAGATTTTCCGGGCCGAACGCCACGTCTTCCTCCACAATGGTCGCGACAAGCTGGTTGTCGGGATTCTGGAACACCATACCCACGGTGCGCCGGATATCGGTCAGCAGATCGTCATCAGCGGTGTTCATGCCCCCGACATACACCTTGCCGCCGCTCGGCAGGAGAATGGCGTTCATATGCTTGGCCATGGTGGATTTTCCGGAGCCGTTGTGACCGAGAAGCGCCACAAATTCACCCTTGCGAATCTCCATGGAAATCCCGTGCAGCACCTCTTTGGGCGGCGTGCCGTCGGTGCTGTCATATTGAAAATACACGTCCTGCGCCGAAATCTGCACTTCCAGCGCGGAGGGTTCGGTTGGTTCTGAGGGTTTGTTGATGTTGTCCATAATCCATTCCTTTAATCCTTATAATAATCTTTTACACCGATTCCGATCGTACTCCAATGCATCGCTTTGCGCAAATCCTCCCTTACGTCGTCATCCTCCAAAGACCTGCCCTCATCTCCGGCTTCCTGGATGATCTCTTCGGGAGAGCATTCCCGGTATACCCCCACACTAATGGCAGGAAAACCATAGCTGTACGGTTTTTCGGCATCGTCAATTTCCCCGTTGTTTTTCTTCGTCAGGACTTCTGTCAAAGTATCCGCATTTTCTTCAAAAGCGGATAGTCCATAGATGACAGGCTTTAGTTCACCGTCTGTTCCGGCGAGAAATTCAATGAATTCCACCTTGTCTTCGTCGTCAAAATCAATCGCTACCTCAGAGTGGAAATAATAGTACCGTTTGCCATCGAAACTCTCGCCTTTTCCAAGTGTATTCCATACGGACGTTTTATGCATTCCCAACCCGATCGTTTTTTCGCCAATGACGGCTCTGTCAAGCGGATATAGTACAACCTGCATCCTTCTCCTCCCTCATTTATGATGACGGTTCCTCTGTTTTTTCAAAACCTTACCAATAAACTGACTGCTTCACGATAGACAATGAGACATGTTCCATGTCATGCATAGCAACCGCCCATTCCTCACCGCAGTTATTCTCCGCCAGCAAAAGGTTGTCATGCCTGCTCACTTTCACAAACGGATTGGCATTGTCAAAGGAAATCAGCCAGAGCATTTTTTTGGTGCTGACGCATTCGGCTAAGATAAAGCCGTCGCCCCCGTAACTACCTTCTCCGATGAAAAATTCGACGTTTCTGTCGCTCCATTCAAGCGCGTCATTGATATAAGCTTTGGTTTCGACCGTTTCATTTTGATCGTCGGAGGGTGACGGATGGCATTCCAATCTTCTTCCGTTCCGATCGGTTTGAATGGTGTATCTTTGCACCACGCCGTTTGCATACAGAATGCCGTTGACAACCGGCAGATATTCGCTTTGAGATGAATAATCGGAACGCATGGCTTTCTCCTTATTCTCTATTATTTATTATCTTAGCGCGCCTGCGCCCGCCAGGTTGCGGTTGCGCCGCAGGGCAGCACCAGTCCCGTTTCAGTCACGGGCAGCCCGATTTCATCCGCGCTGATCACGCCGCCGAATTTCGGCTGCAATATCGCACCGTTGAGATAATTCATCACCGACGGGCTGAGTCCAGTGGTGTAGCTGTTGATGTTGAAGAAAAGCGGGTCGTCGGTCAGCACATCGGCGCACAGTTCCACCAGTGAATACACCTGATCTTCCAGCTTCCAGACCTCGCCGCCGGGACCCCTGCCATAGCTGGGCGGATCCATGACGACCGCGTCGTAACGATTGCCCCGCCGGATCTCGCGCTGCACAAATTTGATGCAGTCGTCCACAATCCAGCGCTGCGGCAGCTTGTCAAGTCCGGACGAGGCGGCGTTTTCACGCGCCCACTGCGTCATGCCCTTGGACGCGTCCACATGGCAGACATGCGCCCCCGCCGAAAGGCAGGCCAGCGTCGCGCCGCCGGTGTAGGCAAAGAGGTTGAGTACCTTGACAGGGCGACCCGCTTCGCGGATCCATCGCGCCATATCGTCCCAGTTGACCGCCTGTTCGGGGAATAAGCCCGTGTGCTTGAATCCCATCGGCTTGATGTTGAAGGTGAGGGTTTTATAATGCACCTGCCACACGTCGGGAATGGACTTCATGACTTCCCACTGACCGCCGCCCGACGACGAACGGTGATAGCGGGCATGCGCCTTGCGCCAGAGCGGATTTTTTTTGGGAGTATTCCAGATGATCTGCGGGTCGGGGCGAATGAGAATGATGTCGCCCCAGCGTTCCAGCCGTTCGCCGGATGACGCGTCGATCAGTTCATAATCTTTCCAGTCTGCCGAGTATCTCATACGCTTTTACGTTCCTTTGCCCCGTCAACATAATTCTGCACCGCGTCCTCATAATCGGCGGGCTTGTCTTCATTTTTGCGGTAAGGCTCCTGCTCGCGAATGGGTACGCCGTCCTTTTCGCGCAGGTTCTTGCGCACCAGACGTTCCGCCATTTCCGCGACCTTCGCCACCTGCTGCGGCTTGATGCCCTCCACAATGATTTCCACACGGCCCCTGCCGGAATCCGCCCGATAGATCGACACACGTCCGTCACCCGACAGGTAAGACCGAAGCACATGAATTTCCTCATTGAGATCGGTGGAGTGCAGCAGCGGAAGAACCGCGCCCGAGGGAATATTGACGGAGGAAGTGTTGCGAATCAAACGGGGAACGCCGACGGACAGCTCCGCCATCGACATACCCATACGATTCATGCAGGTCAGCAGCATCACGGCGGTCATCAGACCGTCAGGAACATAGGAGCGCCGCGGGAAAACCAGACCCGCGTCCCTGTCCGCCGCCATCATCACGCCGTCGTTTGCGGAACTCGCCGCGCCGTAATTGAGAAATTCCTCCGCGAGATAACTGTAATCGCCCGTCACCACGCGGCACTGCGCGCCCACCGACTGGATATACGGCGCAAGGGCAATGTGGCAGGAATCGCTCACCATCACGGTCTGCGCTTCTGCGCCGCTTGACGCAAAGGTGCCGTACACAAAGCCGAAAATCGCCGCGAGTTTTTCCGTATCATACAGCTTGCCTTCCGCGTCGGCCACGAGGCAGTTTTCCCCGCTGGCGCTGAACGCAAAGCCGATATCGCTCTTGGTATCCTTGACATAATCAATCAGCGCGGCGGGATTGGCATAGGCGGGCAAAGGCTGCCTTTCCTCGTCGGGATCGGGAGCAAAAACCGACACTTCCGCGCCGAGCTGTTCAAACAAATCCCTGACAAACACAGCGGAGGCGCTTTGCGTGCAGTCCACCGCCACTTTAAGGGTTTCAAACATGGTGTAATTGGAGGCTTCCAGCAGATTGGCGCGGTACTTTTGCAGCAGGCTGCCGTCTGCTTTCACAATGCGTCCCGACTGCTTGCTGCTGAGCGCCGCGTGGCTGTCGATGCTCGCGAGAATGGACTGGAGCTGTTCGCCCAGCACAGGACGGCCGTTGCTGTGATAGAATTTCAGACCGCTCACTTCCGTGTCAAAGGTATTGCCCGTAATCATCACGCCCATCAGCGCATCCGCCTTGGCGGTGAGATACGACACCGCGCCCGAAGGAACCGCGCCGAGTGTCACTACATCCGCACCCGCCGCACACAGTGCGGCGCAAACCGCCGCTTCCATCATATCCGAGGCGGGGCTTTGGTCGTGTCCCACCACAATGCGGTACTTGCGGCCGGGAACCGTCGCACGTCCGCCGAGTTCATGGTAGGCGGCAACCACGGCGTGCTCCGCCTGATAAATATCTATCGTTTCTCCCAATATGCCGTAAAACGCGGCTCTGTCATTGGTCATTTTCATTTTTTATATCCGTTCCTTTCCTTGTTCAGTCAATCCTGTTCAGTCGAACAGCGACTGCTGCTCACCGCCGCTTGTCTGATGGGGCGGTTTTAATCCCAGATGCACATACGCCGCGTCGGTGACACAGCGTCCCCTTGGCGTTCTCGCGAGAAAACCGATCTGCATGAGATACGGCTCGTAGACGTCCTCGATGGTAACGGCTTCTTCTCCGATAGCTGCCGCAATGGTTTCCAATCCGACAGGACCTCCGTTGTAAAACTGAATGATACCTGACAGCAGCAGTCGGTCGATTTTATCCAGCCCCAGCTCGTCGATCTCCTGTCTGTCCAGCGCCATGCGGGCGATATCGCAGGTAATCACGCCGTTGCCCACCACCTGCGCGAAGTCGCGGACGCGTTTGAGCAGGCGGTTGGCGATACGCGGCGTTCCTCTCGAACGCGACGCGAGTTCCAGCGCGCCCTCGCGGTCAATGGCAATGCCCAGAATGCCCGCCGAACGCTCCACAATATCCCCGAGTTGTTCGGGGGTGTAGAGTTCGAGACGCAGCACCACGCCGAAGCGGTCGCGCAGCGGCGCGGACAACTGCCCCGCGCGGGTCGTCGCGCCGACCAATGTGAATTTCGGCAGCGGCAGATGATAGCTCATCGCGCCCTGTCCTTTGCCTGTCATAATGTCGATGGCGAAGTCCTCCATCGCAGGATAGAGGATTTCCTCCACCGTCCGGGACAGGCGGTGTATTTCGTCGATAAACAGCACGTCGCCCGCGTTGAGCGAACTGAGCAGCGCCGCCAGATCGCCGGGGCGTTCAATCGCGGGGCCGGATGTGATGCGAAGCCCCACGCCCATTTCATGCGCGATGATGCCGGCGAGCGTGGTCTTGCCCAGACCCGGCGGTCCGTACAGCAGGCAGTGGTCGAGACTTTCATGACGCGCCAGCGCCGCGCTGATATACACCGAAAGATTCTGCTTGACCGTGTCCTGTCCGATATAGGCGCTCAGCGTCTGCGGTCGCAGAGGATTCTCCGTCTCCGCGTCGGCGGGATTGTAATCCGGGTCAACAATCCGGTTTTCGTAGTCGGTTTCGTCCGCTTCGTCGAATGAAACCGATTTGAGTTCGTTGTCGTTTTGTTGTTTCATGTTTTATAATAATCCTTTTGTTTGATGGTTCAATCAGCGATAGGCCACCGCGCAGCGGCCGTCGGGAATGTCCCGCAAAATCTCCCGCAAAGCAGCCGCGTCACGCGGAAATTTTTTTTGATATGTCATCCAGTTTTCAAAGACAAGCGTTTCGGGAAACAGAATATCATAGAGAAAATCGCGCAGCGCGTCCCAATTCCTGCCGTAATTCGCCCCTAATCCAAGCTCTTTTTGCAAAAGGGCGTGCAGCTCTGTGACACTTTCGATTTCACCGCAGTGGATGACCACGGTTTCCTTTGGCTCGTACCGCTTTTTCAAAATGGCGGTCAGATCGTCCTCCTGTCCCGCTTCTATCAGGTTTTCGGCATACGCGTCACTGATGGTTTCATATTCGACAGGAAAAGCGGCAAGCATAAAATCCCGCAGACACACCTGCAAATGAATGCGCTGTTCTTTGGAACGGAAATCGGTGTTCAATACTTGAAAAAAGAGTCCCTCATCCAAAACCGACTCAAATTCTGCCGAATGCCGATCAAATATCTCTTCAAACTGCGCATCGGTCAGATACCCTTTCAGATAAAACCCTATCACATCCATACAATGTAAAGACATACAGTTTTCTCACCTTTTCCTGCGTTCTCTCAAATCACAATCATTACGCATTACGAATTACGCATTACGCATTATATCAAATTCCTTTGGCCATTTCCACCAGCGCGAGGCGGATAATTTCCTCGGTGGGAAGCGTCGCGTCGAGCTTCGCGACCAATTGCGCCGCTTCGGAGGGCTGGCAGCCCAGCACCATCAGCGCGTTGACGGCCGCCGACGCGTTTCCCGCCGCGGAAGGCGCAATGCCCTTGCCGACGGGAAGATCGGACGGCGCGCCCATGCTCTTGAATTTGTCTTTCAGCTCCAGCACCACGCGCTGGGCAATCTTGGGGCCAACGCCGTTCGCGCGGGTGATGGCTTTGTAATCGCCCGAACCCACCGCCAGCGCCACGTCCTCCGGCGTAAGGGTGGAAAGGATGGAGAGCGCCGCCTTGGGACCGATACCCGACACGGAAAGAAGCATTTTGAAGCAGCTCAGTTCCGTTTTTTCGGAGAAGCCATAAAGCGTGATGGCATTTTCGGTCACACTCATATAGGTAAAAAGCGTGACGGTAGACCCCTGCGCGGGCAGCCGCGTCATGGTAGACATCGACGTGAAGCACCGGAATCCCACGCCTCCGCATTCGATCACCACAAAATTCGGCTCGGCGGTCAGATATCTGCCGGTTAAGCTGTATATCATGATAGTACGTCCTCAGTTCTTTTTATTGTTGAAATTTGTCGCCGAACGCGGCACCACGCGGCAGTTCTGTCCGTGACAGATGGCAATCGCCAGCGCGTCGGCGGTGTCGTCCGGCTTGGGGATTTCTTTGAGACAGAGCAGCCGCCGCGTCATCTCCTGCATCTGCGGCTTGATGGCCTGCCCGTAGCCCGTGACCGCCTGCTTGACCTGCAAGGGCGTGTATTCGTAGACCGGCACGCCCTTGAGCCGCGCCGCCAGCAATATCACGCCGCGCGCCTCCGCCACGCCGATGACGGTTTTGGCATTGTTGGCGTAAAACAGCTTTTCGATCGCCAGCGCGTCGGGTTTGCGTTTGTCGATCAGCTCCACCATGCGGCGGAAAATGATCTCCAGCCGATTTTCAAAAGGCACTCCCGCCTTGGTGACAATGGAACCGTATTCCACCGGCACGAAATGCGGCGGCATATACCGCACAAATCCGAATCCGACAATGGCATAGCCCGGGTCAACGCCCAGAATCATCATAGTAACCGACCCCTTTTCGTCAAGTGTTTTGCAATCCAAGTGCCGTTGACAATCTTATTGTTCATTATAACACAGTTGCATACCAAAATTCAATATCTATTTTTCCAAAGAAAAACAGAAAAGGCGACTGTCATACATCCATGTGTGACAATCACCTTTTCTGCTGCAACGGAGGGGCATTGTAAATGAGAGATAACAAAAAAGAAAAAGCGAAGCGCAACTAGCGAGCGAATGCGAGCGTGGGGGTCCAGGGGACTGGTTCCCTGGCGGGTCAAGGGCAGAGCCCTTGTGGGGCGTGGGGCAAAGCCCCATAAGCACTAACTTAAAATCCATATAGCCAAAATAAAACCAATATGCTAAAATATAATAGGGTGGTAAAAATGAACTTTGCAAAAGACGTATTGCCATTATTACCGGAAGGGTATAAACAAGCATGTTGGGAA
>CADCNI010000060.1:0-8922 GCA_902802795.1 uncultured Ruminococcus sp.
CGCCATTACAACTACTTCTGCCAGATTGTACTTTATCTTTCCTTTCTGTCTGCTATCACTTAGTTCCTCAAAGTATTTTTTCATAATCGACCATCTCCTCGGTCAATTATACCATATTTTTGCTCTTTTGAATATCTTTTTCATGCGGTCGCCCTGCCGACAAAGCAAAAATGCCTTGCAAAACGCGGCTGACGGTGGTATAATAAAGGTGAACGATTCTGGTACCGCACTTCATTCCATTTCAGATGAAACAATCAAAAATCTACCTGAGATAAATGTATTCAAAGATAGAGCCATGAATCAAGCAGTCCGCGGGTATGCGCAGGAGCTTCTTAGAGAAGCTCAACGTCATAAAGTCGGTACAGAAGTGGGCGGAATCATTACTTTGGATAAGGAAATGAAAAGGCATAAACTCATTATTGGTGAGGAAGGTGCTATGACTGTTGATATTCCAAAGTGCAAACAATCAAGCGTAACTCTTCATAATCATGCAAGTGGTGAGACTTTTTCAAAAAAGGACATTCTAAAATTTGTTGCCGATGAGCAAGCTCGATGTATGTTTGTTGTTGGAAACAATGGAGCTTGGTATGCTTTACAGAAAGCTGACAGCTTTAACTGGATTAAATTCGGAATTGACAGTTATCCGATTGACGGCGCTGACGATTTTAACATTCAAATTCTTGAAAGGGCGGGTGACTATGGACTATCATATTTCCAAATCTCTGGTTGATGATATGCGTCGCCAGATTAAAACGCATGAACCCTATCAAGATGACGATCCCGAATGGAATCTTTATGATGCAATAGGCGATCCGCAAAGAGAAAAGTCCACTTCGGCAAAAAAAATTCTCGAAGCTCTCGGAATCGACCCTTACGATGATAACGATTACGGAGATCTTACCGAATAACCAAACCGCTTTGAGCAATCAGGGCGGTTTTTCTTATGCTTGAGGGGGAGGTGTGGAGAATGAAAAAGATTATCACGATCTTGATTATGACGGCGGTATTGATTACCATGACCGGATGCAATAAGCAATGGATTGACACGACATATCACTTTGACCGTGCTATACTCTCACTGCCTGACGGTACTGTGATTGAGGGGGAAGTAGAATCGTGGACGGATTTTAACGATGGCGACCAGATACAGGTTAAGATTGACGGTGTAACTTATCTGGTGCATTCGTCCGATGTTGTACTGATAGCAGAATAGAATTGCTTTTTCCGGACTGACCGGACGCTCTCGGACGCTGACGGACTGGACGCTTAGATTCAAAAATAGCCGTTTTTGATTTTAAGAGATTCTGAAAATTCAACCAAGCTGCAAGTTACCGACAAGTTGAGAAATGCCGGAAAATGGGGCTTTGCGACGGTTTTTGGGGCTTGTCAGAATGCAAAATGCAAGTTAAATTCTGACAATGTTCTGACAAGATTCGGTTTTTATTCGGATTGTATTCCGAATAAACGCTTCACGACGTGTTTTAAACGCTTCATAGCGTGTTTCTGTCATTTCATGGTGTGTTTTCATGCACGTAAAAAAGCACTTGATTGTAGGCATTGCCGTTTCAAGTGCTTTTTGATATGGGGTTATTATTGGTCAAGCGGAACAATGGCAAGCGTTTTTCCCAGCGGCGCCAGTACCTTTATGATGGTATCGAGCTGCGGACTGGTAATGCCTTTTTCCATTCGGGCGATAACCGGCTGTTTTACGCCGCTCAACTCTTCCAGCTTCTTTTGGCTGATGCCTTTTTCCTGTCGTGCCTTAATCAATTCTCCGATTAAAGCTACTCTCAAATCGCTTTCTGCAATCTCTTCGGGGGTAAAAAGTTCTGCTCTGACTTCGTCCCAACTTTTACCGATGGCACTATTGTTGTTCATTGTCAAGTCCCCTTTCTATCAGGTCTGCAAGCTCCCGTTTTGCCTGTTCTATCTCTCTTTGTGGCGTTTTCTGAGTCTTCTTCATAAACGTATGGAGTAACACATAGCTCCCATTATGCCATGCGACAAACAAAATTCTGTCCCGCAAAGGTCTTAATTCCCATATTTCCCCATCGAGATGCTTGATATATGGTTCGCCGATCTGCGTCCCGTATTGGCTTAAAACTTCGATATAGTCGTTTATTTTGTTAAACTTTATGCGGCTGTCTTTGTCTTTTTTACAGGCAAGTGATTTCAGATATTCCAATACCGGCTGGTTTCCGCTACGATCTTTGTAAAAATATATCTCGTGCAAACAGCTTTCCCCCTTTCCCCTCTATTATACTTTAAAGTTATTAAAGTGTCAAGGATTTTTTTATATTCATTCTTCCGTCCGACACGCTCACGACGTTAAACTGCGGCGGCTTTTACTTTAGTGGATAGTGGTCAGTGGCTAGTGGTCAGATATTGGCTTCTCAAATCACACTATTCACTGAACACTAACCACTGATCACTCAATATGCCGACGGGCGATGTAAATGGCGCATGTCATTTACAGAAAAAACGGAAAGGAGGTTTTCTATATGGAAAATATGGGAAATCAGAACACACAGGTTGCTGCAAATGTGCAGCAGAATCCCGCTCCCGGTGCGCTGGTGGATTTGCAGACCGACCCGGCAATGATGGGCGACGGCGGCAGGCAGGCCAAGCTCGAAAAGTTAGAGGCTTCCTTCGGCTATTCGGAACGCTTTGAGGCGGCCATCAACCGCACCAAGAATGATATGTTTGACCTGCTCAGCGTGCCCAACGTCAGCCTTGAACAGCTCAAGGGTCTGATGCAGTCCGGCAAGAGCATGAAGGCGCTGTATTGGGAGCTGATCGCACGGTGCGAGGACAAGTGGGCGAGCTGGGAACCTGCTCTCGAATGGTTATCTCATACGGTTCTCAAAATGGAGGCGGCTTACGCGGGATTTACGATGCCCGCGGATTACACGGTACACATCGAAGCGCTTTATCCCATCTTGGAGGACGATTTTGACGAGATGGCAAACGATCAGCAGGAAGTCGCGCATCAGGTACGCAGCCGCAAGAGTTACATTACCAAATGGGGCACCGCTCCCGACGCAGACGCGGAGCTGCGGCAGATCAAACTGGAAGAGACGCTTTTTGCCGATGCATTTGACGCGGCAGTTGCTGATTTAACGGCTAGCGACTAGCGGTTAGCCGTTAGCTGTTTTGTACCGCACCCCGCCCACAAGGCTAACCGCTAACTGCTAATTGCTAACGGCTAATGAAAGGGGTGATGACGCATGGCGAGTGAGGATTATTTGCCGCTTTTCCGGCGGGCGCGTGCCGATCATTTGAGAAATATTCAAAATGTGTCGGCGGAAATTGTGGCGCTCTACCGTCAGGCAATTGCCGATCTGGTCAAAAAGGCGCTGGAAGCCCGGCGAGGTTCGCTCACACAGCGTTGGGCGGCCGAATATGCCCTCAGTCTGGAGCAGCGTGTGAAAGAGCTGGAAGCGGGGCTTTATGACGTGACGCTGCAAGGCTTGAAGCGTTCGGCTGCGCTGCCGACAATCGCGATGGGCGACTGGTGGGAAGCCGTGGGCGGTCAGTCTTTCCGCGACGCCTTTGCCCTGCCGCCTGACAATGTGCTGACGGGTCTGCTTGACGGCAGCTTCTACAGGGACAGGAAGGGGCTGTCCGAACGAATCTGGCAGGTGGCGCAGGACTTTGAGAAGGACGTCGGCTACATTGTCCAGCGCGGCATTGCGGAGAAGAAGTCCGTCGTCGAGCTGGCCGCCGATCTGGAACAGTACGTCGAGAAGCCCGCGAAACGTGACTGGGACTGGGGGAAGGTTTACCCGAATCTCAGCGGGAAGAAGGTGGATTACAACGCCCAGCGGCTGGCGCGGACGTCTATCAATCACGCCTACTTCCTCGACAACGTGAAGGTCTGCACCGAGAATCCCTTTGTCACCGCGATGCACTGGGATTTATCCAACGCGCACGAGGAACGGCAGGTGATCCCCTTCGGTCCCGATGAGTGCGACGAGTACGCCGAACACGACGAGGGGCTGGGCATGGGCAATTTCAAGCCGGAGGAGATTCCCGTGCCGCATCCGCAGTGCCTTTGCGCACAGTGGGCGGTGATTCCTGATTCGCTGGAGGATATTGGCGCACGGATCGGCGCGTGGGCTTCCGGTGAGCCGGACGAGCTGCTCGACGAGTGGTATGACAAATACGGCAGCCGGAACCCGAACGGCGACCCGAAGGAAATTTTGCGGGAGGGATTGAAATATCAGGGCAATAGTGGTATAATAAAGACAAGAGGATTGACAAAGCTAACAGAAAACAATAAAGTTGTTAATCCGATGGATGAGGCAAAGTATATCAGAATGAAGTCCGGCTTAGAAAAAATAGGCTGTACTGTCATTTCTGCACATGGCGATGATGAACGATTTTTAATTCATTTTGGAGCAGAAGCAATATCTGATTCACACGGCATTTTGCATTTGGGTGATATTCCAAGTGCATCAGCGTTCTTTGAAGAAATAATCCACTTCGCTCAAATGCGTAAGTACGGTGATATGCAGACGGATGATATGATTGAACGTACTGCCAGAGAAGTAGCCGCCAATCGTAAGCTACTGGCGCACGGAACAGAATACGGCTTTACGCAAGAGGATTTTGAAGATATAAGAAACAATCTTGCTTTTTGGGAAAAGGATTTCATACGAAAGGTAGGTGTCAGCTATGAAGAAAGTGACTTCGATAGAGGAATATAACACCAGCTTTGGTCATGTTTTTTTGATTGATAAAACTACAGAAACAATTGAAGTTGGTCAGAAAATTTCTATTAACGGTTCCGTTTATGAGGTGAAAAAGATTCAGCTGCAAACAAGACCTACCCAAAAAGAAATCATTGCTATTTTCGTATAACACAACCGAATAACGAAGCCTGCCCGGCATCGGGTGGGCTTTTATTTTTGCATGATGGGAGGTGGATGCGATGGACGATAAACCGAATATCAATTGCAGATGTTCCTTCTGGAAGGAGTACGCGGATACTTTCATCAAACAACCGGATCAAACAACTTTTCCCGGCGATGGTACAACTTCCAACCTACTCTCAGCCGACTCCCAACCAACTCCGAGCCGACAGGACAGCGACGCTTATGCCCACAATTGAGCTTGTTGGATTTTGGGAGATTTTGAAAAATCAACCAAGCTGCAAGTTACCGGCAAATTAAAAAAGCGCGGGAAATGGGGATTTGCGGCGGTTTTTGGATTTTTTGTGCAAGTTAAAAATCTGTCAAGGGCTCCCTCCGTCTCGCCTGCGGCGATCCACCTCCCTCAAGGAGGGAGGCAATAAAGCGCCCACTGGGCGGTCAGATTTGGTCTGTGGCGCGTTTTTGGCGCGGCAGGGCAATTACCCTATGAAAATAAAAGCCGCTCAGAGCGGCGATTTTGGAAAGGAATGACGTATATGAGCAACGAGGAATATGCCTCCAATGGCGGGAAAACCGAATAATAAAAACGCTGCGTGACGTGTTTTAAACATTTCATGATGCGTTTTTATTTTGTCCGATACGCTCACGACGTTAAACTGCGGCGGCTTTTTATTTCCACCGTTTCAACGGGTATTTGTTGATATCTTTCTTCAATCAGCCGACGGGCGATGTAAATGGCGCATGTCATTTACAGAAAAAACGGAAAGGAGGTTTTCCAACATGGAAAATCAGAATGCACAGAGTGTGCAGACCACACAGGCCGCCGCTTCCGCTGCCAATTCGCAGCAGACGGCGGGAAATACGCAGGGCGCTGTCACTGTGAGCGCCGAAAGCATTGCCGCCGCTCTGATCCCCGCGCTGGACGCGAGACAGGAACGCGCCGAAAGGTCGGTCATCAAATCATTTGCCGAGCAGAACGGCGTGAGCGTGGAGGAAATTACCAACCTTGTGGCCGATTACAAGGCAAAGCAGGCGGGCGCCATTCCCCCAGATGTACAGCAGCGCATTGACGAGCGCATGAGAACCGCCGACAACCGCTTGATCTCCGCGGAGGTTCGTGCCGTCGGTACGGAGCTGAACATCATCGACATCGACGCGGCCTTCGCCCTGATGGACAAATCCGGCGTGAAGGTTGGCGAGGACGGAAGTGTGACAGGCGTGAAAGAGGCACTGGAAGCGCTGACCGCCGCCAAGCCGTATCTGGTCAAGGCTGCGCCGCCGCCTTCCGGCACGGGCAGCACCGGGAACTTCCCCAGAGGCACCGGCAGCGAAAACGCCGACTTCGCGGCACGTCTGGACGCGGCACGCAAGAGCGGCAATCATGGACTTGCCACTTCTATCATCTCGGAAGCAGCGGCAAAAGGTATTTATCTGAGATAATTATATTTTGAAAGGATCTGAAAGTATATGGCAAATGTAAACGGTACGGGCACTGTGTTTAATCTGCCTAATTTTGCGGGACAAATTTATTCCGCTTCTCCCATCGTTACGCCTTTTCTTAATCTGATAAGAGGCGCGGCGGTCAAGACCAACAATTTCCAGTTTGCGACCGGCGTTGAGTATTCTCATGAGACGGCGGCTCAGCCCGCTATCTCAGAGACGGCTTCTCTTACCGCGCCGACTGCTATCAGTTATGTGCGTTCCCAGAGCACCAATGTCACTCAGATTTTCCATGAAAAGGTGTCCGTCACCTACGCCAAG
This sequence comes from uncultured Ruminococcus sp., assembly GCA_902802795.1. Taxonomy (GTDB): domain Bacteria; phylum Bacillota; class Clostridia; order Oscillospirales; family Acutalibacteraceae; genus RUG762. The sequence continues at coordinate 6,636 of CADCNI010000060.1, forward strand.
CAGTCCAACAGCGGCAGACTCTCCGGTATCAACACCGCCGGTGCGCAGAACGACGCGCCGGATGAGCTGGAATTCCAGACCGCCCGCGCCCTCGAAAAAATGGCGCGTGACATAGAGTACACCTTCCTCAACGGCGTGTATCAGCTCGCGGGGTCTTCTGCCCAGGCTAACAAGACGCGAGGAATGCTCGCCGCCGCCGGAACTGTCGTTGACTGCAATAACGCCGCTCTGACGCAGGACTTTCTCAACGCCGCTTATAAGGCGGCGTATGACGCGGGCGCGGATTTCACCGACATGGTGCTGATCTGCAATTCCGCTGTCAAGCAGCATCTCTCCATCATCTACGCCAAGCAGATGGGCTTCAACCTGCCTGACACACGCAATGTCGGCGGCGTAAATCTCACCACCATTGAAACCGACTTCGGCGCTCTGAGAATTATGCTTAACCGCTTCATGCCTGCCGGTGTGCTTCTCGGCGCGGACATCTCCTGCATTCGCCCCGTCGAACAGGACGTTCCCGAAAAGGGCAATTTCTTCCGCGAACCGCTTTCCAAAACAGGCGCCGCCGAGGAATATCAGATCTTCGGGCAGATGGGTCTGGATCACGGCCCCGGCTGGAAGCATTTCAAAGTCGTCAACATCGGCGCGGTCACTGTCGCGGGCGGCTCCGGTTCCTCCGGTTCCGGTTCTTCCGGTTCCGGTTCTTCCGGTTCCGGTTCTTCTGGTTCCGGTTCGTGAGGTGACGGATGAGTTATTTACTTCTCGCGCCCGACCCGACATTTACCGGCGTGTGCGGCGGAGTGGAATTTGAAAACGGCGTGGGAATCTGCGAGAGCGACTTCCTCGCCGGTTGGCTCTGTGCCAAAGGCTTTGCCATTCCGCCCGATTCGGTGCAGACGGACGAACCGGAAGAACTGCCTCCGGACATTCCCGACAATCTTGACGCGCTTGGTATCGCTGAACTTGTCGCGCTGGCACATGCGCGGGGGATTTCGCTTGCTGGGGTGAGATTGGGCGACAGAGCGGCGTTAATCGAGCGCATCAAAGGAGGCTGATTGTATGCCGGAAACCAATGATTATTCTTCCCTGATTCCGGCGCTTCGCTTCAATCTAAGAGAGACTGCGGCGGACAGCGAATGCGACTGCCCTTGCGCTTCGGGATTCACCGACGCGGCGCTGCTGACGCTGCTGGAAAAGCACGGCGGCGACCTGCGGGCGGCAAGCTATGAAGGACTGCTGCTCAAAGCCGAGGACAATTCCCTCAGTCTGCCGGACGGCTTGCAGCTTGCCGACAACCGCGATTATTGGCTGCGGCTGGCGAGTCTTTACCGTCCGACTGTCGCCCGCAACATTCCCAGAGCCGACGAAGAATTCAATGCGTAATGCGGAATTCGTAATGCGGAATGAAAGGAGCGAGGGGACCAGTGGAAAATATGGGAAGAAAAATCAATCGGCTGCGGTGTGTGCTTTGCCGGGAGGGGCTTTTGCTCCGTTACAACGTCTATGACGTACCCGTGGACGAATACGGCGCGGAGGGAACGCCTGTGCTTTACACGACCGTCAAGGGCTTCTATTATGCCAAAGGGTCGCGCCTCGGCTCCTTCGCGCTGGAAATCGCCGGAAACCTGCTCAAAGGCGGCGGCAAAACACGGCGGCTGATGACCTTTGACGATCCTGTTACCTGCAAGGTTGGAGATTTAGTCTCCATTGGAGACGCATTTTACCGCATGATCGCCATTGAGTCGGTCTATGACTTATATCATGTGATTGAGTTGGAGGTGTATGCGGGTGGACATGCGAAGTCTGGATGTACGAGGGCAGTTCTTCCAACCGCCCGATTATTTCCGGTCAGCCTTTCACCATGACGGTCGAGAAATCCATCCGCAACACGTCCGCTGTGATGGCTTCCGAGCAGTATTCCGCGCTGGATGCCGCGATGTCCGAAATCGCGGCGGTGCGCAGCGAGATGAACGCGCTCGTGGCTTCTCCTGCCGGAACAGGCGGCGATGTCGGCACCGAATTGAGAGATATTCGGATTGGATATGACGGTACAGAATATGAAACTGCTGGTGACGCTGTGAGAGGGCAGATTGAAGATATTTATAATTTTTTCATTACGTCAAGTGAAATTTCGGAGGTGCTGACAGGATGATAGAACCGATTACACGAAGCGACAAGTTTCTGGCAAATGCGGCGGGGCAATCAAACGGTGATTTGCCAACGCCAATCACGCGGGAAGAAGAGTATTTAAATGACGTTTGCAAGCGTTTTGACAATATTGACAAGC
>CADCNI010000060.1:8927-12465 GCA_902802795.1 uncultured Ruminococcus sp.
GCGGTTGACAACTATCTCAATGAAAACGGTATCGTCTTTAATACAAGTGCAGAAATTACGGAGGTGCTAAATGGTTGATTTAAACAAAGGCGCAACGGTTGAATTAGTCAAGACGTTGAGTGATGATTTGAGAACGGGGGCAGATGGTACGGTTTATGAGAGCGCAGGGACAATCACGAGAAAAATTGATAACGAACTCACCGATTTGAAAAACGCTTATTCGGTTAGAACGCCTCAATTGTACGATAAAGACAGTGCCGAATATATCAACGCTTATGTTGCTAATGAAGTGGTAACAGTAAACGCCAAGTTTGAAAGTTTTGTTATTGCAGTTGAGCCAAATACTCACTACACAATGTCAAGGGAGCATGGGACATGGACGAGGTGGCAATGTGATTTACTTGAAACTGCTCCTGAAATTGGTTCGTCCACAACAAGACGGACTCAATCAGGAACAATATTTAATACTGCTAACAACAGAGATTATTCTTCATTTACAACTCGGGATAATGAACATTATCTGATTTGCTATTATTACAACGAAAATACTGATGCAGACAAAGAAACGCTTAGAGATTCGATTTGTATAGTGAACGGGGATGATTATAATTATTGGCCTTATATCACGTATGGCGTGTCCGATCAATTGTTATCTGAAACAATGCAGGATGTCCCCAACAGAGTAGCTGCTCTTGAAAACGTAAGCATTGATAACGAACTCACCGATTTGAAAAACGCTTATTCGGTTAGAACGCCTCAATTGTACGATAAAGACAATGCCGAATATATCAACGCTTATGTTGCTAACGAAGTGGTAACAGCAAACGCCAAGTTTGAAAGTTTTATCATGGCAGTTGAGCCAAATGCTCACTACACAATGTCAAGGGAGAATGGGACATGGACGAGGTGGCAATGCGATTTACTTGAAACGGCTCCTGAAATTGGTTCGTCCACAACCAGACGGACTCAATCAGGAATAGTATTTAATACTGCTAACAACAGAGATTATTTTTCATTTACAACTCGGGATAATGAACACTATCTGATTTGCTATTATTACAACGAAAATACTGATGTAGACGTAGACAAAGAAACGCTTAGAGATTCGATTTGTATAGTGAACGGGGATGATTATAATTATTACCCTTATATCACGTATGGCGTGTCCGATCAATTGTTATCTGAAACAATGCAGGATGTCCCCAACAGAGTAGCTGCTCTTGAAAACGCAAGCGAGGCAACCGATAAATTTAGCGAAAACAATGACTTGATAGTTTTGGGAGACGAACAACTTTCAGACACAGGTTGGAGTTCTGATGGTTGGTCTGGTTCTGTTAGCACTGGTTTTACACACATTGCTGGTGAAACGGCGTCTTTAACTAACAACTTAGTGTTGGAGGCTAATAAATATTATCTCGTGTCGTTGACTTTAAGTGAAACAGGCAGAGTGGTTTTTCCAAGTGATTTTTATATCACTATCGGTGACAGTGACGTCTTTGAAACCTACACAGGGATAGCCACAAATAAAACTTATGTTTATGCATTAAAAACAAACAACACAAATGGGCTTGTAATTACACCTAGAGCTGACTGGGAAGGAACAATAACCAACATCTCGATAAAAAGAATTTTGAGTGATAATTTCCCGTATGCGTTGCACTGGAAAGATAGCAGCCGAAATATTTCTTATGAAGTCAGAACAGGTACACACGAGAATCATAACACGTTTACTGGCGTGAACAGCGGGTTATATAATTTCGTTGGTTACGAAAACACAGGATATGGTGATGATGCTCTTGCGAGTAATGATAGTGGTTTTTGGAATACGGCCGTAGGAAGGTCGGCGCTTAAATCCAATACAACAGGCTCACGAAACATTGCTATCGGATATATTGCAATGCGAAATAATAAAACTGGCGCAAGAAATGTTGCTGTCGGAACATTTGCGCTCTTATCGAACACCACAGGCAATCACAATATTGGTATTGGCGCTGATTCACTGCAATATGTGACAACTGGCGAAAGGAATATTGCTCTCGGTATAACATCTGGTTATGGAATTGTAACAGGAAACGATAACATATGTATAGGCGACCAAACCCTATATAATTCGACCAACGCCACCCAAAATGTCGCTATTGGCTTTCAATCGGGGTATTATAACGTACCAACAAGAAGCGTCGGTGTTGGGTATGAGGCACTTAGAAATGGCGCGTCATACAATGTGGCGATTGGTTGGCGCGCTGGAAGAACCGCTACAGGTAATAATAATATATTTATAGGCGCACAAGCAGACACATCTGTCGCAAATGTTACAAATGCCATTTCAATTGGCAGGGACACATTGGTTGATAAATCAAATCAAACTGTAATCGGCAATACTAACACCACAGAAACAAAAATATATGGTGACTTAATCGCGGTTGGATCGGACGGTATCGCAAGAAGAGTCGTTTTCAATCAAGATAATACTTGCTCATGGGAAGTAGTGCAATAACGATAAAACTAACAATTGCCGTACCACCGCGCTAAAATATAACTGGCACGAAAACGTCAGGCTCAGGGCGCACTCGATAAAACCGAAGTGGATGTGGCGCACATCGCCATGATGTCAGATATTGAGCTTGATATGGAAGAATTTGAGATTATTACAGGAGAACTCTATGAGGAGTGATTTTGCATGACAGAAACCGAACTCAGACAAAAGGTGGTGGCGACCGCCAAGAAATACGTCGGATGCAAGGAATCCGACGGCAGCCACCGCAAGATCATTGACTGCTACAACAGCCACAAGCCCCTTGCAAGAGGGTACGCTATGAAGTACACCGACGCATGGTGCGCCACCTTCGTGAGCGCTGTGTCCATCGAGATGGGACTCACCGACATCATGCCGACAGAGTGCGGATGTCCGCAGATGATAGAGCTTTACCAAAAACTCGGACGCTGGCAGGAGAATGAAAACTACACGCCGAAGCCGGGCGACGTGATTTTCTACGACTGGCAGGACGGCGCGAACTTTGCCGCGACCGACAACAAGGGGAGTCCCGATCATGTAGGCATTGTGGTCAGTGTGTCGGGCGGTGTTATCACGGTCATCAAGGGCAACAAGAACAATACGGTAGGTATGCGTACGGTGAAAATTAACGGGAAGTACATCCGTGGCTACGGCCTGCCGGATTATGCCGGCAGAACCACTGTATCTGCGGGTAAATCTACGACCGAGGACAAGCCTGCATCCGGCAGCGCGACGGTTACAAAGAAGAAATGTCCCTATGCGGAACCGACTAAAAATCTCCGGTATGGGGCAAAGGGCAACGGTGTGAAATGGGTGCAGTGGCACCTCAATTATTCCGATTCGGGCGAGAAACTCTCTGTTGACGGTGCGTTCGGCGTGCTGACCAAGGCGGCGGTGCTGCGCTTCCAGAAGAAGCACGGACTGGCTGTGGATGGCATTGTAGGACCCAAGACGCGCGCTGTTATGCGGAAGGCGGTGATGTGATATGGCTGACATCGACTGGTCCCGCGTCATCCGGATGCT
>CADCNI010000061.1 GCA_902802795.1 uncultured Ruminococcus sp.
CATCAGCAAGAAAAAGCTTATGTTTAAAGCCGCTCTTGAGCCCGATCTCTTTGTGAAAATCCTCTTTAATTCCCAAAAGTAAATGCTGTCGCCCTGGCCAAATTAAAAATAATCCTTGACCTTTGGGAAAAGGTATGCTATAATGATTTCTAATCGGGCGCAAATCTCCCCATAGGGAGCAGATTCTCGGCTTCGGGCGAATGTCCCGTCCGCCATGCGCGGCTGGAGGGAAAGCACCGTTACCCGCGGCTGGGCGCTTCGGTTGTCATACTATTTTTTTCAAGGGGTGTTTCACTATGCTGAAAGCAGAAAAAGAAGCCATCATCAAAGAGTACGCCATCCACGAGGGCGACACCGGTTCTCCCGAAGTGCAGATCGCGATTCTCACCAAGAGAATCAACGACCTCACCGAGCACCTGAAGGAGCACAAGAACGACCACCACTCCCGTCGCGGCCTGCTGAAAATGGTCGGTCAGAGAAAGGGTCTTCTCAACTACCTCACCAAAACCGACATCGAGCGTTACCGTTCCATCATCGCCCGTCTCGGTATCCGCAAGTAATTTTTTCGTGATTACGCGCGGCAAACACAATCCGTTCATCCGCTGCCGGGTCTGACAGAAATCCGGCAGCAGCGGCGACAGGCGCAGAGAATTTTTGGTAAGAGAATCCTCTGCGCCTGTTTGCGGCATTTTTACTTTTTTGCAAGGTCAATGTCAGCCCGCAAAAAGCGGGCAACCCGCGGCAAACGGGACATAGCAGTAAAACGGAAGCTCAGAAGCGCCCTGTCATCGGCGGGCGCGTGATTGCTCCAATCCTTCTGAGAGTCGGTTTTGTTGCTAAGTCTTCATGAACCGACGGTGCTGCCTGCCGGAAGGAACTGACATTCCTCAATCTTTTATTTTTTCATCGTTTTATTATTGGAGGGTACAACTATGTCTCAGATTCTTGAATTCGCAGGCGAGCATATGGTCTTTGACGCTTACCGCGAGTACACCACCGAGCTGGCCGGCAGACCGCTGGTCGTCAAAACCGGCAAAACCACCCAGCTTGCCAACGGCGCCTGCATGGTGCAGTACGGCGAAACCACCGTCCATGTGGCGGCAACCGCGTCTCCCAAGCCCCGCGACGGGATTGACTTCTTCCCGCTGTCGGTGGACTTTGAGGAAAAACTCTATTCCGTGGGCAAAATCCCCGGTTCCTTCATGAAGCGCGAGGGCAGACCGAGTGAAAAGGCGATTCTCGCCTCCCGCGTGATCGACCGCCCCATCCGTCCGCTCTTTCCCAAGGACATGCGCAACGACGTGTCCATCGTCGCCACCGTCATGAGCGTTGACTCCGACTGCTCCCCCGAAATCACCGCTATGATCGGCACATCTATCGCCCTCTCCATCTCCGACATTCCGTGGAACGGCCCCATCAGCGCCGTGTCGGTCGGCATGGTGGACGGCGAATATGTCATCAACCCCACCGCCGCGCAGCGTGAAAAGAGCAGAATGGCCGTCACCGTCGCTTCCACCGAGAAGAAGATCCCCATGATCGAGGCGGGCGCGGACATCGTCACCGACGAGGAAATGTACAACGGCATTATGGCGGGTCATGAGGCGAATCAGGCTGTCATCGCGTTTATCAAGGGCATTCAGGCGGAGATCGGCAAGGAGAAGTTCTCCTATCCCTCCAATGAGCCTGACGCGGACATGCTGGAGGCGATCAAGGCATTTTCCATCGAGGATATCAAGGTCGCGCTCGACACCGACGACAAGAGAATCCGCGACGACCGCCTCAAGCCGATTTATGAGAAAGTTCACGAGAAATTCGATGAAATCTACCCCGATCAGGCGGCCAAGATCGACGAATGCCTCTATAAGACACAGAAATTTGTCGTGCGCCGCTGGCTGCTCGACGAGCAGAAGCGTGTGGACGGACGCGGCATGAACCAAATTCGTCCTCTTGCCAGCGAAGTGGGTGTGCTGCCCCGCGTGCATGGTTCGGGACTCTTCACCAGAGGACAGACACAGGTGCTTTCTATCGTGACCCTTGGCCCGATCAGCGACAGACAGCTCCTCGACGGCATCGACGACGAGGAATTCAAGCGTTATATGCATCATTACAACTTCCCCTCCTATTCGGTGGGCGAAACCAAGCCCAGCCGCGGTCCGGGCAGACGTGAGATCGGTCACGGTGCGCTGGCGGAAAGAGCGCTGGTTCCTGTCATTCCCTCCGAAATGGAATTCCCCTACGCCATCCGCGTGGTGTCGGAAGTGCTTTCTTCCAACGGTTCCACCTCGCAGGGTTCCATCTGCGGCTCCACCCTTGCGCTGATGGATGCGGGCGTGCCGATCAAGGCGCCTGTCGCGGGTATCTCCTGCGGTCTGATTACGGAAGGCGACCGCTGGATGACCATGGTGGATATTCAGGGTCTGGAAGACTTCTTCGGCGACATGGACTTCAAGGTAGGCGGCACCCATGAGGGCATTACCGCCATTCAGATGGATCTGAAGATCGACGGTCTGACCCCTGAAATGGTCTGGGACGCGCTCGTCAAGACCCACAAGGCGAGAATCTTCATTCTCGACGAGATCATGCTCAAGGCGATTCCCGAACCCCGCAAGGAACTCAGCAAGTACGCGCCCAAGATGCTTTCCCTCACTGTCCCGGTGGACAAGATCCGCGAGGTCATCGGCAGCGGCGGCAAGGTCATCCAGAAGATCTGTGCCGAGTGCGACGTCAAGATCGACATCGATGACGACGGCAAGGTCTTCATCTGCGGCATTGACGCGGAGAAGTGCAAGCGCGCCTATGAGATTGTGGAAATCATCGCCAACGATCCCAAGCCCGGCGAGGTCTTCCAGGGTGTTGTCACCCGCATCATGGACTTCGGCGCGTTTGTCGAAATCGCTCCCGGCAAAGAGGGCATGGTGCATATCAGCCAGCTCGATGTGAAGCGCACCGAGCGCGTCACCGATGTGGTCAATGTCGGCGACAGCATCATGGTTATGGTCGAAGGCATCGACGAAAAGGGCAGACTCAACCTCTCCCGCCGCGAAGCCCTCATCAAGGTCAAGGGCATGGTTCCCGAAAATACCCTGCCTGAGCGTGGCGACCGCGAACGCCGTCCGCGCCGCGACGATTATCGCAGAGACGATCGCCGGGATGACCGCCGTCCGAGAAGAAACAATAACGGCGGCAGCCACAACTAATTGATACGAATCTATTTTGAAACAACCGCCCGCGTCGGAGTCATTGTTCCGGCGCGGGCGGTTGCGGCTTTTACGCATAGAAATCAAATAAACGCAGCCGTTTGTTTCCACGTATAATAGGGAAGCAAACGGCTGATGCTATTTCTGTCAAAGACTCCGCGGCAGAGACAGCAAGGAGGGGGAAGGATGTCCGGCAATAGGAAATGGCACGGATGGCGTTTCCATCGGTGGGACAGTAAAATCGTGGCGGGCGGCATGCTGACAGGATTTGTCAACGGGCTGCTGGGGTCAGGCGGCGGCATGGTGGCGGTTCCCGTGCTGGAAAAAAGCGGCTTGGATGTCAAGCAGGCGCATAGCGGTTCCCTTGCCGTTATTCTGCCGCTGTCGGTGATAAGCGCGGCGATGTATTGGCATGGCGGCCGCGTGGCATTGGCGGACGTCTGGCCTTATCTGCCGGCGGGACTGGCGGGCGCGTTTTGCGGCGCAAAGCTGATGGGGAGGATCTCGCCCCGTCTGCTGCACCGTATTTTTGGGGGGTTCGCGATCTGGGCAGGAGTCAACCTGCTGATGAGATGATGGCGATAAATGAAAATTTAGAGGAATAAAAAAGGAAAAAGAAGAAAAGCGAAGCGCAACTATAGCAATCCAAACAAACAAAAAGACAAGTTCGGCGCGCTGGTGAGCACATAGCTGCGTTGTCGTCCTAGGTGGGCGCCAGCCCACCGTCGTCCTCCAGCGTGGGAGTCCAGGGGGGTAGGCCCTCCTGGCGGGTCAAGGGCAGAGCTCTTGCGGGAGAGTGAGGGCAGGGCCCTCACAAGTGAGGCGTAGCCGAACGAGCGGAACGAGCCTCGATTGAAAAGGCAGTCGGGCGAATTCGTATAAGTAACCTCCCCGTATTCGCCCCAGCCCCGCTGCAAATCCAAGCGCGTCTTGCTCGCGCCGTTTGCGGCGCTCGTGGGGCTTTGCCCCATTCCCCACAAGGGCGCTGCCCTTGACCCGCCAGGAGGACCAGTCCGAGATGACGCTTGCCGTCATCGGCTGGACTCCCACGCTCGCCTGGAAAAAAGACGCTCGCTAGTTATGCGCTGCGCTATGCTTTTTTTCTTTTTGTTATTCCGCTAAAATTTCATTTTACGATACGGATGGGAGGAACAAAAATGCCGACAGCAATGATAGCCGCTCTCGCGGGCTTTCTGGCGGGAACGGCGGGCGCTATGGGACTGGGCGGCGGCAGCATTCTGCTGCTGTATCTGACACTTGTCGCGGGAGAGGATCAGCTTCACGCGCAGGGCATCAATCTGCTGTTTTTCATTCCCTGTGCGACAGCGGCGCTGTGGCTGCATCAAACAGAAGGGCGCGTGCCGTGGCGGGTGGTAGTTCCCACCGCGTTGTGGGGACTGCCGGGCGCGGCGATGGGATTCTGGCTGAGCGGTCGATTGGGCGGACAGGGGACGGGAAAGCTCTTCGGAATGTTTCTGCTTGCGCTGGGCGTCAGGGAATTGTTGTTTCCGCCGCAAAAAAGTGCGGAGGCTCAGTAGAAAGCGGGCCTTTCTCAAAAGACTCACCCCATGCCGTAAATGTTTTGCACAGGGTCGAAAAACAAGCCGATGTGCGGGGGATTGACAGTGAAAGAGAGCAGCGCGTAGAGCAGCAGCGCGAGCGCCGCTGCGTACCAGAACCAGTATTCCTCCACACGTCCCGGAAAGCGTTTGACCCGCACTGATACCCACTGTCCCAGCGCCACAGATAACGCGGTCAGGACGCGGCACAGCCAGACAGGCGCAAACCCCAGCACGCCGAAGCAGACAAAAGACGCGCAGATATGAAAAACCACCGCCGTCAGCAGCCCTAGCGCGGCAGCGGCCGTCATGCGGCGGTAATTGACACGCAGCACAAAGCTCTCCGCTCCTTCCCACAGCAGCAGGGGAATGCAAACCGCCTTGGTACTTTCCCACACGCTGCCGTTGACGGAAGCCGCGAACGCCGTGAGAAGAAAGCCGCCCGACTGCACCCACAGCCGTGACAGACTGAGGGACATGCCGAAGCAGATGATACCGCCCAGCACCGCGAGGGCAATGTCGGCGTTTTCTTTGCGGCGGGTTTTGTTGTCAATGATGGGAATATACACCGTGGCACTCATGAAAAAACACTCCCGATGAATGGTCATATCAGATGATATGGCATCGGGCGTGTTTTTATGCGCGGCAGCACGAAAAAATCATATAACGGCCGAAATCAGAATGGCGGCCGCCGCCCCGCCGCCCGCTGAAAGCAGCAGGGGGAGCCAGCGCGGAGCGCCGCTTGGCGTTTTTACAGGAAGTCTTTGCGATTCCCCGACCCGTGCGGGCTGAACAGCCGCCGACGGACGGGAGGAGCCGCCCCGCAGCACATGACGGGAACCGTTTTGCGCCTCTTCCACACCTTCGCCGAGATGATCCGCCACGCGCAGCGCCTCCCGATGGAGATCGAGCGCACTTCCTCCGGCATATTGCGGACGCACAAAGCATATGACTTTTTCAAAAAACGGGCTGTCGTTCACGGCGACCTCCACGGCATATCTGCTGACACCCTTTATCATATTGCGGTTTTTCTCCTTTACCCATTATCATTATCATAAGAAAAATGTTTCAAAGATAGTATTGCCCGCCTGTCCCGCCACTATGCGGCGCACTGTGCGGCACCGCCGATTCACATCAAAATACACGGTATCATAATACAATGGGTAATGAATAGTGGATTAAAAAACGGCGGACAGTTTCCACCGACAGACGGTGGAAAAGTCTGTTAAAAGTGTGGAAAAGCGTGGAATTACAACTTGTATTATCCATTTCCTGGGAGAAAAAGGCGGAAAATACAAGGTTTTCCCCACTTTCCACCAAGTTTTCAACAGTGGAAAGCAGAGGTGTAATATTCAACATCCTCTTTTCCGACAAAATCCGACGCCGTTTCTCACACTTTTCCACATTGTTTTCAACAGACGGTGGAAAAGCAGGCGTGTTTCCGCAGAATATTTGAGTTACAGGGTTATCAAAAACCGCAAACCGAGAATTGGCTTGCGATTCGTCAAAAGGCCAATTTTCATTCCACAAATTTATGCATTATGTTAATAGCGAACCGCTTGACAAACGGGGCAAAGCGTGGTATATTGGTATTGTTCCTAAAACAATACTAAAACTTAAAAAATAGCATGAGAATGCGTCATTTTATAAGGGGATGAGATACGGTGGCATTTGTTTCCATGATGTTTGTCGCGCTGGTGATTGCGGCGGTGATTCTGGGCGGTATGCTTTTCATCGGAATGGTACTGCTCATTGTCGGTATCGTCAACCGGCGCAAGGAGCAAAACAAAGGCAAGCGTTTTCCCACTGCGTGCATTGTGGCAGGCGGGGTCCTGCTGGGGGTGCCTGTCTTTCTGGCGGCAGGTCTTGTCGTGGAGAGCGTGATAGCCGCTGTAAGGACGACGACGGAGTATGAATTTGTCCCTGACCGCTGGCGGAACGAATGGGTGACAGACGATAATCAGGCGGCCCAAGAGGCGGTCAACGCCCTGCTGTTTTCAGCGGACAAAGGCGACCGTGACGGTTTTGCCGGAAATTTCACTCCCGCATTGCAGCAAAGCGAAGGATTTAACGAGGCGCTTGACGCGTTCTTTGCCGCCTATCCCGTGGGTCTTTTCCAATGCGAATTAGAGGGAGGCGTTTATGTCGGGGACGATTCCTATGACGCGGGGCATGTGGTGAAAGAGAGCAGTGCCGATTATCAGTGCAGGATGAACGGCGAATGGTACCGCATTTACATTTCCTTTTGTTATCGGAATACCGATGAGCCGGACGAGGTGGGCGTGCAGTATTTTACCTTGATGAATCTGGGAGCCGCCGCGGTGTTTGACGACGGGGCAAGCCGTGATCCCCACTATGGGGACGGGGTGTATCTGCTGTGCGACATCAGAAGCCCAGAGGAAGTGGACGCCCGACTGATCGACGGTCAGCCCTTCCTGTGGATTGAAACCGGTTCCACGGTGTTTACCGCCGAGGAAATGCGGGACATTCTGGCAGGACATGAGCGTCTGGACGACCCGGAAGTGTCGGGGAAAATCGGCGCGGCGAATGTTCTTGAAAAGCGCTATAACAATACGGCTTACCATTATTATTACGAACTTGCGTCTGAAAACGGCGAACCGCGCTATGCGTATTTTACGACCGATTCTCCCTTTGGTAAGATTCTCAGCGCCTATGTGTGTACGCCGGATGAAACGGATTACGATAAGCCGCTATGGGAAGAAGAAAATTGAAATGAAAGAAAGGAGAGGGTGCTTTTGACCATACAATTCAAGAAGGGCGTGCTGGAGATGTGCGTTCTCTCGATGCTGCAAAACGGCGACCGCTACGGCTATGACGTGGCGTGCGACCTGTCAAAGATCATGGAGATTTCCGACGGCTCGGTGTATCCCGTATTGCGGCGGCTCAAGGAGGACGGCTACGTCACCTCTTATCTGGAAGAATCTCCCGGCGGCCCGCCGAGGAAGTATTATGTGATTACCCAGCAGGGCAGTGATTACATGAATGCGCTGAAGTCCGAATGGACGCAGCTTACATCCAACATCAATACATTATTAGACAACGGAGGACAACCAACATGACAAGAAAAGAGTTTCTGACAGCACTCGATCAGTATCTCGTCACCATGAGCGCGTCCGAAAAAGCTGACATTATCAGCGACTACGAGGAGCATTTCCGTGTCGGCCTGGAAAACGGCAAGACCGAATCGGAGATCGCCACTTCGCTCGGTTCGCCTTATGACGTGGCCAATCAGTTTTTGGACGGCACCAAAAAGACGGCGCCTGTGGCTTCCACGCCCCGTCCGGCGGCGACGGCTTCGCAGGGTTACGGGACGCAGCAGCCCCGTCCGGCCACAGCAGCTTCGCAGGGCTACACTACCGCGCAGCCCCGTCCGGCCACGACGGCTTCGCAGGGTTACGGGACGCAGCAGCCCCGCCCGGCCACGACGGCTTCGCAGGGTTACGGGACGCAGCAGCCCCGCCCGGCCACGACGGCTTCGCAGGGCTATGCCACGCAGCAGCCTCGCCCGGTCACGACGGCTTCGCAGGGCTATGCCACGCAGCAGCCTCGCCCGGTCACGACGGCTTCGCAGGGGTACGCATCGCAGCAGCCCCGTCCGGCGGCAGCTCCTTCGCAGGGCTACGCCACGCAGCAAGGCTACGCTGCGCAGTCCGGTTACGCCACTCGACAGCCATCCGCACCGCAGCAGAATTATGCCAATCCTTACGCGACCCATGCCGAAACGCCTTATACGGAGCAGACGTATGGCGGATCAGATTACGGTGGTCAGGAGCCGGTATATCCCCGGAGCGCGTCTTCCCAGAGCGGCGCGTATGTCGATTACGACCGGGCGGCGGAGGAACGCAAGTATGAACCCCAAAAGCAGTCGGAAAGCAAATTCAATTCCACCGGTCTGATTATGCTGATTGTGCTGTGCGTGCTGCTGATTCCCACCGTAGGCGGCATCATTGTGAGTCTGATGATGAGTCTTTACGGCGCGGTTCTCGGTTTTGCCACCGCGGGCGGTTCGCTCATCGCGGTGGGTACGGCTTTCAGCGCGGAGAGCCTGTGGATTTGTCTGGGGCTGATTTTCATCGGCATTTCCTTCCTGGCGCTGACGGGTCTGCTGATCATGGCGTCGGTAGAGGCCACCAAGCTGGTTGTCAAGCTGGTCAAATATTGCATCAAAGAGGGTAAAAAATTGGTAACGGAGGGATCGTTTTGATTAAGAAGATTATCGGAGCAGTTTCGCTCTTTGTGGTATTTATTGTGACCTTTGCCATGGGTGTGGGATTCATCGTGCGGGGTGCGGGCGACTTTTCGTGGGACATCGTTTCGCAATACGTTTCTATGAGCGATATCGTGATGATCAACGACACGCCTATCAGCAATCTGTTTTCTTTCAGCGACCACAGCAAGACGGTCACGAGTCACGCCGAGGGACAGATTCCCACGCCTACGGGTGAGGGCGCGATTGAAATTGAGGATATGCCCGCCGAGCTGGTTTTGACGGTGTCAGAGGATGAATTCATTCACTTTAACTTTGACGGCGAAGTGCGTATGTCCTGCGTGGTGAAGTCCGCCGCCAACCTCACAGGTAAAAACATACCCAACATCGAGTTTGTGTATAACGACGGCACCGATAAGGCGACCATTCGTTTTAAGCAGCTCCGCGTCAATTCCAAGGAGGCGCCGCAGATTACCATTGCCATTCCCCCGAGCTTTGGGGGAACCCTCCGCTTTGACGATGTGGCGGGCAAGGTGACCGGCACCCTGCCGCTGACGCTCACGAAGTTCATCGCCAAGGATGTGGCGGGCAAGCTGGAACTCAGCGGCATCAACACGCCGGAGGCGGTCATCTCCGATGTGGCGGGCAATGTGCAGATGGACGAGAGCGTGGTGGAAAATCTCTCCATTAAGGACAGCGCAGGCAAGGTGGTTGTCAACGGCAGCGTGGGCGTGTTTTCAATAGAAAACATTGCCGGAAAGGCGCAGATCGAGTCCAAAATCAAGCTGGCGGGCGACTGCACCATCAAAAATGTCATGGGCGACATCAGCATCAAATTGCCCCAGGGCGCCAAGTATAAGCTCAAAAAGAGCGACGTAGTGGGCGTTGTGCTTGCCGCCGGCAGCAAGAAGGCGGATTACACCATTACCGTCAGTG
This sequence comes from uncultured Ruminococcus sp., assembly GCA_902802795.1. Classification (GTDB taxonomy): domain Bacteria; phylum Bacillota; class Clostridia; order Oscillospirales; family Acutalibacteraceae; genus RUG762. The sequence goes on from CADCNI010000061.1 coordinate 9,921, forward strand.
ACGTGATGGGCAAGGTCAGCATTGACAATCTGACCAAGTAATCGGCGGTTTGATTCGGACAGGACAGAATGACAGCGGGGAATGTGGATTTTTTAAATAAATGCCGCGTTCCCCGCTTTTTTGCAATAAAGGAGTCAACATGAAAACATATATCAGCAAGAACGGACTGCCGCTGATGTGGGAGCTTCTCTTTGTAGGGTCATGCTTTTGGGTGCCGGGAAGATATGTGATTTATACCAATTTTATTTTTTACTTGGGGATTACCGTGTATTTTCTTCTGAAAAAGGACATTTCCTTCCGTCAATGGGGCGAAAGCCTGCGTTCGGGCGGAGCCTTCTGGAAAGCGGTGGGACTGACCATAGCGGGATTCGCCGTGGCGTTTGGCGCGGCGATGACGCTGGAAATGCTGTTTCCCGAATTTCCCACCGGAACCATCGGACTGCGGCGCGATACATGGGGGACGCTGCTGCTTTTCGCGGTTTCCACCATTCTCCTGCCGCCGCTTGCGGAGGAATCGTTTTACCGCGGCAGCCTGATCGTGACCGACAGCGGCAAGGCGGTATTGACAGGCACCGCCCTGCTGAGTATGTTTCTGTATGCGCTCGAACACGCGGTGGCGCTTTTCGGCATTCTGACTGCCATGCTTCTGGCGATTCCCATGAGCGTGGCCTACATCAAGACCAAAAATCTCTATGTGGTGATGACGGCACATTTCATCGCCAATCTGCTGGGCAACGGGGCGGACGTGATCATTACCGCGATCAACTGGCTGAAGTAGAAAAAAGGAGTCAATGAAAATGGAGCAAAAAATCGTGTTGTGTCTGGTTATCCTGCTCACGCTGGCAGCAGTGGGGTTAGTGCCTCTGAATTTATTGGTTGTTTCCTTTCCGGAATGGGTGGTGCTGGTTACGGTGCTGGCGGCTGCCCTGAGCAATGTGGTTTATCTGATGACATTTGAAACCCATCTGGCAGCAAAGATTCTGCTGCCGCTGTGTCTGGTGGTGTCGATAGGGATGAGCGTTTTGGGTTCGCTCTGCAATCCCTACTGGAATTCGGTCAATTTCCGTCCCTCTGAAGCAACGTCGGCTTATGACCGGACACTTTCTTCGGAGGAAGCCAGGGAAGACCTTGCCTATGCGATGCGCTGCATAAAAAAGTGTCATCCTCTGTTTTTAGACGGAACGCCCGATAATGTGCAGAAATATTATCAGGCGTCCGTGACGCGTCTGGAAAGAAACCGCAGTATAACGGTGAATGACCTGCGCCGTGAAATCCAGAGTGTTTTGTCCGTGATGGGTGACGCGCATACGTCTGTGCGGGGAAAATGGGATGACGAAGTATATGTGCCGAGCGTCGCACGCCGCAAGCAGGAAGGCTGGCGTCTCATGGGCATCAACAGACGCACCGTGGACGCAATATTCGAGCAGAATAAGAAGCTGTATTCCTATGAAGTGGAAAGCTGGGCGCAGCATCAGATGACCAATGATTTTTTCTGTCTCAGCGGTGTGGATTACCTCGGACTGATTGATCAAGGGCTGGTCATCTATACATGGGAAAAAGAAAAGGGAAAGCAGGAGAACGAAAGCTATACGGCAGAAGATTTTGTCACGCTGGAGGCATATAAGGAAATCAACGAGGAGTACCTCACCGCGCAGGAGGAGACAAGCTTTGTCAGCTATGTGATAGATGAAGAAAAGAGTCTTGCGCTTCTCACGCTCAGGGAATGCCGTTGGAATCAGGAATATACAGACTGTCTCCATCAAATGTTTGCCGAGGTCAAGGCGCAGGGCATCCGGCGTGTGGCGGTGGATTTGCGGGGCAACGGCGGCGGCAATTCGCTGGTGGCCAATGAGTTTCTCCGCTATCTACCTGTGAAAAGCTACAAGGAAGTGACCGGTTGCTGGCGGCTGGGCTGGCTGATGCTGACCGATAACCAAGAGACGAGTGAGAATAAGCCCTATGACGATCTGACCTTTGGCGGGGATGTGTATGTGCTGACCGACGCAAGCAGCTTTTCCTCGGCGATGATATTTGCGGAATATATCAAGGACAACCGTCTCGGCACGCTGATCGGAGAAGCCCCCGGCAATACTCCCAGCGGCTACGGAGACATCGCTATTTTCCAATTGCCGCATTCGGGACTGCTGCTGCATGTTTCCACCAAGCAGTTTTTCCGTGCGGACAAGGAATGCGCCGATGTGCTGGTAGAGCCGGACATCCCCTGCGAGAGCGCCCAAGCGCTCGATGTGCTGTACGGACAGATAGGGGAATAATAAAGGAAAAATGGAGATATGAAAAATTCAGCGAAAAAACATCCGATTGCTTACGGTCTGACGCTCGGATACGGCGGGAGCCTGCTGTTTATCCTCTTGGAATTCCTGCTGGTAAAGACGGAAATTTCCGAATGCGGTGTGTGGGTGGATTCCGGCAGCAGTCCGGACTGACCGGTATTATCATGAGAGTCAATCAGAATAGGAAGTTGAGGTTGAGATGGAAAAAATCGTAAAAATCGCGTGTATTGTTTTGGCTGTCATCGCGGGAGTGATTTTATTGGCGGCAATCGTTCTGCTGGTCTGCCGCGCCGTCAATGCATCCCGCTACAAAATCCGCTCCGACAGCGGCATTGACGAGAGCGGCTATATCGAAATCAACGGCATCCGGCAGTTTATCCACATACGCGGCGAGAACACCGCCAACCCCGTGATGATCTTTGTTCACGGCGGTCCCGGCAGTCCCATGAGCTTTGCCGCGCCGTATTACCAAAGACCCATGGAGAAGACATTCACAGTGCTGCATTACGACCAGCGCGGCTGCGGGCGCACGTTCTATGCCAATTTTGATAACGGCGAACTGACGGTGGCGCAATTGGAGAGCGATCTGGACGCCACGGTGGATTATGCGTGCGAGCGTTTCGGCTGTGAGAAGGTCGTCATCATGGGGCATTCGTGGGGAACGGTGCTGGGCGCGCGCTACATACACGATCATCCCGAAAAGGTGCAGGCCTACATCGGCGTGAGTCAGGCGGTGAGCGGTTTGTACGAGGGCAAGATCACACTGGGAGAAAAGGCGCTGACAGCGGCGAAGCAAAGCAGTCATGCGGCGGATGCTGCGGCGCTCGAAGAAGCGCTCGGACGTATGCGAAAGGTAAACCGCTATGAGGACATGGCACTCAGCGACCTGATGACGGTCGCCGGTCTTTCGTCGAAATACTTAGGGTGTGACGGGGAAATGTCCTCGCTCGGGCAGATTGTCACGGGCATTACCTCGCCTTATATGAATATGACCGATGTGCGATGGTTCCTGCGCATGAGCGACGATACGCAGGCGTTTTTTGCTTCACAGGAAGAACTGATGAAATATGCCTTTTTTGGGTTTGATCTGTATGCGCTCGGGAGCGATTACGATTTTCCGGTGTTTTTCATCAGCGGTTCAGACGATTGCGCCATACCGCAGGAAGCGGCACAGATGTATTATGAGCAGGTGAACGCACCGCAAAAGCAGATGTGTGTCATAGAAAACACGGGACACAGCCCGTTTATGGATGCCCCTGATGTGTTTGCCCGCACGGTGACAGAATGGCTGGATGGCCGGAAATAAAGGATAGTCGCATAAAAACATCGCCCCCGACAGCCTCAAATAAGGTTGTCGGGGGCGATCCGGAAAAGGAGAATAAAAAACAGTCAAAAGGTTTTACTCAGCGCTTCCTCTGTATTCTTTGGAAACCAGTTCATTGCCTTCCTTGTCATAGTATCTTACGACAACGGCTTCCGCTTCGGGAACGGTGGTTTGTATCGACTTGAGAATGCTGTTGAAAGAGGAAATCATCTTAGCACCGTCGAGGTACTCGGAGAGTTTTTCTTTGGTGGTGGCCATATCCTCCACTTCAATCGTGTAGGTGCAGGTGTACACCAGCTTGTTGCCCTCCGCGGTAACGCTCAATTCGATGCCCTGCGATTTGTAGGAAGCAGACATGGCCTGTACCTGCTGTTGGAAGGTATTGTCACTGACCAGCTCTTCCAGTTTGGTCTGCTGGGCGACTTCCTGCGATTCGGTTTCAGCGTCGGAGGTGGTATCCTTTTTCAGATTGCTGCATGAGGCAAACGAGAGACACAGTGCGGCAGTCAAAAGAAGGACGAATACGTGTTTGATAGATTTCATAATCATTGCTCCCTTTTTCAAAGTTTACGTTTGTATAAATAGTATTATAGCACTTGCAAAGCAAGAATGCAAGAAGTTTGTGAGAAAAGAAAAAGGAAGGTATGTTTTATTACTTTTTATTGATACAAGTAAAAATAAAAAAATCAAAAAAAATGAAAAAAAAACTTGACAAATGCCGCCGAGTGTAGTATAGTATATAAGCACTTGATTGGAGGCGGGTTCGAGTCGGACCTCTTGCACGGTTATGCTGGTGTAGCTCAGTTGGTAGAGCAGCTGATTTGTAATCAGCAGGTCGGGGGTTCAAGTCCGTCCACCAGCTCCAATTCCATTCGATCTTATATGGGAGAGTTCCCGAGTGGCCAAAGGGAACAGACTGTAAATCTGTCGCGTCTCGCTTCGGTGGTTCGAATCCACCCTCTCCCACCATCAAAGAAAAACCTGTCGATGTATGTCGGCAGGTTTTTTTCTTTGTATTCTTAAATTTTCAGTTTTCAATATTCATTTAAAAAACAGGATTTTATAATTGCTGACCGTCGGCCATTTCAAACCGTTCGTTTCCCCACCAGTCGGGAACAAGCTCTTTTAACCGCACCGTTTCTTCGGCGTCCCTGTCCACCAATATCTCAATGTCGCCGCTGTCCCTGTCGAGCTGCATGAGGTATTCGCGGCAGGCGCCGCAGGGGGAGCCGACGCTCCCGTCCTCCATGACGGCCACCAGCTTGTCA
>CADCNI010000062.1 GCA_902802795.1 uncultured Ruminococcus sp.
CGAGGCTCGTTCCGCTCGTTCGGCTACGCCTCACTTGTGAGGGCCCTGCCCTCACTCTCCCGCAAGGGCTCTGCCCTTGACCCGCCAGGGAACCAGTCCCCCGCGCTCGCATTCGCTCGCTAATTGCGCTTCGCTTTTCTATTTCTCTCCCCACTCCCCACTAAATTCTCATTTCTCCCATTCCTTTCTTTCACTCTTCCCTTTCCATCAGGAGGTAGCTATGCAGCATCGTATCATCGAAATTACAACCGAGTTTATCAAACTCGACAGCCTTTTAAAATTTGCCGGCATCGCAGCCGTCGGCGGAGAAGCCAAATTTATGGTGACGTCCGGCGCCGTGCTCGTCAACGGAGAAGTCTGCACCATGCGCGGCAAAAAAATCCGTCCCGGCGATATGGTCACAATTCCCTGCGACAGCGTGGAATTGGAGGTTCGCAATGCATGATTGCCCGGAGTATATATACCGAAAATTTTCGCAACCTCTCCCCCGCTTCGATTGAATTTACCGACGGCGTGAACGTCATCGGCGGCGAAAACGGACAGGGCAAAACCAATCTGCTGGAGGCCATCTGCCTTTTTACCGGCGTTCGCTCCTTTCGCGGCGCGAAAAACAACGAGCTGATTGCCAAAGGGGAGAAATTTGCCCGCATGGAGCTGCAATTTCATGCCGAAAAGCGCGACCAGACCGCCCAGCTTGTCATCACGGACAAAAAACAGGCGACCCTCAACGGCGTAAAGCTCGCGGCGGCCACCGGATTTATCGGGAAATTCTGCGCCGTGGTGTTTTCGCCCGATCATATGGGACTGGTCAAGGGCGGTTCGGCCGACCGACGCAAATTTCTGGACGGCGCGATTTCGCAGCAGTACCCCGCCTATCCCCGGCTGCTGGTGGAGTACAACCGCATTCTGGCGCAGCGCAACGCCTTTTTAAAAAAGTCCGTGTCCACCGCGGGATTTGAGCCGATGTTGGAAATCTGGGACGAAAATCTGTCAAAAACCGGTGCAAAAATTGCCTGCAAGCGCGCCGAATATATCAACCGGCTGTGTGGAAAGACGGAGGAAATCTTCGACGGCATTTCTTCGGGACGGGAAAAGATTTCCCTGCGTTATCAGTGCGGTTTTTTCCGCCCCGAATCCGAGCGGGAAACCGCCGAGGCGCTGCGGAAACAACTGGAAACGCACCGCGCGTCGGATCTTACGCAGGGGTGTACCAATTACGGCTGTCACCGCGACGATCTGGTCATTTCGGTCAACGATATGTCGGCGCGCAGCTTTGCCTCGCAGGGACAGAAGCGCTCCTGTGTGCTGGCGCTGAAGCTGGCGGAGGCGGCGCTGCTCGAGGAGGCCGTGGGAGAGCGCCCGATCGCGGTGCTGGATGATGTGATGAGCGAATTGGACGGACTGCGGCAGGATTATCTGATGAACCATATGGACGGCTGGCAGGTTTTTATTTCGTGCTGTGATCCCCATACGGTCAAGGGGCTGGATCGGGGAAAGATTATCACGGTAGATCATGGGAAATTTAGTGGTTAGTGGTTAGCGGTTAGTGGTTAGCCTTACTGACCACTGGCCACTGTTCACTGTTCACTTGTCCCACTTCCTACCGCGCAAAGAAAGGAGGAATCATGCGGCACAATGTATCTGCATTTAGGCAACAACTATGTGATTCCCGAGAGGGAGATTATCGGCATATTTGACATGGACAACACCACGATTTCCAAGCATACGCGCTACCTGCTGACCCGCGCTGAAAAAGAGGGGAGAGTGGTCACGGTGACCGACGATCTGCCCAAGAGTTTTGTGGTCTGTCGGGACGGGCGCGTTTATTTGTGCCAGATTTCGCCCTCAGCGCTCGCAGGACGCGCCGAACAGGGAATCGCCAATATAGAAGGCTAACGTCATATTTCGACCGTCACAGGCGAAATATGACGTTCTTTTTTTATTTTTATTGCTCTTATACTAATAAAAAGCAAAAAATTTTAATAATTTACTGTGGCAATTTTGTGCCGCGTATGTTATAATATTTTTATATAACGCTGTGTGATGCCGCACTTCCGTCAAAAGAAGCGCCGTGTGAAAAAAACAGCAGGCATATTATAAAAATTTCGGAGGATTATGACTTTGGATAACATCGAAAAAAAGGAATCGGATATGGAACTGGTCAGCACCGCCGTGGACGCGGAGGCGTATGACGAAAGCCAGATACAGGTCTTGGAAGGGTTGGAGGCGGTCAGAAAACGCCCCGGCATGTACATCGGTTCCACAGGCCCCAAAGGTCTGCACCATCTGGTCTATGAAATCGTAGACAACGCCATCGACGAGGCTTTGGCGGGCTACTGCGACCTCATCACGGTGGACATAGAAAAGAACGATATCATCACTGTCACCGACAACGGCCGCGGCATTCCCGTGGGCATCCAGCACCAGACGGGACTTCCCGCCGTAGAGGTTATCTTTACGATTCTTCACGCGGGCGGCAAATTCGGCGGCAGCGGCTACAAGGTGTCGGGCGGTCTGCACGGCGTGGGCGCTTCGGTTGTCAACGCGCTCTCCGAATGGCTGGAAGTGGAGGTCAGCGACGGGCAGCACGTCTATTACCAGCGTTTCGAGCGCGGCAATAAGATGTGCGATCTTAAAGTGATCGGGGACACCGACAAACGCGGCACGCTCGTGCGCTTCAAGGCGGACCCTGAGATGTTCAGGGAAACCACTGTCTATGACTTTGAAACGCTCCAGACGCGCCTCAGAGAGCAGGCGTTCCTCAACGCGGGCATTCATATCCGTTTGTCCGATCTGCGCGGCGAGGAGCCTGTGAGCGAAAGCTACTGCTACGAGGGCGGCATCCGTTCTTTCGTGGAGTACATTCATCAGAAGAAGTCGGTCGAGCTGCTTCACCCCGATGTGATGTATTTCAGCGGAGTGTCCGCCGACGGCAACGCGACCGCTGAGATCGCCATGCAGTACAACATGGATTACAATGAGTTCACCCTGTCATTCGCCAACAATATCCGCACGGTGGACGGCGGCACGCATGAGGACGGCTTCAAGCGCGCCCTCACCCGCGTGATGAACGATTATGCTCGCAAATTCGGCATTCTCAAAGACAGCGACCGCAATTTTACCGGCGACGACGTGCGCGAGGGTCTGACGACCGTCATCAGCGTCAAGCTGAAAGAAGCGCAGTTTGAGGGACAGACCAAGGGCAAGCTCGGCAACACCGAGATCCGCAGTCTGGTGGACGGCGTGATGTCCGAAAAGCTGATGAATTATCTCGAAGAAAATCCCGCCGTCGCCAAATCCATCTTCAACAAGGCGCTGGAGGCTTCCCGCGCGCGCGACGCGGCCCGCAAGGCAAGAGACGCGGCGCGGCGCAAGACGGCCTTTGACAACGCTTCTCTGCCCGGCAAGCTGGCGGACTGCTCCGACCGCGACCCGGTCAACACCGAAATCTACATCGTCGAGGGCGATTCCGCAGGCGGTTCCGCCAAGGGCGGCAGAGACAGACGCTTTCAGGCGATCCTGCCGCTGTGGGGCAAGATGCTCAATGTCGAAAAGGCGCGCATGGACAAAGTCTACGGCAACGACAAGCTCATGCCGGTGGTGACCGCGCTGGGCTGCGGCATAGGCGACGAATTTGACATCTCCAAGCTGCGTTACGGCAAGGTCATCATCATGGCGGATGCCGATGTGGACGGCTCCCATATCCGCACGCTGCTGCTGACCTTCTTCTTCCGCTTCATGCGCCCCCTCATCGAAAACGGCAATATCTGCATTGCGCAGCCCCCGCTTTACCGTATCACCCGCAAACGCGTGGAAATGGACGCCTACAGCGAGGAGGACAAAGACCGCATTGTTCGGGAGTTGGGCGGCACCGCGACGGTCAAAAAGGTCAAAGAAGAGGGCGACGCGGAGGATACGCTGCACTACAAAATCACCAAGAAGGACGCGCACCTCTACGCCTATTCCGACGAGGAACGCGACAGAATCCTCGCGGAAGTGGGCGGTTCGGAGGATGTGCAGCGTTACAAAGGTCTGGGCGAGATGGACAGCGAGCAGCTCTGGGAGACGACCATGAATCCCGCCACCCGCATTATGCTGCGTGTCACGCTGGACGACGCGAGAGCCGCCGACGAAACCTTCTCCATCCTGATGGGCGACAAGGTCGAGCCGCGCCGCGAATTCATCGAGCAGAACGCCAAGTACGTCAAGAACCTGGACGTTTGATGCGCGAACCTTGGAAAAAAACGCTCGCTAAGATAATAGATAATAGAAAAAGAAGCGCTTCGCGCTTGGAATATAGAGTGGGAATTTTTAACCGTATCGGTAAAATCCATTCCACACCGCGTTATTCCCACCAATCGGGAGATTTTGACAGTGTGGCGTGGAATCATCTGAAAAGTCTGTTGAAAACTCTGTGGAAAAGGTTGATAACCTACTGTAATATTTTGAAATTGTGAAGTGATATAAACTTCAAGTTATAAGAAAATTAATTATAACGAATAGTTTCAAGAGTTTGCACCGAGTTTTCCACAAGTTGATGTGGAATGAACGTGGATGACGGCGAAAAAGACGCAGAAAAGAGGAAAATCAGGGTGAAAGCGGTGGAAATCCGTGGCAAAACCGCCGGATTATTACAATCTGTAGCGGGCATTTCCCAAGAAATTCTCCACCGCCTCATGCGGCCAAAAAGGAGAGTAGCCAATGGAACCTTTCGCTAAAATACAATATCAGATTACCCCGTCCGACAGCAGACGGAGGACGGTCTTTATCACCGATCGGCTGCTCAAGCAGGTGAAAATCCCCAGTCTGTGGGTCAGGCTGCTTTATACGCTGCCTCTGGCGGCGCTGCTGGTGCTGCTGGCGCTCGACAACGCCAGGGAACGCATTCCGCTGCTGGCGGTTCTGGCAGCGATGATCGTGTTCCTGCTGACGTGGCAGTTGCTTTTCAGGATGTTCGTCCTTCGGAAGCTCAACCGGGTCATGCAGCAGCGGGAACTTGCGGAGGAAGAGGCATTCCCCACGGAAGCCGCCTTTTATCCCGACCGGCTGACGATCACCCATGCCCGCACGCACAGCGTCTTTCCGTGGCAGGAGATTACCGACGTATATGAAAGCGCCGACGGGCTATATCTCGTTCATCAGCAAACCCGTTATCTTTATCTTCCGGCGCGGTTTTTCGATCCGGCGTCCGCGCTGGCGGTCACTTCCTTTTTGCAGCAGACCTTTGGCGCGAAATATGCGCGAGTCGCCTTGATGCAGGGTTCAACATCGCCCGAATCGGTCGGTGAAGTCGGACAGCCTGACAAAGAAGCCGAGCCGCCGCGCTGGCAGTTTGATTTTGCCATGACGGGCGCGGATGTTTCTGCCGTTGCGGGATGGAAGCGCAATCGCTTATTGGCGGCTGCGACCGTTCTGGTGACGGCGGGATGTCTGCTGCATGCCCGCGGCGGAAATATCCGCGCGGCTGTGATGGCGGCGGCGGTCTGGCTGGTTATTTTACTTGTTTTTGTACTGGCGTTTGTCAAAGCACGCCGTCAGGAAATGGCGCTTCCCTCCAAAGACATCAGCCTGCGGTGGTATGACGACCATGTGACCGTCATCACGCATCAGGCGGACGAAGCCGTCAATCAGATTGTCTACCGCAAAATGAAAGCCATTCGCAGGCAGAAAAAAATGACGGTAATCATCTTCAAAGACGGCACTTTCCTGTATGTGCCGTTGTCTGCCGCAGAAAGCAAGAAAAAATTCACGGATTGGAAGCGTTTTTTGAAAGAAAAACATCGTAAATATTCCAAAATGTAATATTTGATATAAATAATACAATCAAATTAAGGAGACTATAGCCAATGGAATACGAAGGTCATGAAAATCAAAAAATCGTTGAGGTTGACATCAACCGCGAGATGAAGGACTCCTTTCTCGCGTATTCGATGTCGGTTATCGTGCAGAGAGCCTTGCCGGATGTGCGCGACGGTCTGAAGCCGGTGCACAGACGAATTCTCTACACCATGTTCGAGGACGGTCTGTATCCCGAAAGAGCCTACAAGAAGTGCGCCACCACGGTCGGCGCTGTGCTGGGTCGCTATCATCCCCACGGCGACGCGTCGGTTTACGACGCGCTGGTGCGACTGGCGCAGGATTTCTCCATGCGCTATATGCTGGTAGACGGTCACGGCAACTTCGGTTCGGTGGACGGCGACCCGCCGGCTGCCTACCGTTATACAGAGGCCAAGATGAGCAAGATTTCCATGGAAATGCTCACCGACATCGACAAGGAAACCGTCGATTTCGTCAACAACTTCGACGACTCCCATCAGGAGCCGTCCGTGCTGCCCTCCCGTTATCCCAACCTGCTGGTTAACGGCTCCACGGGTATCGCCGTCGGCATGGCGACCAATATCGCCCCCCACAACCTGCGCGAAGTGGTGGACGCGGTGTGTCTGCTGCTCAAAAATCCCGACGCGACGCTGGATGAACTGATGGAATGCATCAAAGGCCCCGACTTCCCGACAGGCGGCATTATCATGGGACGTTCCGGCATCCGCGCCGCCTATGCCACCGGACGCGGCAAGATCACCGTCCGCGCCAAGGCGGAAATCGTGGAGCGCCCCAACGGACGCTATCAGATTGTCGTCACCGAGCTGCCCTATCAGGTCAACAAGGCGCGCCTTATCGAGAGCATCAGCGACCTTGTCAAGGAAAAGAAGCTGGAAGGCATCAGCAATTGCGACGACCACTCCGACCGCGAGGGCATGCGCATCACCATCGACGTCAAGCGGGACGCTTCTCCGAACGTCGTGCTGAACAACCTCTTTAAAAACACCAATATGCAGATCACTTTCGGCGCGATTCATCTCGCGATTGTGGACGGCGTGCCGAAGATCCTCACGCTCAAGCAAATGCTCGAGTATTACATCAAGCACCAGCTCGAAGTTATTCTCCGCCGCACCATCTTCGACCTCAAGAAGGCCAAAGAACGCGCCCATATCCTCGAAGCCCTCAAAGTCGCGCTCGACTTCATCGACGAGGTTATCGCCATCCTGCGTTCCTCCAAGAACATTCCCGAAGGCAAGCAGCGTCTGATGGATCGGTTTGGCTTTGACGATGTACAGGCGCAGGCGATTGTACAGATGCGTCTCGCACAGCTCACCGGCATGGAAAAGGAAAAGCTGGAGGGCGAACTCAAAGCCTTGATGGAGAAAATCGAGGACTGCAACGACATCATCGCCCGCGAGGAACGCCGCCGCGATATCGTCATCGAGGAATCGCAGGAGATCGCCCGCAAGTTTGCCGACGAGCGCAGAACCGCCATTGAAACCGTGTCGGGCGAGATGGATATCGAAGACCTCATCAAAGAGGAAGACTGCGTCATCACCTTTACGGCGTTCGGCTATGTCAAGCGCCAGAAGCTCGACACCTACCAGCTCCAGCACCGGGGCGGGCGCGGCGTAAGCGGCATGGCACGGCGGGAGGAAGATGTGCCGACCGAAATGTTCATCACATCCACCCACGATTATGTCATGTTCTTCTCCGACCGCGGCAGGGTCTACCGTCTGAAAGGCTACGAAATCCCCGAAGGCTCCCGCACCTCCAAGGGCATCAACATTGTCAACCTGCTCCCGCTCGAGGGGGACGAAAAGATCACCGAAATGATCCGTGTGCTGCGCAGCTATGATAAAGAAATGTACCTGATGATGGTGACGAGAAACGGCCTCATCAAGCGCACACCGCTCAGCGAATTCGGCAATATCCGCAAGAAGGGGCTGATTGCCCTCACTCTGCGGGACGACGATTCGCTGGTGTGGACGCGTCTGACCAACGGCAGCAACGAACTGCTGGTCGCCACCAAGGACGGCTACGCCATCCGCTTCAATGAAAACGACGTGCGCCCGATGGGACGCGGCGCGGCAGGCGTTCACGCCATCAAGCTGCGCGAAGGAGACGAAGTGATCGGCATGTCGGTGCTGCGGGAAGGCGGCAGGGTGCTGACCGTCAGCCGCACCGGATACGGCCGTCTTACCCCGATTTCCGACTACCGCATCCAGACGCGCGGCGGCATGGGGATCAAGAATTACCGCCCCGAAAACGGCGAAGTGGCAGCTATCCGCGTGGTGAATGACGACGACGACGTGATTATCATTAACGATACGGGCGTGATTATCCGTATTGCCGTCAATGAAATCCGCGAGTGCGCCCGTCCGAGTAAGGGCGTGCGCGTCATGAAGATCGAGGACGGCGGCAAGGTCGTGGCGCTCGCCCGCGTCAAGCACGAGGACGGCGAAGAAACCGCCAGCGTGGATAATAGTGTGGAGGACGAACCTGTGTCCGAAACGGCCGAAGCGGATGAATCCGCAGAAGCAACCGATGAGGGCGGCAAGGAAGAATAAGCAGTCATAGGCTGTGCTAAATGAAAATTTAGCGGAGAGTGGGAAGTGGGGAGTGGAGAGAAAAAGAAAAAAGAAGAAAAAGCGAAGCGCAACTAGCGAGCGTATGCGAGCGCGGGAGTCCAGGGGGGCAGGCCCTCCTGGCAGGGGCCTGGGGGCAGCGCCACCAGCGGGGAGTGGGGCAGCGCCACACAAGGGAGGCTTTAGCCGACCGAGCGGAACGAGCCTCGATTAAGAAGGCAGTCGGAACGAGCCTCGATTAAGAAGGCAGTCGGGCGAATTCGGATGAGGTAAATTGCCTGTATTCGCCTTAGCTTCGTCTTGGGTCTTGGCGCGTCTTGCTCGCGCCGTTTGCGGCGCTTGTGGGGCTTTGCCCCACTCCCTGTCAGCTTTGCTGACATGCGCTGCCCTTGACCTGCCAGGAGGAACTAGTCCGAGATGACGCTTGCCGTCATCGGCTGGACTCCCACGCTCGCATTCGCTCGCTAGTTATGCGCTGCGCTATGCTTTTTTTCTTTTTTTATTCCGCTAAATTCTCATTTCCTTTTACAATCGCCAAACGGCAGGAGGCTTCCATCAACAGCTTCCTGCCGCTTTTTATTGTAAAAAATCCGAAAAACAGCGAAAATAAGAGAAAATCGTTGAAATAAGAAGATAAATTAAAAAAATATTCATAAACAGTCAAATAATTATACTTGAAAATCAAATGAACTCGTAGTATAATCAAATTAATATCAAACAAAATCAAGTAAACTTGAAGGTGAATCACGTGATTAATCAAAAAAATGAACGGGAGATTGTAGATATTGTGGATTTTGAAGCCATACGCCCCGCATTTCTGGTCACAGGCGGGCTGATGCTTTCGCAGGTGGTGGAATTTACGGGCGTCGGCGGTTCCACCATACAAAACTGGATTAAACGCGGCTGGATTCCTTCTCCCGTGGATAAAAAATACGGCGAACGTCAGGTAGCGCGCATCCTGATCGTGGATATGCTGCGCAAATCCATGCAGCTCGAAAACATCCTTAAGCTGATGGAATGCGTCAACGGCGATGTGGAGGACCAGTCGGACGATATCATTAAGGACGCGGATCTCTATAATTACATCTACAGGATCGTCAAGCGTCTCGAACCGGTGGAGGAGTTCACTATCCGGCAGCTCGACGGCATCATTGACGAGGAAATCAAGGATTACGCCGGCACACAGGAGGGCTACACCGGTACGGTCAATGACGCGGCACAGCGGCTTCACGACGCGCTGCGCATTATCATGCTGACCTACATCAGCAGCGAACTGCGCAAAAAGGCGGAAGCGGAACTGGAGTTAATGTGAAGTGTGAAGTGTGAAATCTGAAATGTGTCGTGCTGAAAGAATGGTTGATTGAAAAGAGTATCAAAAAGGGATAGGCATTTTCCGAAAAGGGTATCAAGAGAGGAATAAGAATCCGGGAAAAGAGTATCAAAAAGGGGATAGGGATGTTGCGAACAGAGTATGAAAAAAGTGACAGGGAGGAGCGTGAAAAAACATGAGAACCTGCATCCGCTGCGGCGCGGAGATGATGGAGGGCAGCGTGGGAAACGCGCAATTCGGGTGTTATTTCCGACCCGGCAACCGTGAACTGCCGCAATATCCCGTCAAAGCCGCCGTTTGTCCGCAATGTCACGAGATTTCGCTCTATATGGAGGATGGGGATTTTGATGTGATGACCGGGCGAAAGATGAGAGAGAAAAAAATTTAGGAGGTTTTTCGCATTATGAAAGAATGGTTTATGAGCGATCCGCTGCGGGCGGCGCTGATGACGGTAGCCGTCCCGGCGACGGTCATTATGATCTTGCAGACCGTGATGATCTTCATCGGCATGGCGGGGCATTCGGATGTGGATATGCCCGACGACAACGGTATAGACGGCGTATTCGGCAACGATGCACCCGACGCGCATGATTTTCATGTGGGGGATTCGGGACTGCGCATTTTCACCGTGCGCGGCATGG
This sequence comes from uncultured Ruminococcus sp., assembly GCA_902802795.1. Taxonomy (GTDB): domain Bacteria; phylum Bacillota; class Clostridia; order Oscillospirales; family Acutalibacteraceae; genus RUG762. The sequence continues at coordinate 10,377 of CADCNI010000062.1, forward strand.
TGGCGTTCTTTGCCGTAGGCGGCTGGGCAGGACTGTCCGCGCTGTCGCTGAGCGGCAGCGGAGCAGCGGCAATCATTACGGCGTTTGTCTTTGGCACGCTGGCGCTGCTGCTGGTGGCGTGGTTCTTCCGCTGGGCGGCTTCGCTCAATGAAAACGGCACGCTGCAAATGGACAGCGCCGTCGGCAAGATGGGCGAGGTTTACATCACTGTGCCGCCCCATCGCAGCGGTACGGGAAAGGTCAACGTCATTATCCAAGGGCGGCTGACCGAAGCCGAGGCGATGACCGAAAGCGACCGACCGCTGAAATACGGCGAAACGGTCGAGGTGGTCGGCATGGCGGTAGGCAATACGCTGATGGTAAAGTCGGTGCGGAAGGAATAAAACGAAATCAGAAGAAACAGAGAGTATCGAACAAAAAAAGGAGTGAAATAGTATGCCGCATCCGGTACAAATCAAGCAATGCCCCTATTGCGGCGGCACCGAATTTGTGGAAGGCTATCAGTCAGGTTACGGGGCAGTCACGGGAAAAGAAAGCGTCTGGACATGGCAAAACCTCTATCACATCTTCTGCCGCAATTGCGGCAGCGTGGTACACAGCTATGTGCAAAATCCCGAAAAGCTGCTGAAAATCGGCAACAGGCGATCATAAAATAAATTCCGATAAATATTGCAATTCTCCGACGGGATTGATATAATGAACATAATCAGAGTATCTGCCCCAATATCAATTTTTCGGAGGAATGTGCCGTGAATGTTTTTCAAAAAAAATGCGGATTTTCGGTCAGAACAGCGATTCTCGCCAAAATCCTGCTGATCGCCGCATCGGTCGCCGCGCTGTGTGTCATTGTGGGGTGTTCATCGGATTTTGCCGCGCCGTTTGATATGGCCAATCTGGTTTTTACCTATTCGCACGTCAGCGACAGCGACGGGGAATATATGATTATCACAGGGCATACGGTGTCGCAGACGGATGTTACGATTCCCGATACCATCTACGGCATTCCCGTGAGGGAAGTGGGAGAATCGGTATTTGCGGGAGAGGAAAACCTGTCATCGGTCACCTTTGGCAAAAACGTCACCAAAATCGGCCCTAACGCTTTCGGCGGCTGCACGTCGCTGGAAACCGTCAACTGGAATGTCAGCATGAGCGACATCGGGGACTACGCGTTTCAGAGCTGTCACTCGCTGGTGTCGGTTGCGATTCCCGAAAACGTCACCTCCATCGGACGCGGCGCGTTCTATGACTGCCTGTGGCTCAAGGAACTGGAGATTCCCGCCACCGTGGGCAGCATTGGCGGCAGAGCCTTTTCCGGGACGGCATGGCTGGATACCGCCCACGCGGCGGACGAATTTGTGACAGTGGGCGACGGCATATTGATTGCCTATCATGGCAATCAAGCCAATGTGACGGTTCCTCAGAATGTGAAACAGATCGCGGGCGCTTTTGCCGGCAACCTCGGTGTGGAAAAAGTCACGCTTCCTTCTCATATCCAAAGCATCGGGGATATGGCGTTTATGGGATGCACTAAGCTGGAAGAAGTCACCGTTCCCGACAGCGTCACCGAGATCGGCGCGGATGCCTTCTGTGGTTGCACTTCGCTGCAAAGCCTGCATCTGGGCAGTCAGATCACCGCCATCGGAGACAAGGCGTTTGAGCATTGCGGCGCGGCGCTTTATGTCAAGGAAGGCAGCACGGCCGAGGAATACTGCAAACAAAACGGAATAGGATATACGATCGCTTGATTACAAATTGTTATAATTTTTTTGTATATTAATATATGGAATTTTTCAAAAGTGTTTTGATTGATAAAATGCCGTGTCATCAGAGATAGAAGGAGGCTGGCCCATGTTTTTTGATCCATTCAATTTTCTTCCGCTCCTCTTCTCAACGGGGTTTCTCGTGCTGGGAATTATGGTGATAAAGAATCCCTCCCTGATGTGGGTGACGGAAAAATGGAAATATCGCGGAGAGGCACAGCCCAGCGAGCATTGGCTGCGGCACATGAGAATCATGGGCGTGCTTTGGGCAATTATTGGTATCATCGGTATGGTCGTGTCTGTGAAGTTAATGTTTAATTTGTAATCTTTTCTATAATTATTACAATTCGGAATATTCTTAAATTCTTTATGTAAAAATATAAAGCAAAAAGCTTTATATAATATAAACCATTTCTTATGCAAAAGGAGTAATGTCAAATGCCATCAGAAGTATTGATCACACTCGCGGTTATCGCGCTGCTGATTTTCAGCATGTTCGCGGTCGTCCTGTCAAGGTACCGCAAATGTCCGTCCGACAAGATCATGGTCATCTATGGTAAGGTCGGCAACGACAAGAACGGCGAGAGTATGTCCTCCAAATGTATCCACGGCGGCGCGGCGTTCGTGTGGCCGGTCGTCCAGGACTACCAGTACCTCGACCTCACCCCCATCTCCATCAACGTCGATCTGACCAACGCCCTGTCGCGTCAGAACATCCGTATCGACGTACCCTCCCGCTTCACGGTCGGTATTTCCACCGAGCCGGGCATCATGCAGAACGCCGCCGAGCGTCTGCTGGGTCTGCGCCTGAGCGAGATTCAGGAGCTTGCCAAGGATATCATCTTCGGTCAGCTCCGTTTGGTCATTGCCACCATGGAGATCGAGGAAATCAACACCGACCGCGACAAGTTCCTCGAAGCGGTCAGCCACAACGTCGAGAGCGAACTGAAAAAGATCGGTCTGCGTCTCATCAACGTGAACGTCACCGATATCACCGACGAATCGGGCTACATCGAAGCCCTCGGTAAGGAAGCCGCCGCCCGCGCCATCAACGACGCGAAGATCAGCGTGGCGGAAAAGAACCGCGACGGTTCCATCGGTCAGGCCAACGCCCAGAAAGACGAGAGAATCAGCGTCGCCTCCGCCAACGCCACCGCCATCAACGGTGAAAACGAAGCCAAGGCCGCCATCGCCCAGTCCGACGCGACCCGCCGCGAACGGGAAGCCGAAGCCGCCAGACGCGCCGTCGCCGCCGAAAACGTGGCTAAGGCCAAGGCGCTCGAAGAATCCTACGTCGCCCAGAAGCGCGCCGAGGAAACCCGTGCCGAGAGAGAACTCGCGACCCAGAAGGCGGACGTTATCGTCAAGGCGGAAATCGAAAAGCAGCGTATCGAGATCGAAGCCGAAGCCGAGGCGGAAATGATCCGCCGCAAGGCCAAGGGTGAAGCCGACGCGATTTATGCCAAGATGGAAGCGCAGGCACGCGGTATGCAGGAGATCCTCACCAAGCAGGCCTCCGGTTTTGCGCAGATCGTGGCGGCAGCGGGCGGCAGCTCAGAAGACGCGGTGCAGCTTATTCTGGCCGACAAGATGGAAGAACTGGTCAAGACGCAGGTCGAAGCGGTCAAGGATATCAAGATCGACAAGGTCACGGTCTGGGACAGCGGCAGCAAAGAGGGCGGCAAGACTTCCACCGCCAATTTCATCAGCGGTCTGATGGGTTCGGTGCCTCCGCTGAGCGAGACGTTCAAAATGGCGGGCATGAAAGTGCCAAAGATGCTGGGAACCGACCTTTCCGACGATGCGGATGACAAATCCGACAGCGAAAAGAAATAAACGCATTGCTGCGTCTGAAAAGCATCTGAAACAGTAAAACAATAAGCCGCCTGTTTTCCACTTTTTCCTGTCGGAATGTGGAAAACAGGCGCGTTTTTTATATGTAGATTTCTTGATTTATTCATAAAAAAATAAAAATAGCCGCTTGCAATGAAAAAGAAAAAATGATATAATTACTCAGATATGGAGATGTAATTCGGATTGCGGGAAACAACCGACAAGAAAGGCTAAGGAACTATGCAGAATTTAATCAGTCATTTTCTGCTTAAAAATACAGTATGCTTGCGTGTTTCAGAAAGTGAAATGTATCAATTATTTCTGCATA
>CADCNI010000063.1 GCA_902802795.1 uncultured Ruminococcus sp.
AGAAAGAAGGTTTTTACACATGGCGAAAATTGGCATCAAGCATCCGGTTTACGCAAAGTACGCCGCTAACGGTACCGCAGAGAGCTACAGCGGCGGCACTGCGCTTGGCAAAGCAATTAAAGTTGACATTAACGCGAATCCCACTGACGTCACCCTTTACGCGGATGATGATATCGCGGAAGAATCGCATGAGTTTGTAGAGGGCGATATCAGCCTTGACACGTCGGATATTTCTGACGTGAATTACGCAATCCTGATGGGACACACCACGAACGCGGATACCGGCGAGATTATTGCGAAGGACACCGACAATCCCATTCCCGTCGGCTTTGGCTTTTATGCACGCAAAAGAGTGAACGGCGTAAGCCTTTGGAGGGCTATCTGGCTGCCGAAAGTCGTATTCACCGAACCGAATGACAGCATGGACACCAAACAAAAAGATATCGCGTTCGGCACGCACACCCTTCCCGGCAAGATCAGAAAGAACCTCGATGGCGTGTGGAAGATCGAAAAGACATTTGACACCGAAGCGGCGGCGGAGGCGTGGGTGGACGGCAAAGCCGGCATTACGAGCGCGAGCGGTTCCGGCGGTTCGGGCGGTTCCGGTTCGGGCAGCAACGGCGGAGGCGGTAACTGATGGGAAATCTGAATCCCGCTCCGGTGGAGATTGAATTCCGGGGAAAGGTTTACCGTTGTTCCTTCACGCTGAACTGCATCGACGAGGTGCAGGAGCATTTTGACAAGTCGTTGACAGAGATCATCCAGATTGTCATTGACGGGAAGCAGGCTACGCGGAATATCCGGTATCTGCTGACGCTGCTGCTGAATGAATCGGAGGACTGCGAGGCGGCGCTCGATGAGAAGGAAGTCGGGGCGGCTATCGACATCCGCAGCCTCAATTATTTTTATGGGAAGGTGCTGGATGCGCTCGGCTTTTCGCTGCCGGACGACGACGGGGACGACGACCCAAACCCGACGGGCGGGCAGTAAAGATCAATATTGCCCGCCTTGTCTTTATAGGGGTTACGCTGCTAGGCTATCCTGAGTATGAGGTACTTCACCGCTTCACACTCAGGAAGCTGATGGCGTTATTTACGGAATACCAGAAGTATCACGGCGAATACAAGCCGCCGTTGACCATTGATGATGTGATTCCGATATAGGAGGTGGCTGCGAATGGCGAACGCTGTGATCGGAGCGGAGATACGGCTTGACGGTGAGAGGGATTTTAAAAGGGCGGTATCATCCATCAACACCGACATCAAACTGCTTGGTTCAGAGATGAAGAAGGTCGAAAGCGAATATAAGGACAATGCGGATTCGCTTTCGGCGCTGACCGCGAAATCCGAGCAGTATAATAAAATGGCGGAGGCGCAGCGTAAAAAGGTGGAGGTGCTGCAAACCGCAGTCGAAAAATCCCGCGCGAAATACACCGAAGCCGGGCAGAATGTGGAAAAGTACAGGAAGGAACTCAGTGACGCGCAGAGTGAGCTTGACCGGGTGAAAAACGCGGAGGGCGCAACGACCGAGGAAATCCAGAAACAGGAAGAGGCGGTCGCCAAACTTTCCAAAAAACTGGACGCGGCGGAGCGAAGCTACAACACCGCAGAGAAGCAGACGAAGCGGTGGGAGACCTCGCTTAATAACGCGGAGGCGGAACTCAACGACACACAGCGGGAACTCGACGACACCAACCGCAAACTCAGGGAGATGGGCGAAAGTTCCCGTTACTCGGCGGAGCAGATCAGGAACGCGGAAAGCACGCTCGGCGAATTCGGCAAAAAAGCACAGCCGGTGGCAAATGCCGCAAAGGCTGCCTTTAAGGCGGTGACGGCCGTAACGGTCGCCGCCGCCACCGCTTCGGGCGCGGTCATCAAAAAATCGGTAGACATCGGCGGCGAATTTGAAAGCCAGATGTCGAAGGTGAAGGCTGTTTCCGGCGCGACGGCGGACGAAATGAAAGCGCTCACCGATAAAGCCAAAGAGATGGGCGGCACCACCAAATTCACGGCAAAGCAAGCCGGGGAAGCGTTGGAGTACATGTCGATGGCGGGATGGAAAACCGCCGATATGCTGGGCGGCATCGAGGGCGTGATGAATCTCGCGGCCGCGTCCGGAGAAGACTTGGGCAAGACGTCCGATATCGTCACCGACGCGCTGACCGCTTTCGGCATGAAGGCGGGCGACGCGGGACATTTCGCGGATGTGCTGGCGGCGGCATCCAGCAGCGCCAACACCAATGTCGGCATGATGGGCGAAACATTCAAGTACGTCGGAGCGATGGCGGGAACGCTGGGCTATTCCGCTGAGGATGTGGGCTTATCCATTGGTCTGATGGCGAACGCAGGCATCAAGGCGAGCCAAGCAGGAACGGAGCTTAACGCGATTTATACTCGGCTCTCGGTGAATACGTCGCACGCGCGGGACGCTATCGAGGGGCTGGGAATCCAATTTTACGACGCCAACGGCAAGGCGAGGAGCTGGGGAACGATCCTCGATGAGATGAGGATCAAGACCGCGAAAATGACCGACGCCGAAAAGACGGCGTTTGCCAACCGGGTAGCCGGGCAGCGGGCACAGGCGGGTTTGCTGGCGATGCTCAACGCGACGTCTGCGGACTACGACAAGCTGACATCAAGCATCAAAAACGCCGACGGCGCCGCCAAGCGTATGGCGGACACGATGCAGGATAATTTATCCGGGCAGCTCACCGTCCTGAAATCCGGGCTGGAAGGCACGGCTATCACGATCTATGAGGAAATGCAGAAGCCGCTCACGGAGGGTGTGAAGACCGCCGTTTCCGCGCTGAATGACCCGCGCATACAGAACGGCGTGAAAACGGTGGGAAAACAGTTCGGAGAGATGTTTGCCGGGGTTGCGAAATTCGCGGCAAAGCACGCGCCGGATTTTATCAAGGGCTTTCAGAAGGTGACGGCATATCTTTCCGGCAGTTCCTTCAAGAACACTGTCAAGTCAGGCGGCGAGCTGCTTGGTTCCATCGGTAAGGTCGCTCTTGAAACAGGCAAAGTGGCACTCCCGGCGGTGGTCAAGGGCGTGGAGCTGCTGACAAAATCCGGTAAAGTGCTGGTTCCCGTACTGGCTGCCGGATATGCCGGATTCAAGGCGTTTCAGATCGTAAAGACCGTGACGGAGCTGGTGCAGGGAGCGTCCGGCGCGTTTCAGGCGCTCAATGTCGTGATGATGGCAAATCCCTGGGCGCTGGCAATCGGCGGGATTGCGGCGGTGACGGTGGCGCTGGTCGCATTGACGGCGGCGGGAAAGGACACGGAAAATCAGTATGCCGATCTTGACGATCAACTGGAAAAAACCGCCGTCAGCATGCAGGATATGGAACAGTCCCGGAAGGATTCCTATAATTCGTCCTTTTCGGAGATTTACCAGATCGAAAAGCTTAAGGACAGGCTGCATGATCTGGTAGATGAAAACGGCAATGTGATCGGTTCCAAGAAAGAACTGAAAAGCGTGACCGACAAGCTCAACGAAAACGGTTTTAAAGTGGAGCTGAATAAGACCGGCGATCTGATTACGAATTATCAGGAACTTAACAAGGAGATTGATAATTACATTCAGAAAAAGCAGTTGCAAGCGAAATTTGATTCCCTGGATCCTGAGTATAAAAAATACAGCGTCGAACAAGACAACATGCACAAAGCCACAAATGACGCGAGAAAAGCTTATCAGAACGAGCGGGATGCTTTCATGGAAAGATGGGGCGTTGATCCCGACGAATTGATTACGGAAGACGGTTATCTTTCAGAAAAATTCGATGAAGGGCTCAAAAAGAATATCAGTTGGAGATTTTTTGGCGAGGAAATCGCGGAACAGGCAAAAGCCGTTCATGACAGGAAGCAGACGCTGAAAGAGTACGCCAAACAGGAAGGGGAAGCGCTGGATCTGGTGAGAGCGGTAGAAGAAGCGTATGCGAAGCAGGGAGCCGGGGATCTGACAGGCGCCAACAAACGGCTGGAACAGTATTTGAACGATAGGCACGCGTTGTGGAAAAGCTACGAAAATTACGAAGCGACCCAGAAAAAGCAGGCGATCAAGGACTTGGGGGAACAGCTCAACGATGAATTTGCGACCTATCAAGTGGCGCTCGATATAGGAGGACAGAGTTTAATTGACAAATCCTTATCACAGATGCAGAAAGCCGCCGATGAGCTTGCCAAGGCAGGCGTTAAGATTCCTGACGGTCTGATAGAGGGCATCCAAAGCGGAGAAATCTCCGTTGAGGAAGCCATACAAACCATTAACCGACTTGTTTTTAACGAAACCAAAGTGGATTTATTTGAAAACGGCAAAGAAGCAACGGAGAGTTTTGCCGAGGGGCAATCCTCCGCCCTGCCGGGGGTGCAGGAACAGGCAAACGAAACGGTTGACATGACCATAGGCGCGTTTTCCTCGCGGGTCGCAAAAGATCAGGCGAAAGCTGCCGGAGAGGGATTGACGGACAACTATGCGGGTGGTATAGACGGCAATGTGGAAACGGTTACAGAAGCCAGTCAGGCGGTAACGGACGCGGCGGTAAGTCCGATGGGGTCGCCTACTCCCATAAGCAGTGCAGGAAGCTATGGTCGGCTGATGGCGGGCGCCTACGCCGGGGGCATAGACAGCGGACAAGGGCAGGCGAAGGCGTCCGGTACAGGTCTGGCGGGTGCTTCCGTGGAAGGAATGTCATCCGCGGAAGAGGAAGCGAAACTGCGCGGCACGCTGACGGGCGGTTCATTCAACGCCGCCATTGACAGCATGAAACCCGCTGCCAATGCGGCGGGAAAAGGCGTTTCCACTTCGGCTGTGAATGCGCTGGGAAGCGCCGAAAGCAGAGCGTCAAGCGCCGGAAAGAGTCTAGGAACCGCCTTTGCCGACGGAATCCCGAAAGGAATCAACATTAAGCTCCCCGCAATTGTGAGCAGCGCCATCGCGGCGGTAAATACCGCGATGAACGCTGCCAAAAAAGCGGCGGGCATCAATTCGCCGTCGAAAAAGACCCGTGACCTGATCGGCAGACCGTTGGCGGAAGGCGTTGCGGTCGGTTTTGAAAAAGGAGCGCCTGACGCGGCGCGGAAAGCGGCGGCGGCGACAAACGCAATGCTGGAGAAAATGCGGGTGTCGGCGGCTTCGGCTGCCGCAAGACTCAGCGACAACGGAACTTCCGGCGGATTCGGTCAGGGAGGCGCTGCCGGCAGTGTGAACAAGACCATACACATCACCTATGACAACCACTTCAACGGCGCATCGGCAAGAGACGGCGAGGCGCTTCTCAGGCAGCTTGACAGGGCATTGGGGGCGAAGATTTGAGCGACGTAAACTACAGACAATTCAAACTGATTGACAGTGTCGGTGCGGAGTATGACCTGTGCGACACCGCTCACGCTTTCTATTCCCCTGACGGGCTGGGTTTTTCGCGGAATATCAGTTCGGTACAGGTGGGAAGCGCTTTCGCTATGGTGGAAAGCAAACTCAACCAGCAGACCATCAAAGGCGAAATGCGGTTTCGGGATTACGACGCCTATGCAGCGTTTAACACGTTTATTTCGGCGGGGAATCTGACGCTTGGCTATCGACCTAAAGGGTTTACTGTCTGGTATTACCGAAAGGTAGAAGTCCAGCGGCTTGACAAAACCGAAATCGACAGGCAGGCGCACCGACTGATTTGCCCGATTGATTTTATATGCCTTTCTCAGTGGTATGAAAAGGCATATGCGAAAGAAACCATAGACCTCACCGGGGAGAATACGGTCTTTCCGCTGGTGTTTCCTTTCGTTTTCGCCGATGCGGAAAAGAATGAGCTGGTTCTTCAGAATGAGCGGGTGTCGCCTGCTCCCTGCAAGATCATTATTTCCGGCCCCTGCGTCAATCCGGCATGGACATTGAAGCAGAGCGGAAAACAGATCGCAAGCGGCGCGGTGACAATCAGCCTTGCCACGGGAGAAAGGCTGATTGTGGACGCGAACATTGAAAGCATGGGAATTATCAAGGTCACTCCGACGGAAGAGGTCAATGTCTATCAGCTTTCCGATTTTTCCACAGAGCGATTTATTTACGCGCCCACGGGGGAAAGCCGATTAAAATTCACACATTCGACGGGCGCCGCACTCGACGTTACCGTAGAAGTCAGGCAGGTGAGCGATACTGTATAACGATATGATTTATAAAGCGGAATTCTTTGACAGAGCATTTGATTTCAAGTTTTTCTCGGTGATTGACGCGCCGGAAATCGTGTTTGATTATCTGACGCTTGACAAAACGAGCATTATTATTCCGGGGATCGTGGAACTTTCACGCGGGTGGTACTGTCATATTACGCGCAGCGCTCATGTCGTATATCAGGGATTTGTCGCCGGGGTGGAGTTAGGGAAAGCCACCACCACCGTGCAGCTTTCTCCCCTGCCGGCGCTATTTGAATTTCAGTTTTTTTACAACAGAAAAACCTATAACAACAATAAAACCGATCTGGAAGGCTGGTTTCGTTCGGCGATCCTCTGCACGTTTGCCGGGTCCGACAACGTGCAGAACATTCCCGGACTGACCGTCACGGCTGCCACGCACACCGACGGAGTCGATCTGAACCTGAAAGACAACCTCCACGATTTCTGGGATCTGGCGAGAAAGGCGATACAGAATGATAAAATCGCAATCAGTTGCGAATTTGACCCGATGGCAAAGACAATTACCGCCGTGATTACGAATCATGCGGGAGAAACCGAAATCACTATCGAAGCCGACCTGCCGAACGTCACGGAGCAGAAGTTCACGCTGCGGGATGATTACGGGAGCGTCAACAAGGTGGTGGTTTACAATGCCAAGGATGACAGCCAGAGTCAGACGTTTTATGCCTCCGACTATGCGCCCCCTGTGGTGCAGCGGGTCGCGGAAGTGACGGTCGAAGAAGGAGAGACGTTTGCCGCCGCCGCCCGGGAAAAATCGGCGGAGCTGATGCGCAAGTCTGACGCGGACAATCTGATCGAGCTGACATTCCGGCGCAACGACAGGATGATTCCCGATCTGCATATCGGGCAGCCGGTCAGAATCCTAAAGGGCGGTAAAGAATACCATACCATCCTAACAGGAAAAAACGAAAAGAATTCCGACAGCGGCGGTTATGTTACTCTGATATTTGGCGGTATCAGGGTTGATTTTACGAAAATTCTGAAACTGAAAGGAGCGATCTGATCCACATGGCGGCAGAATTGATTACCAAAACCGGGAATCCGATGACTCCCGGAAATTTCATGGCATTGATGAAATCGACATTGACAGACGGTATTCTTAACGGCTGCTCCATTACCGCGTCCGGCGCCAATATCACCGTCGCGGACGGTCGGATGGTCGCAGGGGGCGCATTAATCGTTATTACCGGCACCACTGTAACGGCGTCAAGCGCCGGTGAACTGGTTCTCAGAATCGACAGTGGCGCCGGAACGGCTGAAATACTGGTAAGACAGGCGGCCACGCTGACCAAACAGGACATTACGGGAGCAGGAACGGTTTACGAAATGCGACTTGCCACGTTTGGATTTACCAACGGAGCGGTTTCCGGGCTGTCGATACAGATCGGAACGGCAGCCCCAAAAGGCGCACCGAATATCTATGTGCAGCAGGCGCAGCCATCCGCGCCTCAACCCGGGGACTTATGGCTTTGGTGAGGTGGGAGTATGAGCATAAAACGATTTACGGGGGCGGCGTTTGCGGATGTGACGGTGCGCAAGCGGTGGGACGGCTCCGGCTGGGTGAATCTGGCATTCGGGCGGCGGTGGAACGGAAGCGCATGGGCGGATTTGTGGAGTGATTCCGATTCCGGCGGCGGTTCGGGCGGTTCGGGCGGTTCGGGCAGTGCGTCCGGCACGCTGGTGAGCAGGGTTTCTTCCACCGTGGCGCGTCCGACGGTCAACTACGCCGCGACCTATGCCGCGTCCCGCTCCGGCACGGCTCTGACGATGAATCTGACACTCGCGGCGTGGCTGAATTCCTCCGCTTCGTCGCTCGGCTCCGGCGTGAAGCTGACGGTGTACGCCCGCGTCAGGGGGAGCGCCGCGTGGTCGACGGCGGTGATCAAATCCGCTTCGGCGGTATGGCGCGGCGTGACACGGCACAGCGTGAGTCTGAATCTGTCGGGGACGGTGAGCGGCACGGCGGCAACGGTGGAATTTTATGTGACGCGCTCCGGCTCGACCTACGGCGGCAGCGCCGGAACGCTCGGCAGCGCGTCAAAACCGAAGAGCTATACTTTCAACATCAATTGAGGTGATGAAAAAATATGCAGGATTATATCGAAAGAAACATTGACATCAACGTGAAGATCGACAAAATCACGGTCAAGCAGTTCGACAATGACAGCCGTTATCTGCATGTCGTGATTTCCGACGCGGATGCGCCCGACGACACAAAATTTAACCTGACCAACTGCACGGCGGAAGAGGGCATCGTGACATTCCTGCTGCCAGGCAGCGTGACACAGGCGGTCGGGGAGTATGAATGCGAAATCTGGATGTACGAGGGCAGTTCTTCCAACCGCCCGATTATTTCCGGTCAGCCTTTCACCATGACGGTCGAGAAATCCATCCGCAACACGTCCGCGATCATGGCAAGTCCCCGGTTTTCCGCGCTGGATGCATGGGGATCCGAGGTGGCGGCTCTGCGCAGCGAGATGAACGAACTGGTTGCCTCCCCCGGCGGTTCGGGCGGGGATACCGGGACGGAGCTGCGGAACATCCGCGTGGGCTGGGACGGCACGGAGTATGAGAGCGCAGGCGACGCAGTACGCGGGCAGATTGAAGATATTTATAATTTTTTCATCACGTCAAGTGAAATTTCGGAGGTGCTGACAGGATGATAGAACCGATTACACGAAGCGACAAGTTTCTGGCGCATGCGGCGGGGCAATCAAACGGTGATTTGCCAACGCCAATCACGCGGGAAGAAGAGTATTTAAATGACGTTTGCAAGCGTTTTGACAATATTGACAAGCTTTAATACAAGTGCAGAAATTACGGAGGTGCTAAATGGTTGATTTAAACAAAGGCGCAACGGTGGAACTGGTAAAAGCGTTAAGTGACGATATACGCACAATGTCTAACGGCGTAAAGGGCGATAGCGCTGGGGCTGTTACAAGAAACGCAGAAAAAACTACCAGTGAAAACGAAAGCAGGTTGTTTTCACTGGACGGAATAATCAAGGCTGAATGGGAAGTTGGCGGCGTCGATGTAAATGCGGAAAACAGCCATTTAGAGCTTCTCGGAAGTAATTACAACGAAAGAATAAGAATCAAAAACGGTAAAGTATTCAAAATCAGGAAAGGTACATTTATCTATTTATCGTCCTATATCAATTTTTCACTCAGAGTGTTGAAATCGTCGGACAACGATGCATATACCAAAATCACCGTTGACGGTGTAACGCTCCATTCGTTTTTGGCTGACGAGGATTACTATTGTACGTTTTCCATCGTCAGCAAAAATCAGACTGTACAGTTGGGTACGACGGCGGCAGAATTGTTTACACTGGAATATGACAAATCAATGAGCAACAAATTTGCTAATCTTACACGCGCAGTGACCGAACAAAACAAGAGGTTATTCGCTATAGATGGTGTACTTAATGTCGAATGGGAAATAGGCGGTCACGGTGTAAATAATGACGGCTCGTTGGTGCATCCTGCCCCCGGTATCGTATCGGCATTTCCGAAAATCAGAAGTAAATATGGGAACACATATTTTGTGAAAAAAGCAACAGATATATCCTTGTCATCCTATACTGATTTTCGTTTGCTGATATATGTTTCGAACGATGGCATTACGTTCGATACGACCGCTGTATCTCTATATGCTGGCGGACCTACCTATTATCGACCCGCTAATGACGTGTACTGCGTTTTTGTTATCGTAACCACAAATAATGAAAATCAGACCAACACAGCAGCGTCAGCGCTGTTTGAAGCCATGTATAATTCGGAGTTAAATCAAGTCAACACACGACTTTCAGCAATACTGCAAACGAGTCAAATAATCGATACACACCTTGATTCTTTCCATACTGACTATGACCGACTGATAGGGGATGAACTGATTGCAGAAACGACGGCAGGAAAAACGCTTGCGTACAAATTTAACATTGTCGCGGGACATTCGTATAGATTTATCAACCTTGGAACAGACATCAACACGATGATGTTGTACGCTGGAAACACACCTACCGTAAACACATCGACTTTGCTAGAAAGGTCTATCGGCGCGCGTTATATCAGAGAATTTTCTGCCGATGCTGATTACAAATATATTTATGTATATACGGCTACGGCTAACAGCCGTTTTTCCATCCGCGACCTTGACGCGCTGTCTTTTGAACGTGAGGACATCCCGGATTATTATGTGTCACATCTGGAACAGAAAATACGGGAAATCAACGACAGCACGGACGCGTGCGGTCTGACCGGGGATTCCTTCGTATTCATGACCGATTATCACAGCCAGTCCAACGCGCAAAACAGCAACCGACTGATTAAAAAAATTCTCGACAACACAGGGTGTCGGTTCTTCATGTTCGGAGGTGACGTGCAGGATACCGAGGATAGCCGCAATGGTGGTATTAACCAACTCAGGCTATTCAAGGAACATTTCAGAGATGTGACGAAAAAAATGTACTGTCTACTTGGTAATCACGAATTTAATCCCTACACGCTCGATGCGCAGACTGCTCCCCAGTATCTTGTGTCACACAGCAAGGCTTATGAAATGATGCTGAAAGACAAGGAGTCAACCTACGGTGGGATTTCTGAGTACGGTAACTATTGGTTTGATAATTCAGCCCAGAAGATAAGGTATATTTGTACAACCTGCGATTACGCGTCTGATATGCCTGCTGATTCAATCAAATGGGTGCTGAACGCGCTTAAAGATGTGCCGGATGATTACGGCATTATCATTCTGTCGCACCTGACATTTGATATTTCACCGTCTGACAATACAAAAGCCTATCTCAGAAAAGGCATTTATTCCATTGCACAGGCGCTTGATTTTTATAACAATCGCGGGACATTCACCTACGACGATACGGCGTTTGATTTTTCACAATGCGGCGGCAAGGTGCTTTGCGTAATGGGCGGGCATACGCATTTTGATTTTGATTCGGCGCAGGAAAGCAGCATCTTACAGCCGGATTGGATTCCTTCACCGCTCCCGGACACGATGGTGATTGCTACAACAACTGATGCATATAAGCGACAGAATAAAACGTTCAGACCAATGGCGCGAGAGCTTCACACTGTTGCGGAACACGCGTTTGATGTGGTTCACGTCAACACGCAGTCGGCTACAATAAAGATGTTCAGAATTGGGGCGGGGCACAATCGGATTTACCATCTTGACAACATGACGTCCGTCGGAACGCTTTCCACCGAACTGACTGGGACAATTACATGGACTTCTTCCGATACATCGGTTGCAACGGTTTCCGGCGGCACTGTCACTGTTATTGGTTCGGGTAGAGCCAGAATTGTTGCAACAGATGAAAGCGGAAATACGGAAACGTGGACGGTAAAGGAGTGAATTTATTAAATGACAGAAACGGAACTCAGACAAAAGGTTATTACGACCGCAAAGAAATACGTCGGATGCAAGGAATCCGACGGCAGCCACAGGCGTTTTGTGGATGCTTACAACGCATTCCGACCGCTCCCCCGGAATCACCGTATGACCTACACCGCCGCGTGGTGCGCTACCTTTGTGTCGGCAATTGCCATCGAATGCGGTCTGACCGACATTATCCCCGTGGAATGCGGCTGCGCCTATATGATTGCGCTTTACAAAAAGCTGGGGCGCTGGCAGGAGGATGAGCATTACACGCCGAAACCGGGCGACGTCATTTTCTACGACTGGCAGGACGGCGCGAACTTTGCCGCGACCGACAACAAGGGGAGTCCTGATCATGTGGGCATTGTGACGGCGGCTTCCTGCGGGGTAATCTCCGTCATCGAAGGCAACAAGGACGACGCGGTTGCCTATCGCACGGTGACGGTGAACGGGAGGTACATCCGCGGATTCGGGTTGCCGGATTACGGCAGCAAGGCGACGGCGGACATTCCCCAGAAACCTGCGTCCGGGGGTTCCGGCAGCGCAAAGAAAAAATGCCCCTACGCGGAACCGGGCAGAAATCTCCGGTACGGGGCAAAGGGCAACGGCGTCAAATGGGTGCAGTGGCACCTCAATCAGACGGGCGAGAAACTCTCTGTTGACGGTGCGTTCGGCGTGTTGACAAAGGCGGCCGTGCTGCGCTTCCAGAAGAAGCACGGACTAGCTGTGGATGGCATTGTAGGACCCAAGACGCGCGCTGTTATGCGGAAGGCGGTGATGTGATATGGCTGACATCGACTGGTCCCGCGTCATCCGGATGCT
>CADCNI010000064.1 GCA_902802795.1 uncultured Ruminococcus sp.
CAAGTATTCTTGGCGACTTTTGCCGAATTCCTCCATATCGACAAAATCTTCCCCTCCGCATATCACGGTGCATAATCCGATAATGATGATGTCTTCGAGTTTATGTCGGATATTTCCATATCTCGTCCTTCTCGGCTCACTGATATTTTTGATTTCTTCTTTTAGTGTTTTTATATCCATGCCTCTATTTTACATCTTCTTCTAATAAAAGTAAATGCTTTTACCCTGATGGTTTTCTGCTTTGCTTGTGAATTTCCCCTTTTTGTGAAATCGGTTGACAACCGGATAAAAAAAGGTTATAATGACAGACAGAAGGCAATACAGTCCTCACGACCCTGTTTGCGTAGGAAGCGGCCTTCGCAGCAAATGATTTCGGTTAAAAGGATGAATCGGCACTTTTGGAAAGTGGGTCGGTTAATCCTTTTTTCTTATTGAAAGGAAGCATGAAACCTATGATGAGATTAAGACCGTACAAACCCTGCGACGGGGAACTTGTCGCAAGCTGGCTGACCGACGAAAAAACCTTTGCCATGTGGAGCGCCTACCGCTATCAGTACCCGCTGACGGGAGAACAGATCAACGCGCGTCTGGACGGCGCACGCGACAATCCCTGCGAATTTATGATGACAGCGCTTGACGACAGCGGCAGACCCGTGGGATATTTTCTGCTGCGGAATGCCGACTGGGAAGCAGGTTCCATTCATATCGGCTTCATTGTAGTAGACGCCAACCAGCGCGGCAAGGGATACGGCAAGCAGATGCTCGCCCTCGCCAAGCAATACTGCTTTGAAATTCTCGGCATGAATCGCATGACGCTCGGCGTGTTCCACATCAACCGCCGCGCCATGGAATGCTATGAAAAGATGGGCTTCCGCCCCTATGCCACCGACGAGGAAACCTTTGACTTTCATGGGAGAGAATGGAAAGTCATTGAAATGGAGTGTCTGGCATGAGTTTTTTGACGCAGTTGCACCGCGTGCAGGCGTGGGTCAATCAGGAATTGGCTTTGACCGAAGCGGGAGAGAATTCCCGCGACGCGCAGCAGCTTCGGTTGGTGCAAAAGGAACTGTCACAAATGGAACTTGCGCTTGACCCGAAGGTGTTTCTTCCCGTCTATCCCCGCATGATCGTAGACGGATGGGATTTTTCCGACCCGCTGGGCGAGGCGTTGACGGATGTATGGGAACTTTACAAAGGGCTTTCATCCGCCCGAAAGGAGGCACAACCGTGAGCGACATCTTCATCCGACCTGTTACGCCGGACGACGCGCCGGCGCTTCTGGATATCTACCGCTATTATGTGGAACACACGGCGATTTCATTTGAAACCGTCACCCCTACGGTGGAAGAATTCCGCCGCCGCATACAGAATATATTGGAAAAATATCCCTGTTTCGCCGCCGTCCGGCAGGACGACAACCGTATCATCGGCTATGCTTACGCGCACGCTTTCGTGGGTCGCGCCGCCTATGACTGGTCGGCGGAACTGACGATTTATATCGACCAAAAAGACCGCCAACACGGGGCCGGCAGGACTTTGTATGAAGCATTGGAAACGGCGCTGCGACGGATGGGCGTGCTGAATCTCTACGCATGTATCGGCCACGCCGAGCCGGAGGACGAATACCTCACCAACAACAGCGAGCAGTTTCACGCGCACATGGGCTATGCGACGGTCGGCACCTTCCGGCAGTGCGGTTGTAAATTCGGCCGCTGGTACGACATGATCTGGATGGAGAAAATCATAGGCATTCACCGCGAAAACCAACCCGCCGTCAGGCGATTTGCTGACGTTATGCAATGAGCCGTTGGGAGGAAGTTGATTCACTTATTATGGAGATGTAACCCATGAGCGAGGCTAAGCCATTAAAACAGGAAAAATGCGAAACATACGACGCCGGATATTCTAAAGAAGATTTGATGCCGAAAAAGGATTCTCAAAACTCCCGTCCTCAGCCGTATGAAATCGGAAAATGGTATCTGATAGAAAATCCCCCGAAAATAAGAACCTTTCACAGTCCGCCTGCATACGACACACATACGGAAAAGAAAGAATTACAACATCATGACGATGACTCGGATGATTTCCAAGGCGACATAATATGGTTCTTTTGCAGATCAAACAAAACGGATGTCAATGAAAATCCGGATTGACCGTCTATTTGCGTGGCCTGCCTGTCGAGGCCGGATTCACACTTTTCGCCTTGACAGCACAACGCGGAAAGACTATAATAAGGACGAAGGGATGTGAGGCCAATGGCGGATAAAGACACCGTTACCAAAGAATATATGCAGGACAGCGCCACCTTTGCGGACGCGTTCAACTTCCTGCTGTACGGCGGACGGCAGGTCATCCGGCCGGAACAACTGCGGCCGCTCGACACCACTGCCATTGCGCTGCCGTACGGCAGCGGGGAGCAGCCCGAACCGATACAGAAATTCCGCGACGTGCTGAAAATGGTAACGGCCATGGAGGACGGAAAGATGGCGTATCTGGTGCTGGGCATCGAGAACCAGTCGCAGATTCACTATGCCATGCCCGTGCGCAATATGCTGTACGACGCGATCCAGTATATGTCACAGGTGGAGGATACCATGAAAGCCCACCGCGAAAGCAGAGAGAATCCCGAAACGTCGGGGGAATATCTCTCCGGGTTCTGGCGCTCGGATACGCTGTTGCCGGTGATCACGCTGACACTGTATTTCGGCGCGGAGGAGTGGACGGCGCCGCGCGATCTGCACGGTATGATGAAGGTGGACGAGGAAATTCTGCCGTTTGTTGATAATTACCGGCTGCACCTGATCGCACCTTCCGAAATTTCCGACGAGGATTTCGGAAAGTTTCACACCGAGCTGCGGCTGGCCCTGAAATACGTCAAATATTCGAGGAACAAAACGCGTCTGAACGAGATTGTGCATGAGGACAGCGGATACCGGAGTATCTCCAAGAAAACAGCGGATATGGTGAATATTGTGACAGGTTCCAAATTAAAATACGGGGAAAGAGAGGAGAAAGTCGATATGTGTCTGGCAATTGAAGAAATGAGAAACGACGCCATCGCGGAAGGCAGAGCCAAGGGAATGGTCGAGGGCAAAGCTGAGGGGATCGCGGAAGGCAGAGCCGAGGGCATGGCCGAGGGCATGGAAAAGGGTCTCGCCGAGGGCATGGAAAAGGGTTTGGCCGAGGGCATGGAAAAAGGCATTATGGAAGGGATTGTAAATACGTTATCCGCGCTTGTCCGGGACGGCATTCTGACCTTGGCGCAGGCGGCGGAACGCGCGCATATGCCTGTCGCGGAATTTGAAAAGAAAATGGCATTGCAGGAGCAATCCTGACAGAATCACAAAAGGCATGCTGTTTCCAGGAGTCTGGGGATAGCGTGCTTTTTGTACCTTCCGGACAGGATTGTCATCCCCGCGAAAAAATACTTATATATTCCCATGTAATTTCCCGTGAAAAACACGGCAAATTCATTGACATAATGCCATAGGGAATGCTATAATATCGTTAATTCTATTTGCGGTTTTGCATAAAATGAATGAAAATACGGAGGTAATTGCCAATCATGAAACTCAACGGTTCCGACATCATCTGTGAAGTGCTGCTGGAGCAGGGCGTGGACACGGTCTTCGGTTATCCCGGAGGCGCGGTGCTCAACATCTATGACGCGCTCTACAAGTACAGCGACAGAATCACCCACATCCTCACCGCCCACGAACAAGGCGCCAGCCATGCCGCCGACGGCTATGCCCGTTCCACCGGCAAGACCGGTGTGGTCATCGCCACGTCCGGTCCCGGCGCAACCAATCTTGTCACCGGTATTGCCACTGCTATGATGGACAGCATCCCCATGGTGGCCATCACTGGTAACGTCGGCACACCCGCGCTTGGCAAGGATTCTTTCCAGGAAGTAGATATCACGGGCATCACCATGCCCATCACCAAGCACAACTTTATCGTGCGTGATGTGGAAGTGCTGGCTCCCATTCTACGCAAGGCGTTCCGTATTGCCCGTTCCGGCAGACCCGGTCCCGTTCTCGTGGATGTTCCCAAGGATGTGACCGCCAAATTCGCGGAATTTGTCAGCGAACAGCCCAAGGATAAAGTGACCTATGAAGCCGACGACAGCGCCATCGCCAAGGCAGTGCGTCTTATCAATAATGCCAGATGTCCCATGATTTACGCGGGCGGCGGCGTGATCTCCGCCAACGCCTCCCAGCAGCTTCTTGCTCTGGCGGAAAAAGCGGACATGCCCGTGTCCTGTTCCCTCATGGGTCTGGGCGGATTCCCCTCCGATCACCGCCTCTACTGCGGTCTGATCGGCATGCACGGCGGCTACGGCAGTGCCATGGCCACCGACAACTGCGACCTCATGCTGGTTGTGGGCGCACGCTTCTCCGATCGTGTGGCGGGCGACGCGAAGGCCTTCGCCAAGAACGCAAAGATCATCCAGATCGACATCGACGCGGCGGAGTTTGATAAGAACGTGCTGGTGGATCTCTCTATTCGCGGTAGTGCGGACGATGTGCTGACCAAGCTGGCCAAGGAAGTGGATAAAGCCGATCATTCCGAATGGGTAGATCAGATTGCCAAGTGGAGCGAGGAGATTCATTGCACGCAGGATGACGGCGACAACGCCACTCCCGAAGCCATCTTTGCGCAGCTCAATCGGTTCATGCGTCCCGAAGATATCGTCTGCACCGACGTGGGACAGCACCAGATGTGGACCGCGCAGATGTATCACTTCCAGCAGCCCCGCACCTTTGTTTCGTCGGGCGGTCTGGGTACCATGGGCTACGGTCTGGGCGCTTCCATCGGTTCGCAGGTGGGTAATCCCGACAAACGTGTCGTGTTGATTACGGGCGACGGCTCCTTCCACATGAATCTCAACGAACTCACCACACTGGCGAGCTACAACCTGCCCATCGTGGTGCTGGTCATGAATAACCGGGTGCTTGGCATGGTGCGTCAGTGGCAGAAGCTCTTTTATGACAGACGGTTCAGCCACACCGACCCCTGCCGCAAGACCGATTTCGTCAAGCTGGCGGAAGCGTTCGGCGTGACGGGCATGCGCATCACCAAACGGGACGAAATCGAAGAAACCCTCAAAGCCGCCTTTGCCCAAAACGGCCCGGTCGTCATCGACTGCCAGATCAGCAAGGATATCAACGCGCTGCCGATGATTCCTCCGGGAGCCGGCGCCGACAAGATCATCACGGAAATGAACTGAAATGTTCGTGTTCGCTCACTCAAAGAAAAAAGAATAGAGAATAATGAATAAAGAATAAAAAAGGAAGTCCTGCGGACTTGAAAAATATTTTTGAAAGGAACATTACGAACCATGTCTAATAAAAAGGTTCTTTCCGCGCTGGTGAGAAATCACCCCGGCGTGCTCCAGAGAGTGTCGGGTCTGTTTTACCGCCGCGGCTACAATATCGAAACCATCTCGGCATGCGCTACCGAAAATCCCAAGTTCACGCGTATGACCATTGTTGTCGTCACCAATGACGAGCTTGAAATGTCCCAGATTATCCGCCAGCTCAGCAAGATTCAGGATATCCGCCGCATTGCCATTCTCGACGAAAGAAAGGCCATTTATTCGGAGATGATGATGGTCAAATTCAAGTGCGAACCAAAGCGTCGCACGGAATTTCTCAACCTCACCTTCCGCAACCACATGAATGTGGTGTACATCGGCGACAGCACCGCCATGGTTACGGTGTCCGGTTCGCCCGAAGATCTCGACGCGATTCTGGAAAAATTCGCGGCCTATCCCATCGTGGAGCAGACCCGCACCGGCATGAGTGCCATGGAAGCCAGTGACAGACCCTTTGTCGAAATGGACGACGCGGAATTCATCAATTAACGCCGACCGGAGGGAGTCACATGAAACGTCAAAGATTTCGTTTGTTCCTCTGTATTTTACTTTCCCTGCCGATGATGATGGGATGCCTTGCGTCGTGTTCGTCCAGGCAAAAGGACGACATCACCGCGCACGCCGTCATCAAGGCGTGGTTTGCCGCCTTTGAAACCGCCGATTACGAGGAAATGCGACCCTACTGCACGGTGGAATTTCAGGAGCAGTTTTTCCATGACGGCGACGTATTCGGCTATGCTACCGCGAGACTGCAAGAGATCAGCGGGCAGAAAATCGACGCGGGCAGCGACAGCTATCTGGCCTATCAGGTGGAGGTGATGGTGCAGCCGGTGGAAGGTTCGGCCAATTATGACGAACATCACCGGACCGTGGAAACCGCCTTTATCTGTATTCTCGAAAAACAGCCGGACGGCAAATGGCTGATTTCGGATCTGGATTTGTAATTTTTCATCATCACGCAATAAGACGACCGCCAAGCCAGGGTTTGACGATCGTCTTTTTCTTTTATTTCATTTTACACAAAAAGCGGTTGTTACTTCCAGCCCAGATACCACACGCAGGATTTGGTCAGCGTATCGGCCAGTTCGCCAAGGCAGTGACTTTTAGTGAACCGCAGTACGCGTTCGGGGCAAACGGCAAAGTGACTTTTGGCAAGTTCCAGCGCCTCTTCGGGAGAAGGTCTGCCGTGGGGGATAAAGTATTCCACTGCTCCATAGTCCAGCACCGCGGGCAATGCGCCGCACACATCATACCATGTTTTGGAAATCGCTGCCAGTTCCGTGTCGGTGGGCGCGCCGTTGACGCCGCCTATCGGCAGCCAGATGAATACTTCCCACGGATTCGTAGTGGGAATCTGTGCCATAATGATATCGCATACGGTTTTTCCCTGAGAAACAAAGGAACTGAAGCAGTTGATGCCTTTGCCCAGCACCCGGGCTTTTACAAAGTTCTCCACATCAATATTCCGGTTTTCCATATAGTTGATTTTCTGTTCATAGGACGAACGGATAATCGCTTCACCGGTCACATCATTCTGCTCGAGAAGCATGGTATTGCGTCTTTCGCGCAGCTTGTCTATGCTGAGCGGCTGTCCGTTTCCTGCCTGATACAGATAATTGGCCAAGGTCTGTGACACCGGAATAATGACCGTGCTGAATCCCCATTCCGCGCCATATTTCAGTCCCGCCAGATATCGCTGGTTGATTTCGTTGACGTCGGCGCCGCTTTTAATCAGCTTGCTGGGACAGTCGATATACGCCTGGAGCAATTGGGCGGCCGTTGCTCTGACAGAATGGGTATGCGCTTTCCCCTCATCGGGCGCGGCAGGCTCCACGGGTCGGGAAAGCGGTTCGGGTTGAGATTCGGGTTGAGGTTCAGATGCCGTCGGAGTTTCCGCAGACGGTGCAAAATCCAGTTCTGTCGACGGCGCGGTTTGCGTTTGAGGCAGAGGTTGGGAAGAGGAAGCCACCTTTTCGGCGGCAGCAGCCCATATTTCTTCCGCTGTCACAGCAAAATCCGTATGTTCTGCCACGGGATCGGCTGTCACCTGAATCGGCTCGGGCTGTGCCTCTACCGGTTGAGACGGCATTTCCGGGGCGGCGCCGGAAGTGTCGGAACGGGACGCAGCTCGTCTGAATTTGGGTCGTTTCTGCGATTCCGGCGGTTGCTCCGGCGATAAATCCGCCAACGGAGCAGAAAAATCGTCGGTCATCTCATCCTCCGCCATCGGCGCGTCGCCGCCTTTGTTGAAATGACGATCAAAATCATCAAAATTATCAAAATGCTCCAATTTATATTCCTCCGCGTTTTTATGATTGCTATAGATTAATCGTATTATAACATAACTATGACAAAAATACAATGATTTTGTTGAGAATTCTGTTTTTTATCATCAGCCTCATCCCGTCATTATAGCAATCCAAACAAACAAAAAGACAAGTTCGGCGCGCTGGAGAGCACATGGCTGCGTTGTCGTCCTAGGTGGGCGCCAGCCCACCGTCGTCCTCCGCCTTGCCCTGCACTCACCATCATCGCCTCCTTTTGTCTCCCTGATCATTAGCTGACAGATCGTCAATATATTCCATCACCTTATGTTTGCCGCTGCCATTGAGACGTGATAGTTTATTCATCACGGTTTGTTCGTCAATTTCGTCGTTTTCTGCGATACTTCCCAGCAGATCATCATAGGATACCTGATAAAATAAAGCCAATTGCCGGAGGTGCTCCAGTGGAATTTTATGTGTTCCGTTTTCATAATTGGAATACGTCGTCTGGGCAATATGCAGCATGCCCGCCACCTGCGACTGGGACATTCCCCCGCGCATACGCAGCCTGGCGATTTTCACGCCAAGTTCCCGATAAATCTTTTCTGCCATAGCCTTCCCTCCTCCTACCGTCCTATCCGGCGATGGATGCGTCATGATTTTCCTTACTATACCATGTTTTAACATTATTTGTGGTGACGGATATTGACAATATTATAATTCGTGCTATAATATACAAGATTCATCACGTTTTATGATTTTTATATTACGTTTTAAAATAACAGACATATTCAAAAATGTTTGGCAGGAAGGTTTTTTACAAACTTTTCATTGTTAAACAATTGACGAAATCATAAATTGTGATATAATCAATACGATTGAGGCAAATATTCCAATATTCATTTGCTCGTCAATCAAATTACCAGAAGGAGTGTATCATCATGAAGAACAAAAAGCTGTTGGTGACAGCCATTGCGGCCGCGATGGTGCTGTCGATGCAGGCAACGACCGTATTCGCGGGCGAGGTCTCGGATTCCGACCTTTCCGTGGCCACCGTCACCTATGCGGAAAACAGCGGGGAACAGGAGACCGTTGACACAGCAATCCAAACACCCGCAGAGGAAGCAGCGGCGGACAGCGCCTCTGTCGATGACGAACCCGATTCCGAAGTGCCTGAAACAACGGATGACGAAACGGACGGAGCGGCTTCCGACGAAACCGCCGATGAAACGGACGGCGAAACAACAGAGGAAACGGGCGGTGACGCCTCCACCCCTTCCGTGACGGAAGCGAACCCCGCTGTTGACACCACAGAGGATACCACAGGCGCCGACAATGGCGAAGACGTCACCTATAATACGTTATCAGACGACGATGAGGATGACAGTGACGACTGGGAAGATGATGAAAATGCCGATGAAGATGTGGATTGGGAGATCGAACCGATCGACCCTCAAATGATAGATGACATGATTGCCTCTTTCAAGGAATCACTGGATGAGATCAAGCAGTCGCAGACGCTCACGCCGGAAGAAACCGAGCAGCTTGAAAGCGTTGCCAATCTCTGGATCGGTCAACTGGAGGAACTGAAAAAAACCGAGCTTACGGAGCAGGATGTCATGGACTTCTTCTCGTCCGTTGTTGTCGAACTGTTCAAGGAGGCCACCGCCGACATGGCCAAATCGGGTCAATGCGGGGACAACCTCCAATGGGAGCTTAACGTCGATGCGGGAAAACTCACCGTCAGCGGACAAGGCGATATGTACGATTACGACGACCCATATGCATGGCTTGACAACGAGGAAGATGACGAAGAGGACGAGAGTGAATGGCTCAACGAGTGGCTTTCGGGTGATGATGAGGACGAAGAAGACGGGGATGACGAGGACAGCGAGGAAGAGGAAAGCAGCGGCTTTATGGTCGATTTTTCCAAATTCTTTGACTTCGGCTCGTTTACCGACGATACGGACAACACGAAGGAACCGCTTTCCATCGCGCCATGGCTTCCCATGTTCCCGCTCATCAACGACGTCACACTGGAAGACGGCGTGACCTCCATCGGCATGAGCGCTTTCCCCGGCTGCGTTCTCGAAACCCTCACACTTCCCTCATCGATCACACGTATCGGCAGCAAGGCGTTTGAGGAATGCGACATCGACGACGTGTATTACGCCGGCACCAAGGAAGATTGGGCGCAGGTCGAGCAGGGAACCGACAACGGCGAGGCGTTTGACAACGCGGAAATGCACTATCTCGGTTCGCAGCAGGAGGAAGAACCCACCGAAGAATCGGAAGAAGAAACCGACAACCAGCCCGAGGTGGTCAACCCCTCCGACGGAGGAAAAGCCGCCGCGACCGAAACCAAGCACCAGAGCGTGCCCAATGCCATTGACAGCCCCGCCACGGGTGAAAGTGCGCCCATGCTGCCGCTGCTGGCCCTGATGGCGAGCGTATTCTCTATGGCCGCCGCCTTCCTGTCGGATAAGCTGCGCACACGTAGCGGTGAGGAATGCTGAATTTTTAATACTAAGGAACTATGCAGAAATAATTGATACATTTCACTTTCTGAAACACGCAAGCATACTGTATTTTTAAGCGGAAAATGACTGATTAAATTCTGCATAGTTCCTAAAATTCTACCCCGGTAAGCAATGGCCCATTCAGTGGTATTCTCCCGCTAAATGAGAATTTAGCGGGGAGTGGAGAGTGGGAAGTGGGGAGTGGGGAGTGGGGAGAAAAAGAAAAGCGAAGCGCAATTAGCGAGCGAATGCGAGCGCGGGGTCCTAGGGGGCAAGGCTCCCTAGCGGGTCAAGGGCAGCGCCCTTGCGGGGAGTGGGGCAGCGCCACACA
>CADCNI010000065.1 GCA_902802795.1 uncultured Ruminococcus sp.
CCTTGAAGACTACAAGGTTGATAGGCTGCATGTGTAAGCGCCGCGAGGCGTTCAGCTTGGCAGTACTAATAGGTCGAGGGCTTGTCCAATTTCTTTGGATGGCTCGATCCTTTCCCCTCCTTCCCTTTGTTCAGTTTTGAGTGTACCGTTGGCATCTGAGATGCCGGAGGTACTGGGTGTACAGGTAAAATTTGAAAGCTGATCGTGTGGCGGTCAGCTTTTTTTTGTTGTGTATGGGGGGCGGGCTTGCTATAGCCTGCAAAAGATGTTATAATTATATAAAGAGAGGCTTTCATATAAACCGAGCGGCGAATGGCGCTGCAAATATGAAATTATCAAAAAAACAGGAGGTCATAAAAATTATGGCATTTTTCTCCGTCCCGCAGCCAGACGCCATGGACCAACTGGCAAAAAAGATGAATAACACCTTCATCACACAGCTCAGCGCATCCTCTGCGGATGCCGGGCACGCGCCGAAACTGTGCGCGGCCGACCTTCAATATTCCCGTATGCTTCAGGAAAAGCGGCTCGCGTCAAAGGGCGTAACGCGCAGCGTCACCTATGAGATTGATGATCCGCTGGTATCTGGCGTTTCGTGGAAAATGGATGCTGACGCCCGATATGTCACGCGACTCCCGTTTACCTATGTGAATACAAAGAAGGATTTTTCTGTCGGCGGACGTATCAACAAATCCGTCCACCGAAAGGAAATATTCTATTCCAATATTGTCTGGCGCAGAGGACAGCAGCCGGATGCGCCCTATGCCTGCCCGAACTGCGGCGGCGCGACCACACTCGGCAATCTCACCGAGGGCTGCCGATTCTGCGGCACGCGCTTTTTGGCCGATGAGCTTTATCCGAAGGTGGTCAATTGCTACACACTTCCGGCCGCGCAGAATCTCCTCAAGAGGCTGGGACCCTTTGCCATTGTCGGAGCGATTGCAATGGCGGCGTTTGGTATTGCGTACAATTTAAAAGATATTTCGGCGGGTCTTGCTTCTTACGGAATTTTATCAGCTATCGGCTGGCTGTTTTACGCGGCAATTGCGGCTGCCTGCGGCGCGTTTTTGGGATATATCGTGGGGGCATTTTCCATTTTCGGCGAGGTGCTTGTCCGTGCGATCGGCTCTATTCCAACCATCATCAAATACGGCTCGACAAAAAACCGTCTGCCCAATTTCATGCGCCGTTACTCGCCCGACTTTTCCACGGACTATTTTATCGGCAAACTCGTTTCCCTGCTGCATAGCATCGTCTACAGCGACGATCTTTCCAATTGCGCGCTGTATGACGGAGCGCCTGTTGCGGATGCTCTTTCCGATATCATTGATATGAGCTACAGCGGCACGGTGGATGTAAAACAATGCGCAGAGCAGAACGGCATGCTTTCCGTGACGCTGGATGTGTATATGGATGTGTTCACCTGTGTGGGGAACAGCATCCGCCGGGGAAACAAAACATTCCGCATGACGCTCTGCCGGAGCGCGTCGGCGCCGGAGGATTACGGTTTTAACGTAAAAGCGATACAATGCCCGCATTGCGGCGGCAGTTTCGACGCGACAAAGCAAAAACGCTGTCCGTATTGTGACGGGAGCTTTGATTTAAAGCAGTTCAACTGGGTTGTCACAAAACTGGTAACAAAGTAACCGACAAAAAATTGTTAATTATTTATATTTACAAATCATAAAAAAATATGGTATTTTTTAGGTGGATAGTCTCTCAGCAGGTTTCTATTTGACCAGTGGAAAAAAGAGGTGTTTTTTATGATGTTGTACCCATTCATATCCGGTAAAAAAGCCGTGATAAAGTACCTGATAGCGTTTGCCACTTTGCTGTCAGCGTCCCTTTTCTTTTTGGCGGCGGCTCCGTCCGTCAAGGCGGACAGCTATGACAGTTACGACCAGATTGACAGCTATTATCCCGGTGAGGACGGTGAATACGGCACCGCGGATGACCGGGCGATCATCACCCTCAGTTTTGACGCGAACGGCGGTACCTTTACCGAGAAGGTGGGCAGCATCAACGGTTACACCATGACCTATGGGGATAATTGTTGCATCGGGACGATCTGGATCAATTACTGCTACACACTGGGCACGGAATTCAGCGCCACAGTGCAGGTTCCCTCGATTCCCGCGCCGACGAGAGACGACACCACCTTTCAGAATTGGGTTTATCACGGCGGTTCCTATTCCGGCGGCAGCAGCATCACGGTGCATTCCACCTCCCAAATCCCCGTACTGACCGCTTCTTGGGAAAAAGCGATATTCTGTATGGGCGTGGACAGCGCCAACGGCGACCCGGACGGG
Organism: uncultured Ruminococcus sp.; assembly: GCA_902802795.1. Classification (GTDB taxonomy): domain Bacteria; phylum Bacillota; class Clostridia; order Oscillospirales; family Acutalibacteraceae; genus RUG762. Next base: position 2,310 of record CADCNI010000065.1, read on the forward strand.
CGTTTTGATCTGTACAAAACCTATGAAGCGGGAGCCGATTCCGTCAGCTTTACCGCGCCTGCCGCGCCTTCCTTTACCGGCGGCAACACCTTTTTGGGCTGGCGTTTGTATAAGGACAGCACGGTCTACAGCCCCGGCGCAACGATTACCGTCAATCCCCAGGAGCATGAGGGGGGATTGGTTTATCTGGGCGGCGTGTGGAACAGCGATTCTTTTGAGATCAACAAGAAGTTTACCCTCGCATTTTTTGACCCCGACGGCGGCATGATTACATCCAAAGACTATCCGCTTCGTTACACATGGAAATATGTTTCCTTCGGAAAAGCCGAGGCGATATCCGGCGAAAAGATTTTGATTCCGTCTGACCTGTACACGGCTCCAGCGGGATATACGCTCACATGGAATACCCATCGAAAGGGCAAGGGAAAATCCTTTTCGCCGGGCGGAAATGTGTATGACTACATTATTTCTGACTTTCTGAGCGGTAATAACGGGCTTTTATACGGCAATATGCTGCGCCTGTATGCGCAGGTAAAGCCGTCGGACGGTACGACGGATTCCCCCGCCTCTTTGGTGCAGACCGAGAGAAACGCTGAAAGAGCCGTTACCGACGAACAGGGAAATGTGAAAATCATCAGATCGGTGATTGAACCGCTGTCGGAAGAGCAAACAGCCGATGTGTTGGCGGCGATGGAGCGCTTTGACAAGTCTTTTGATCGCACGTCAAAAAATATTCTGCTGTATGACATTTACCTGATGGATGACAGCGATGTGATACTCACCGAGTCTTTGACAGAAGATATCCCGGTTTTTCTTTCTTATCCCGCTGCGGTGGAAGGAGAAATCTACTCCGACTACAAGCTGTATTGCGTGAAAGAGGACGGTACCGTGGAGGAAACAGAGACAAAGGCGGATGAAGAAGGACTGACCTTTTCGCTGCGCGAGCGTGGAAGATATGTACTCCTGTGGCAGTCAGCCGTACAGGAGCAGCCGGGGGTTTCCGCGACTGATGTGGTCAGCAGCAGTGACAGAAACAGAAACGTGCGTCCTCTTCTCTACGCTATAGGCGGGGCGATTGCTGCCGTACTGCTGGCAGTGGGTGCCGTGATCTTTCTCAGAAGGAAAAAGCCGAAATCCGAACAACAGCCTGCCCAAGTGAACGGGACGGCGCAGGAAGCAGCGAGTGCGCAGGACCCGTCAGCCAGTGAAAAAGCGGATGCAGTGAAATAAAATAAAAAACGCATGGAGAAAGTATGGCGTTCCCCATGCGTTTTTTTATACTGATTTTAGTCTAAAATTAGTATTATAATACACTCTCTCGCATAGGGCTGAATATTACCATATTTTCATTAAAAAGTTCCTCGCAGATGTCGGCGGCGGTCTGTGCTGCCCACTGCGCTTCGATCAACGCGCCGCGTCCGCCTGTCAGGGCAAAAATGCAGTTGTTGTAATCGCGGTGTATGCCGATGAGGGGCAGACCGTCGGGTGCGGTGACGTAATCTTTTTCAAAGACATAGTCCGTTTTGATCGACGCGATGGTGGGGAAGAGGTAATCCACCGATTCTTCCAGCCGTGCAAGGGTTCCGCTCTGGTCTGCACTTTGCCCGGCATTTTGCCCGGAACGAAGAAGATGGAAGCGACGGGTGAGACGGCGCATGGCTGCGCCCACGCCGTCGGCAAAAGGCCGTCTGTCGGCGCATTCGGCGGAAATTCTGCCATCGGGGGTGAAGGAGTAGATTTGCTTGGGTGAGCGGAAGGTACGGATGACGCATTGTCCCGGCCATCCGCCAGGCGTTTCGTCCATGAGAGGGTGAGAGATCACCAACGCGGCGCGGCGGCGGAGCCGTCGGGAAAGAATCCCCCGCAATCCTTCGCTTCCGGTGGCGAGAATGAGCTTTTCCGCATAGATGGTACGTCGGGTGGAGGTGGTCACTATGACGCTGCCCTCACTGTGGGGCGGCGGCTGGATGTCGGTGGCGGCGGTATGCTCAAAGATATTCACCCCCAATTCCGCCGCCCGCATCAGGCAGAGATGTGCCAGATGGTAGGGATGGAGCGTCGCGCCGCATGCTTTGCCGAGAATGCCGCCGCACAGGTCGAAGGAAAAGGAATCCCGTGCCTGTTCGCGGCTGATGAAGGAGCAGTCGAAGCGGTTGTGTTTGCGGGCAAGAAATTCGCGGTTGAGAAGTTCCAGCTCCGTTACATCGTCGGTGAAAAGCAGACAGTCGCGCCGTGCAAATCCTGTGGCAAACGCGGCGCCCGAAGCATTGTCAAGGGAATGGCAGAGATTTTCGAGTTCATCGAGCGCTGCCAGCCCCATGCCGTAGAGCTTGACCGCCTGTTCCATGCTGACGATGCGGGTAAGCTCGGTGAAGGTGGTACCCCGGTCGGCTTCGACGGCGGTGGATAACGCTGACGTATCCCCGAATCCGATTTCATGGGCCGTGATGAGTGTGACGCTGCGTCCGGTTTCCGCAAGTGTCAGGGCACAGAGCGCGCCTGTTACCCCGCCGCCTACCACGCAGACGTCGCAGGACTGGTCCTCGCTCAGCCACGGATATTGTCTGGGTACGCTGCCGGCAGTGAGATAGGGCAGCGGTTTTGCACAGTTTGACGGTTGATTGTTCAAAAAAAAGACCCCTTCTTTCATTCGCAGGATGACTGTTAAAATATTGGGCAATCCGAAAGCATTTATTCACCTTTTGATAGGAAAAAGTGGAAAATTCGGTTTGAAATCAAAATCTTCCTATCGCAATTAGACTATATGAGGGATGTATGATAAAGCAACAGGCGCATACACATTCCTTTTTGTTAAAGGAGAATGCATGCGCCTGAGTGATTTTTTACGATTTGTAGTTTTTACTATTGAAAATGCTATTTGTTTACTGTCACATAAAATCCGGTGGATTTGCCGCCGTAGGTGACGACGATTTTCTGCTGTCCCTCGGTCGTCAGCTTGCCTGTCGGGGTGTAGGTGTAGCCCGTCGAAACAATCGCGGTGGACATGTCGCTATAGGTGATTTTCAGCGTCATACCCGTGGGGTCGAAGCTCTCCCCTACGTTATAGGTGCGCTTGGTCGGCAGCGTCTTGATGGCAACGCCCGAAATGGTCTTGCCCACCGGATTGACGGTGACATAGAAGCTTGTGGATTTGCCGCCGTAGCTGACGACGATCTTCTGCTGTCCCTCGGTGCTGAGCTTGCCTGTGGGAGTGTAGGTGTAGCCGCCCGAAATTTCCGCCGTTGTGTTGTCGGTGTAGGTGATTTTTAAAACCATCCCGGCTGATGCAAAAGATTCCCCGACCGTGTAGGTCTGTTTGGTGGGTTTCGTCTTGACGGCAACGGTGGACACCGCTTTGGTCACGGTGACGGCCAGGGTAGTGGATTTGCCGCCGTAGCTGACGGTGATCTTCTGCTGTCCCGCTGCGGTGAACTTGCCTGTGGGCGTGTAGGTGTAGCCGCTCGAAACATCTGCTGTCGTGCCGTCGGCATAGGTAACTTTTAAAATTATCCCTGCTGATGCAAAAGATTCTCCGACCGTGTAGGTCTGTTTGGCGGGCTTGGTTTTGATGGCAACGGAGGACACCGCCGGGGTGACGGTGACATAGAAGCCTGTCGTCTTGCCCGCGTAATTCACTACCATCTTCTGCTGACCTGTCGCGGTGAATTTACCGACAGGGGTGTAGGAGAAGCCGCTCGAAACAATCGCGGTGGAGCTGTCGCTGTAGGTGATTTTGAGCGTCATGCCTGCGGGATCAAACGTCTCGCCGACCGCGTAAACGCGCTTGGTGGGCAGGGTCTTGACGGTCACGGCGGACACCGTCTTGCCGAAATTGACCTCCAGTCGGCGGACATTCATGATCGCTTCGTTGCCTGTGGTGTAGAAGCCGCTCGCCATGAGCGAATTCCACTGTGCCTGCGTGCCGGTGTAATTGACGGTATTAAGCGCCTTGCAGCCGCCGAACGCCGAGGCCTTGATCTCCTTGACATTCGGAGAGAATTTGACGGTGGTCAGATTGGCGCAGCCGGAAAACGCGCTGGCGTCGATCGTTTTCACCGTATCGGGAAGATTGACGATCTTGAGAGGGGTCACGCCGTAAAACGCGCAGGGACCGATCGCGGTCACACCGCTCGCGACCGTCACGGTCGTGTTTGTCTTGGAACGGGGATAAATCAGCAGAGAGGTAAAATCCTTGCTGTACAGAACGCCTTCCTTAACCGCGAATTTGGTATTGCCGGACACCACCGTCATGGGGCAGGAGAAGGCATACCGTCCGACGGAGGTGACGGCTTTGGGAATGGTGACCGACGCGGGCTTGGTGATATTGTAGAATGCGCCGTCACCGATGGAAGTCACCGTGTCGGGCAGTGAAACGGAGGTCACGGCGGAGCAGTTGCAGAAAGCGTTGCTGCCGACCGATTTGATCGCCGTTTTGGAAAGGTTGACGTTTGTCAGCGCCGGACAGTCACGGAACCCGGAGACGGGAATGGCGGTCAGGGCGGTGGAAAAGTGCACCGTGGTCAGAGCCGTGCAGTTGTCAAAGCAATACGAACCCAACTGGGTGATGTTGTTGGTCATATTGACGGTCTTGAGTCCGCTGCAATTTCCAAAAGCACTGGAACCCACGGTAGTGACCCCGGCAGGCAGGATGAGATTTTCCATGGCGGAACATTTGTAAAACGCGTAATTGCCGACGGTTTTGATCTTGACGGTCAGATTGGGGGAGGTCAGCTTGGTGCAGCTGTAAAACGCGCGGTCGGGAATGGCGGTGAGGGAGGAGGGTAAAATCGCCTTTGTGAGCGCGGTACAGCCTTCAAATACACTGGTTCCCATACCGGTGTGAGGGTCTTGGGGAAGGGGAATGTTTCCAGCGCGGTACAGCCTTCAAATACACTTTTACCGAGCGATACCAGACCGGAAGTGTAGACGTCTTTCATCGCGGTACATCCGTAAAACGCCCTGTACTGCACCTCTTTGGTCAGACAGATGGACTGGAGGGCGGTGCAGCCTTCAAAGGCGCTTTTGCCGATGGTCTTGTTCCGTCCGCTGGTCGTGACCTTGGCGAGTTTGGTGCAGTTCATAAAGGCTTTGTCGGAAATCTTCTCCTGATCGGACAGGGTAATCCACGTCAGACCGGAGCCCATAAACGCGCCTTCGCCGTAATGGGTTACCGCATCTATATCATACAGATAGATTTCATCCAGACTTTCACAGCCGGCAAAGGCATAGGCGCCAATATCGGTCACGCTGTCGAAATACACCCTTTGCAGCTTTTTGCAGTTGTAGAAGCACTGTCCACAACTTAGGGAAATAAACTCCCTCCGTCACGCCTGCGGCGTGCCACCTCCCTCAGAGAGGGAGGCGAAAAATGGCTCCCTCTTTGAG
>CADCNI010000066.1 GCA_902802795.1 uncultured Ruminococcus sp.
CGAGGCTCGTTCCGCTCGTTCGGCTACGCCTCACTTGTGAGGACCCTGCCCTCACTCTCCCGCAAGGGCTCTGCCCTTGACCCGGCAGGGAACCAGTCCCCTGCACCCCGCGCTCGCATACGCTCGCTAATTGCGCTTCGCTTTTTCTTCTTTTTTTCTTTTTCTCCCCACTCCTCACTTCCCACTCCCCGCTAAATTTTCATTTTCCTCATTACGTATTATTCTTCTCCCGCCTTAAAGCTGTAAATCGGCTTTATCACGCGGTCGATGGAAACAGTGGGGGCAATGTTGTCTACGATGTCCTCCATCCGCTTGTAGGCCATGGGGCACTCGTCCAGCGTTTCGCTGCTGACGGAGGTGGTGTAGATGCCGTTCATCTCCTTGCGGAACGCCGAAACGGTGAAGCTTTCCTTTGCTTCCTTGCGGCTCATCAGCCGTCCCGCACCATGAGGAGCCGAGTAATTCCAGTCGGGATTGCCCTTGCCGGTGCAGAGCAGACAGCCATCCCGCATATTGATGGGAATAATGAGCATTTCGCCCGCCTGTGCCGAAACGGCACCCTTGCGCAGAATCATGCGGTCAGTGTCGATGTAGTTGTGAATGGTGGTGAAGGAACCCTCCGGCTTGAGTTTCATCTCTTTTATGATTTCGCGTGCCATCGCTTTGCGGTTGAGCATGGCAAAGTGCTGCACGATCTTCATGTCGTGAATGTACGCGTCAAAGAGCGAGCCGCTGACATAGGCCAGTGAGCGGGGAATGTCGGTGGAGACTCCTTTGGTGAGCGTTGCCAGCGCCGACTGAATTTCTTCCTGCCGTCCTTCGGCCTTGTACCGCTCGATCAGCGCGCGGATTTCGTCCTGCGGCACGCTGTTGAGGCTGTCCCACGCCAGATTCTGGTAGTATTTGGCGACCTCCAGCCCCAAATGACGGCTGCCGGAGTGGATGATGAGGTAAATGCTGCCGTCCTCGTCCTTGTCGGCTTCAATGAAGTGATTGCCGCCGCCAAGGGTGCCAAGGCTGCGATAGGCACGGCCGAGATCCAGCCTCGAAGCGCAGTACAGTTCGGAGAGGTCGATGTCCTCTGCGTAAGAGTGTGCCTGGCTACGGATGGAAAATCCGGCGGGGATGGTGGCGCGCACCACTTTATCGAGCTTCTGCGGCTCGATAAACTTGTTTTTGACCTTGACGACCTCCATGCCGCATCCGATATCCACGCCCACGAGGTTGGGAACAATGGCGTCGGCAATGGTCATGGTGGTGCCGATGGTACAGCCCGCGCCCGCGTGAACATCCGGCATGACCCGGATCTGCGTGCCTTGGGTGAAGGGCTGGTCACATAGCGTTCTGATTTGCGCGATAGCAGTGTCCTCCACCACGTCGGTGAAGACCTTGGCGCAGTTGTATTTTCCCTGTACGATTCTGACATTTTGCTGATCCATGTGTGATCACAACCTTTCCCTGTCTGTTATGATATACAAATGCCGCCGTGCTATACAATACTATACAGCACGGCGGCATAAAATGCAAGACGGGAAACCTAAAAAATTCCTAAAGAATAAGCCCGGAGGTTCAACTGTTCAGCCTGCTGAGTGGATTCAGCTCAGTGACGCAGCAATGGCCACGCCGATTTTCTCGCCCATCCTGACGCGGGTTTCCAGCCCCATGCGGGTGTTGGCCATGAATTCGTCATCCGGGAAAACCATGCCCTTCTTAAAGAGCAGAATGATGCCTGCGGTGGAGCAAAAGAAGCGTCCTTTGTCCTGTCCTTTATCAAAGACAGGCTGCTCTCCTTCCGGTGCGAACTGCTCCACACCTTTGGCATTGCCGCAGGCTTCGACCTGTGCGACGGTGTGGAAATGTCTGAGATTCATCAGCGTGTAGTTTCTGGGACCGAAGAACAGGCTGTCCTCCTGATTCTTTTCGGCGGAAAGCGTCTGGAAGTCGCTGATCATGCCATTGTCGATATGAATAAACCGATGGGGATCAGCGTCGTCAATGCGGATAATCAGCGCCAGTCCTTCGGCAAATTCCTTGGCGGCCGCGTCATGGTCAAGCAGTTTTTCCACCGAATACATATGACCGCCCACCGCAATGGTGCAGAGATTGTTGATAAAGTGCGCTGTCAGATAGCCGTCGCAGGGGCAGATGAGGGCATTGGGGTCGGCATCAATGGGACGTTCCCCTTCCTTAAAGGAGCGGGAGAGATAGTCGGAAAAATTCTCGTAGGCCGCCGCGTCGTCCGGTTCGCAGCAGGAGAGATCCACGCCGTATTTCTCCATATGGTTTTTGATTTCGACGCGCGCAAAGAGTCCGCTCTTGATTTTGTTCTGTGCGGGAAGGTATTTGCCGCGATTAGCCTGCACGACAGGCCTCCAGCCGTAGCCTCTGATTTCGTTGCTCATGGTGTCCTCGTGTCCTCCGTTTTTTGAGATGAATGAAAAACTTATATTTATTATACATAATTCCTCTGGAAATGTAAAGGAAAACTGGCGGGTTATTTTGATTTTTTACAAATATTTTCCCGCTTCCGTGAAATAATACTGCTGTAGCGGTGCATATCCGACCTCCGCGCCGCATATTCATGAAGTAAAAAATGCTATTCCCACAAGGAGCAGGCGATTGTGAAAAAGAAAAAAGCATAGCGCAGCGCATACGCTCGCTAGTTACGCTTCGCTTTTCTTCTTTTTCTTTTTACAACTTTCACAATCGGCTGCCAACAGGGATGGCAGGGAGGTCAAAATGATGAGAAGATACCAATCCTTTTCGCTTCACGCAGCCATTGACAGAGCCGGACGCGCGGTGACAGCCATCACCGCAGGCGTGACCGCCGCCGCGCTGCCGCTCACCGTGCTGGGCGTCGGCACGGTCGGCGCGGTGATTTTCAGAATATCCGACTGGTCGGCCCGCACCATGACACCGGCTTCGCTCGTGGTGAGCGCCAGCGATCTGTCCGCTCCCTCGACAACCCTTCTGCCCGAAGCGGCCGCATCGGAGACATCCGTCCAGACCGAGCCGACCAAACAGGCCAGCGGCGGCAAGGAGGATGAAAAGGCGGCGCAGACCGACGCGGACCAAAAAAACGAGGCGCAGGCGGAGGAATCCGACAGCGGCAAAGGAAAGGTCTTGGAGAAACAGATCAAAAACACAGGCGTGAAATACGGGAATGTGTATGTCAAGGACGGCAATTCCAATTATGATGTGGATATCCGCAAGGCGCTGGGTACCGCCGCAACCTGCAAAATCAAAAAGAATGCGGGTTATCAGGTGTTGATCGTGCATACCCACACCACCGAGAGCTATGCCGACAGCGCCAAAAGCTGGTACAGCAAGAATGTCAATCCCCGCACCACCGATAAGTCCGAAAGCGTGGTGGCAGTGGCCGACGAAATCACTCAAAAGCTGAACGCGGCGGGGATCAAGACACTGCATATCACCACTTATCACGATTACCCCGAATATACGGGTGCTTACAACCGCGCGCGGGAAACCATCAAAAAGTATCTCAAACAGTATCCCTCTATCGAGATGGTAATTGATGTACATCGCGACGCGATCACGCAGGACGACGGTACCAAGATCAAGCCCACTGTCACCATCGACGGAAAAAAAGCGGCACAGGTCATGATTATCACCGGATGCGACAACGAAGGAAAGCTGGATTTCGGCGGCTGGCGGCGGAATCTTGTCATGGCGGTGCAGTTGCAAAAGCAGCTCGCGGACGATCGTCCCGGACTTATGCGCCCGCTGTATTTTGCACCCTTCCGCTACAACATGGATCTCACGCCCAACTCACTTCTCATTGAGTTCGGCACCGACGTCAACACCCTCTCCGAAGCCAAATATTCGGGACGCATGGTGGGGGAGAGTCTGGTGAAAGTGCTGGAGAAATATCAGGTATCTTGAAAGGAAAGTGCTATGGAGGCGATAAAATGAAAATGTCGCAGCTTCGGGCGGATGTGTCGGCCTATTGCTTCGCGCTGGCCGTTACGCTGGTGATATGCCTGCTGGCGGCGGGTCTGCTCTATATTGACCTCTGCGCCAATGATACGATTCTGTTCGCCAAAGGGGTTCTATATCCGTATATGGACAGACTGATTGGCTTTGTGGATGAGAGGATTGTATAAAAAGGCAGAGAAAACGGTTTTGTGTTTTTTTCAACAAATTTTTAAAAAATACTTGACAGAATTCTTCCACGGTGCTATAATGCAACCATTGTAAACCGAGGATTAAGAAGAGTAGCCTCAGATGCGGCACCGTGCAGAGAGCGGCGTTTGGTGGAAGTCCGCAGTGCGGTTTGAGGCGAATGGGCTTATGAGGGCGAACGAAAGCGCGAGGACTTCGCGCAAGTAGCAATCGACGGGAAATCGCACCCGTTATCAGGGCGAGGCGCATCCATGTGCGCGAAAAGTGGTCGGGCATGGCGTCCGACAAGCCGGGTGGCACCGCAGGAGAAACGAGATAGTTCGCTCCTGTCCCAGCATTTGCAGGTTGGGACAGGAGCGTTTTTGTGCTCTTTCCCAAAAATCATTCTCCCACATCAAAGAAAGGAACGACCACACATGAAGAATGACAACAACATTCCCTACAAGATTTATCTCAGCGAAGACGAAATGCCCAAACAGTGGTACAATGTGCGCGCAGATATGAAAAACAAGCCCGCGCCGCTGCTCAACCCCGGCACGGGCGCTCCCTTGAAAGCAGAGGAACTGACCCCCATCTTCTGTGAGGAGCTGGTAAAGCAGGAGTTGGATGACAACACCGCGTATTTCGATATTCCCGAAGAGATTCTTCGCTATTACAAGACCTACCGTCCCGCTCCGCTGGTCAGAGCTTATCTGCTTGAGGAAGCGCTCGGCACCCCCGCGAAGATTTACTATAAATTCGAGGGCAATAACACCAGCGGCAGCCACAAGCTCAATTCTGCGCTGGCGCAGGCCTATTATGCCAAGCAGCAGGGACTCAAGGGTGTCACTACCGAGACCGGCGCCGGTCAGTGGGGAACCGCACTGTCAATGGCCTGTTCCTTCTTCGGTCTGGACTGCAAGGTCTACATGGTGAAGGTGTCCTATGAGCAAAAGCCCTTCCGCCGCGAGGTCATGCGGACCTATGGCGCGTCGGTTACGCCTTCTCCCTCGATGGAAACCGAGGTCGGCAGACGCATTCTCGCCCAGTTCCCCGGTACTACCGGCAGCCTGGGCTGTGCCATTTCGGAAGCGGTGGAGGCGGCTACCACGCATGAGGGTTATCGCTATGTTCTCGGCAGCGTGCTCAATCAGGTGCTGCTGCATCAGTCGGTCATCGGTCTGGAAGCCAAGGCGGCGCTGGATAAATACGGCGTGAAGCCCGACATCATTATCGGATGCGCCGGAGGAGGATCCAACCTCGGCGGTCTGATCTCTCCCTTTATGGGCGAGAAGCTGCGCGGTGAGGCGGATTACCGCATCATTGCCGTTGAGCCTGCGTCCTGCCCCAGCCTGACCCGCGGCAAGTTCGCCTATGATTTCTGCGACACCGGCAAGGTATGCCCGCTTGCCAAGATGTACACCCTCGGCAGCGGCTTCATTCCCGCGCCGAATCACGCGGGCGGTCTGCGATATCACGGCATGAGCAGCATTCTGTCCCAGCTTTATCACGACGGTTACATGGAAGCCACCTCTGTGGTGCAGACCGATGTATTTGAAGCTGCCGAGCAGTTTGCACGTGTCGAGGGAATTCTTCCCGCTCCCGAAAGTTCTCACGCCATACGAGTCGCAATCGACGAAGCCCTTAAGTGCAAGGAAACCGGAGAAGAAAAGACGATTCTCTTTGGTCTCACCGGTACTGGCTATTTTGATATGTTTGCCTATGAGAAATTCCACAACGGCGAGATGAGCGACTATGTTCCCACCGACGAGGAACTCGCCGCCAGTTTTGCCACTCTGCCCAACATAGAGAGCTGATCTGGGTGTTGAGAAGCGGTCCGCTTTTTGAAATAAGCAGATAATAAAAATGTCCCGCACGCATGTCATCATCCGACACGCATGCGGGACATTCTGTTGTTTGGAGATTTTCAGGAGAAGCGTTTGGCGGCGCATTGGGGGTCGGCTTCGATCATGCGGCGTGCGAGTTTGTCCGCGTGCCGGATGACAGTACGCTGCCATGCGCATTGCATGGGGGAGACCTCGTTCATCTGTCCGCAATGCTGATAATTCAGGCAGGCGCAGTCGTTGACACAGCGCGTTTCGAATGCGCATCCTTGGCAGAAGGCCGGTTTTGCCAGACTCCCGGCGTAGATTTCCTCCTGCCGCGCCTTGTCGATGCCTTGAAAGACGTCGCCTATCCGATAGTCCGCTACGCCTCCGAACTGGATGCAGGGATAGATCGAACCGTCCCAGTCCACATATGGCTTGCGTTTGCCGAGGCGGCAGACATGGCAGGGCCTGTTTTTGACAACAGCAACAATTTTTTCCTCAAAGTTGTTGAAAAAAACATCCCGCCCGGCAAGAAATTCCGAATAGACATAATCCGCGATGCGGCCGAGCTGTTCCGAAAGCGTTTCCATAGCGTCCCCGTCCCATCCGGCGCAGGGGCGTTCGTCCGGGGCGAGATTGACCCGCCCTGCGCCCTGACGGAAAAGCCCGATGACCGATTCCGACGCCAGATGCGCCGTATTTGGGGCGACGGTCACCATGACAAAGGCATGGGGCTGATAGGACAGCAGCAGGGAGAGTTTTTCATCGAGCGCGGCGAGACAGTTCCGGCCGTCGGCATATACGCGGTTGACGCGGCTCATGCATCCGTCATGCGACAGGGCGATGAGAAAGTTGTTGTCACGGGCGAAGGTGAGAAATTCCTCGTCGAGCAGCAGACCGTTGGTGGTCATATTGTAGCGGAAGCGAATGTCAGGAAATTGCCGCGCATATGCCACACATTCGTAAATGAGTTCCTTTTGCAGCAGCGGTTCGCCGCCGAAGAAGGAAACGCCGCACTGCCTGTCCCCGATGTGTGCCAACAGATCAATAGCGGCCAGCGCTGTCTCATGGGTCATGCGATGATCCTCGTGCATCTCAAAGCAATAGCGGCAGCGCAGGTTGCACTGTTTGGTCAAAATGAGGGAAATGTTCATGTTCTTTTAATCCCGTCCAATGGTTTCGGGGGGAATACAATACACATCGCCGTCCAGCATAAATTCTTCGTTTTTCTCCGGTTCGCCCGACACTGGATTGGCCTCGATTCCCCTGAAGGACATGGTTGTGCCGTTTGTGTTACCTTGGTATTGCATGTCGCCGTCATATGTCTGGTTGTCGTCTGGGCAAATGTCGGAGGCGGATATATCCGATACTGACATATTACCGTCATACTCCACATCGCCGGATAAGGTGTTGCCACAGGAAGCGAGACTGCCGCACATCAACACGGCGGATGCCGCTGCGACACACTTTTTGAGAATTTCCTCACGTGAGTATCCGGGCTCGTAGGTTTCAGACCGGGTCAGCTTCATTTCTTTTTTTTCATCCATGATGATAACCTCCTTGTTTTTGACACTTAGGAACTATGCAGAATTTAATCAGTCATTTTCTGCTTAAAAATACAGTATGCTTGCGTGTTTCAGAAAGTGAAATGTATCAATTATTTCTGCATAGATATATAACTTGCGGGATGGAATTTTGGTTGGAAAAATGTCGGTTAGGTGCAGATAATATTGTTCAGTCCCGCATGACGGAAAATAATATCGCGAAAATTGTGTCTTTTTTCAATCCAAGAATCGTATTGATCATATGGCTCTGAATGCCCTCTCCACCACAGCCAAAGAATTTCTCCCGCCGATCTGTCGAACAAATGGGAACACAGTCCTTCCGATTATGAACGGTATTGGCTGACCAAATCCACGGAGCAGCGTGATTACGACCTTCGTGAGAATAAAATACTGTAGAGTGTTTAATACTAATTTTCGACAAAAACAGACATTCTTCGCCGTCTATTTTGAACCCTGCTTCGTGCTCCTCCTAGGCGGGCGCCATCCCGCCGTCGTCGTCATCCTCGCATAGCGCAAAATATCCTCGCGAATCATTTTTTTCTTTCAATTGAAAATATAGCAATCCAAACAAACAAAAAGACAAGTTCGGCGCGCTGGTGAGCACATGGCTGCGTTGTCGTCCTAGGTGGGCGCCAGCCCACCGTCGTCCTCCTTTTGTCTCCCTGATTATTTGGATTGCTATAAAATGGGGAATAAGAAAAGAAGAAACATTGCTGTTTTTTTAGATAATAATTTTGAATATTTTGAAAATTTGTAAAAAATGGGTTGATTGTCTAATAAAATTATGATAAAATATCCTATAGTTTATGAATACGGTATGTTAGATTACTGTGGTTATATTATCCGCCCGTGGCGCAGTTGGATAACGCAGCAGATTCCGATTCTGAAGATCGGGGGTTCGAATCCCTTCGGGCGGGCCAAGCAAGGACAATACGAACACTACCATATTATTTATTGGTTTGGCTGTGATCGTCATTGTCCAACCGGAATAAAAACGCCTCATGCCCGGATGGAAGCAAAATCCGCAGCATGAGGCGTTTTTTTATTCGTTGTCGTCCTCGCCCTTGATCTGCGCGAGCGCGCGGAGCAGCTTGTCGGGGATAGGGATGCCGCACTTGGCGCAGTTCTCCAGAATCGAAATCCCCTCGTTGGCA
>CADCNI010000067.1 GCA_902802795.1 uncultured Ruminococcus sp.
CTATCGGACTTTGTACGATACGAAAGGAGAATATTTTTGCAATGACGCAAGAGCAATCAACACAGATGAACTGCCTGATTTCGACCTTCTTGTCGGCGGGTTCCCTTGTCAGCCTTATCCCGAAAAAATAAATATCCCGAAGTTCAGGGTAACAGCCGTGTAAATACGGCGTTTTCCTACGAAACATTCGGGATATTTTTTGAAGGAATATTGCTGTTTTACTTTTTAAGACCCACTAATTTTCGCATCGTCTCCTCATCGTTCGCCCATATAGCGTCTGAAATATTTTGATTGCTGTCTTTGGTTGCCCTTTGGATAGCCTCACGTTTCATGGTCGTATCGGCATAGGCGTAAATCCTGGTGGTTTCAATCTGTGCATGTCCAAGGATTTCTGAAAGTAATGTCAGAGGCATGCCGTCTTGGTACCAATGCATTGCTCTTGTGTGGCGCAGCATGTGGGGATGGACGCGATCAGGAATATCAGGACAAATCCGCTTTGCCTGCTCACCGTATTTTTTTACAAATGCAGCGACATTGTCCTCTGACATGCGGTGATGTTCTCTGTGAGAAACCGTGAAGAACAGATAGTCGTCACCGGAGCGGGTTTCTACGGGGTGAAATTTGTCGAGATAATGCTTCAGGTGTAATACCGTTTTGTTCATCAGTGGTACTACACGTGTTTTTTCTCCCTTGCCGGTAAGATAAATACAGGGTGATTCAGAATCCAACACCAAATTGCTGATTTTGATGTCGACCATTTCCTGACAACGGGCTGCCGTATCGTACATCAGTGTTAAAAACACCATGTCGCGCAATCCATTCCGCTTGGAAATATCGGGCTGTGCCAAAAATACTGAGAGTTGCTCTTTGGAAAGATATGGCACCAGCTTCTTTTCGGGTTTTCTCAGCTTGACCTTCTCAATTTCCGCTTGAATGGGAACTGTCGTCATGTCAAGTATACCTGCATATCTGATAAATGCCCGTATTCCTGTCAAGCGTTGTATTTGCGTGGATCTACTGCACCCTCTTGCTTCACTCAGCCAAGTAAGGAAATTGCTTACATTTTCATAATTGAAGCAATCCCAATCGACTTTCAAAAGAGGAATTCCCTTTTCACATTCCAAATAGGCAAAATACAGTTTTAACGAATCGGTATATGATTTGATGGTATTCTCGCTGCAGCAGCGATTCTTCAGCAAATAGATTTGCAAGAATTTTCTGACTGTGATAAAAAACTGCGCATTCTTAATCTTCATACGGCACCTCCGGCAGCAGGGCTTCATAGGACGATCTATTGATCTTCTCAATTTGGTCAAAGACATTCGGTACCAAATGGATATAGTAAGCCGTGTCATTTGGCATAACATGTCCCATATAGGCACTCAGATATGGCAGCATTGTATCTGCATCCTTGCCTTCTCTGATCCAGCGATAGAGGCAGTTGGTGGCAAATGTGTGCCGAAAATCATATACACGCGGCTTAGTGCCTTCAAATTCTGTCATTCCAGCCATCTCAAAGCATTTCCAGAACATTTCCTCTGTCCACAGCTTGGTATATGGCCCGTTGCCATCGTATCTCGGAAAGAAATAGGGAGAGTCAGGGAATATGGTGGAAACCTTCTCGTGATAGTTGCGCATAAGCCGGGTAAGATCATCCGCCATCGGTACCAAGCGATCCTTGTGTCCTTTTGATTCGACGATTTTTAATACGCCGTGTTCAAGGTCAACATTTTTTGTCAGCAACAGGCGTCCCTCTGAAGGTCTTAATCCACAGCAATACAGCAGGCGATAGAATACGGGAACGACCAAATGTCTGGCAGGAGATTTCTCGTGCGGTTCAAAGTGATCGGCAGCACGGAAAAACTCCGCTAGTTCATGCTGCGTAAAAATATGCGGCACGTAACGAGCGGATTTTTTTGTCATGGAAATGGGAATCAGATAGGCGGTTTCACCAATGCTCCACAGATAACGGGCAAATTCGCGGATGACCATGATTCGGTTTCTATGCGCAGAAGCTGCTTCCGTATCCTTCTTCTCCAGCCATTTCATGCCAATTTCCTGATCAAGCTCCGATTTCTCTGGATAATTCTCGCAGCAGAAGGTATCGAAGTTCCACAGAACCCGTATGCTGTCTTCATATGGATAGCCAAGATTGTTTTTGTATTCTATGAAGTGAAGGATGTGATCGGCAAAATGAGAGTAAAAAGAATGCTGTTTCATATCAAATCCTCCTGCATCACCGGAATATCATCCAACGTACCGGCGCACTGACGCAAACTGTTCAGTGAAACCGATGCATAGGGCAAGAAGGAGTTGGCGTCGTTGTGTCCAAGAACGTCGCTCAGAACAAAATGGGAAACACCAGCTTCCAGCATTCTTGCTCCCATTCCGCGCCGAAAGGCATGAGGTCCGTGTTTTAATCTGTCCTTTTTACCGATGATCGGAATGGAATAATTGGAGAAGACACCCCACAGACCATTGTCCGCCAGCTTGGTATATGGTCGTAGCATACGCACGAAAATATATTGGGATTCACACTTGGGACGTGCTTCCAAGATGTATTCCGCGATGGCATTGCCTGTGTTTACCTCCAAGGGCAACGCCAGCGGAATGCCGGTTTTCGCCTGAACAATTTGTATTTCACACTTTTTCCAATCAATATTCTCGAAGGTCAGATTCACAATATCGACGCCGCGTAAACCGGTGTGGTAGGCAATCATGAATAAAGCGTAATCGCGTTTTCCCTTTGGCGTGCTCCGGTCAACAGCCGCAAGAATCTGATGAATCTCTTCTTCGGAATATCCCTCATAGATTCTTTTGTGCTTGGCAGGATTCCCGATCAGCGCAGGCTTAATGTTCGGAAGTTCAGGGTGCTTTTCTGCAATGAAATCAGCAAAGGAAGACAATGCGTTAAAAATGGTTTCTACATCGCCCGGCTTTTTCTTTGCGATTGCTGAAATGCATGAGGAAACATTGACAAGCTTAATGGCAGCATACTCTGTAACATTTTCCGTTTTCATCTCCCGGAAGAAGCGCCTGACCGCCCAAGAATAAATGTCGATGCTGCTGCTTTTTAATATGCCGCGTGAAATGGAATACTCGATATATTCCTGAATCAGCCTTTCAAAATCCGGTGAGGCATATTCAAAGGATGTGATCGGAATCTTTTTTTGAGTGACCGTCTGGTTATCATGGTATTCCATTACCCAAGCCGCCATTTTGCGGATGCTGCGATATTTGGAATGGCACACATCTTGTCGCTTGTATTTTTCATAAATCTCATTCACAAGCTGCTCAAGAAGTTGCACTGAATATCTTTCTTCTCCTTTTGCAGCAAAGAAGCGAAGAATATCCGCAAAGCCGTCATAGGTATAGTTGTTCTTTGTTTTCTGTGACAAATCCAGATTCAACACTGCCTGACGGGTACGATAGACAAGCGTATGAATATTGTCCAAGTCTCCCATCTGGTCACTAGCAGGCTTGTCAAACAGTGCGATTGATTCTGTTGTCCATCTGCAAAGTGGTTCTGTTGAAATATGACCATCGGTAACCATTTGTGAAAAGAACGCGCTGCACTTGCGAATGCTCTGCCATCTGCTCTTGTTAATTTTCCCTGACAAGTAATTCTGATAGGTTTGCACCGCAAACGCATGCGTTGCTTTTTCGTCGAAATACAGCAGACCGTTCTCGTCGAAATATTTTACGATGGGTTTTACCCCTTCAGTCCGGTAACGGTCTTTGTATTTCGGAGTCCATCCAGTTGCATAGATTTCCTCCAATACTTTTTCGGAAAGGTCGGTGATTAAAATGTTCTTCATTGAGGACACCTCTTAGTTTAATGTCAAGCTACTGCTTGCACTACCATTATATCAAGATGTCCTTCATCAAAAAATATCCCGTGGTGCTGCACTTGCTGGCAATGCTCGGCATATCGCTGGGCATACTGATGATTGTCTTTATCGTCATCAAAATCTACGCCCGTCAAGGCAAAGAATACGAACTGCCCGACGTGGTTGGCACCAACATTGCCGACCTGCGTGCCGACAATCCGCTTGGACTCGATGTGGTAATACTCGACTCAATCTTCCGCCCCGGAGTAGAAGGCGGGCAGATACTGACGCAGGACCCCAAAGGTGGTACCGCAGTGAAGCGTGGACGAAAGCTATACATCACCATCACCGCTTACACAGCCGAAGCATCGGTGCTGCCGCATAGGACGGCTCCGCATATCCCAGAACTCCGTTTTCTCCTCCGTCCACCGTGATCACGCGGCCGCCCGTCTTTTCGGCGAGAAACGCGTCCTCGCAGCAGGTGATCAGCGTCTGTCCGCCGCCGATGCGGTTGAGCACAAACTCCTGCCGGCGGGTGTCGAGCTCGGAGAGCACGTCGTCGAGCAGCAGGATCGGGTATTCCCCGGTCTCCGCCAGAAAGATCTCCCGCTCGGCCAGCTTCAGGCTGAGCGCGGCGGTGCGCGTCTGGCCCTGGCTGGCGAAGGCGCGCGCGCTGCGATCGTTGACCGTGATCTCCAGATCGTCCTTGTGCGCGCCGGTGAGGCAGCTCGCGCTGGCCAGCTCCGCCGCGCGGTGGGCGCGCTGGTGCTCGCAGATCTGCGCGTAGATCGCCTGCTCCGAGGCCGTCGGGTCCGTCACGGTGCTGACCGTGCGGTAGCGCACGCCGAGGGATTCGTCCGCGCCGGAAAACTCGCGGTGGATTGGCGCGGCGGCTGCCGCCAGCCGCAGGGCGAAGGAGGCGCGATAGCGGATGATCCGCGCCGAGGCGCGGGCAAGGCCGTCGGAGAAATCGTCCAGCGTGTCCAGCATGGCCGGGTTTTCCCGGTAATCGCGCAGGATGCGCATTTTATTCTCATACAGCCGGTTATAATCCGCGAGCACCTGCGCGTAGCCGGGCCGGAGCTGACAGATCGCAAGGTCCATCAGCCGCCGCCGGGCCGCCGGGCCGTCCCGCAGCAGGTTCAGATCGTCCGGGCAGAACAGCACCGTGTTGACGACCGCGCTCAGCTCCGACGCCGCGCTTTTCACGCGGTTGATCGTCACGGTCTTTTTCCCGCCGCGGCGCAGCAGGATTTCGATGCGCTGCGCCCGTCCGCCGGAAAAAACGTCCGCCTCCACGGTCGCGAAGTCCTCGTCGAAGCCGATCAGCTCCCGATCGAAGCGCGTACGGAAGCTGCGCCCGCCGGAGAGCAGATACACCGCCTCCAGCAGATTCGTCTTGCCCTGCGCGTTCCGGCCGGAGATGACGTTCACCGCGCCGTCAAAGCGCACCTCGGCCGCCCGGTAGTTGCGATAGCCGCGGAGCGTCAGCGCGTCGATCCTCATGCGTGTTTGACGCGGTATTCCTCCGCGCCGAGGGCGACGCGGTCGCCGTCCCGGAGCTTTTTGCCCCGCTGCGTACAGACCTCGCCGTTGACGGAAACCGCGCCGTCCGCGATCCGGTTTTTCGCCTCGCCGCCGGTGCCCGCGGCGCCGCAGAATTTCAGAAACGCGTCGAGCTTGATGTATTCGGAATAGATTGCAATGTCCGTCATGTTCGCTTATTCCGCCTTCAGCCGCACAGGGAGGATCATATACAGGAAGTTCTGCTCGCCGTCCGCCGGCGTGATGACGCAGGGGGAAGCGCCGGTGTTGAGGCACACGCAGATCTCCTCCGCGGGCGCGACCTTCAGCGCGTCGAGCAGGTAGCGGTTGTTGAAGCCGATCTCCAGATTGCCGCCGTCGCCCTCCACGATGCAGGCGTCCTCCGCCTTGCCGAGCCCCGTGGCGCAGACCACGCGGATCTCGTTTTCCCCGAAGATGCAGCGGACGGGATTCTTGATCTTGTCGTCGATGATGAGGGAGACGCGCTCCACCGTGCGCTGCAGGAAGAAGCGGTCGGCGCGCACCTCCACGCGGAAGCTGGTCGGGACGGTCTTCTTATAGTTGAGAAAATCGCCTTCGAGCCGGCGGGAGATCAACACGGTCTCGCCGATGGTGAAGCTGATGTGCTTGCTGCCGAGGTGGATAATAAGGGCGTCATCCGTCGCGGCGCAGAGCTTTTCCAGATCCGCCAGCGCGTTGCCCGGCACGATGAAGCTGTATTCCCCTTCGACGCCCTCGACCGGCTCGCGCCGCAGCGCGAGGCGGTAACCGTCCACCGCCACCACGGTCAGCATCCCTTCGCCGATCTCGAAAAGCTCGCCGGTGTAGACCGGGCGCGCCTCGCTGTCGGAGACGGCGAAGATGGTCTGTCGGATGATGTCGCCCATCAGCTTCTGCGGGATCTTCACGCCGGTCTGCGCGTCGATTGAGGGCAGCTCCGGATAGTCCGCGGCGTCGGTGCCGATGATGGAGAAGTCGGAATTTTCGCAGTTGATGAACACGTTGTTGTTTTCCGTCCGGACGGTCACCGTGCCCTCCGGGAGGGAGCGGACGATGTCGCCGAAGATGCGCGCGCCGAGCACGACGCTGCCGTGCTCCGTGACGTTGGCGTCGATGCAGGTGTAGATGCCCTTCTTGAGATCGTAGCCGGTGAGCTTGACGCCGTTCATCGTCGTCTCGATCAGGATGCCCTCAAGCGCCGGGATGGGGCTCTTGGCGCTGGCCGCCTTGGCCGCGATGGAAACGGCCGACTGCAGCTCGCTTCTGGTGCATGAAAATTTCATGGGTCGTTCCTCCTGTGTTACGAAAGAAAGATAGAAGATTATTTAGTAGCAAGTAGAATTAGAAAGCGAAAAATGTGGATAACGCCGCGAACCGTTGGGAACGCTGCAATGCGTACAAGAACCGGGCTGTGGAAAAATCAAGGGGTTTTCACAGCGATTCTGCCGGAAAAAGAAACCAACGCAAATCCACACGGAAACGGACAAACAGCTGTGAATTGTGTGGAAAACCGCCTTACTGCCGGGAATTGATGTTGCTGGTGATGTCCCGGATCGTGTCGGCCAGCTTTTTGTCGGTCTTGATCTGATTCTCGATCTTGCGGATCGAGGCCAGCACGGTCGCGTGGTCGCGGTTCAGGAAGGTCCCGATGGCGGGCAGGGAGAGGTTCGTCAGGTTGCGGATCAGATAGGACGTGATGTGGCGGGCGGTGACGATGTTCTTCTGCCGGCTG
>CADCNI010000068.1 GCA_902802795.1 uncultured Ruminococcus sp.
GGACGACGGTGGGCTGGCGCCCACCTAGGACGACAACGCAGCCATGTGCTCACCAGCGCGCCGAACTTGTCTTTTTGTTTGTTTGGATTGCTATAATTTCACTAAACTGTTCTTTCATCTTGTTGCATTTACTCTGACGGAAGATTTTCACTTTCCGTGAGGGCTTGTTTCAGTGCGTCTTCTTGTTCCTTTTCTTCGTCCGCTTTCCTCGTTTTTCTTCCTTTTTTCCTGTGTTTCTACGCTTTTGTTCCTTTTATTCACTCGCTCTCTCAATATCTTTCAAACTAAACCCTACACTGTTGCTTTTACTTTGACCGTGTTGCGTTTACTTTGACATCTGACCTTTCTCAGATTTATTTAAGATTTGAAAGTAAATGCACGATAGCAATGAGAAGAATGTTGCGTTTACTTTGACATTTGACCGTTTATTTTTTTGCCCAGTTCACACTTTAAATATTCATACCGTAGCAGCTTTTCTTCTTTGCTGAAATGGTCTTCCCGGAACTGTTCGGGATTGTTCTCATATGACAGCGTTTCATTCGGGAACTGTTCACTGGTCAAATCAAAAGTGCAGCCGTCCACCACATTGTAGCAATGTGTATTGCCGCTCGCGGTGGTCACGCCGCAGACTTTTCCTCCAAATAAATCCTGCACCAGAAAAGCCGTGATGGAACATTGCCCCACTGTCGGGCAATCCTTGCTCCATTTGTCACGCATACGCGGCGCGCAGGTGTACTCACACCAGATGTTCCGCAGCAGATCATACAAATCGCAAGGGGTCAGCCCGTCCGCATTGCGTATGTCGGCGGTCTGCCATCCGTAAAATTGATATTGTTTCACGTTCTTTTCACACTCTTTCGTTTCCGGATAAAAGATCACTTCCATTATATAACAAACGGAGTTTCAAAATATGAAATTTAAATGAACAAACAATAAATTGCCATAACACGAAAAGAGCCAGCCTATAAATCGTCATCATTCCGATGATCGGTCACTGCTACCTCCCCGTGTTGACTTCCATCCTCTATTATGATAAAATATCCATTAAAGATGGCCATGCAACTGGTGGAAAAACTGCAATACCGGAGGAACTGCTTATGAAAAAGCGGAAAAAGCGCAATACCTTGTTTTTTGCCCTTGTCGCGATCCTGGCATTGATCGTGACAAACGCGCTATGGGTGAAGTTCGGTACACAAGACGCAAAGAGTGAAGCCTACACGTCACGCACAAGTCTGTCAGACGAGAAATTTTCAGTGTTTACCCCCTTGCTTTGTTCACCTGAGCAAACCATAACTGTAGAAGCTAAAACCGATGACAACGGCGCTTTGGCTTATACTGTCAGGGACAGAAACGGCCTGACATTGATAAATCCATCCTATATAGGCATAAGGACAGAAGAATGTGATTTTTCAAATAGCCTCACTTTTGTCAGTCAGACGCCTGTCAGGACTATTGATGAAACGTATACCAATCTTTCGGGCAAAAGAAGTACCGTCCGCAATTATTACAGTGAAACCGTATTGACATTTGAAAAAGACGCGTTCTTCTTTGATGTTTATTTCAGAGCTTATGAGGACGGATTTGCCTATCGCTTCGGCATAAGAACCAAAGACGGGTCACAGACAAACCTCACGGCAGTGGCGGAAACAGGCACTTTCTCCCTTCCCGGCCAGTCGCAGATCACTGCACAGCTGATAAATGACGTCAATCAAAAATTCTGCTATGAAGAAGAATTTTCCACCCTTTCTGTGGAAGCCCTCTCTCAAAACAGCTCCCCATACGTATGCTTTCCGGCACTGGCAGCAATAGCGAATGAAAACGGAAAACAGACAGGCCGCTATCTGCTGCTTTCCGAAGCGGAGCTTGTGGGCAGCGGCTTTTACGGTTCGGTGCTGCGCGTCGAGGGTCACAATCAATTCGGCATGCATCCGGCTCCGGTCGCAAGTCAGCAGCCTGTCACCATCGCCGTTGATTTCCTGTCTCCGTGGAGATTCGGCATTTACGGCACACCGGGCGACTTGGTGATGAGCGATATGGCGGAAAATCTGGCAGCGCCGCCGCAGGGCGATTTCTCCTGGGTCGAGCCGGGCGTTACCGGATGGATGTGGCTTTCGGAGCGAAAAAAAGGACAGAGAGCCCCTGACACGATCAGGAAATACATCCGTCTGGCATCTCAAATGGGTTGGAAGTATTTGACTCTTGACGAAGGCTGGCAGCCCGACTGCAAGAAATCTGGCAAGGTTTATGAGGGATATTTCAATTGGTTTGACGATATTGTCCAATATGCCGACAGCAAAGGCGTGGGTCTGATCGTATGGGTTAAATATGAGGATATTGATACCCATGAGGAACGAGAAGCCGTGCTGCGGGATTTTGCCGCAAAAGGTGTTAAGGGAATCAAAGCCGATTTCTTTGACAACGAAAACCAGGACACCGTCAACAGCATGTATGAGATTTACCGGATCTGAGCGGAATGTCATCTGACTGTCAATTGTCACGGAGCCGGCAAACCTACCGGCGAACGCCGCACCTATCCCAATGTGATTAACCGGGAGGCGGTAAGAGGGGAAGAATTCTATTTAAAGCATTTTGTCAATGAGTCTGTTATTTGGGCCTTCACCCGAAATGTCGTCGGCCCTATGGATGTAACGCCAAGGGTCTATCCTTTTGGAGAAAGCAACTCACTTGGCATGCAGCTTGCGTCCTGTGTTATTCTGGAAGCGGGTACGCCTTGCATGGCGGGAAATCCTATGCAATACCAAAATTACAAAGCGGCGGCTTTTTATCAGAATCTTCCCGCTGCATGGAGCGATACCATTTATATTGATGGTGCCGTTGGGGACTATGTCACGATTGCCAGAAGATCAGGGGAAGACTGGTATGCGGCCTCTGTCACCGAAAATGCAAAGACGGGGATGACAATGCCCCTTGCTTTTCTCGGGGACGGCGAGTATGAGGCAGTCATATACAGCGACAAAAATCCAACTCACATTAATATCGCAACCCAGACAGTGACAAAAAAAGACGTGCTTCAATACAATATGCTCAACAAGTCGGGCTATGTTGTAAAATTCACCAGGAAGGCCTCATCAAGCCGATGAGAAACAGAGAAATAGGCGATTGTAAAAGGAAATGAAAAAGAAGAAAAAGCGCAGCGCAATTAGCGAGCGAATGCGAGCGCGGGAGTCCAGCCGATGACGGCAAGCGTCATCTCGGACTGGTTCCCTGCCGGGGCAAGGGCAGAGCCCTTGCAGGGGAGTGGGGACAGCGTCCCCACAAGGGAGGCGGAAGCCGACCGAGCGGAACGAGCCGAGACCCAAGACGGGAATGGGCGAATACGGCAATAGCCCAATATCACGAGTTGCCTTGCTCCAAACGGAGAAAAAATCACCTCTTCCCATTGACCATGCCCCGTATTTACGCCGTTTTTCAACTTTTACAATCGGCTAAAACAGAGAAAAACAAAGGAGGGCATATTTTCTATGAATCCAGCCAAAGAACATGATGAAATAAACCTCGCCGATACCAATGCCACCGACATTCAGAAAAAAAAGATCATTTCGCCCCCCATGGAATTTCTCATACGTATTTTTGCAACCATATTTGTTATCTGGTTGCTGCTTTCCTTTGTGGTCGGAATCTTCGTCTGCCATACTGACGCATGCAGCCCCATGGTCAAAGATGGGGACCTTTGTGTGACGTGGAAGATAGGAACGCCTTCATCGGGCGATCTGATGATCTATCGTCATAACGGTCAGACCAAGTTCGGACGGGTCGTGGCAACTGCCGGAGACAAAGTGGAAATCCGGGATAATGTCGTGTGGGTCAACGGCTTTGTTGCCGTGCAGCAACCGCTTGGCCATCTTCCTGACGACATACCTGCCGTGCGATTTCCTTACACTGTGCCGGATGAGGGTGTGTTTGTCCTGTGCGACAACTCCGCGAGCATGGATGACAGCAGAATCTACGGCGCTGTTTCCTTTGCCGACTCCCGGGGAAAGGTGGTTTTCCTGGTGCGGCGAAGGGGCATATAATTACCCTTGTCTGTCTATTATCCTGTTATTTTTTCTATGATAAAAAAGGGCAATCGGCGTTGCCCTGACAGTCACCTGTGATATACAAAAGACGGAAACGGAGATGATTTGATAGATGAAAAACGCTGTTTTTCAGCAACGGCCGGACAGCACCCCTTCGGATAAGCTATGGAAAAACCTCAACGGTCTGCACGACGGATTTCTGTTGATGGTATTGACCGCGGTGGTTCTGATTTCCGGTTACTGCCTGTATGACAACTGGTATATTTTGTCCCATGCGTCGGATGCCAACCTGCTGCAATACAAACCCGATTCATCCCAACAGACCGGCCCATCGCCAATTGCCGACGGAATGGTGGGCTGGCTGACCCTTGACGGTACAAACATTGATTTTCCTGTGATGCAGGGCGAAAGCAATCTCACCTTTCTCAATAAAAACCCTTACGGGGAATTTTCCCTGTCGGGGAGCATTTTTCTCGACAGCCGAAATACCCCTGACTTTACTGACACGTATTCCTTGATTTATGGCCATCATATGGAATACGGCAAGATGTTCGGCGCACTTGACGCTTATCTCGACAAAGCATACGCCGATTCCCATCGAAATGGCGTCATCCTCATTGGCAGGGATGGACGGGAACGCCGTCATATTACCGTGTTTGCCGTTCTGAGGGTGGCGGCGCGTGACAATACCGTATTCGATGTAGAGCAGCCCCTTCCTGCCCGCGACTATATTATCTCTCACGCGGAGTTCCTGCTCGGTGAGCCGGGAGAACACTGGATTGTTCTTTACACCTGTGACGGGGAAGATGACACCATGCGAATCATGGTTGTCTGCAATATTGAATAACGGTTGGTGTCATTTTCAAATATTGTTTTATAGCAATCCCACCGCAAGCAGGCATATCCTTGGGCTAATTTTGCGTCTCTAATCGGATTGCGGTATCGCTCTCACTTAAAGGAGGAATAAAGTTTCTGAACGCCTGTACCATTTTAGGGTGGTGAATAACAAAATGAATGGCGGGATATTTTCCTTTGGAAACCACCACGCATTTGCTGCCGATCACACAGAAGCTGATATTGCGGAATGTCGGAGTGGGGTTCAGGTGAATGCTGCAATTCTGATATTGTGCGGCAAACGCCTTTGTTTGTTCCAGATGGGCTTGGTATTCCTCATAGGTGCAAACGATTTCTTTTTCAAAATAGATTTCGGACAGCCAAAGCGACAAAGGATTGTCGTGAAAAGCCTCTTCGCTCAATAACGGTACATCCAGC
This sequence comes from uncultured Ruminococcus sp., assembly GCA_902802795.1. Classification (GTDB taxonomy): domain Bacteria; phylum Bacillota; class Clostridia; order Oscillospirales; family Acutalibacteraceae; genus RUG762. Next base: position 5,310 of record CADCNI010000068.1, read on the forward strand.
GATATTTTATACTCCCGGAGCAGTTTGGCTGCGTGGGAACGGTACTGTGTCCAAAAATCCGTGATTTCCTGTATTTCAGAGTTCGACAGGTTGTGCCGATGCAGAATCCGAAGCAGCAGTTCCTCGGAAAGCGTAAATATCGGCATGCTGCCGAAGACCATGCGGCGGTGATCGGATTGCCACAGTTTTTTCCAATATTGCCGGAATTTATCCTGTGAGTCGCTGCGGTAAATCTGCATCAGCGGCAGCGCCCTGCTCAGCAGGAGTTCCGCTTGCCGGCGATAATAACGTACTTCGTCCTTGGCCTTGGTGAGCGTGTAGCGCCCCTGGCTGTGATATCCGGCAATGGCGCTTCCCACTAAAGCGGCCGAGCCGGAGACATTCAAAAAGTGCAGAAAGATGTCATTGGCCGATTGGGGCAGATAGTATGGCGCAATCTGTCCAGTCATATACATGGGAATATGCCCTTCGAGCCCCAGCATCATCTCATGAAACGGGCGGTTGACATTGTGAATGATTTTGAGATGCAGTCCTTTTTTGAGCATCATGGCTCTGCCCATCATCCACTTTTTGGGAAAGTCCGGGTCGCTGGCCATTTCTTCCATCGGCATATCGCTGTACAGAATACAGTCCTCCATGGACTTGGACAGCACCGTCGCTTTGATAATGTGAACTTCCCGCAAAATTATCTCTCGAATGTATAAAGTGCCAATTTAAGGGCGTTAAAGAAATTTTGAGCGAGAGATAATTAACTCTCGAATTACTCTCGAATTTTTGATGCCTTTTTGATAAAAAATCCCATCATTTAGGGCTTTCCAACGGTTCGAGAGTTAAAAAATCGGGAAGTTCACAGATAAAGTCCAGCTCTGCCTCCATCATCTGCGGTATGCCGTGATAGACCTTGGTGGTCGGGAGCTGCATGGGAACCGTTGGCAGCCTGATATCGTTGAAATGAATGATCTCGATATATTCATTCAAATTAAAAGTATCCATTTTTTTCAAAAAATGATGAATGGGGTTTTCCTCTGTCGGACAGCAATTGGAACCCAGCCATGCAATAATAGCGTCATACAGGTGTTTCTCCTGTTTTAATTGCTGCGCGTCGCATTTAAACAGAGAAGCTAAATGCTCCATCGACTGCCCCTGACTGTATTTGCGGACGATGTAAGACGCGACGTCAGACGAAAATTGAGGGAGATCGGCGGAATGTCTCGTCCCCGACAGAATGCGATAGATATAGGAGGGGTCAAAATTAAGATTTCTGGCCAGCTCGCCGCCTTTGATCTCCAGTTGATTGAGCAGGACGTTAAGATTGGCCAGATAAGTTTCGTAATCAATAGGAACACTGTGATGCAGCGTTTCCGTCAGCGAACGGGTGATTTCTTCCTTATCAAGGGAGATTTTTTTTTGGGCAGCCAGATGATACAGTCCTTCAATGGCACGTCTGAGCAATTCGCTGTCCGCATCGGGTTCGGTTTTTCCTGTGCGCCATCTTCCCACGGTGCCGGAGCCTATGTGGGCCGCTTCGGCAAGTTCTTTGTTGGTGCAGTCTACAAGTTTCATATATTCCAGTAACTGCTCACGAAAGGTCATATTCTTCGACTCCTTTTTTCAGTACCTCTTATTATACATAATGCTGCTGTTTCTGTGGGGTGTCAATCCGAAATTGTCAATGGCCTAGTGATGGATTGGTGAGCAATTGAATGACCGTTATGATAAACTTTAGTATATAACATTTTTCTACATAAAGAAAGAGAGGCAATCTTTTATGGCATTGATCAATTGTCCTGAATGTCAGCAAAAAGTGAGTGATAAGGCGGTGCAGTGTCCCCATTGCGGTTTTCGGTTAAGTCCGGCGGCAGAGTCTGTTCCCATGCAGACCGCTTCTGACGCGAAACCTGTGGTTCAGTCTGTCGCACCGGTACAGCCTGTGGCTGACGGGAACAGTTCTGTTGCACCGTCTGCCGCTGACCAAAAAACAAAGTCTGCGGAAGCATCCGCCAAGGCACCGATGGACAACAAGAAGAAACTGATGATCGGGGCGGCTGTCGCGGCGGTGCTTCTGATCGGATACTTTGTCTTTTTCAGCGGCAGCAATACACAGACCCCCGCGCCTTCGCTGCCCTCCGCCCAGCCTGCCGGAGACCAGACGCCGGGAACACAGGGCGGCACGGACGGCTACACACCTTTTGGCACTACCACCCCGCTGGATACCAACTACAGTCTTTTTACCAGCAACCGGTTTGGATTTACCTGTTACGTACCTATCAACGACTACGTTACGGAGGATGAAGAATACAACATCTATGTCAGCACCGATGTGCAGGCGGGTATTCCTTATACGATGGTGTCACGCTACGATTACACTGATGCTCCGGGCGTTCTGGAAGCGGTGATGAATAATTTGCAGCAGGCCTACGGCAATGCCGGTTATACCGTCGGCGCGCAGACGCAGACCGGCAGTGTGACCGATTACAATACCAACACCTCGCGTACGGTGTATTACACCATGTGTTATTACAATGTGCAGGGCTACACCATCTGTGACTGGCGGTACGCTTTCAATGTCGGTCAGCATGTCTATGTCGTTACCACCAAGGACGTCAACGCGCAGACGGCCGAAACGCAGTCCACTGCCAATCTGATTATGCAGACTGTCAAGGAAAGCTGAGCCTTTGAAACGCATCAACCACACTAAGGAGGAACTTGGAATTATGGCACTGATACAATGCCCCGAATGCGGAGGCAAGATGTCCGATACGCTTGACGCCTGCCCTCATTGCGGATATCCCCTGCCTGTGCGGACAGCGGCACGGCGCTGCCCCGAATGCGGTTCCGGGCAGCCGGACGACGCCCAGACCTGTTCGGTATGCGGATTTCCGCTGGCGGAGCAGGCTTCACCCGCTGTGCAGCAGGCTGCTCCGCAGGCTCTCGCACCTGCTCCGAAGCAAAGCGCACTGACCGGATTTCTTAACGCGCTCACGGGAGAGAAGCTGGAAAAAACCTACATCACCCTTTGGGAGATGGTAAAGGCAGGAACCAAAAAATATAATTACGAGGAACGCACCGAGCAGATGGATCGGATTTTTGTCTGCGGCACCTCCGATACCACGCCGAAGCTCTGCGACATACGCACCGATAAAATCGTCGTCTGGGCGGTCTGGTATGTGCTGCTTGCGTTTTACATAGCTACCTTTGGTATGGAGATCGGTTACTATATTCTGCAAAACCGACTCTTTATTCCGGGTATGCTCGTGTATGGCGCGTTTGGCGTGCCTTTTTCGTGCCTGCTTCTCTTTTGCGAGATCAATTTGTTTCGCTCCATTCCCTTTTACCGCGTGCTGATTTATTTCTTTTCGGGAGCGTTTCTGTCACTTTTTGTCGCACTGATCGGATTTGCCTTGATTCCGCAGGCGGGTGCGGGAGAATCGTTTCTGCCCGCTTTGCTTGTCGGGTTGATAGAGGAAACCGGAAAAGCGGCGGTAGCGGTTTTCTTCCTGATCAAAGAAAAGCGTGCTAAATCCATCTTAGAGGGGCTGCTGATCGGAGCCGCCGTGGGCGCGGGGTTTGCCGCCTTTGAAACGATGGGCTACATTCTCATCAACGGCTATCTCGGCACGGGTGTGGACATGATGGAGGAAGTCATGAGTCTGCGTGCCTATCTGGCTCCCGGCGGGCACGTCGCGTGGGCGGCGCTGGAGGGCGCCGGATTTATGGCGGCGCGCGGCTTTGCCCAAAAGGGCACCGTTCATCATGTGCTGACCAAGCCGTTTCTGGTGCCGTTCTTCATCAGCGTGCTGCTGCACGGCATCTGGGATTTCAGCCTGATTCCGATTGCGTATGTGCAGCCCGTCCTTTGCATGATTGCGGTGTGGATTGTGGTGATGTACTATATCAATCTCGGATTGCAGCAGATCGACAAAGAAAAACAGAAAGAAGCGGCGCAGCAGACGTCAACGCCGCAAAATGCTTCATAAGGAGGAGACAGGAATTATGGCACTGATACAATGTCCCGAATGTGAAAATAAAGTATCCAGCACCGTGGAGGCCTGTCCCCACTGCGGATATCCCCTGCCAGCGCAGCTTCGCACACAGCGCTGTCCCGAATGCGGTTCCGAGCAGCCTCTTGACGCGGAAAGCTGCTCGGTCTGCGGATATCCGCTGGCAGCCCCTGCTCCGTTGCGCCGCACACAGCGCTGTCCCGAATGCGGTTCCGAGCAGCCTCTTGATGCGGAAAGCTGCTCGGTCTGCGGATATCCGCTGGCGGGTTCCGCCCGACAGCCTGCCGGACAGCCACAGCCTGCCGTAGCAGCCGAAAAAAAGACGGGGGAACGCTTTTCCGAATCGCTTCAAAGCGGTCTGAACAAAACATCGGGTGAAAAGGCGGGCAAGTCCTATATTACATTTGGCAAGCTGATCAAGGACGGCCCCAAAAAGCGCAAACTGACCGACATCGGCACGCAGCTCGACGATGTATTCGGCAGAGGTACGCCTGCCACCACGCCCAAGCTGGCAGACTTGCATCCGGAAAAAGCGAGCATATGGCTTTTCTGGTACATTATGTTTTTCTTTATTGCCGGCACGGTTGTGATGTATTGTCTGGTCAATTTCTTTCAGAATTCTCTGTCCATACCGGGTCTGATCTTTTTCGGCGCCATCGGCACGCCGCTGGCCTGCATGATGTTGTTTTATGAGGTAGACCTTTTCCGCAGCATACCGCTCTACCGAGTGATGGAATATTTCATGATCGGCGCGATGTTTTCTTGGCTTATCATGATGGTGGGCTATACGGTCTTCCCGCAGGCGGGAGCGGGTAATCTGCTTTCGTCGCTGCTGGTTGGCGTGATCGAGGAAACGGCAAAGGGCATTATCACCATTGTGTTTATTATCAGGGAGAAACGCTGCCGGTACATTCTGGACGGTCTTCTCATCGGCGCGGCGGTGGGCGCAAGCTACGGCGCGTTTGAAACGATGGGCTATATTCTCGTTTACGGTCTGATGGAAAGCAGCCGCACCGGGTTTACCGTTGACTATATTCTCGTGCTTCGCGGGCTTCTCGCTCCCGGCATGCATGTGGCGTGGACTGCCTTGGTGGGCGGCGCGTTCATGGTGGTGCGCGGCTTTGGTACAAAGAGCGAATGGAGCCATGTGGCAAGTCCGAAATTTCTGCTGCCCTTTGTCACCGCGGTGGTGATTCACGGCGTATGGGATACCGATCTCCCGCTGCCGATGGTGATCAAGAACGGATTGCTCACCGCCGTCATCTGGACGATACTGCTGTATTACATCAACCTCGGTCTCAAGCAGTTGGAGGAGGCCAAAAAGAGATCAGCCGTCAGCGATTAGCCGTTAGCTGTTTGCTGGGCAACTGTAAAAGTAATTAGGCGATTGTAAAAGGAAATGAGAATTTAGCGGAGAAAATGCGACTTCAATTATAATCAAAAATCCCCGTATTTACGCCGTTTTTCAATTTTTACAATCGGCTGGTAAAAGCAATACTGAAGGAGGAAGATATCATGAAAAAGCGCATTCTGGCGCTCACGCTGACGGCCGCTTTGACAATCGGCGGGATAACGGCCTGTGCCGACAGTTCCGCTGCCAAGGGGTCAGGCGTAGGCGGTCTGGTAGGCAACGAAGTAGCCAATGACGGCACCATTACCATTAACGGCGGATTGGGCAGCGAGAAGGTCGGTGGTACAGACGAAACGTCGTCCCTCACAGTGGACGATGACGGACAGACGGAACCAACTGCTTCTTCTGCGGATATGTCCAAGACCTCGTCCATGTATGCGGCGTATGACGGCTATGCCTATGTGCTGGAAAGCGGACAGGTCAAGTACCGCATCGAGAGCAGGGACGGCTTTAAAATCCATTGCTTCTTTCGGTCGGGTTCTCCCGACTATTACGAGGAAGTCTATACCATCAATCTCAACCGCGCGATTGCCACCGACGGCGCGATGATGGTGAGAACCATCAAGGACAGCAAGGGCAACGACATTTCCAAGCAGTTTGAACTGCTGATGTTCAGCTTTGAGGACAAGCAGGTGGTTATGACGGTTCGCCGCAATGAAAATACCGTGGCGGGCAGTGAGGATGACAGCATGATGAGCGGCAAATATGTCCTTACGCCCCGGAAAACCAAAGCGACTTCCAAAAAGAAAAAATAATCAGGGGGTGGAGCTATCATGAAAAAGACAGGAATCTTGTCGGTTTTTTTGGCGCTCACGTTTTTAGTAAACTGTCTGACAGGATGCGGAGAAAACGCGTCCGAAGAAATGAGCGGAAGCTGGCGGCTGATTTCTTATACCGCGGACGGTCGGACTTACGACGAGGCCTCACTGGCGCAGTACGGCATTTATATTACCATGACGCTCAACGAGCATGACGCTCAACGAGGACGGCACAGGTGTGATCAACACAGGCGCGCAGGTCAAAGAGCTGACTTGGGACGGCCGTAGCGTAAAGCTGGACGGCGTGGCCTCCTCCGTTTCGATCAAGGACGGTCTGCTGTATATGAACGACGCGTCGGGGAATATGATATTCCGAAAAGGTGACTACACCCTCAGTCAGTCTCCCATGCAGCCCGTAATCATCAACGGGGGCGTCACCGGAAATGACAAGATTGCCATTTCCTCCGATAACGGAACACAGAGCAGCCCAACCGATGCTGCGGAGTGGGAAACCTATTCGGATGAAAACGTATCCTTTGAGCTGCCCAAAGGCTGGAAAGTATCGGCGGGCAGTAACGGCACGATGCTGGTCTACAGTGTGTACAACCCGGATGTACAGGGAATGGGCTGGCAATATACCGGCGGTCCTCTGCCTGTGGCGCAGAACGGTGATGAAACTGACCGTGCGCTGGGTGTAACGGTGATGCGGGAAGGAACGGCAGCCGCTTTTTATGAAGGAATGTTCGGCGCCAGCCGCAGCATATCCGAATTTCAGGTGATCCAACAGCAAGCGCTTGACAGTTCCTATCTTTCGGGACTGGGCAACGAGCTGGATCATTCTGTGCTTTATGCGCAGTGGGTGGAAAACGGCATGCAGGGAGATGGCGTGTATCACGCCATCGTCAACGGCAGATATTTAGACGATTCCGACAACAAGGACGGTTGGTACTATATCTATGACATGATGCTCATGACCGCGCCCAGAGGACAGCTCGAAAGTGTGCTGAACATGATGGTGGAGAGTATTTCGACCTTGACGTGGTCGGACGCATACGCAGAAAAGATGTTGTCCGATTCGAATGCCGCCGTGACGGAAGAAAAGGAATTCCGAAAGGCGATCGGCTCTGCCGCCAGCCAAATGAAAAAGGTTTATCCGGCCAAATGATTTGTTTCTCCCTGTTATACGAAACACTGATTGCAAGCAGATAAGCAGATAAATCATCTGCGAGGATCTTTTGTGACCTGCAAGGAGAAGGACAACATCCAGGCAGACGACAAAACGGAGCACAAAGATTTGTCTGCTTTTGTTTCTGGATCCTCAAAAAATGAGTAATAAACTATAAATCCTCGATTCTCGTAAACATGACGATGTAATCGTCGAAAAAAATGCTGTAAACGCCGAAAATTCGCTATTTTAGCTTGACATTTCGCTCGTCATGTTGTA
>CADCNI010000069.1 GCA_902802795.1 uncultured Ruminococcus sp.
ATGGCTCTACCCCCAGATACCAATATCCTCGCAAGTCCAAATATCATCATAACAAAAAATCTAATTTGTGATTTACTTCACTAAGTTGTGGATAGTGAATGGATAAGAGATAATAGATGCGGAAGGCGCAAAGCGCCTTAGAATATTTTTTTCAAGGGCGACAGCCCTTCCTTCTATCTATTATCTATTCGTTATTCTCTATTATCTTAGCGCAGCGCTGCTGCGCGCTTCCGGTTCGCTTCGCTGCGTCATAAAAGTGATTTCCACGGCAAACAGACCGGAGCAGGAGATTTGCAGATTTCCCGGGGGCGCATAGAGAAAATTGTCAACGCTCTTTTTGCGCCGTCCGAAGATATTGGTCTTGGTTCCGTTTGCCGCCACCGTGTAAATGCTCTTGTCCCGCTGGTCAATCACCGCATAACTTCCTGCCGCGATATCGCCGCTTACCGAATACTCATTTTCCCCCACGTAAACCGAAGGGGAACTGCACGCGCCAAAGATTTTAATGACCATCGGCGCGGGTGAACCCGTTGTATTGATCCAGCGGCAGATATTACCGCCTTCGGAATAACGATAGGGATAGCGATTCGGATAGGCCTTTGCGCCGTTATCCGTCTGTACGTCGGATACAGGCAATAACGTCACCTTTTCCTCCGCCATCCAGGCAGGAGAGATGACTTTGACTGTCAGACCCACCACCGTATAGGTTGTCCAGTTCCGATCAAGAGTCTTAACCGAAGCCGACACAAAACAGCGGATGTAGCGGTCATTGACCCATAATTTTCCGGGTGTGAGCGCACACACGTCGTAGTCCATCACATCATGCAGCCGATTGAGGGCCGCATCGTGTTCTTCCTGCGTGTCCGCGAAAACATCCAGCACCAGAGATTTCTCCTGTATCGGCCGCCTCGCATGAATCACCTTGCCGCCGTCACGCAGTGCCCTGTCATACGCTGTCAGATTCCATCGGTAATCCAATAATTCCGAGCGCTGCACCAAAATAGGAGCCTCATCCAGACGAATAATGTCTCCCGCGCTGTTTTCATACCAAACCCTGTAAGGCAAAATGTCCCCGTCACTCATAAAATCACCGCCTTCTTAGAGAGTAGTGGGAAGGAGTGAGAAGAAACGCAGTACCAACCACATTTCTTTATTCCAATCCCGTTTTTTCTTCAAGGCTTTTAACACTATTATTTATTCTCTTAGCGAGCCAGCTCGCGCACCAATCTGCCAAAGGGTCTGCCGTCAATTTCCATAGTGGGGCGGGAATCCGCGAGACGTTCCACCGCTTCCAGCAGCCGATCCAGCTTATCCCCGCCGGACTGTCCGGCGTTTCCGGAGAAATCGGTGTAACCGACCTGCGAAATGCCGGATAAAGCCTCAGCGGTGTCGCGGCTGATAGCGGACGCGGTGTCATACAGGCTTTGCGAACCCTTCATCAGGCCAAGTTCCATGCCGGCGGCGGTAAACTCACCGATCTCCATCATTACGCGGGACGGCGAACTAATCTTGAGGGCCGCCCTGATTCTGCCCGAAATACCCGCAGCAATCGTTTCGGCTGCTGCCAGCAAGGAACCTTTGCGCGCATTCAGACCCGATAGAATGCCGCCGATAATGTTGCTGCCCACAGGTGAAAAATTTACCGTTCCGGCTGCGGTCAGCATACCGCTTACAATACTTTTGACCGTCCCCGCAGCTTCGCCTCGCAGACTCTCCATACCGCGCATCATTCCTTCGATCGCCCATTGTCCCCGCATCTGTAAAGCGGATGTGCCGGAAGAAAGCCCCAGCGCCGCATCCACAGCGTTAATGATACTGTTCGCGTCGCTTTCGGCGGCGGCATACAGTTCAGGGTGTGCAGCCTCCAGTTCTGCCTTCATACCAAGCCAGGCACGCTGCATCTCGCCCCGCGTCTGTTCAGGCAGCCATTCCATCGCGGCGCACATGTCGTCCACCATCTGTCGGGTATTGTCCGTCATCTGCGCACCGCACATTTCCTGTTCGGCGGTCATAGCCAGCCAGTTTTGCGCGGTTTCATCCAGCAAATATGCAAGCTGCTGTCCGTACCGTGCCAGCAGCGCGATTTCCTCTTGTGTCAGTTCCCGGCGCTGCTGAGAAGCGCCATCAACAATAGCGGTAATCTCGCCCTGCACCTCGCGCAGTCTGGAAGCTGTTTCGGAAAAATCCCATTCGCTGCTCATCGCCGCATGAAATGCATCCAGACCTCCTGCTGCCTCACCGGCCGCCTCACAAACCTGCCGTCCGGCCGACGCGATATCATACAGTACGCCGGAAGCAGGTCCCTGCGCCGCCCCGAGAGAAGCAATCGCACCGCCCATTGCCAGGATGTCGTTTTGCGCGTTTTTGAACGAATCGCCCATATCTTCGGCGTCGTTTTTGATTCCACCAAATCCGTTGTGAAACCGCGTCGTCCATCGGTTTAAAGCTTCGCCGGCCGCGTCAAGCGGTAACGATACCCAGTCGAGCAGCGTTTTTCCCAACGCACCCAGAGAACCGCCTCTGTTATCGTCAGAATGTTCTCTCTGAAAAGAGGCGAGCTGTTCCCCTGCGGTCTGTAACCCTTTTTCAAAATCCGTCGTGTCCAGCGTAAGATACGCCGCGACGGTACCCGCGTTAATCAATCTGTTTCACCTCCGCACCCAATTGCTTCAGCAGCGCCACCGTACGCCCGTTGTCGTTAATCCCCTGGCCGCTGTGGTCATTTTCTCCGGCGGCACCTCGCTGAAAAAAGGGATGTTTTCCTTCCTCAAGCTGTCCAATCATCCAGCAGCACGCCTCGTCAAAGCAGTAAGCGTCATAGCTGTCCTGCAATCGCAGCATTTCACTCGGTCGGATATGAAAGCGCTGTGCCGCCGTCAGCACCGTCATGATCTGCGGGGAGCTGACGAAATCGGTCGAGGGCCTTCACCCCCCATTGTGTAAAGCGAAAGATGGCAACCAATTGCTCATCGGTAAGTTCCACATCGTGTGCCTCCAGCTCATCATAGGAAGGAGCCACCATTGCTGCCTTGGCAATGGCCAGCAGCACACGTCCCTCCTCCTCAAGATTGCCCTCCGAAGGGGATACGCCGGAATAAAAAATCCTCCGCGCCGTCTTCATCAAAGGATTGGTAATCGCCCCCTTGGCCGCCAGTGTCAGAATAGAGGGGCGTTTCAGCTCGCAGACAAATTTTTCATCCGTCCCGCCGCACCAACCTGGCAGAGCGACCACCTCAGAAGTTTTCATTTCATTCCAATCGGTCATGCTGTCTACCTCCTTCCGACCAGACTAAATTGCCACGTAACCGGAACCGTTGTACTTAGCAAATTGGCCCACCGACAGACCGCCAAGTGAAGCGACCGAAGCTGCCACCAGAAGGATGGTCTTGCCGGAAACCGGATCCGCCGGAAGATCGCTCTGCGATCTGACCACAACCGGCAAAGAAGGGAGTCGCAGCACAGTCATCGGACTGCTGCCCTTGGAAGGTCTGCTCTTCATCGTATAGGATGGAGCAAAAAATTCTCCGTCCTTCAGACTGACTGAAGCAGGTGTACCGCAAGCGTGGGGAAATACAAACGCCGTATAGGAAAGCGAATTGCCGTCATAATCCTTCTCAGCCGAATAAATTGCCACCGTACTTTTAATGCGTTCCACCACCGCTCCGGCAGCCGGCGCAGCATACTGAACCACTCCGTCATTGGAAGAAGCGCTGCTCTGCCCGCCGTCCACCAGCGCAAACACATCGGGAGAAAACGTCGAATCCGTCAGCGTAATGTTGAAGCCTTTGACGATATCTTCGGTGATATTCTGCGCGATAATCTGATTTTTGATTCTCAGTTCACTCTCTGCACCGGCAGATATCTGCGCCTGGGCGGAGGCTTCGCTTGCGGTGTCAAAGGACATCACCCGGGGCGTGGCCTCCTCGGTGATGATATCCACCCTTTCTATGTTGGCAATCGCCATTTGCTGTGTTGCCATTTCATCAATCCTTTCACAATTTTTTCTGCACCAGATATTCAACAGTGCATTCGTGCGCCCTGAACCTGTCATTAACGATATGCGCACTTTCGCGTCCGGTGGGACGCAGATCGGGCGACAGCGGAGCCAGCGCTTCCCGCACCTGCCCGACCAGCCTGTCGAGTAAAGGATAGCGTCCGACAGGCACAAAGCAATGCACCGCCACCAGTGAATATCCCAATCTGTCGGAAGAAGCATACCGGTAGGTTCCCCCGTTCTGCACTACGACGTAAGGCTCGCGGCAAATCTCCTGCTTGGCGGCGGGATAATAAACCGATATTCCGGCCGCCGCTAATGCCGCCGTCACCTCATAGCAGGTCATACCATTCCTCCTTCCGTCGTTATTTCAATTCTTTCATCCGTACCGCAAGAGTGCGCAGGATATCCGGCGCGAGTACGTTGACGGTCGGCCGAAGGATAGCATACCTTTCACTATAGGCCAGTTCCAAAAAGACCGAATACGGCATATGTCCCACAATGCTGAGGGTATAGGCTTTGTCACCGCCGGACGCACTCTGCGGCAGCGAAGCACCGCCGTCTGCGGCGGCACGTCCCTGCCCAAACACACCCTCCATCGTATTTCTGGCTTTACCTGTTCGGTCGGTCCACGGACGGTTCTGTTTGGCATAGGCCTCCATCTTCGCGGCCGCCTCACGACCGCAGGAAACGATACAGTCCTTCACCGTCTCACCTGTACGCGCCAGACCATTCTGCGCACTCTCGATTTCAATGCGTACTTTCATATGACATACGCCTCCAATTCCCAGATATGACAGCCGCCCGGATAATCCCAACGCGCGGCTATGCGATAAAACACATCCCCGACATTTACCAGATCATCTTCCGCGCCGTCGTCGTCAAAGACGAGCATTCTGTAAGAACGCCGCACTTTTTCGGACAGTTCACCCGCGATAGCCAGCACTTCACCCGAACGTGCGGCAGACGCACTGTAAAAATACCCGCATATCACCCCATATGCAACAGGTGTTCCCACCTCACCGAATGCGTCGGAACTCACCCGATAAAGATCATACGATAGCAGCAAACCTCCCGCACATAACCTGCACCTCAGCCGCTCTCCAAAATCCATCAACCATCCCCCCGGAAAAATGAATGCTGAAAACAGAAAATCGAAAAACATAAAAGTAAGGAGCGCTTCGCGCTGAAAACATCATTTCACCGCTGAACATGCTTTCATTATCGAATGAAGGAAGCGCTCTCGTCAGCTCGCGGAAGATTGTGCGCAACACTTGGACGGTAAAGACCCGCGAGTCCCAGCCAATAGTCGCGCCTGTCGGGAAGCGTAATACCGTCAGGGAGCCGTACCGCGTCGTTCTCCGCCTTAATGAGCAGCCCTTCGTAGGAGGCCGCCCGCACATTGCCGCCGTGCTTAGCCAGCAGTGTCAGAAGCTGTTCTTCGGAAAAGGCGCCGCCGCATCCGCCATATTCACAGCCGACACAGGCGTTTTCTCTCAGATTCCACCTCAGTGCGGGCAGCAGTCCGACATAGGGATTTTGCTGTTCGTTTTCATTGGCATTTGTCTCATCCGCCATACGTTGCCGTCTCCTTTCCTGCGGTTTACCGATGTTCCATCACCAATTCTCAGCATCCGTCAGGAAACCTTGATATTAGTGATTTTAAAATGTTTCCAGGAAGGGCCGTGGTCAAGACCGATCTGACCGAAGATCTGGTACTCCTCGGCGGCGCCGATCTTGGAAAGCGGCTCGCGGAAGAAATTGCCCTTATCAGGAACCTCCTGCTCTACCGGACGCACGCACGACACATCCACACCCAGCAGTGCGTTGGTCGGCATAAAACGGTTGAGCATGATTCTGAGCACACCGAAATCTGTTTCCACCGTCTGAAGATTCATACCGCCCACATTGCGGCTGTCAGGAAGATTAAAGCCCGCCTGTCCACCGTAGATGATGGAGAGGAACTGCTTGACAGTGGAATTGCAGATGAGCACCATGTCAGTGAAATCGGCGCCCGCGTCATACGCAGCCTTATAGGCATTGTTAAGCACCGTCTGCGTCAGCACCCCATTTTGCAGATCAATCGCCGTTGTATCCGCGGCAGCCAGCATACCGCGTGTCTTGTTAGCCTGATTGGAAGCGGAGGCGAGATTGTACACACCGTTGATAAAGGTATGTTCGATATCTCTCGCTATCTTTTCCAGTGCTCTGGCGGTCTGAAAATCCAGTTCATTGGGCGCGCTGTTTTCCATACCCGTTCCGGTAATACCCGCCAGCCGTCCGCTGTTGGACTGCTTGGCATAGGTAACGCTCACCTTCTCATGAAAAATCTGGGTCACATTAGTGTTCTGACTGCGCACATAGGAAAGCGCGGTCGGAGCAGTCTGGGAAGCCGCCTCGGTAATGGCAGGCTGAGAAGCCGCCTCATGCGAATATTCCACTCCGGTCGCAAACTGGAAATTGTCTGTTTTTACAGCATTTCCGCGAATCAGGTTGAGAAAAGGGGTCACTGCCGGTGTAGCGGTATAAATCTGTCCCGCAAAATTCGGAAGGTTAAACACCGTTCCGGTTCCGTTTACATTTGCCATTTTTTATTCATATCCTTTCATAGTTAATCAGAAGTGGTCTGTGCTTAGCCGTTAGGATGTGCCTGTGTTACAAGCAAACAGCGGTAAGAGCGCAAGAAGCACCTCGTCGCGCATCTCACCACAGCGCACACAGACGCACTTTTCCAGATAATGCTAACTGCTATAGCAATCCAAATAATCAGGGAGACAAAAGGAGGCGATGATGGTGAGTGCAGGGCAAGGCGGAGGACGACGGTGGGCTGGCGCCCACCTAGGACCGCCGAACTTGTCTTTTTGTTTGTTTGGATTGCTATAGGACGACAACGCAGCCATGTGCTCACCAGCGCGCCGAACTTGTCTTTTTGGTTGTCTGGATTGCTATAATGGCTAAATCAGCGAAGCGCCACGCCTTTAGCCGCCGCCTCGCTGATAATAGCAGCCGCAAGCGCATTATTGCCGACACGGCGTGCCTCCGCGAGACGCGACATGTAATCGGCGCCCTCCGAGCCGGTTCTCGGAAAATTTCCCGTGCGTCCGGTACCAAATGAGGGAGACTGTCCCACGAGATAGGGCTTGGATTTGACCAGCTCGTCCAATGCCTCGCGTACCCCCGTCACGCTGCCGTCCTCTTTCACAGAAACCCCGGATTTGTCCATCAGCAAAAACGCCGCCTGCGCGTCCACCAGACCGAGTTGCGCCCCGACATCCCTGATCTCGGCTGTGATCAGGCGATCGTCGGCAGCGCGCAGACGCGCATCAATTGCACTTTGCATCTCATCGGGAATAGCAGGCGGCTGTCGGCGGTTTCGTTCCTCCAGCAGTCTTGTCAGTTCTCCGACGCTCATGCCATTCTGCTCGGCAAAGGAACCGATCACCGAACGCTCCGCTCTCTGGCGGCGATTTTCCAACGCGGCCGCCAGCGCCTCCACGATTTCGGCGGTGCCGATCGCCGCTGCGTTTTCCGATGTGTTGTTCTGTCGATTGTCCATCCATCAAAGACCTCCCGTTTATTCCGTAAATAACATACGTCATTTACGTCGCCCGTCGGCTGTTTTTTTACACGTATATACCACCTTTCAGGCGGAATCCAAGACCTAAACCATCTCAAAAGTGCCGTCAGATGATTCCGTCACAGAGGTATGTCACATACGCCAATCCTCAGAGTTTAACGCCTTCAGAGTTTTGGGCATGAAAAAACCCCCTGATTGTGTCAGGAGGCTTTCTGTCATAAAAAAATCATCCGTTGCCGTCAGCCGTCATGGACTGCTCCCGCAGAATCTGACGGAGTTCCTCATCCGCATCGGGAGCGGTTCCCCACTTCTTGATATAGCTTTTGCGGCTGCGGACATGAGCCGCCACTTCCCGCAGATCGTTACTCATCTCGTCGAAATCGTCCTCCAGAATAGGGTACAGATGTTCGACTTCCACCGTGTAAGAAGAAGGCATCGGAAATTCCGCGTAAGCCGCCTGCATTTTCAGCACCGTATGGGCCAGCCACTCCAGAGCCGGCTGCCATGAAGCCCATTTTTCCTCGCAGCGGGTGATGAGCTCCCAATACAGCGCTTTCATACTCTTGCCGGACTGCATCAGCCCTTTGAGCTGTTCCAGGCTGATATTGGGCACGCTAAGCAGGTCATACATATCGTTCTTGGTGCGGTTGATGGCGGCTTCGAAGCGGTCGGAATAGCTGAAATTGGACTCCAGCTTCTGCAGCTTGGCCTGTCTGGACACGGTATCTCCCATGACCACAGGATCGGTCTGCAAATCCACCAGCGCACCGGGGGACAGCCGCAGATTTTCCAGCGACTCGGCTTTCGCGTCGGTGGCCACCGTCTGGGGAAACATGTTGAATTTCAGCGCATCCGCGTCATCGGAATTGAGATGATTGTAGGCATTCTGCAAATCCACCAGTTCGGCCACATCGCTTTCGCCCATCATATCGCCGGTCAGACCGTCGTTGACAATGACATAGCAGGGAATGAAATCCAGCCCCGTATCCACATCCTCACCGCCTTCCAGCAAATGCCCGAAGCCGTTGTAAATTCCTTCGTTAAGGAGGCACCGCCCGTCCTTCATAAAATACTTTTGCCTCCAAATGCGCTGATCCTCCCGTTCCGGTTCGTTGTTGACCTGATAAAAGAAAATAATTTTCTGAAGCGTGTCACAGTCATCCTCGGACGTGTCATAGACAAACTCAAAGGATGGCCGAAAGGAAACACGCGTATCCTTGCCGCGTCCGCCGCTCACCTTCAAAGCGACGCGCTTGCCGATAAAGCAGTCTCTCGCCGCCTGCATCAGTTTGTTCTGAAAGCCGGATTTTTTGAGCACACCGTCCAGCAGTTTCTGCGCGCGCGCTGCTTCCTCAGCGTCACCTCCGCGAAAATTAATCTCAGGCGTTCTCCCAAACATAAAACCAGCCTCGCGCTTAATCAGCTTTTTAACCAGATTCACGCGTTTTTTAGCGGGTCTGTAATCGAGATCAGCGGCAACGGTCCAATCCTGCCCCTTCCCGTCATAAAAATCATACAGTCGAATGGTTTTTCCGATATCTTCCAGCACCGCCTGTCCGTAAAGCCCCGACAACTCCGCCAGAAGAATCCGCATAGGTAATTCCGTCAAAATAACACCCCCGATAATTGAATACATAATGAGAACTGTTCATACTAATTTTCGGTTGAAAGTAGACAATTATTTGCGAGGATATTTTGTGTCCTGCAAGGAACCGCTGAAGGCTTACCGTCAGCCGGGATGACGCAGCAGGGCGCAAAATAAGTCCAAAGAATGTTTGATTCTAGCCGAAAATTATAGCAATCCAAATAATCAGGGAGACAAAAGGAGGCGATGATGGTGAGTGCAGGGCAAGACGGAGGACGACGGTGGGCTGGCGCCCACCTAGGACGACACGCAGCCATGTGCTCACCAGCGCGCCGAACTTGTCTTTTTGTTTGTTTGGATTGCTATAGTATCAGTTGGCGGCGCAAATGCGCGTCGCTTCATCTTGCTCCACGTCCGGAAACCGACGGACGCGCTGCCGCATTGCTCAGCGCGTCAAAGTAAACTCCGTAACGCAGTGCATCGCAGCAATGGTCATTTTCCTTTAGCGGACGATCCTGCCCGCAGTTTTCGGCATGCCGCACATCCCACACATACGAGGGAATCTCCCGCAGCGTATTGGCACAATCGGGCGAAAACATAAGCCGTTGCTGGGTCAGCTCGGACGATACAACGGATATACCCTTGCTCACGGCATTTTTGGCGGGACAGACATTAGTAAAACCATCGTGCCTCAGCCGTGTGATAAAGGAACTGGCGGACGGGTCAACAATGATGGGAATATCCTTCCTGCCGCCCGTAAAGACCAGCATATCCCGCGCATACTGTCCGTCGTCCTTAGGAATACCGACGCTGCCGCCGACGCCTCTGCCACTGTGGTAATACTCGCGGTCAATATAATGCCGCACTCCGTCTCCCTTTCCCGCAGCCAGGATGTGAAGGAAAACGCAGGGATTAAATGTGCCGTAATCCACAGCAATCAGCTCCCGCTCCGGCACAAAGCCAGCCTTTTCAGCGATGTGTACCTCCGGGGAGAACATCGAATAGATCACCCCGTCAGCAAATGCCCACTTGCCCTCGATAAACCGCTGTGCAAACACGCCCGTGTACATATTTCTATACTTTTCCAGCGTTTTCTCCGAAAGGGTCTTGTTGTCGGTCATAACAAAATGGAGATATAGCAGCCGCCGTTCCCCGGCGCGGTCAATCCAATCGCGTTTAAACCAGTGGAAGGGGCCTTCGGGATTACAGTTAAACCACCACTTCGCACCTTCGACGGAACATCTCGCCGTCGCCTGATTGACAAAGGATTCCGGCATCAGGGCCACCTCGTCAAAAAAAGCGCCCGCAAGAGTAATGCCCTGAATCAAGGCCTGCGATCCCTCATCCTTGCCGCCGAAGAGATAGAAACAGTTGACATGCCGCCCCAGACGAACGGTGATCATGCTTTCGGAATATTTCTCCTGAAACTGACAGGACAGCGCAGGCAGCATATTCAAAAGGGGAGTAATCACATTTCTTCGCAGTGAAGTCACGGTTTTGCCGCAAATGGCAAAATTCACGCCGTTAAAGCATTCGCAGGCCCACAGGACAAAAGAGAGCGACATGCTCAGCGTTTTTCCCGAACGTATGGCGCCGTCCGCGATAATACCGTCATAATCGGCAAAAGGGGAACCTTCGCGCCACCATGTCATCACTTTCATCTGCTTTGGAGAAAATTCGCCAAAGCGGAATGTGGTCTTTCTTTTTTTCTGATGATTGGGTTGTTTCATTTTTCACCTTCTTTCCGCGTGTCACTCGCTGTCCCAATCGGCGGTCGCTCCGTTGAGCGCGTTAATCAATTCGCGCCGCAGATCATCGTCACCGTCACTGCCTTCGTCCATCTTATGCCGGATTTCCTCGGTCTGCGCCCTGATTTTATCAAGCTGCGCCAGATTGGTACGCCTGTCCAGATCGGTTTCGTTGTCTCCGATGATATGGCGTAATTCCTGTACAAATTTGATATCCCCCGCCGCAGCCTTTTGAAACACCGCCAGCGCGACCAGCATATAATTGTCCGTTTCCTCCGGAGGCAGTCCCAAATCCTGCAATCTTTGATCCGACGCGGGCAGGTCCAGCAGCCGTTTCAGGCTTTTTTTCAGCTTTCCCTGTCGGCTTGGCTTTTTGTCATCGGCCGGTTTTGGTTCTGCCGCAGTTTTATTTTCTGTCAAATCCGCTTCACCCCCACATCAAGGCAACAAAAAAAGAGCAGCCAAAGCCACTCTTTACCGTTTCGCACCGTTTTCTTACAATACCATTTTATCACGTCCTTTACTGCAAATCAATGCAAATTTAACGGTTTTTGTTCTCCCGTCCACTGCATTTTTGATAATGCCATTTTATCACATCCTTTACTGCAAATCAATGCAAATTTAACGGTTTTTGTTCTCCCGTCCGCTGCATTTTTAATAATGCCATTGTAGCACATCTCTTACTGCAAATCAATGCAAATAAATTGCAAAATAGGATCGCGCAGCACGAATCATACATGTACTCCACGTCATCCCGTTTTTATGGCATGATCCATCCGTCCGTCTATATTATAGCAATCCAAACAAACAAAAAGACAAGTTCGGCGCGCTGGTGAGCACATGGCTGCGTTGTCGTCCTAGGTGGGCGTCAGCCCACCGTCGTCCTCCGCCTTGCCCTGCACTTCTCATCAAAATCTATTGAAACACAGCGAATTTTGTAGTAAAATAATAAACAGAAAGGATAATAAAATGAAAGGCAGGGATTCCCTATGATTTACGTGACAGGAGACACCCATATTCCCATTGATATCGCCAAACTCAACACCAAGAATTTCCCGCAGCAAAAAGACCTGACCAAAAACGATTATGTCATCATCTGCGGCGACTTCGGCGGCATATGGTATGGCACGCAAAAAGACAACTACTGGCTGGACTGGCTGGAGGAAAAGAACTTCACCACCCTCTTTATTGATGGCAATCACGAAAATTTCGACGCGCTCGCGCAATATGAAGAATGCAGTTGGAACGGCGGCAAGGTGCAGTATATCCGCCCATCGGTCATCCACCTGCTTCGGGGCTATGTCTACGACCTCGAGGGCATGAAGCTCTTCGCGATGGGCGGCGCGCATTCCACCGATAAAGCCTACCGCCGCGAGGGAATCTCATGGTGGCCGCAGGAAATCCCCAGCGAGGACGAAATTACCCGCGCTCGCCAGAATCTCGCGATAAACGACAATCAGGTGGATATCATCCTCACCCACGACGCACCGCTTTCGCTCGCGTCCATGATCAGCATCGAAAAAACGCACGATGACCCGCTCATGCCCTTCCTTGAGGAAATCAAAAATTCCGTCGGCTACCGCCACTGGTACTTCGGTCATTTCCACATTGACTGGCGCATTGACGAGAGTCACACCGCGGTTTTCAATAAGATGATTCAATTGTAACTGATGGAGGTACCGGCATGAAAATCATTGACGAGCATGTCCACATCGGGCAACTGGGGCCATTCGACATGCGCCCGTCCTATGTCATCGAATCCATGGAGCGCTACGGCGTTTCCTACTCGCTGGTATCGTGCGGCTTGGGTGTGGAATTTGACCAGGAACACCAGCCGCTTCCCAACGATTGGGACTACACACAGTACAGCGCCAACCTGCCGGCGGTGGCGTTTGCCCGCCAATACGACGGTAAAATCGGTGTGCTGCCGTGGTGCAAGCCACACACGGAAGGGTTCAACCACGAATTGGAGAAGCTGCTGCGAGAAGGCGGCAACTGCATCAAAGGTCTGAAAATTCACCCCTTTTACTCCATGCTGCCCATGACCGCGCCGGAAATTGAGCCCTATCTTTCCTATGCCGCTGAAAAAGAACTGCCGGTACTCATTCACACTGCAAGCGACGAATTCTCCCAGCCGAAGTTCGTCTATGAAGCGGCCAAAGCGCATCCGCGGGTAAACTTTATCATGGCACATGTCGGCCTCGGCACTGACAACAACGAGGCTATCGAACTGATCGGTTCGCTGCCCAATCTCTACGGTGACACGGCATGGGTCAAGCCCGAATCGGGTCTGAAACTCATAAAGAAATACGGCGCGCATAAACTGCTCTTCGGCACAGATAACCCCATCGACGGCGCAGACACCTATGCGCATCCCTTCTACCGCACCTATTTCAATGCGTTCCAAGAATGGGTCACACCCGACGACTACGAACTGCTCATGCACGGCAACACCGAGCGGTTGTATCATTTGTAATTTTCATATTTTTTCTCATAAAAGAAGCAGTAAAGGCGCCTCGGCCGCAACCAGCCGGAAACACCTTTGCTGCTTTTATATTGACATTATTTCGGTTGAAAGTAGTATAATACGAAATCTGCTATGTATTATCAAGTAGCACTGTAGAAAATTTTCCCCAGCCTTTCGTTTCTTCGATTTTTTTCGACCCACTCCGATTTCATCCGATTTGTTTCGATCTATTTTTATGTTTTTCTCAGTGAACGCACTTCAAATTGACAGTTGA
The DNA here is from genome assembly GCA_902802795.1 of uncultured Ruminococcus sp. Taxonomy (GTDB): domain Bacteria; phylum Bacillota; class Clostridia; order Oscillospirales; family Acutalibacteraceae; genus RUG762. The sequence goes on from CADCNI010000069.1 coordinate 13,646, forward strand.
TTTTCGGATAGGCGGGTGATATAATTGACCTCACGCCAAAGAAGCAAAAAAAAACAAAGGAATGACACACAATGAAAAACACTGTAATCATACTGGCCACCGAACATGTACAGAACACGCTGGCAAACACAAAACAACCGATCACGGTACACACCGTTTTCTTTCATCCGGATGACAGAGATATCGTGGAACAAATCGCCTGTCTGCAGCCGGATATGGTTTTGCTGGATTTGTTCCTGCCACATACCGACGCAGTCGAAATCATCAAATCCTACTGCACATTGTTCGGTGAAGCCAAGCCGTTTTTCGCGGTGCTCTGTCCTTTTGCCTCCGAACGGCTGCGCCGGGAACTGACCGCCAGCGGAGCGGATCGTCTGCTGTTTCCGCCCTTTGACCGACGAGCGCTTTCCGATCTGATTGCCGCCGTATGCCGCGAGCGTTTTTCAAAAGGCTCCAACAAATGGAAACAGGGCATTGCCACCTTGCACAAAATCCACGGCAACACTGCGCTTGATCTCACCGATGAAAATGAACCGGAACGCACAGTCAACCATGTTTTGCAGGAATTGGGCGTTCCCTCCAACAGCGCGGGATATTTCTTTTTGCGGCGAGCCATTGAACTGGCCGTACTGGACGAAAGCGTCATGCGTTCGGTCACGCACACCCTCTACCCCAAGATAGCCGCAGAGTTTCACACCACACCGTCCTGTGTAGACCGTCGCATCCGTCACACCATCATAGGAGCCTTTCAGGTAGGCAACGCCAGCGTGATTGCCTCCTATTTCGGCCATACTATAGATAATATGCGGGGGAATCCCTCCAACAGTGAATGCATTGCACTGCTGGCAGATCGGATTCGTCTGTCCATCCGGACACATCAGAAAAACCGGGCCGTCATCTGACCACTCAGAAGAGGCATAATATTTTTAAAAAGTGGAATCCATTTGTTAAAAATGTCAAAAACACCGTCTGCCGCCGTTTTACGTGAAAAATTGTCATCCGGTAAATTGTTAAATCTTTCCCGAAATTTGCAAAAACGATTGACAGCGCCCCAAAATCATCATATAATGATAAGTAATGTGTGAATAAACTGTTGTAAGGTGCCCTGTGTGTCTTTTCAACGGACTCACATTGACATTATTTTTTGGAGGTTTTATTTACTATGGCACGAGTGTATAACTTCTCAGCAGGTCCGTCCATGCTTCCCGAGGAAGTCCTCAAGCAGGCGGCAGACGAAATGCTCGATTATCAGGGCAGCGGTCAGTCCGTAATGGAGATGAGCCACCGCTCCAAGGTTTACGACAAAATCATCAAGGAAGCCGAAGCCGATCTTCGCGAAATCATGAATATCCCCGACAACTATAAGGTGCTCTTCCTGCAGGGCGGCGGTTCCACCCAGTTCTCCATGATTCCCATGAATCTCATGACCAAGAGCGGCAAGGCGGATTTCGTCATCACCGGTCAGTGGGCGAAGAAGGCCTATGAGGAAGCCTCCCGCTACGGCGAGGCCAAGGCGGTTGCCTCCTCCAAGGACAAGACCTTCTCCTACATTCCCAAGCTCAACAAGGACGACTTCACCCCCGACGCGGATTATTTCTACATCTGCCTCAACAACACCATCTACGGCACCAAATGGAATACGCTGCCCGAGACAGGCGACGTGCCGCTGGTAGCCGATATTTCCTCCAACATCCTCTCCGAGCCGATCGACGTGAGCAAATTCGGTCTGCTCTTCGCGGGCGCGCAGAAGAACGTCGCCTGCGCCGGCGTGACCATCGTCATCATCCGTGAAGACCTCATCGGCAACGCGATGGACATCACCCCCACCATGCTCAACTACAAGACCCACGCCGACGCGGATTCTCTCTACAACACGCCTCCCTGCTATGCCATCTACATCGCGGGGCTGGTCTTCAAGTGGATCAAGAAGCAGGGCGGTCTGGAAGCCATGAAGGCTGCCAACGAAAAGAAGGCAAAACTCCTCTACGATTTCCTCGACAGCTCCAAGCTCTTCAAGGGCACCGTCGTTCCCGAGGATCGTTCGCTCATGAATGTCCCCTTTGTCACAGGCGACGCCGACCTCGACGCAAAGTTCGTCAAGGAATCCACCGAAGCCGGACTGGTCAACCTCAAGGGTCACCGTTCCGTGGGCGGCATGAGAGCCTCCATCTACAACGCCATGCCCTATGAAGGCGTTGTCGCGCTGGTTGACTTCATGAAGAAGTTCGAGGAAGAAAACAGCAAGTAATCTATCCGCACATTTTACATCAATGAATCATTTTCCAACGGAGATGAATAACAATGGCAACTATTCTTACATTAAATAAAATCGCAAAGATCGGACTCGACCGCTTCGGTGAAGGCTACGCCTGCTCCGACAGCGCCGAGAATCCCGACGCGGTGCTGGTCCGCTCGGCGGCCATGCACGACATGGAGCTGCCCGAAAGCCTTCTCGCCATCGCAAGAGCGGGCGCGGGCATCAACAACATTCCGCTTGACAAATGCGCGGAAAAGGGCATCGTTGTCTTCAACACCCCCGGCGCGAACGCCAACGCCGTGGCGGAGCTGGTGCTGGGCGCAATGATCTTCTCTTCCAGAAACGTACTGGCTGCCACCGCATGGGCCAAGACCCTCAAGGGCAACGGCGATCAGGTCGGCAAGATGGTGGAGAAGGGCAAGAGCCAGTTTGTCGGTCCCGAAATCAAGGGCAAGACCCTCGGCGTCATCGGTCTGGGCGCGATCGGCGGTCTGGTCGCCAACGACGCGGCCGCACTCGGCATGAACGTCATCGGCTACGATCCCTTCCTGTCGGTAGACGTGGCGCTGAGACTGTCACGCAAGGTCAAGCTGGTCAAGGACATCAAGTCCATCTTTGAGCAGAGCGACATCATCACCATCCATGTCCCGCTCATTCCCGAGACAAAGAACATGGTCAACGCCGAATCCATCGCCACCATGAAGGACGGCGTGAGAATCCTCAACTTTGCCCGCGGCGGTCTGGTCAACAACGCCGACATCAAGGCGGCGCTCGCCAGCGGCAAGGTCGCAGGCTATGTCATCGACTTCCCGGATGACGAAGTACTCGACGTGGACGGCATCGTCGCCATCCCCCACCTCGGCGCTTCCACCCCCGAATCCGAGGACAACTGCGCCATGATGGCAGTCGATGAGGTCAGGAATTACCTCGAAAACGGCTCTATTATCCACTCGGTCAACTACCCCGACATCGACGCGGGCGCGGTAGCCGCCAAGCGCGTCTGCGTGCTGCACAAGAATGTTCCCAACGTGCTGACCAAGCTCTCCGCCATCATTTCCAATGAAGGTCTGAATATCGAGAATATGCTCAGCAAGTCCAAGGGCGACTATGCCTACAGCATTCTCGACTTCGCTGGCGACATCAGCGACGCCGCCAAGGCTGCCTTTAACGAGGTAGAGGGCGTCATCCGCGTGAGATTCCTCGGCTGATAGGTTTGTAAAAATTCCTTATTGCCGCCATTATATTAACCACACCTTGCGAAATGTGTTCCAACGAAGCATATCGCGGGTGTGGTTTATTTATTGCAAAAAAATGTCCGCACATTTAGAGGCTGACGCCAGAAAATGTGCGGACGAAGAATTAGCTAAAACGAAGGATTTGAAATCATGAATTACCAGAAGTGACAATTAGACTTTGCGTCGTATGACCACCAGTAACAATTGGCAACATTCTTTCTTCCTGTACCATTGCGTTTGATCTGAATGTAGTATGTATCATATGCGCCGCTAAGCACTAAATCATTTGTGCTTGTTCCACTCCAAGTTCTTCTGTAATTTTTATCGTAAGGAGTTGTAATAAGAATCGTAAACTTTCCGGATGTTCTGATTCCAGAAGAATTGAAAGTGCAAATTCTTACCTTTGCAGTTGCAGTCTTGCCGTTCCAAGTGCGGGTTTTGTTGATATAAACCACCTGTCTTGTGCTGTAACTGTTTCCATTGAATCCGCCTCTTTGCACTTGAACGGAAGCAGCGCTTGCCACAACGCCGACCGTTTTTTCGCCATTGTCATTCTTATAGCAATCCAAACAAACAAAAAGACAAGTTCGGCGCGCTGGTGAGCACATGGCTGCGTTGTCGTCCTAGGTGGGCGCCAGCCCACCGTCGTCCTAGGTACGCCAAAATCAGCAATCACTGTACCCATAATGGCGCACAACACCAACATCATCGCTGTAATTTTCTTAATTGTCATTTTCACTAAAAACACCTCGTTCAAGAATTTACTCAGGCAAGACAGAACAACAGTCGCTATTATCTTACTGCAATATGTCGCGACTCCTATTGCACCGAAACAGCATCACACACATGATTGGATAATTCACAGCAAGATTTTTAATTAGCAATTGATTTTCTAATATAAATTTGCTATAATAATTATTGAAACCTGTATGCACTTTATTCTTTTTGCCCTAATTTAATTATGTTCATTTTTATGAGTATGTCAAGCGTTTTTTTCATTTTTATGAGTTTTTTTGTTTTTACGGTGGTGATTGGATGTTTTATGACAGACTTCGTGAATTATGCAAGCAAAACAATACTACCGTGACAGCAATGCTCGCTGAACTTGGTCTCAGTACAGGCAGTACCGGCAACTGGAAAAAAGGGCAGCTTCCAAAAGGTGACGTATTAAAACAGATAGCTGACTACCTCAACACTTCAATTGACTTCTTAGTGTATGGAGAATACAAAAGCAATCTCTCCGATGAACAAATGCATTTATTGGAGTTATATCAGATAACGCCTGACAGGGCAAAATACAAGGTCATGTGTGATTTTGAATCTATCGTAAATGCCGAGATACAAAAATTTAATAAGTAAACTCTTTGCAAGCAGTACGGAAGAAATATAGAGCCGACCATATCGCAGAGAGTTTTTTATTTATATGTCGCAAAAGCCTATCGTCGTGTCATCTCTTTTTTCTTTGCCTTTTGTTTTTCATGGAAAATTCTTGAAAAATTCAAAGATTATCCGACGATCGGTCACGAAATCGGATTGCATTCCCACATAAAAGGGAGTATAATGAAAAATAAAAAGGAGTCTGCAAATGGACAGAAAAAACTTCAACACCATCTTTCTGAGCATTGCGGCGGCGATTCTGTTCTTCTTCTCGCTCTACCACATCGCGGAGATCTGGGGCTTTATTTATTCCTTTATCACGGCGCTCCAGCCGTTGTGGATGGGCATCGTCTTTGCCTATCTTCTCTGCCCCGTGGCGGCGTTTTTTGAGCGGAAGTTCGCCAGAATCAAATCCATCGCCCGCTTTGCCCGCGCTCTTTCGGTGCTGGTGACAAGCCTCGCTGTGCTGGCCGCCTTTGTCCTGTTGTGTACGATGCTGATACCGCAGCTCGTCACCAACGTCGCGGAACTCGCCGTCAACTTCCCGACCATGCTGGAAAAATGGATTTCACAGCTGCAAGCCTATCTTGCCACTGACAGCGATCTGGCCACGGCGCTCAACGCCTTTATCGATCCGGCGAAAAATATGATCACCTCATGGGTCAAAAACAACTTCCTCGACACGGTTTACAGCCTTGCCAACAGCATCATGTCCATCGGTTCCGCCGTCATCAACGTCATCGTGGCGTTCATCATCACCATCTACCTTCTCTTTGACTACGAACGCTATATCAGCCAGTGCCGCAAGCTGTTCCATGCCGTCAGCAAAAACGAGCGTTTCAACCTCGCGGTCCACGAAACCATTGAACAGGCCAACAAAACCTTCGGCGGCTTCATCACAGGCAAACTGATCGACTCGCTGATCGTCGGCGTCATCTGCTTTATTTTCATGATGATTTTAGGTATGCCTTACGCGCTTCTCATCAGCGTGATTATCGGCGTGACCAATATCATCCCAATGTTCGGTCCCTTTATCGGCGCGATTCCCAGCGCGTTTCTGCTGCTGCTGGTATCGCCCCAGAAATGCCTGATTTTCATTATTTTTATCATCATCCTCCAGCAAATCGACGGCAACGTCATCGGTCCCAGAATCCTGGGCAACTCTACGGGACTGTCGGCTCTGTATGTGACCATTGCCATTCTGATTTTTGGCAAGCTCTTCGGATTCCTCGGCATGATCATCGGCGTACCGCTTTTCGCCACCATCTACTACATGGTCAAGCGTCTGGCGGAGTATTCCTTGAAACAACGCGGTCTGCCCACACGAACATCCGCCTATCGCACCAAAAATGAGGATTTGATCTTTGCCGAAATACGAGAGGAAATCGCAGAGGAAGAAAAATCCGACACAGCAGAATCATAGTCAATGTCAATCACTTAAGGAAAGAGGTAAAAACCTCGGTCACAGATTTAATATAAAACTGAATCCGTGAAAGTGGAAAAGTGAAGAAGTTGAAAACCGCGTAAAATAGGGCGTTGAAAGCCGGAAAATAAAAAACAGAAATTCACCCAAAAGGTGAAAGAAAAGCTATGAAAAACAAGCCTTTTCTGGTATAATAAAAGCAACAATCAGGAAGGGTTTGAATGGTAAAATGGCACATCAGAAAATCATCTATCAGTTGACAGACAAGAGAATACCGGCAGCATCAGGAATTGGCATTGTAGGAGATATTTTGGAGAGAGCAGGA
>CADCNI010000070.1 GCA_902802795.1 uncultured Ruminococcus sp.
AAAAGCTAAGCGTTTCAGATGCTCTTTTGACGATCGCTTCCTGGCTGATGTTATTTTCAACAAATTCTCCTGATTTTTTCATGCGGTCGCCCTGGCTTTGTCGGGCGACTTTTTCCCCGCCTGTCAACACTTTCGGCTGAAATCCTGCCGGTCTGTTTCCCTCGGTGAAGACGGTCGGCGGCTCGGCTCCCGCGTCAGGTTCCGGCGCTTCCCATTGCCTTTTGCTCCACACATCCTGCCTCATTCTGCCGTTCTCGTAGGTCGTCGTGCAGGAGCAGTTGTCGTGCCGACGGTAGACATCCTCCGGCAGATCGCCGTTGCATTCATACCGCCCCGCTATCTCCGTACACCACTTGCAGCATCCGGATGCGGCCTCGCGGACGACGTAGCATGGCAGCCCCGCTTCGCTTCTGAATTCCGCGTTGCGCTTGATGTAATCGTCGTGGAAGGATTTGGAAACGTTCGCCACCGGCCCGTTTGCCCTGCGCCGGATCACGTCCATGGATGCCGTAACGTCTTCCAGCGCGCCGGAAACCTTGTTCACACGTTTCGCGGGGAAGGGCGGCTTCTGCGGCGCAAGCCGTATGCCGTCGGCTTCGTCAAGCGCCCTTTGCACGGCGGCAAGCGTTTCGTTGGTATCGGCGTACTGGTTGCGCAGCAGCCACTCGCAGATCTTTGCCCGTTCGCTGGCGGGAATCTGCTCAATATGTCCGCTCAGTGTTTCGCCGAGCAGGTTGGAAATCCGCTCACTGTAAGCGGCAGTATCTCTGAAAGTCGCCTTTCCGGCTGCGATCTTCCGCCGTATCTCCGCGAGCTTTTTGTCCTTTGCCACCCGCGCGCGGAAGGCGGCGTCAAGGTCCTGAAGCGTCATTGTGCGTCACTCTCCAAGCCCGTGAGCAGTTTGATATTCTTCTCGCCGAGGAAACCCTCCGACGCCTGATTCATCTTGAGGATCGCGTCGCCGATCGACGCAAGACCCGCGGCGTCAGGCTCGAAAATCGGCATCCAGAGCGGCCGGGTGTCGGCAAACGCCGTGCGCCGATAGGCGTAATCGTCACGGACACACGCCGCCAGATACCCCGCGTTCAGATAACCGACGCCAAATGTACGCTGCGCCCGCCGCGCCGTCAGCCGTAAATCTTCGTGCGACGCTCTGATCGCGTCGCTGCTGGCGGGATTGTCGGTGGAGAAGCCGAGATCATCAGGCGTCAGACCTGTCTCCCCGGCAAACACCGACGCAAACATACGAAGCTGCTCCGTGAAGGGCGCCATGCTCTGCTGGGCGAACTGTCCGACCGTCGGATGGCCGCCCTGGGCATCCTGCCGGAAGTCCAGAAACGCCGACATAGCTGCATTTACTTTGTTATCGCCTTCAATCTGAGCGGCGTCCTCGCTCAGACCGAGGACATAACGCTGGGGAAAAGAGTAAAATTCCGCGCTGACTTCCGCGCGTCGCATTGTGCGGATGACGCCCTGCACGATGTCCATACAGGCGCGTGAAATCCGCGAATGACCGAAGGGACGCTTTGCGTCAGGGCGGTAAATAACCGGCGCCAGAAGCGCATAGGGAGCCTTGTGCGTCAGGACTTCCGTTCGCTTGCCGTTCTCGTAATACTCGGTCATGCCGGGGCGGAAATAGGCTTCCAGTGTTGGCTTGTCGTTCTCATCCCGGCGCAGTACCGCGTAGCCTTCCGTCAGCATATAGGTCACCGGGTCGATGATGCCGGTCGCGCTTCCGCCGTCGATCACCTGAATGGAGGGATAACCGTCCGCATTCCTGCCGATATACAGAAACGAGCAGGAGGCGATCAGTGCCGACAGATTCGCGGAGCCGAAAAGAATATCGCTGTTGTTGAGCCGGAAGATTTCATTCAGAAAGAAGTCATCGTGGTCGAAGCTGTCGAACGTCAGACGGTCAGACAGCACATCCACAGCCTTCGCGCACCAGCCAAGCGAATACGCCACTCCCTTGAACCGTTCGGGAATGACGCCCTTGACCTCCTGCACATGGTTTTTCATGTCATAATAACGGTACCGGAGAAGCACCCGCGTCCGCTTGCTGTTCAGCTTTCTCCGGAGAAATTCCATCCCGTATTCCGCCAGAATCAACCCCTTTCATAGAGAAAAATGAGCACTGTCAACGGTGAAGTACGCGCTGCGCGCAAAGGGGGTACCCTCCCCCCCTTCACCGCATAGGCAAAAGCGGCCGCCCGGAATCCCCGCGCCACACCGCTCGCCTTGCCGCCTTTTTGGGTAATTTCTCTTTGTTCGCTCTTTGTTCGTTTGTTCAGTGGAATCAGGTTCCCCTCATTCATACCGCCTCACCTTCTTGGATTGTAATATAAAACGCAACGAAAAAAGCCGCCCGTTCGCAAAGAACAAAAGCAGCTTTTCCCGCAAATCGAAAGGAGTTAAACAATAAAAAGAGAATCTCTCGCAGTCAAAATATAGCAATCCAAATAATCAGGGAGACAAAAGGAGGCGATGATGGTGAGTGCAGGGCAAGGCGGAGGACGACGGTGGGCTGGCGCCCACCTAGGACGAAACTTTTTATTTTTCCGTTGCTTTTATGATTTCGTCAATCGCCCGATTGTACCGCCGCCACATGGAGCGGTCTGATATATACATCTGCTCCGGGATATCGTCAAAACTCACCCCGTTTATATACCGCAATATCAGGATATACCGCCCGTCGGGGTCCTCCACCAGCGCGATCAGCGCCCGCACATCAGACAGCGATTTGTCTTTCTCGGACTGAGCGGCATCAAGCCGGCGCTCCAGCGCATCTATTTTCTCAATTGCCGCTTCCAGAGTATTGCCCTTGCCGCCGGGGAGCGCATCGGCTCTCACGGCGCGGGGCTGCGTCATGCTTTCGCGTTTATCCCTGATCTTCCGGTTCAGTTTGCGGCATTCTTTGCAGGCGCGTTGGTACGTCCGCAGCCGTTCCTTTACTTCCTCCGTTGTCACGTCTCTCCTCCTCTGCCTGCCGTCTGATTTCCAACACCAGCGCCCGCAGCTTGCGCAGCGCCACCAGCTTGTCAAAACAAACCCCGCAAATAAAATCGCCCGCCTCGGTTTTGCTCCCGCAGTAAACGCAGCGGAAGGGGTCAAGCTTTTCGTCCGCCATCGCCGTCACCTCTTACCCGTGATTGCGTAAAGCTCCGCCATGCCTTTTTCCGCTTCTTCCTTTGTCGCGTATCGGGCAAGCACCGCCCGTATGCCGTCGCTCCGCAAGACGATGCCCCATGGCGTTCCGTTATACCACGGCAGCGAATCATCCAGCTCCGCGATCTCCATCGTCGTCACGCGATCCAGATTGACCAGTGCGCCGCTTTTGGTCTTAATCCACATGCTTTTCTTCCTCCTTTCTGTCGATCTCCACATAGGGGAGGACCCGGATGTATTTCACGCTGTCGAGGGGAATGTAAGCCCGTTTACCGGACGCATACACCGCCGCCAGCATCCCCGCCCGAAAGAAATGCTCCCGCACGCGTTCCAGCCGCATCCTCGTTTCATTCCGGTCGTAAAAGATAATTTCCAGCACATACGCGCCGCCCCTCATGTGCATCACGTCCGTTTCATCCTTGTGAGACGTCACTGACGCGATGATGCCCATCGCGAGGAATCCCGCGAAAAATACCGCCACCGCGACGGCGACCATCCCGATCATCACCAGTCTTGTCTCGTCATTCATAGCCGCTTCACTCCCTGTAAAAAGCTCCTCCCCTCCCCCCTCAGGGGGTAAAATAGGGTATTTTGCCCCTCTCGGTAGGGCAGGGGAGGGCTGAGTCAAATCATGTTGTCACTTCTTGTTACGGTCGCTTGCCACGGCCACGCAGGCATACATCATGGCCGCCGCGATCACCGCGACGGCAATCACACCCGAAATCAGCCGCATCTGCACGTCAGTCATTGTCCTCAATCACCACCTTCTCATATTTCGGCTTCTTCACAATGCCGCTTTTTACCTTGGAAAGATGCGAGCGGATGGTACCGCCTGATACGCCCATCAGCCGCGCCAATTCTTCGGTCGTCTCCGCGACCGCCATCGGCAACTCGTACTCGTCAGGGGTCACCGCAATATAGAATGTCATTCCCCGCTCACCTCCGTAATATCCACCGTGTTGTCCTGCCGCGACCATTCCACTTCGATATGCCCGCACCGGACGCAGCGCAGTTCGTAAAATTCCAGAGCGGCGCGTGTCACGCCCAGATCGTCGGCAGCCTTCTGGCGGGTGATTTTGGCTTCTTCTCTTAATTGTGAAAGCCTTTGTGCGAGAATTTCCTTTGTCGTCATTGTGTTTCCTCCACCTGCATCGCCACCGTCACCTCAACGCGGGGCTGCTCGCCCCTGCCGCAATAGCGTTTGGCAACGTCAAGCTCCGTCACGCAGGCGTCATCTGAATAAGCGACACCGTTAAGAGCGTCGCAGATCACCTTGCCGATGTTGTCAGTGTCAGGCTTTTTGGTGCAGATATTGTCATAGGCGTCGTTCTTCTTTTTCAGTGACCAGGACTCTGGCACGCCGAAGAAGGCGGTAATATACACCTCCGCGTAACGAACCGTTTCCGCCCGGTGGTGATAGCCGAGCGGCGTGTGATACACCAGCGCTTTCAGAAATTCCCTGCGCACGGTGTTTTCATATTCCCGGGTTTTGGCGGGGGTATAGGTTCCGTGGGAGGTCACACGCGGGCGTTCCTTTTCGACAGGCTTGCCGTCCACGGTAAAATCAATCGTTATCATATGGCATCACATCCTCTGTCAGTCGTCATAAATATATTCGTCATCCGATACAGCGTCCAGCTTTGCCAGAAATTCCTCATCCAGCACCGTCTCGAGATATTCTGACGGTGCGGTAGCCGGATAGAGTCCGGCATGCTCGTTTTTCTGTGCCGCATCCCGTATAGCCGGGATAAAATAGGCAAACGAATGAATCCGTCCGCCACGCCTGCCAACGTCCTGTATCACGTCTTCCATCAGGCTTTCGGACACGCCGCTTTCCGTCAGTTCCCGGATGGCTCGATGATCGGCGCTGCTCAGATGCTTTCCGGTTGCGTCAAAAAATGCCTTATCAATCCGTCCGTTATCGGCAGCAGCAGCGCCAACGGCGCCTTTGCTTTGCTTTGCTTTACTTTGCTTTACTTTACTTTGCTTTACTTTGCTTTGTGTATTTCTTACGTCATTAACCGAGTTTCTGACGTCGGAAACTCGGTTTTCGTCACCGGAAAGAGATTTAAGCAATATTTTTCTTCTGATTTCCTCAGGCACTTCATTGGGGTCGTCCCAATCAAGCAAAAAATACTCTTTCTTCATGCAGATTTCAGAGCGCTTGCTCGCCATGCGAATATACCTTTTCTGGATTCCCTTGGATGTGATCACACCGAACATGTCAAATACCCGTTTATCAAAAAACGAACGTCTGACACACCCTTTGACCAGTTCTTCTATAAAATTTGACGAACCACCACAAACCGCACCGTCCGACACGATATCGCACCAGTCCTTGTCAAATAAAGCATAATATCCGTCATTTCTGTATATTTCGCAAAGGATATAGTCGAGCGCATACATTCCGGCCGCGCCGAATTCTGACCGTAGAAGTCTTATTTTTTTATCAGAGTAAAAAGACACATCTTTGTTCCAATAATCAACCCCAACTTTTGGAGGGCGTGCCATTCTGTCACCCTCTTTCAAAACGGCAGGTCGTCATCCGCCACCGCCTGATAGGGGGAAGGGGAAGGCGCGTAGCCGTCCATCATCTGCTGTTCTCCCTGATAAGGCTGCGGCTGGGAAGGTTGGGGCTGCGGAGGCTGTGCCGGATGCGCCGGGCGAGTATCCGCGCCGCCGCTGTCTTTTCTGCCTTCGGCGAAGTAAACCTGATCGGCTACAATGTCCCATGATCGGCGCTTGTTGCCCTCGCGGTCGGTGTAACTGCTCACCTGAACGCTTCCGCGAACCGCCACGAGCTGCCCTTTCTGAAAATATTTACTCACAAAATCAGCGGTTGACCGCCACGCGATCACGTCCAGAAAATCGGTCTGGCGTTCGCCGTTCTGGGCATAATCCCGCTCGACAGCCAGCGTGAAGCGTGCCAGTGCGGCGCCGCTCTGTGTCGTGCGGTAATCGGGATCAGCCGTGAGCCGTCCCATCAGAATTACGCTATTCAGCATTTTATTTACCTCCATCATTCCACGCTCACCGGCAGACCAATCAGCTCTTCCACCTTGCGCTTAAAGAGTTCCCTGTCCCCGTTGCGACTGCTCGCGTGAATCAGCCGGACCTCTGAGACGGCACCCAGACGGTCCCTGTTTTCGCTGAGATATCGCAGCAGATATTCCAGCGACATATGCGAAAACCGCAGCCGGTCCCGCTGCCGATGGTCGGTCACTCCGTCCGAAATGCTTTGCGACAGCAGGTCAAGGCTGTAATTGCATTCCAGCATCAGGGCGGTCGTCCCGCGCGGGATTCTGTAGGGGATTGATTGCAATATTTCGCCTTTTCGGTGGCAAAATCTGCCTGCAACTCCGCGATCACGCCGCGCTGTCTCGCGATCTCCACGCCGTTTTCGATGTCGCTGATCTGCTGTTCCAGCGTCTTCTTTCGCATATTCAGCAAACCGAGCTTTGCGCCGTCGTCCGGTCGGGGCATCTCTGTCGGCTTCGCCTTTTCCGCCTCGTCCACGCGGGCGGGAATGCCGTCCAGCCCCGCGATCACCTTTTTGCGCTCCGCCTGGCTCATGATCTTGTAATCGAGCACCGATTTGCAGCCGATCAGCGTGATCAGATCCCCGATCTCGTCCTCATGCTTCCGAATGATCGCCCTGTCGCTGGTGCTGCCGAAGTAATCCAGCAGCATTTTGCGGCGGGTGCGCCAGTCTGTCTTTCCGGCAAAATAATCCGGGTCAGACAGCAGGCGAAAGGTTTCCTCCGGGCAGATGTCCGCAATATAGGCCGTGTACTGCGCTTTCGGTTTCGGCACGCCGTCGATGAAATAGGTGTATTCGTTCTTCGGTTTGCGGTCGGATTCATTCTCGCCGTTGACTTTGGCGAATTTTTCCGCCAGCGTCTTTCCGAGTGTGAAGGTCTTGCCGTCGTGTTCAAACTTTCCGACCACCTCCACGGTCAGTCCGGAGGAACCGAAAGGCTTGACCTCGAAATTGGTCTCGCTGCGTCCTGCGCTGTCTTTCCCGAAGAGCAGCCATGTGTACGCGTCAAAAAGGCTTGTTTTTCCGGCGCCGTTGGTTCCGCTGACAATGGCGTTGCCGCCGTTCAGAGGCAGTTCAAACGAGCGGATGCCCTTGAAATTGGTGATGGTAAGATGCAACAGTTTCATGCGACATTGCCTCCCTGACCGCGTGCTTCTCTGCTCTCCTTCACAAGCTCAAGTTCAATTCTCTCACTGATTTCACGGACGACTTCATAAATCTCCGTCGCGGAATGCGTTCCGTATGATGGTTCTGTTGTTGCCCCCTGCGCCGCCCTCGATAGCGAGGCCGACGGGGAATGTGCCGTTGAGAATCGCCGCGTGAATTTTGGCTGACTGCGTGTGCAGCAGCTTCGCCACTTCTTCGGCGGAGATAATTTCAACCTTTGGCAGTTCCGGCATGATGTTCACCTCCTTCACTGAAAATCATCTGATGCCCCATCAGCATGCTGTTTCAACAAGTTTTCCACCGTTGTTTAGAATAAATTAAGTTTTTCACTATTGACGCGCCAATATTTTTCTATTATCATAGTAATAGGATTTTTATCCAATACATTTATAGAAACGGAGCGATGTCATGGGAAAAACCAATAACATAAGCAACAATCCTGCTGCCTCGATCTGGTCAATAGTAACACCCAGCACCTTGGCAAATCGGGGTATCTCGCAAGCCTTAATCAGTCGTCTGCCTGCCATGATGTCGCACAGCGCCTGTTCGGAGCAGCCGATCTGCTCCGCGAGATATTTCTGTTTCATTCCCTTTTGAGCGCAGAGTTGCTTGATGCCGACGTCAAACGGATAGTTTGCTTCTGCAATTGTCATTACCATTCCTCCTCTCTCATGGAGTGCATCCGTCACGCGGGCTTGTCCTCGGTCGGCGGCTCGGTGGCGAACAGGTACTCAATCGACATGCCGGGGAAGAAAGTGCTTCTGATTTTCAGCGCTTCGGGAATAGTAAAATCTCTTTCATTGTTCAGCTTGTTTCTGACTGTTCGCTCGGAGCAATTCAATAGATTCTGAATATCTGTAATTCTCACTCCGTACCTTGCCATCTCAGCTATTAAGTTTTTCATCAGCTCACCTCCTTAAATTGCTGAATTAAGCAATTTCGTGTATAATATATATCCAAATTACGCAATTGTCAAGAGACTTTCAGAAAAAAATTGCTTATTTCGGAAATATTTTGCTTGACAAAACTGATAATCGGATATATACTGACTATGGAGGGAGATTTTTTCGCATGGAATGGTTAAAAAAACTTAGGGAAATGAAAAAAGAATCCGGCAAGACCTCGAAAGAAATATCTGAAGCTACCGGAATACCAAAGTCAACTATTGATAAATTGTTTTCAGGACAAACGAAAGAGCCTTATCTTTCAAGTGTTCGTGCCGTTGTTCACTATCTTGGATATACACTTGATGACTTGGAAGAACCGCCAACAAAAAAAGCTCCCGCCGAAAAACTCGGTGAGAGCGATTTTGAAAAGCAACGGTTATTACATAATTTTGACAAACTTAATACAAAAGGCAGAAAAACATTAATTGAATACTCTGACGATCTCGCCAGCATGCCGAAATACACAGAAGATGAAGCTGCGGTTGATGTTCAGAAACAAGCATAATCGGCGTGAAATTTTTGGAGGTAGTGTTTAATGAGTTTATTTGGAGAAAAGCCGGCTTGCCCGGTATGTGGATCACCTGCGGGAGGGCTACTTGCTGTTAAGATTAAAGGCGGGGTGGCTCTTTGCAAAGAATGTAGTTATAAAGTCCGGATGGATAAGTCGATGCTGTCTCTTCAATCGGTTGACGAAATAAAGAAGCATTTGTCTTATCGCGAAGATAATTTAAGAAAATTCAACAGCTTTACTCCATCATCCGAAATCAAGACCAGTTATTCACATGTGTTCAAAGTTGATAAGTCTCAAAAGCTGTGGTACAGCAGCATTAAAGCTGATGTTATAGCAATCCAAACAAACAAAAAGACAAGTTCGGCGCGCTGGTGAGCACATGGCTGCGTTGTCGTCCTAGGTGGGCGCCAGCCCACCGTCGTCCTTTGCCCTGCACTCACCATCATCGCCTCCTTTTGTCTCCCTGATTATTTGGATTGCTATAATCCGCCGCTGTTCCGTTATGATGAAATTATAGACTATGAGCTGTCAGAGAACGGAAATACGGTTACAAAAGGCGGTATAGGTTCAGCGATGGTTGGAGGAGCGCTCTTTGGCGGTGTTGGTGCAATAGTCGGAGGGGTTTACGGCAAAAAAAGCCAGACAGAAATTAAGAGCATTAATCTTCACATTTCACTCTGCAATCCATATATACAGTCTCTCGACATAGAGTTTATAACCCCAAGCATGATTGTAAAGTCAGGCGATACCCTCCATAAAAGCTATCAGAAAACTGCTAATAATGTTATTGCTATTCTTGACGGCATGTGTCGGGAAGTTGAATTGGAGCAGCAAAAATCAGCTCCTACAACAGTACAGACATCTTCCCCGAGTGTGGCTGATGAAATAATGAAATTCAAGCAGCTTCTTGATTGTGGTGCAATTACACAGGAAGAATTTGACGCTAAAAAGAAGCAGCTTTTGGGTCTGTAAAAAAAATACTCCGCCGACTCAGGTGGTGCCAGAAGCCGACGGAGCGCAATCTTTGTGTGGAGCCGTATGTAACAGCTCTGTGTGAATTATATCACGTTGAGTGAATTTTGTCAACAAAAAAAAAAAAAAATAT
>CADCNI010000071.1 GCA_902802795.1 uncultured Ruminococcus sp.
GCTGACAGCCTGGCTACAGGAGAAGGTCATCAGGAGGAAACAGAGGATCAGAACCACCCGTACATCGATGAGGTGAACCAGCTGAGAAACTGGGTCTCCGGGAGGCAGGACTGGGTCAATGAGAACATTGAATCGCTGAATGATCTCACAAACACGATTACATTCGTTGCAGACGGCAATGTCGTGGAAAAGCTTATCGTTCAGGATCGTCTGGCCAAAAAAGAGATCCCTGATGCACCGGAAAAAGAAGGCTATATCTTTGAAGGCTGGTACGCGGTTGCAAATCCTACGGACAAGGATGTAAAACTGGATAAAATTGGTACGACCGAGACCGGAGCCAAAACTCTATATGCCCGTTGGACAAGATTGTTGGATTTCGATGGACGTTGTTATCTGATTTCTGATGCTCAAGAATTGTACAATTTTGCATCCATAGTCAATGGAACTTATGGAGGCGAGCCTGAAAACGGAGCCTGTGGAAAGTTGACTCAGGATATCGTGGTGAACGAGCATGTGCTGACCACGGACGGAAAATTGAATGAGCAAGGAACGTTCAGAAAATGGACTCCGATGATGAAATTCGAGGGTGTATTCGATGGCGATGGACACACGATTTACGGGCTTTATTACGATGATACAGAAGATGAAGATGGTGTAGGATTTATTGGCGAAATCTATTTCGGTGAATGGGATGTAAAGAAGGTCGAAATAAAGAACTTGGGACTTGAAGATTTTTATTTCAGGGGAGGCTATAGAGTTGGAGCCTTTGCTGGGTATGCCTATGCTAGTACGGAAGAAAGTTCCTTGACCATAACGAACTCGCATTCGAATGGTGTGGTTGAAGGTCAGGAAAATGTCGGTGGCTTTGTCGGTCAAATAGAGGTGATAACAGAGATAACGGGTAGTTACAACAGGAGTTTCGTTAATGCAGATGTTGCTGCTGGGGGCATTATCGGTTCTGTAAACTTGGAAACGAAAATATTGGATTGCTATAACATGGGTTTGCATGTATGATAACACACTCCCACGATAAAAGCAAGTAGGATGATAGGAATCATCATTCTGTTTGACCATGAGATGCGTGGCATATGGTTGTATGCTAAATTCACATAATTGCGCGATATGCCTAAAAAATCATTTAATAATTTTCATATTTGTACAACGAGCTGTTGAAAACTTTCCCAATCGACTTGCAATATTAGTAAAAACATGGTATAATAATGTGCGTAATGTGATGGTTAAAAAGAGCTATAATAAGACTGTGTTAGATCAGAATCATCATTGGACAGGGAGAAAAAGTGGTTGGGAGGTTATACATATGAAAGAAAACCGTTACGACGTTTTTGATGACGAAATATGGCAGAGAATAGCAAATGATGCCGGCTTGCAAGCCGGAAAGAAAGCAAAACTTTCTCTGACAAGCGCGGCTATGGCGATTTTGTTGACCCTTTCTTTTCTGACTGCCGTGGTTTGTCTTAGGTCGCACCATCGACTGGCAGCCACGCATGCGGCGTCGGAAGAGTCCGCCGAAGCGGTTTCTGCATCTGACACGGCGTACGATGCATTGATTGCGGAGGCGGATCCCGAAAAGGTATTTGCGGCGGATGAACATTTCAGCCATAAGAGCTTTACACTGTATCCCGACGGGAAATCGACCGGCAAAGCCGTTTCGCTGGACGGTCTTATGCCCGAAGACGCGTCGGCCCAAGCGGTTGACGTCATCCGGAATTACGCCGACCCTGATGATGTGCGCACGGATGACAAGGCGGCTTTTTCTCAGCCGGAAGCATCTGTGATTGCCGCCTACAACATTACCATTACGGACGGCGGAGAGGAATATGAGCCGGCCGAAGACCGCCCCATCCGTGTGGAAATCACCGACCCTCAGATCAGTACGGAGGGCATTACCGAGCTTTGGCACATTAAGGATGACGGGGAGCGCGAGTTAATCGTTGACTATATGATTCGGGAGGGAAAACTCTCATTTTACGCAGCCGGATTCAGCGTGTATGCCATCGTAGCCGCACCCGACCCTTATGTCAAACCGGCTCTGGATCCGGTGACGTCGCTTGACGATCTGACAGGCGGCAGAGCCGGAGCGGGGTTTTATCTCTATTATATTGACGCCAAGAATAACAACAAAT
The DNA here is from genome assembly GCA_902802795.1 of uncultured Ruminococcus sp. Classification (GTDB taxonomy): domain Bacteria; phylum Bacillota; class Clostridia; order Oscillospirales; family Acutalibacteraceae; genus RUG762. Next base: position 2,145 of record CADCNI010000071.1, read on the forward strand.
ACTTCACCGGTACGGTCAACACGAATGGTGCTCTGATAGAGGCGGCTGCTACCGACAATGCCGCTGTTTGGTTTCTTGAGCAGGAAGCCGGAAATTACAGGATGTACACATTGGTTGGCGGTCAAAAAGTATATATACACAACCTCAGTGATAATAAAATCGAACTCAGCCAGACGGCATATGACGGGATTACGATTACGGGCGCGCCCACGGAAAATACCTTTTATTTTAAAAAGGCGGATGAATCCAAATGGCTGCAGCACTCCGGCAGCGGTGAGGGCATCCGGTATTTGGGGGACAACAATAATACCATCAACAGCCAGCTTCGCCTGTTGTTTGCCGATAACGCCACGCCGCCTGACGATTGCTACGGCTTTGGCGGCAAGAGCTATGGCCTGATGCATTACACAAGCGGCACGGTCGGCAACGCTTTGATGGCAGGCGAGGACAACAACCATCTCGAAATGCTGAGCATGGTAGTGCGTGCCGATACCCAGCGCAATACGCTGTTTGTCGCGGAAGACAGTGACATTTCTCTGTGGACATTCCACCTGGTATCAGACAGCATGTACAAGCTGTCAACCGTGGTCAACGGCGTGACTCGCTATCTGAAAGTCGGGGAAAGGCTCACCCTCACAGATGAAGCGTAGGCTTCTGAGATCAACGTAACGACAAAAAACGGCCAGATCAGGCTGTCGGTCAACGGCAGGGGGATTTCTTATACGGAAAGCGGCTTTACCACCGATGCGGAGGATGCGGCACAGGTCAGCCAATGGTTGTATCTGGTGGAGCTTTCCGGTCTGGAGCAGAAAGATTACATCACTTATTCTTCCGAGAAAACCAGCGTTTCCGATGTGCCTGACGGCGCAAGTGTGATTGTCTATACCCGCGTGTGGAACGACGATTTGAAATCCTACGAATTTTATGCGGTTGACCACGACGGAACGCTGTATCCCTGCTATGAACGCGGCGACAACGTCATGTGGGTGGGCAACCAGATCAACACCCTCCTGTGGAATCTGATCGAGTACCACTACGACGACGGCTCCCCCAATTACTACTATGAGCTGTACAATCCCTATTCGCGCAAATTCATGGCCCCTCAGATAAAAGACGGACAGATTCTCTCTGACAGCAAAATCGGCATCAACCTGCCCGGCAGGCGCGACCATCAATATTATACCGATATTCTGGCGTGGGACGACGCCTATTATGCCTTTGCGGGCGTCAAATCCGATATTGCCAACGGCAAAATCATTTCGGGCCACGGAGCAAGTACCTTTTATTTTGCCAAGCTTGACGCGCCGGTCAAAACGCTCACCAAGGTGGACACGATCGACAACAGCAAATACGGCATCACTATGAAGATGATAGATTACCCCGACCCTTCGCTACAAAATCAGGTGCTGGGCGACAGAGGAAATACGCGCAATTTGCTTTCTACCGATCTCAACAGTGACGGATATCCCAAGGCGGTCAAAAGCAATCAGTCACTCTCCAAGCTGTTTGGCAGCGCCAGTCCGGTCAATCACCTCTTTATTGAGAGTATCTACAACGCCAGCGGTTATTTTGAATTTGACAGCTGTCAGAGTTTTGCGACGCTGCTCAATGAATCGGGGAATGTCACCGATACCTTTACCGTTTACAAGGAACTCGGCACCACCGACCGTGAACCCAAGACCACGCTCAAACACGGTCAGTTCTTTCCCTATGACTCTATCATCGCAGGCGTGTATTCCACACAGAATCCCGAAAACATTTACAGCGCTTCGGCGATTCCCGGGGAGGCGGAAACGGGACTCCTGCCGGAAAGCGACCCCCGTAAGTATGAAAAACTGCATGGCGTGGGAAGAAATCCCAATTACTACAACGGCATGGAAATGGACGCCCGTTTTGTGCAGACGCCGAGCGGCAAGGATTCGTGGGGGCACGACATCATCTTTGAATTCAAAGGTGACGATGATTTCTGGCTTTATGTGGACGACGAGCTGATCATTGATCTCGGCGGCATTCATTCCGCGCTGGCGGGCAACGTCAATTTCGCAACCGGCGTGGTGAATGTGGAAGGCAAAACCACCAACCTCCGCGCGTTGTTTGCTTCCAATTACACAAAGCGAAATCCCGATGCGACAACGCAGGAGGTCAACGCCTTTCTCAAAAAATCTTTTAATGACAACGAGAATATTTTCAAGGATTATTCCGCCCATACCATGAAAATTTTCTATATGGAGCGAGGCGCGGGCGCGTCTAAGGAACTATGCAGAATTTAATCAGTCATTTTCTGCTTAAAAATACAGTATGCTTGCGTGTTTCAGAAAGTGAAATGTATCAATTATTTCTGCATAGTGACTAAAAAGGTCACAGGCTCCAATGATGTGGATTTTAATCTGGTGGAGTGACGATCAACGGCACGGAAGTAGCGGGTCAATCGGCCGGCAACGTCGGACGTGAGGAGTTTCATTCGGGGTGGATCAAAGTCAGCGACAGACCCACGGTTGTATTTGAAAATCAGGTCAGGGCCGGCGCACTGCGAACCCTCAGCATACAAAAAAAGCTCTTTGACGAATCGGGCCAACCTCTTTATGATGCGGAGGACGCCACCACTTTCAGTTTTCGCCTGTATCTGTCAAACGGCTCCGATGACACGCTCAAGCTGGCCAATATGTACCGTTATTATGTCAAAGACCGCGATGGGAATTATTGTCAATGCACTATCCACAACTTAAGCACTCCCCCAGTCGGCTACGCCGACAGCCCCCTCAAAGAGGGAGCCATTATTCGCCTCCCTCTTTGAGGGAGGTGGCACGCAATGGGACGCGGCGGCACAAAAATTTGTCTCCATCGGTCAAACGGACCTTTCCTTGCTTTCATCGGAGGAAAAGGCGTCGGTCACATTTGAAACATCCATGAACGGTTCGATCTCCAAGATTCTCGCATGGTACACTGTAGCCGTGCCCTCACTGCCGGTGGGTACCAAGTTCAAGGTGGAAGAAAGAGCTTCGGAGATTCCTGTCGGATACAAGCTGCTGGCGTATGCGCCGGAGCCTGGCACCTATATCGTCGATACGGCAAGCGGCCAAAATGTCGGCTGGGTCAGAGCCAATGAATCCCCCAAGATGTATGTGAGTAATCAAAGAGGCTGGGAACTCAAAGCAGACAAAATCTGGAGCGATCAGGATTACACTTCCTCTCACGAGCCGATTTATACGGCTGTGTATGTCAGCGGGAAACTGGTGGAGGGTACGGTCAGAGCTATGCGCGAGCCGAATACCTCCGTGCGGTATTTTTTTGAGGCGCTGCAAAAAGGAAAAACGTTTGACGATTATGAGATTTGCGAAGTGGAGGTCGTCAGCCCCGTCTTTGAAGGCAGCAGCGAGATTGTGAAAAGTCACAAAAGCCTCCATCCTCTTGCCAATAACGAAAAGAGCCTGATTGGCGCCACTTCCAAGAATGTCCAGACTCCTACCGGACATTCCTATGCCGTGAGCTATGAGAAGGGTATCGCCTCACACACCGCCGACACGGTATCGGACGCAGGCAATGTGCGCACCGATACCATTACCAACACCCGTTCGGACGGCATTGTCATCACGCTGTATGACATGAAAACCAAAGACCCGCTGCGAGGCGGTACATTCATCTTGCAGCATGACAACAAGACGCTCGGCACGTTCACCTCCGACTCACACGGCCGTATTACCATCCTGTATGACTGCAAGCGCGGCGAGGATTACATGCTGACGCAGACCGCTCCGCCCGACAGCTATATCGGCCTGCCTCAAACGGCTGTGTTTTCCATCGGAGCGGATCATTCCGTGACCGTCAGGGGAAACGAGGCAAAATGGGCGGACGGACGTTTCGCTGACGGAGCGGACTCGTTATAGCAATCCAAACAAACAAAAAGACAAGTTCGGCGCGCTGGTGAGCACATAGCTGCGTTGTCGTCCTAGGTGGGCGCCAGCCCACCGTCGTCCTCCGTTACCGCCTATATTGATGTTTTTAACAAGCCATTTACGCTGCAAGCCTTTAAAATCAGCAGCAGAACCAACGCACCCATTGGTGGCGCGCACTTCGCGCTCTACCGAAGTGTGAAAGGAATTGGCGGACAAGTGAAGGATTACACCCCCATGGCGGGGTATGAAGATCTTTTGTGTGATGACAGCGGAGTGATTCCCAAAATCAACAACACACTTGATCCCGGTACCTACTATCTGACGGAAACGACTCCGCCGACAGGCTATAATGGCATCAGCGATGATGTTGTCTTCACCATTTCTTCGCTCGGCAACGTGACGATGGAAAGCAACGGACACAGCGGTTATCTGACCGCATCAACGGCGGACGATGAAAATGCCTATGTGATCCGTGTCCCAAATACGCTGAAGGATTTGTCTGCCAAACTCACCGTTACCAAAACCGTAACGGGGTCCTATGCCGACCCGAACCATGCCTTTACCTTTACTTTGACCGCCGAGGGCGCGTCTGATACGGAAACCTATGCATGGAGCAAAAACAACGTGGCGCAAGCGGACCCGCTGCACTCCGGCGGCAGTTTCACCTTGAAAGGCGGCGAGTCTGTGACCGTCACTCTGCCTCAGCATGTCAAGATCACCCTTTCCGAAGAAAACGAGGACTATGTGACCGTCTTCCGACTCGGAGACGGTCAGGCGGAAAAAGTGAACACCAAGACATTCGTGCTGACGAATGACGAGACGCTTCGGGTTGTCAATACACGCAACGCCCTGCTGCCCACAGGCTCTAAGACGCATATGACCTTAGCTTTCGCTCTTCTTGTGACGGGCTTGGCGGGGATAGGATGGATTCGGATGCGTCGGAACGCAGAAGACTGATTTCCCGGCAGCAAGAGTTATGAGGTATCCCCGTACAGACAGAAAAAAACCGGAAATTTGTGTTTAGCGAATTTCCGGTTTTTTTCCGTATATTGTTAGAATGTCACTCCTACAGCGGTTTTCAGAGGCTTCCGTATGCCCTGCCAACTGATATATGTAACGAAAATAGTCTCTTGATGGATTGATTTTATGGCGTGATATATATTGATTTTTGATTCCTCCTGTGCTATAATACCAACGGTTCATTTAATCGCGGTTTGTGTCAGAAGGCATTTTGATTTTTGTTATGAGACAATAATTGCTGATTTGATGAAATGATTATGGAAAATTGTGTCCTTATCAATGATCCGCGCATCATTAAACATTTCAAAGGATTCTGGGAAGGATGAAGGGAATAATGGAAAGCAACGAAAAAATGGAAAACACGGAAGTGATCAGTAAGGAACAAACGCTTCCAACAGAAATGGAGTCCGGAGCATCCGTTGCGGTTTCCGATGAGAAAAAGACGGAAAGCAAAGGAAAGAAGTACAGGAAAACGGCGGTTTATGTGCTTGTCACATGCTTATTGCTGTTGGTTGCGGCGTTTGGTGCAGCGACAGGAGTATTTTATCATTATTATTCCCTCATGGCGGTTGGTGATAAACATGAGGATTACAGTCATGTGGTATCGCTGACGGATGAAGAGAAGGGACAGATTCCGGAAGGAACCGTGAATTTGCCTGAAAAGGATATTTATTCTCAAAAAGATGTTACCAATATTCTCTTGATTGGTACCGATGAGCGTACCGAAAAATTCGATCCATATGCCCGAGCGGATTCCATTATGGTGCTGTCTCTCAACAAAAAGACCAATGCAGTCAAGCTGGTGTCGCTGGAACGGGGCATGCTGGTGAAGATTCCCAATCAACGGGATGATATTCTGACGCATACATTTCATTACGGCGGCGCCAAGCTGGTGATGGAGACGGTTCGTACCCATTTCAATCTGGATGTGGATCGGTATGTGCGTGTCAATTTTGCGGTGTTTGAAAAACTGGTGGATGAAGTGGGAGGGGTGGACGTTACCCTGACAAGAGCTGAAGCGGCGGAGATTTCGGGTGACTGCAAACTGAAAGAAGGCGTCAACCATCTTGACGGAAGTACGGCGCTCAAATACGCACGTCTCAGACAGATTGACAGTGACTGGGAAAGAGTGAAGCGTCAGCGCAAGATTATAAACAGTATTAAAAACAATATGAAGGGCCAGTCTGTTGGAGAATTGAATACCATTGCCAATCAATGTCTGCCGTATGTGCAAACGAATCTGTCGTCTGTGGAATTTGCGGATCTTCTGATTCGTATGCCTGACTATGTAAACGGCGAATTTTATCAGATGACGATTCCCAAAAAAGGAACCTTCAAGGGACTCGGTAATGTTGACTTCAAAGCGAACAGTAAAATTCTTCGTGATTTTATCTATAATCAATAAGTGATGAGGAGAAAACCAAAATGAATAATACTGATAACAAACAACTGGAAAGGAAGCCTTACAACGAGATTGATCCCATTCAGCTTTTGATGTATTTTAAGAAGCGTATCCGGCTGTTGATAGTGGGGTTGCTGTTGGGCGGTCTGGCCGGATGGCTGGCAGCTTCCTTTTTCATTCATCCCAGATACTCGTCATTTGTGGATCTTTATATTACTAATAACACCAAAATAGAAACCGAAGCGGTGGAATATAATGATATCAATGCGGCGCAAAAATTGGTAAGCACCTATATGGTGATTTTGCAGTCCAGTACGGTGACAGAGGATGTATTGGAGCGGGTTGACGCTGATATGTCCAGTGAGGATCTGCTAAAACTCACGCAGTTTGCCTCGGTGCAAAACACGGAAGTGATGCGCATCAGGGTAGAAACGGAGGATCCGGAATTAACAAAGTCGATTTGTGACGCTTATAAAGATACCGCTTTAAAAGCACTGGATGATATTGTGGGCGCCGGTTCGGTGAAGGTGATCAGCAACCCCAAATTTCCCACCAAACCCAGTTATCCGAGTGTTCCCAAATTTACAATGATAGGAGCTATGTTGGGGTTGGCACTGATGATGGGGATCTGCGTGCTGGTCATGATGACCAATCACAATGTCAGCGATGAAAAGGAGCTGAGTGAGCGTTACTCCATTCCTGTGCTGGGTTCCGTGCCTGATTTCTTTCAGTTTGCCAAATCACTGGGAATTTCAAGAAAGGACGTCAAAAAAAGCCGCAAGCTGAAATCCAGTAATCCTGACAATGAAAAGATTGTAACGTCAGCCACTGTCCTGAACGAGAATACGCCGTTCCCGATCAGAGAAGCGTACAATGTCATCCGCTCTAACATTCTTTTTTCGCTGGCAAATATGAAGAACGGTATTATTCTGGTGACAAGTCCCGGCGCTAATGATTTGAAAACAACTACGTCTGTCAATCTGGCCATTTCACTGGCTCAGATCGGTGCGAAGGTGCTTTTGATTGACGGTGATCTGCGTAACGCTTCCATCTATCGCTATTTTAAGACTTCTAACCAAAACGGACTTTCCAAAGTGCTGATTGGATTTCAAAAATTTGAAGACGCAGTGCTCTATGATGTTAAGCCGGGCGTAGATTTTCTGGCGGCCGGACCCGCCACCCCAAGACCGTCTGAGTTGCTGGGGTCCAGTTATATGATGGATTTTTTGAAGGAGCAGGCGTCGGTATATGATTTCGTTATCATTGACACTTCGCCCATCAATGTGGTGTCAGACTCTTTGGCGATGGCTTCTGAAGCGGCGGGGATGATTTTGATCGCCAGAGAAAACAAAACCGGTTATAATGATCTGGATAAGGCCATCAGTTCCATTAAAATGGCCAATGCGGAGATTATCGGATTTGTTCTTACCGATGTGGATACCAATGCGGGAAGTTACGGTAAAAACGGTTACGGTTACGGATACGGTTACGGTGAACAAAAGAAAAGAAAACAATCATAGATGTGAGTTTTTTGCGACTGTTTTTGTAAAGACTACTATAATGAATTGTGGGGAGAGTCATCATGCACACGCTCCTTTGTGATTTGCAAAATGGCACAAAGGAGCTGAACAGACTCTTCTGTCTATTAGAATTCAGTTCGCTGCGCACCGGAGATGGCAGTTGAAGGGAGAAAATGAATTGAACAATATTGAAAAAAAGCAAAAAAAATGGAAGCATTGGCAATGGATATTTGTACTGTTGGTGTTGTATGACGTTTTTGCCATACATAGTGCGTATTTTTTTGCATTATGGGGAAGATTTGATTTTGCCTTTTCTCAGCTTCCGCACAAGTACCTGAATTTCTATATACAGTCCATCACCCTTTATTCGCTTATTTGCATTGTGGTCTTTTGGCTTTTTAAACTTTATAAAAGCGTATGGCGTTTTGTGAGTTTTACGGAATTGGTGAAGACTTTGCAGGCCTCTTTCTTGATGTCAGCAGCTTATGCCGTTCTCTCGGCGGTGCTGTTTGCGAGAATGCCGTTGACGTATTACTGCTGGGGCGCCGCGTTTCAGTTTATGTTTTTGATTTTTGCGCGTTTTTCCTATCGCTTTTACTTGCTTGTCAAAGCAAGATACCAGCGGGGCAATGAAGCGGCCGGCAGAGTGATGCTGATTGGCGCGGGTTCTGCGGGACAAATGATACTGCGGGATTTAATTGCGTCAGAGGAATCCAATGACAAAGTGGTTTGTATCATAGATGACAACGCTAATAAATGGACGAGATATATTGATGATGTGCCGATTGTTGGCGGGCGGGAAGATATTTTGAGCAATGTTGAAAAATATCATGTCAATAAGATTTATCTTGCCATTCCTAGCGCTTCGGCACAGGATAAACGTGATATTCTCAACATTTGCAATGAAACGGACTGTGAGCTCAAGCAACTGCCCGGAATGTATCAGTTTGTTTTAGGGCGGATTTCGGTTAGCGCCATGAAAAAGGTATCTGTAGAAGACCTGTTGGGACGCGAGCAAATCAAGACGGACATGAAAGAAGTTTTTGATTTTATCAGCGGAAAGACGGTACTCGTTACAGGCGGCGGCGGTTCTATAGGAAGCGAATTGTGCCGACAGATTGCGGCACACAATCCCAGGCAATTGATTATTTTTGATGTTTATGAAAATAACGCCTATGATATTCAATTGGAGTTAAAGGAACAGTATCCCGATTTAGACCTTCAGGTTCTGATTGGCTCCGTGCGTGACAGCCGCCGGATATATGGCGTATTCCATGAGTATCGTCCCGAGATCGTTTATCACGCGGCGGCTCACAAACATGTGCCCCTGATGGAAGACAGTCCCTGCGAGGCGATCAAAAATAACGCCATTGGTACATACAAAACCGCCTATGCCGCTATGGTGAACGGCTGCGAACGATTTGTGCTGATTTCTACTGACAAGGCTGTGAATCCCACCAATATCATGGGCGCCAGCAAGCGTTTGTGTGAAATGATTATTCAGACCTTTGACGCCAAGATCAAAGCGGGTGAGGCGGATCAGATCGTGCAGTTGTTTACGCATGCGGGATGGGAAAATGCCGATAAAGACGGCACGGGAGAAGTGTTCAAAAATATCAAGACAGAATTTGTCGCTGTTCGTTTTGGCAATGTGCTGGGAAGCAACGGTTCGGTGATTCCGATTTTTAAAAAGCAAATCGAGAAAGGATTACCTCTTACGGTGACACATCCGGATATTATCCGGTATTTCATGACGATTTCGGAAGCGGTCAGTCTGGTTTTGCTGGCAGGCGCCTATGCCCATGGTGGTGAGATATTTGTGCTGGATATGGGAAGTCCAGTGAAAATTGACACACTAGCCAGAAATCTCATCAAACAGGCTGGATTTAAACCGGATGTGGATATCAAGATTCAATATACCGGTCTGCGTCCCGGGGAAAAACTGTATGAAGAAAAGCTGATGGCAGAGGAAGGACTCAAAAAGACCGAGAATAAATTGATTTTTATCGGTTCTCCCATTCCTTTCGATATAGAAACGTTTTTATATAAGATGGAAGAACTGATGGAAGCGGCATACGAGAAGTTTATCGACCAATGCAAGAAACCTTCGTCTTTTCTCAATGGCCGTATGAAATGTGACTATTTGGCCGTTCATAAGGGAGATTTGGGCTATGCTATGCTCATTGAACTCACGTCAGCAATTGGCTTTGTAGAGAATTTGTCTAAGCCAGATAAGAAGTTCAAAGGCGGAAAATATGAAAAAAGTGAACATCAATTGGCTAATTCTCTTAAAGACCTACTCTCTGTGGCTTCAATTAAAACGTACCTTGAGTCAAAAGCTCATCGCGTTTGTTTGATGGCTTATAGCGTTAATCCTCACACTGATTTTGAGTATTTGAAGAAACACCCTTTTGAACGGTATTTGCAAATCGAATCGAAAACTACAGGCGAAGATGGTGCTTTAATGGAAAGTCCAGCCATTAACGCATTAGGTTTTGAGTATCGGAGGATTAGTCATAATTATGCATTCAGTTTGTCGTGAGTATTGCCTTATCGATGCTTTTTCCAAAAATCCCAACAAAAAATTCCCAACCCATCATTCTTTTTCCTATTTTTGTCCGTTTAAAACAAACTAAATGCTACGAAATCATAATACATTCAATATGAAGAAATTCCTACTTTTATTGGCGGTTCCCGTGTTGATGATGTCGCGGCTTGCGGCACAAACCATCGACACGGTCAACCTCG
>CADCNI010000072.1 GCA_902802795.1 uncultured Ruminococcus sp.
TTGATTGCTCTTGTGCTTTCTGTTTCCATTCCTGCACTCTCCTTGTATCATTTACTCCAATCAACTCTATAGACTTCTTTGGACTTGTCTATTTCCTTGCTCTTTTCTATTGTACTTCAGTTTGAGCCGGATTGGTATGCACGAGTTATTTGACGCTTACTTTTCCTCGCCGGTTTCCATCCTCGGCACACGGTACAAGACCGTCCTTTTTCCGAAATTGGCTGATGCTTTTTTGATGATGTACCAGACGACAGCAGTTGGAATATTCACGAATATTGGGGTATTTGGAGGATTTCGCCACGGAAAGCCGGTATCTTTAGAGCGTGTCCAATCGGGCGATTATGGCATGGAAAAAGCCCGCAAACGCCGAATCGTAGGCGTTTGCAGGCTCCCATGACGATGGTGCGAGTGACGGGACTTGAAAAATTGTTAAATCTTTTCACATCATATTCCGCACCCCGCAACCCGCCTGAATTGGGGGTATTCGGCTTTGGAGCCGAATACCCCATCAATCATGAAATTTATCGTAATGAACAGAATAATGAACACGTCCATGAACAAAATCCGTTTTGCTTCACTCATAATCTGACTGAAAAAATGGTATTAAGCCACATTTGTCCAACTCGGTTTCAGGCAATTCCGAAGTTTATCTGTCGGAAGTATTGTTCAAAATCAATTGATCACTCTGCTCCATTTGCAGCTTAAATTCAGCTTCAGTCATATGAGCTTCTTCTGCTGCCTGTGAAAGTGTCAACAGACCATCTTTCACAAGTCCAAACAGCATGAGCAATCCGCTTTCTGCAAAGCCTTTTGCAAAGCCTTTTGCAAAGCCTTCTGCAAAGCCTTCTGCTCGGGCATCTTCTCTCTGTTCCGCAAACGCTCTTTCTTCATCGTACTCTGTAATCAACTTACTTTTGAACATATTTTTATCACATCTGCTCCATTTGCAGCTTGAATTCAGCTTCAGGCATATGAGCTTCTGCTGCTGCCTGTGAAAGTGTCAACAGACCGTCTTTCACAAGTCCAAACAGCATGAGCAATCCGCTTTCTGCCCTGCCTTCTGCTCGGGCATCTTCTCTCTGTTCCGCGAAGGCTCTTTCTTCATCGTACTCTGTAATCAACTTACTTTTGAACATATTTTTATCACATCTGCTCCATTTGCAACTTGAATTCCGCTTCAGGCATATGGGCACGTTCAGCAGCCTGTGCTAATGTCAGCAGACCGTCTTTCACAAGTCCGAACAGTGTCAATAATGTTCCTTCCATTCTGCCCTTTTCCATGCCCTTCTCCATGCCCTCGGCTATGCCTTTTGCCATACCCTTCTCCATGCCCTCGGCTATGCCTTTTGCTATACCCTTCTCCATGCCCTCGGCTATGCCTTCTTCACGGGCATCTTCTCTCTGTTCCGCAAATGCTCTTTCTTCATCATACTCTGTAATGAACATACTCTTTACCTCCGATCTGTTCGCAATAAGGAATGGTTTGATGAGTGAATCGTCCGCCATTTTCTCTATGGCTGCGTCAACGGCTTTCTCCAGTGACCCCAGTGCTTTCTGATTGGCGCGTGTTTCATGAACAAAGTAGGAATAATCCCGGAGCGGTCGGCAGCCCTCCAGAAGCTCGCTGTTGTGACCGTAATTGATGTTGATCATCGTCACCTTGACCTCGATGTCCGATTCTGACGCGGACGAGAACGAGTCGGAAAGCCGCAATGTGACAATATCGTTCATCTGCGTTGTTCCGTTGTAGAAACAAACGCATTTCGGCGTGGGTGCTTTCTGCTGAACCGAGCTGTAACGACGATATTCACTGTGCGTTTCGATGTAGTTGTCATACAACATACCCGCGTAAATCAGAAAACGCATGGGCATATTCGGATTAAAGCTGGACTGATGTTCGTACAGGTTGAATGTGTCCGCTATCAGAAAGGAAACATCGTTCTTCATGCCCATATAGACAGCGTCCTCAATCATATTGAGGGTAATCGCTTCGGGATCAGTGTAGTGGGAACCGTTCATTGCATTGTAAAGGCTCAACGTCCACTCTTTTTTGTCCGGATTGCCAAAGATGAACTTGAACAATCTGTCTTTATATTCACGATTGATTTTTCGTTCTTCCGCCATCGGTATTCTCCCCTTTCCTATAATATTATACCATATTCCGCTATTATAGTCAAGCGATAATGAGGGCATTGTCAAGAGCAAGGACGGTAATATCCGCTTTTTTCTTATCATAACACACATTCTCCAGAAATATGAAACAGTTCGATTGTAAAATTCCTTTCACACACTTGAATGAAAGCTCTATGATATATATAATATAATCACACAGAAGAAGGAGGACTGCCCCATGTTTGCAAAGAAAACCCGCGTGAATCTGACGAATGAAGAAAAACGCCTGCTGTTACATAGCCTTGTGGAACTCAAGAATGACTTGATCCGGCAAGGCAGATACACCGACTGCGTGGATGAGCTGATCTACAAGATTGCCAGCGCGAAGGTGAAAAAGGTCAGGAGCGTTCCTGCAAGATAAGGCATAACCCCGTAAGCCGTTTGTTTATGTATTTTCCACATAAACGGACGGCTTTTTTTGTTGCCTAAAAAACTTGTACATAGCCGTCTGGAAACAGTCGGCTAAATTTTTTATGAGGAAGGAGCAAATCACATGAATCAAACCAAAGTCATTGCCATCGCCAACCAGAAGGGCGGCGTGGGCAAGACAACCACGGCGGCAAACCTCGGCGCGGGACTGACACAGCTCGGACGGAGGGTACTGCTGGTGGACGCGGATTCTCAGGCGAGCCTGACGGTATCGCTCGGCGTGAGCCAGCCGGACGATCTGCCGGTGACGGTGGGCGACATTATCCAGAACATCATGGACGACACGCCCTTTGACCCGCGTGAAGGCATCATTCACCACTCGGAGGGCTTTGACCTGCTGCCGTCGAACATTCTGCTGTCCGGCACGGAAGTGAGAATGGTGAATGCCATGAGCCGCGAGAGGCTGCTGTCACAGTACCTTGATACGGTGAAACGCGATTACGACTATGTGCTGATCGACTGCACTCCGTCGCTCGGTGTGCTGACGCTCAACGCACTGGCGGCTGCCGACAGCGTGATTATCCCCACCCAGCAGCATTATCTCTCCGCGAAAGGACTGGAACTGCTGCTGCAAACGGTTTCCAGAGTGCGCAAGACCATCAATCCGAGTCTGCAAATCGACGGGATTCTGATGACGATGGTGCGCCCGAACACGGTGATCGGAAGGGAAATCGACAGCATTGTGAAATCCACCTATTCGCCGCGCATCAGGGTATTCGACACAAGCATTCCCATGTCCGTCCGCGCTGTGGAGGCAACCGCCGACGGCAGCAGCGTCGTGGTGTACAGCAAAAGCAGCAAGGTGGCGCAGGCATACGCGAAGTTTGCAAGGGAGGTCGATGAGATTGGCAAAAGGCAAAGAGAGAAAAATCGAACTGACCGCCTACGATGACCTGTTTCAGACGGACGAGAGCCGCGAAGAAGCCAAGCAGAGCCGGATTCAGGACATTCCCCTATCGGAAATCGACGAATTTCCCGACCACCCGTTCAAGGTACTGGACGATGACGACATGGCGCAGCTTGTGGAGAGCATCCAGCGCAACGGGGTAATGACGCCGGCAATGGTACGGCGCAAGGAGGACGGGCGATATGAATTGATCAGCGGACACAGACGTTGCCGCGCGTGTGCATTGGCAGGGCTGACCACACTGAAATGCGAAGTGCGGGAACTGACGCACGACGAAGCCGTTATCATTATGGTGGAGAGCAATTTGCAGCGGTCGGTGATTCTGCCCAGTGAAAAGGCGTTTGCCTACAAAATGCGGCTGGAGGCGATGGGTAGACAGGGCAAAAGAACGGATTTAACTTCGACACCACTGGTGTCGAAGTCACGCTCTAATGAGGAACTTGCGGAAAGAGTCGGTGAAAGCCGTGAGCAAATCAGACGCTACATTCGCCTGACGGAACTTGTGCCGGAAATCCTACAAATGGTCGATGAATACCGGATTGCCTTCCGTCCTGCTGTGGAACTGTCCTATCTGACCGACGAGCAGCAGTATTCCCTGCTCAACGCCATGAGCTATTATGATGCAACGCCGTCACTCGCGCAGGCGACCAAGATGAAGAAATTTTCGCAGGAAGGCAAGCTGTCGGAGGACGTCATTTCTTCCATTATGCAGGAGGAAAAGCCGAATCAGCGGGTAAAGCCCGCGTTTTCCGATGAGCGTATCAACAGACTCATTCCGTCCACCGTTCCCAAAGGAGGCGAGAACGATTATGTGGTCAAGGCACTGGAATTTTACAACCGCCATTTGCAAAAAAAGCGAAGCAATGAAGCCCGATAACAGCCACACAAAGGGATAGCTATATCCAAAAACAGGCTGTTCCGCTGAAAAAGACCTTTCCCCCTCTCCACACCTCACCCCCTTAATTACTGCCTGTTTACTATCCGAAAGGAAGTATATTTTTTGTATAGCTTTAAGGAACTATGCAAAATTTAATCAGTCATTTTCTGCTTAAAAATACAGTATGCTTGCGTGTTTCAGAAAGTGAAATGTATCAATTATTTCTGCATAGTTCCTAAGTGCTGTGTTGTTTTCAACAATGGAAGGTGATTGAAATTGATTTTTTAACTAAATACAGCAGCGTTTTGAACCTTGAAAGGTGGATAACCCGAATCTTTCAGAATAGGATTCCGCCTTAGATTTTTTCAACAGAACAGGAGGAAGCAGATGAAAATTTCTAATTTTTTCAAGAGAACAGCCGCGCTTGTGCTGGCGGCGGTTTCGGCACTGACGGTGATGCCGTCCGGTGTCGCATATGCCGCCGAGCCGGGCAAAATCGGCTCCGTCACCGCGAGAGTGGCAAAGGACAGCGATGGCAATGAGATTTGTTACAACGGCGACGCAACATTTGAAGGTCGTCATGTCGGCGGCAAGGGCAAGGAAAAATACCGTCTGTTCGTGGACGGTTACAGTACGTTCTGCATCGAACCCGGGGCGTCGCTCCACAACGGCAGTCAGCTGAAGCAGAGTTCCTCCGCCGTGTGGGACGCGCTTTCCGCAGACAAGAAGCAGGCGATCGGTCTGACGCTGCTCTACGGTTCGCAGGGCAACAGGGATATTCTTCCGGGCAGTAAGGACGAAGGCTGGCTCGGCACCCAGATCATCATCTGGGAGTATATCCCGCCTGCGACGTGTTTTTCGGGGAAAATTACCCGAACAAGGGCGTGGAAAAGGCGTATAATTACGTCGCCAATCTGCTGGCGCGTCACAACACCATTCCGTCTTTCATGTCGAAGGAGAAAAACAAAGTTGTCAAGGAGCTGACGCTCACCGACGGCAAACGCAGCATCACCCTGACCGACGACAACAAAATGCTTGCCGAGTATGATTTTTCCACTTCGGACAAAAACGTCACCGTTTCCAAGAACGGCAACACGCTCACCATCACCGCCGCGAAGGACTTTGACGGTAAGGTGCTGATCACCGCCTCCCGCAACAATCTCCCGTCCGGCGATAACACCTGCCGCCTGATGGCGTATGGCGATACCTCCCTGCAGGACGTCATTGTGGGCGCGGATGATATGGATACCGTTGTGGCGTATATGAGCGTGGAAGCCCCGTCCGGCGGTCTGGCATTGAAAAAGGTGTCGGACGACGGCGTGGTGGAAGGCGTGACCTTTACCATCAAGGGCAACGGCGTGGAGAAAACCGTGACCACCGGCAAGGACGGCTTTGTGAACGTGACAGGACTGTACCCCGGCACCTACACGATCACCGAGCAGACCATTGACAGGTATGAACCGCAGGAGCCGCAGACTGTCACTGTGGAGGGCGGCAAGACGGTAACTGTCACTTTTTCCAACAAGCTCAAACGCGGCAGTCTGGAAGTGGTTAAAACCGCCGAGGATAAATTTATCGAGGGCGTGAAATTCCACCTTTTCGGCAAGTCGTATGCCGGAACCACCGTTGATGAGTACGCTGTCACCGACAAGAATGGGCTGGCAAAGTTCACCAATATCCCCATCAGCGGAGACACGCCCTACACGCTGGAGGAAGTGGGCGCGGGCGACCAGTACACCGTTCCCGACAAGCTGACCGCGCCAATTGAGTGGAACAAAGTCACCAAGCGCAGCCTGAATAATTCGCTCAAAAAGTTCCGCGTGAATGTCGTCAAGAAGGACGCAGACGGGAATGTTTCTCAGGGCGAAGGCTCTCTGGCAGGCGCAGTGTACGGCATTTACAAGGGCGACACGCTCATCGACCACTACACCACCGACAAGGACGGCAAATTCACAACGAGCTATTACACCTGCGACACCGATTGGACGCTCCGCGAAATCTCTGCGCCGGTCGGCTATACGCTCGACAAGACCGTCTACAACATCGGTTCCGACCCCAAGCTCTTCACCCTGACGCAGAACACCGTCAACATGGAAGTCAAGGAAACCGCCGCCAAGGGCAATATCGCCATCATCAAGCACACCGACGACGGCAGCACCGGAATTGAAACACCCGAAAAAGGCGCGAAATTCCAGATTTATCTCAAATCCGCCGGCAGCTTTGACGCGGCGAAAACCGCTGAAAAGGACACGCTCATTTGCGACAAGAACGGTTATGCGAAATCCAAAGACCTTCCCTACGGCTTGTACACCGTGCATCAGGTGTCCGGCTGGGAGGGACGCGAACTGATTGCCGATTTTGACGTGTTCATCAAGGACAATTCCGAAACCTACAGTTTCCTGATCAACAACGCGAATTTCCGCAGCTTTCTCCGCGTGGTGAAGAAGGACTCCGAAACCGGCAAGACCATTCCCTATGCCGGCGCGGGATTCCAGATTTACAATCCGTCCGGCAAGCGCATTTCCATGAAACTGACCTATCCCGAAGTGAAAACCATCGACACGTTTTACACGTCGAGTGATGGAACGCTCACGACGCCGCAGTCGCTGGAATACGGCAAGGGTTACAAGCTCGTGGAAGTGCAGGCTCCCTACGGTTATGTGCTGGATTCCACGCCGATTTCCTTTGACGTGACCAAAGAGAACGCGCAGGAAATCGACAAGATTCCGGTCATTAATGTCACCCGCGCCAACGCGCCGCAGAAAGGCACGATTACCGTTACGAAAAACGGCGAGGTCTTTTCTTCCGTGAGCGAGGCAAAGGGCATTTACCAGCCGATTTACACGGTCAAGGGTTTGTCCGGCGCGGTCTTTACCATTGCCGCCGCCGAGGATATTGTCACGCCCGACGGCACCACCCGCGTCAAGAAAGGGACGCTGGTGGACACCATCACCACCGACGCTAAAGGCAGCGCGAAGTCCAAGCAGCTTTATCTCGGCAAATACGAGGTCAAGGAAATCACCGCTCCGACCGGATTTGTGCTTTCCGGCAAAACCAAGACGGTTGAACTCACCTACGCGGGGCAGGAAGTGAAGGTCACGTCCACCGCGACGGAATTTACCAATCTGCGGCAGAAGGTGGAAATCGAACTGAAAAAGGGACTGGAAATTGACGAGCTTTACGGCATCGGCACGAACGGCGAAATTTTTGATATTTCGTTTGGACTGTACGCCGCCGAGAAGCTCACCGCCGCCGACGGCAAGACCATTCCGAAGGATGGCTTGATCGAGATTCTTTTCCTGAGCGACGAAGGCAGGGGCAAGGCGAAAACCGATCTCCCCATCGGCAGCTATTATGTCAAGGAAATCGCCGCCAATTCCGCGTATGTCGTTGGCAATACGAAATTCCCTGTCAATTTCGCCTATGCCGGACAGGAAAAGGCAACCGTATCCATCAAGGTCAACAACGGCAATTCCATCCCCAACAAAATCATTTACGGCAGCGTGAAAGGCAAAAAGACCGACGAGGACGGCAATGCACTCGCTGGTGCGGTTATCGGTATTTTCAAGGTCGGCACGGAGAAATACACCGAAAAGACCGCCATTCAGACCGCGACTTCTGCGGAGGACGGCAGCTTTGGATTTGACAAGGTTCCCTACGGCACATGGATTGTCCGTGAAATCGCGGCACCGACCGGCTTTGTGCTGTCCGAGGAAGAATTCCCCGTAACAGTCGGCAAGGCAGAGCAGGTCATCGAAATCAGCATGGTCAACCGCTTCATCAAGGGCAATCTCGCGCTCACAAAGATTGACGCGGATTATCCCGAAAACAAGCTCACTGGCGCGGAATTTGAGGTATTTTCCGATACCGATAACGACGGTGAGTTGGGAGAAAATGACCTTCTTCTCGGTCTGATGGCGGAGGGCGAACGCGGCTGCTACCGCATGGAAGAGCTGCGTTACGGTCGCTATTTCGTCCGCGAAAAGACCGCGCCTGTGGGCTTTGTGCTGGATACGAAGGTGTACGAAGTGTTCATTTCCGAAAACGGCGTGACCTATTTTATTCAGAACAAGGCAGGCGTCGGTTTTATCAACAACGCGCAGAAGGGCAGTCTGAAAATCCAGAAGCGTTCCACCGACAAGAAGGTGAAGGGCTTCTCCTTCCGCGTGACGGGCGACAACGGTTACGATCAGGTATTCAAGACCGACAAGAACGGAGAGATATTCATCGAAGGCTTGCGTATCGGCGAATACCGCGTGTCGGAAGTCAGCGACAAGGTGTCCGCGCCGTATATCCTCCCTGCTGATGAAACGGTGGACGTGAAATACAACGAAACGACCACAATTGAAATGCTCAACAAGAACCGCGACACGCCGAAGACCGGCGACGATTTCAACAGCGCACTCTGGGTCGGCGGCGCGGTATCCGCACTGGCGGGAGCCGCCGCGCTGCTCTTCTTCGGACTGAGAAAGCGCAAGAAAGCTGAATAATTTTCTGCCGATTATCGGCGATAACGGGTAAAAAAGGGCGTTTGGACGGTACTTCGGTACACTTCCAACGCCCTTTTTGACTGCCCGAAAAAGAGAGGATTTTTGAAATGATCAAAGTAAATCATCCAAGCACACTGCCCAGCGAATGTCAGGGCTATGAGATTATTTTCAGTTACAGGGTAGGCGAAAACACGCACGCCATCGGTCACAATCCGAAAAAAGCCGCTTCCTATGTCGTGTGGTATTACACCCCGCTGGGTGGCTTTTTCTGGGGGAAATACGCCGATTCCTTTGAAAAGGCGATGACCAGCCTGTTGGAGCGCGTGAGAATGGGCGATATTGCAAACCTGAAAAATCACGGCGTTATTCCGAGCGTGAAAGACGCGGAAGATGTGAAAGCTGCGAGTGACGCACCTGTCGTGAAGGACGTGCGCAGTATTTCGGAGTGCAAAGGCTGTCGTTTCGCGCATTACACCGACAGTCAGAAAATCTTCTGCGGATTCTGCACGAAGAAAATTCTTGCCGAATGGCGGCAGGAAAAGGCGGAGCGGGAAGAAAGAGCAAAGGAGGCGTCCGGCAATGGACGAAGCACGGAAAATCAACAATTACACTATCGAACACAGCTTTAACGTCGGCGAGCGCGAGGTGGTAATGGGCGTGGACGAAACAAAGGAAGAGCCGTATGTGGTTGCCTACGCCGAATTTTTTACGCCCGCGTGCTATCATCTGATGAGCAAGCTGACGTATTACAAAAACTATCTCGACGCGATGAGCGGTTACTGTGAACGCTGCGCCGCGCAGGTTCAGGCAATGCAGGAGGAACACAGCCGTTTCAATTTTGACGGCACGACGCTGACAGCGCAGGACTGTATTCCCTGCCCGTCGGACGAAAGCATCGTCGGTAAAGTCGTGGTTATGGACGTATCCAAAAACCGACGCGAATACCGTCACTGCGCCTATCAGTTGGTACTGGCGGAAGCCGGCAACGGCGCGAGTGGCGGACGCGGCAGCGCGGTCTTCGGCACCTGCCTTGCCACCGGTGAAAAGGCGCGGTGGGAACGCTACGAAGTGCTGGGCGAAATCAAACCGGAGAAAATGCCGTTTTGGGCGAAAGACGCTCTCAAAAGCATTCAGGAAAAAACGGCGGCGGAAAAGTCCGCCCGAAAAAGACACGGGGAGGCGCGTTAAATTGTTATCGCACGTTATCAGGGCGCAGTCATACGACGACAGCGGAAAGCTCGCAACCGTCGGGGAATACACCATTGTCAGGCGCAAAAAAGTCGGTTCCGGTGAAATCTTCATCGGTCGCAGCATGACGGAGGGGATTCCCTATCTGGTCGCGCAGATCGACTATCACCGTGCGCCGGAAGTGGTCTATATCAATCATCACCTGCTGGTGCCGAATTATGACGAGGCGATGTCCTGCTATCAGCGCATGATCCGCGACGCGGCGAAGGAAACGGCGCGTGAAATGCAGTGGGGGTATCTGAACGGCGAGGAAAACGCCGTTGCGCTGACCACTTTTACCGACAGGGACTGCTGTCCGGTTCACCGCAGCGAAAGCATTGAGGGAAAAATCGTTGCCATTCAGCTTGAACCGTCGCGCTTTGCCTTCACTCATTCGGCATATCAGTTGGTGCTGGTGGAAGGCGGCGCGGGCGCAACCGGCGAACGCGGCTGGACGTTCCGCGGCATTTGCCTTGCGACGATGGAAAGAAAAATCTGGCGCAGGACGGAGGTTCTCGGCGTTCTGCGTCATGACAGTATTCCGCTCTGGGCGATGCTCAGATTGCAGGAAATCAGGAGGTGCGGCATTTATGGAAATCCGTCCGATGACACAGGCGGAACAGAAGTACACGTTTAAGCAGAGTATGCAAATCGAATCGCAGACCTGTCAGGTCGGCTATCTGCGGGGCGATTTCGGCATTAACGGCAGAGAATTTCATACCAGTTGGCACGATACAGACAGCAGGCGCAATACCGACGAATTTGCGACGGAATTTGATGAAGTGATTCATGCCTTGCGCTCCGAGGAATGCGGGCTGTTTGCCAGCCGTTATGACATGAAAAGATATGTGGCGGAACACAGCGACAGCGCGTTCGGTGACAGCCACCGAACGGCTTACGGTTTCCGCGTGGACACCGAAAAGCACATCTATCTCCTGCGGTGCAATCCGTCGCCCAGCGATTACAATTTCTACTGCTATTGCTATGAAAAACCGTGGCTTGACCGCAATATCGAAAAGGCGGCGCAGGGAATCCGTTTCAAAGACGCCAATTACAGGGAGCTTTTCAGAATCCCTGACGGCGGCAGTATCGTCATCACAACGGCGTGGGGCGAGAAAATCGAACAGGCTTGCCGGTATATCGACGACACCCACTGTGAAGTCGGATCGAATGTGTTCCATGTGGACGAGTTCGCCGAACGCATGGCGCGGAATGGTTCCACCTACGCGCCAAAGCCCGATACCCCGCCGAAAACAAAACAGCAGGCACGATAACCAATTTAATGCACAATTCAAGAATATCAGGTGAAGGAAAATGATTCAATTAATTTACGATGAAAGGAACGGACGATATGGAAACATGAGGGGGATATTCCTGTGAAAGTCAATCAGAAAGCTGTCAAGGTGCTGGAAAAGCTCTTGGAAGCCAATTATGTCAAGGAGCGCGTGGTGTCCAGTATCACGGTTGATCAGATGCTGGCACTGAGGGGCGTTTCCGTTTCAGACATTGCCATGATCAACGATTTGCAGAAACGTATTAAGGAGCGCGAGGTGCTTTCTTTCTAATACATTTCGATTGCTGAAACGCCGAAGCAACCTGTTTGTTTCAGCGTAAAATGACTGAATAAATTCTGCATAGTTCCTAACGCCATCAAGGAGGAGAGAAGCGAATGGCAAGCAAATATGAAATGATCAGCGAACTGTACCGGCGGACAGGGGCAGGCGCGTCAGGCAGTCCGGAGGCGTGGCAAGCGTTTCTGTCCTCCGCCTGCCGCAATTACAAGTGCCGTTTCGATGAGCAAATGCTGATTTACGCACAGCGTCCCGACGCAACCGCCGTGCTGGAAATCGAAAAATGGAACGAAAAATTCCACCGTTATGTCAGGCGCGGCAGCAAGGGCATTGCCGTCTTTGCAACTGCCGACAACGACAAAACCAAACTGAAATATTATTTTGATGTATCAGACACGGAGCCGTCCTACCGCGGCGGAATGCCGGTTCCGATCTGGCAGATGAGCGACCGTTACGCACCCGCCGTCATCGAAAGGCTGTCCGACCGGTTCGGCAGCGCGGGACGGAAAGCTCTGGACGACGCGCTCACCGATATCGCCCAGATTGCCGTGGAAGAGAATCTCCCCGATTATCTCGGACAGCTTGCCGACGTGCTGGAAGGCAGTTATCTGGAAGCGTTTGATGAGGAAAACATCGGGGAAAAATACCGCCGATTGGTCACAAACAGCGTGAATTTCATGCTTTTCAAACGGTGCGGACTGCCCACCGACGGCCGCCGGAAACGCTCACCAGCGTGGGCATTGCCACCAGCGATATTGCGGAATCGGTGCTACGGGAAATTTCGCAGACCATCAGGGACGTGCAAATAGCTGAAAAAACCGAAAAAAATACGTCCCGCACATTTGCGGAAAATCCGCAGCCGGTGTATGCTATATCCGAAAGCAATCATTCACCAGCCGAAAGGAGCAGTCAAAATGAGCGAAATCACCTACACGATGCAGAAGGATTACCTGATTCCCGACCTCGCATTACCGCCGCAGCCCGAAGTTCCGCTTGGCAAATTCGCCCACCTGCGGAGGGAGTTTCTGGAGAA
>CADCNI010000073.1 GCA_902802795.1 uncultured Ruminococcus sp.
TCGCATCAGCAAGAAAAAGCTTATGTTTAAAGCCGCTCTTGAGCCCGATCTCTTTGTGAAAATCCTCTTTAATTCCCAAAAGTAAATGCTGTCGCCCTGATCCGTATACAGGGAAATCAATTTTGGTTCAAGACCCTGAGAATGGTAAATGAGTCAAGAAGACAATCAAACATGATTTTAGAGATAGCCTTCTTGGATTGAGTATTGGTTTTGAAAAGTTTAATAAGATTGATAGCAGCTTTACGAAGAATATTTAGATTTTGTTGAATGTTTCTATCTTCCACACGGCACCAGTCCTCCTCAAAATGCACATCAAGAAGCCAATGCATAGATTCAACAGACCACTCCATGCGGGCATGGTGAAGCAACTCATCAGGTGTCATTTCTCGATTTGAAATATAATAATGCCATTCATCCGATTTGCCGTTCTTGGTTTCAAATTGGGTGTGAATCGCACCAATACAACAGAGCTTTTTCCATTCAGACTTTTGATAGAGCCAAACCGTATCATATGTCACATAGGCTGTGCGGGTTTCAATTCTGCCTCTGTTTTTCTCTGTTTTGGAAATAGTTTTCATATCTTTTTGAAGGAGCGGATCTTGAACATAATCTTCAATATCTTTCTTGAGGTTTGGATGGTTATCTTTTACACAAAGCAGGTAATCTGCTCCGCTCTCAACTACAATATCTGCGGTTTCCTTTTGGCAATTAACCTGGATTCTCGGAAAAACATGACGAGCATCGTCTAAAACCGCATAAAATGGACATTCCTCGTCACAACTATCTATTCTAAATGCGTGACGATAAAGGAATTAAGCGCGTCGGCAACGACAACGCTTCCCTTGATATTAAGTTCCTTCAAAAGTGCCTGTACTGCCGGTATCTCGTTGCTTTTGCCGTCCACACTTCTTTGCGCCAATGTAATTCCAAGTTCCGAAATATGCGCACTAACAATATGAAGCGGACTTTCATATTTATCCATTTTTGTTGTTGAGCATATCGTTTTACCATCAAGTGCTATCGTCATTCTGTCTGTCGTTTCAGGCATAAATGAACACACCCAATGCATAAAGCAGCTATTGAGTGATTCCGGTTTTATCATCTTCATTAAACACAGCAACCAGTAATAGCAAGGAATGCGATTTATTTCGAATCTCTCCTTCAAAAACTCGCTCACTCTTTCGCTCTCCGCCCATTGGTGTATTTGGCTTATGTTCTTTAATCCGCATATGCTTCCCAATATTACTATCGTTATTGATTCTGCTATACTGTAGTAATATCCATCGTATTCTCGCGTGATCTCTACTTCTTCAAAATATTCTGTGATTCCGTTATTTTTCATAACTTTATTATATCACAGTTCTTTTCATTTGTAAAATTGATTTCCGTGATCCGTATACCAATAGAAAACCTCTTGACGCAGGCGCGAATATGTGTCATAATAAACAAAAGAAATGCCTGATCTACACAAAAATCCGGCGAATATACAGGAGGGCTTCAAAAATGGACGAAAAATTTGATGTGTTTATCTCCTACCGCCGCAGCGACGGCAAGGATTTGGCGCGGCAGGTCAAGCAATATCTTGACAGCCGCAGGATTCGCGCCTATCTCGACACGGAGGATATGATTGACGGCGAATATTTTGACACACAGCTCAAAAAGCGGGTGGTAGAGGCGGCGGCATATGTGCTGATTGCCACGCCCGAAGTGTTTCAATTCCGCCCCGAAACCGAAACGGAAAAAGACTGGGTGCTGGAGGAAATGCGAACCGCGCTGCGCGAACAGAAAAACGCCCCCTACACGCGCAAGGTCATTCCCTTTGTTCCCTACGGCACGGCTATTCCCGACACGCTGCCCACGGGCTTAGAGGATTTCCCGCGGGAAAACCGCATTGACTTAAAGGGGACTGTCGCCACCCGGCAGGAGCTGGATCGCCTCGCGGAGAGCATCTGCTTTGTCAACGATTGCAACCTGTGGCAGACGGGTCGCACCACGCTCGAACAAAGCAAAGCGGGCGGCGGGCGATTCTGTATGCTGGACATCGAAGATCGCATCATGCCGCTTTACAACAAGAAACGCCCCCCGGCAATCCGGTCAGCAGATTCCCATTCAGGTGCGTGCGGACGAGGAACGCGACGATGTGGCGCTGCGCGACGCGCTGCAAGCCAGACGGGGCAATCTCTACCTGATCGGCGAGGGCGGCATCGGCAAGACCACCGCCATGATCAGCATTATGGAGCAGCATTACGGCAAGGGCAAAACCTTTGACGCGAATGACGAGATACCGCTCTTTATCGAGCTGAACCGCGCGCCCTCTCTCTTTGGCGAGTGGTACCGGGGTACAGAGGGCATGGAATCCAGTTTTATCCGGCGTGAAATTGTCCGTCAGCTTATTTCCGGCGAGGATTTGGAAAACATTCCCGAAGCCTATCTGCGCAATCTCAAAGCGGAATTCACCCGCAAGCCGTCCGACGGTCAGCCGAAATACCTGCTGCTGCTCGACGGTCTGAACGAGGTCAATAACGGCGAAGTGACCGACAAGACGCGTCAGCTCAACGGGCGTGATCTCAGCGACGGCATACGCCGCCTTATCATAGGGGAAATCAATTTCCTTCTCACGCAATGTCCCAACGTGCGGGTCATGCTGACCAGCCGCAC
Source organism: uncultured Ruminococcus sp. (assembly GCA_902802795.1). Taxonomy (GTDB): domain Bacteria; phylum Bacillota; class Clostridia; order Oscillospirales; family Acutalibacteraceae; genus RUG762. Next base: position 2,659 of record CADCNI010000073.1, read on the forward strand.
CGATGAAACCGAGGTCAACTGCACCGAATACGGCATCGAAAAGCTCTATCTCATGCCTTTGAAGGAGGACGCTATCACCGGATATCTCACGTCGAAGCAATTCTCCGCCCGCGAAATCAAAAACGCGCTGGCGGACGAGCGCCTGCTGGACTGTATCAGAATCCCGCTGTTCCTCACGATGTTCGCCGCGCTCCACAAGACCAAGGACGTGTGCAGCCGGGGCGAGATTCTGCGCCGCTTCTTCAACGAACGCCGTCAGGAAATGCCGGGGCAATACACCCAGCAGAACCGCATCGACAAGATGAAGGAATACACCGTCGACAAGCCCCAACTGAAATTCATCCTCGATTTCCTGCTGCCCGCCATCGGCTGGCACATGGAGCGGACGGGGGAATTTGCGCTGTCGGCGGAGGCGGTCGCTGACATCATCGAGCCGGTACTGCGGGGGTGTGCGCCCGAAGGCGTGACGTATGACGGGAAAAAGGTCTATCCCGCCGCCGTCATCGGGGAATACGGCAAGCAGTGCTTTGCGCAGTACAGCGGGCGGGACAACCTGCCGAAAGTGGCAAAATCGCTGACAGAAGCCGGAGAGGATATGACCGGGACGGCGCAATACATATTGAACTGCTCAATTGACATTCTCGGCGTGATCTACCGCAACGACGAGGCGGAATACGGCTTTATCCATCACCACTTCCGCGACTATTTCGCCGCCGTACATGACATCAACCTGCTGCGCATAGCCGTGCGCGCCAATACCAAGCGCAAGCCCGACCTCGCCTTTGAAAGCCTCGCGCCCTTTATCGCCAACGCCAACCGCCGCGAAAAAACCGTCTTTATCGGTGAAATCCTTGGCGAGCATCACAACAAGCCGATTCTGAAAGGCAAGACATGGCAGTACAACGTGCCGGGCGGCGATGATGACCGCAACCTGCTCAAGCGGGCATCGGATATTTTCAGAGGCAGATTCGGGGAAGAAGTGGGCTATGGTGTTTTCAACCTGATCGAAATATGGAAAATCGTGCGGGAGGATTTGTCAGGGGAGGATTTTTCCGGGTTGGATCTGTCGCTCGTGAATTTTAACGGAATTCGCCTCGGACACACCGCGTCAGACGGTGCGGATTTCCGGGGCGTGAAGGTGGGCATGAAAAACCTGCTCTGTCAGGGGCATAGCAGAGAGGTTAACTCCGTCGCCTTTGCGCCGGACGGCAAGACCTTCCTCTCCGGGTCACATGACAACACCGTCAGGGTATGGGACAGCGCCACCGGGCAGTGCCTCTGCGTCTGCGAGGGGCATCGCGATGATGTCAATGCTGTCGCCTTTGCGCCCGACGGCAAATCCTTCCTCTCCGGGTCTTGGGACAGCACCGTCCGGGTGTGGGACAGCGCCACCGGGCAGTGCCTCCGCGTCTGCGAGGGGCATAGCAGTCGGGTTACCTCCGTTGCCTTTGCCCCCGACGGCAAGACTTTCCTCTCCGGGTCTTGGGACAATACCGTCAGGGTATGGGACAGCGCCACCAGGCAGTGTCTCCGCGTCTGCGAGGGGCATAGCGATACGGTCACCTCCGTCGCCTTTGCCCCCGACGGCAAGACCTTCCTCTCCGGGTCAGTTGACAACACCGTCAGGGTGTGGGACAGCGCCACCGGGCAGTGTCTCCGCGTCTGCGAGGGGCATCGCAGACGGGTCAACTCCGTCGCCTTTGCGCCCGACGGCAAGACCTTCCTCTCCGGGTCTTGGGACAACACCGTCCGGGTGTGGGACAGCGCCACCGGGCAGTGCCTCCGCGTCTGCGAGGGGCATCGCAATTCGGTCTCCTCCGTTGCCTTTGCCCCCGACGGCAAGACCTTCCTCTCCGGGTCTTGGGACGAAACCGTCCGGGTGTGGGACAGCGCCACCGGGCAGTGCCTCCGCGTCTGCGAGGGGCATCGCAATTCGTTCTCCTCCGTCGCCTTTGCGCCGGACGGCAAGACTTTCCTCTCCGGGTCTTTGGACCATACCGTCAGGGTGTGGGACAGCGCCACCGGGCAGTGCCTCCGCGTCTGCGAGGGGTATAGCGGGTTGGTCAACTCTGTCGCCTTTGCGCCCGACGGCAAGACCTTCGTCTCCGGGTCATACGACGGCACGATTCGCGTCTGGTCAACCGAAACAGGCGAGTGTCTGCAAGTGATTCAGAATTACCCCGGGCTGATCGTGTTCGGCTGCGATATGCGGGGGCTGCACGAGGGCAGCGAGGTTGACAGGGACGTGCTGCGGCGTTACGGCGCGATGGTGGACTGACAGCGCGGCGAAAGCCATCATAAAACGAACAACAGGGCGGCGGGGTTCCGGTCAACAACCGACCCGCCGCCTTTTTGCTGCGCGTTCCGCCCGGACGCACGGGCACAAAAAACAGGAAACCACACGGTCACGCCTCCCGGCAAGTTGCCAAATTTGCACCGCATTTTTTATGAAAAACAGAAAAATCATAGTACAATATTGCAATACCCGCGCGTGTGAGCTATAATATTTTACAAGTATTGCATATTGGGGAAGAAGCGGCTTTTTTGCCCCGACCGTCTCCGGATATCGCAAAAATTCAAATCGTTGGGAGAGAAAAAATCCTATGTTGACACCCTTTACGCCCTTGATCGGCGCAGGCGCGGATTTGTTTGACGACAAGGGAATGCTCATGGCGGTCATCACCGCCTCGGGCATCATCATCGTCTTTGTCATTCTGCTGCTGCTCATTTTCATCTTTTACGCCTACGGCGGCATTTTTCGTGCGCTGACCGCCTCCAAGGAGAAGAAAGCCGCCGCGAAAAAGGCAGCCGAAAACGCGGCCAAGGCGGCGGAACCACCCTCCGCCGAAGCGCCCGCTCAGGCACCTGCTGCCGCCTCCGCCACAGACGGGGAAATTCCGGGCGAGATCATCGCCGTGATCGCCGCTGCGGTAGCCGCCATGAGCGGCGGCAAGACCTACGCCGTCAGGAAGGTCACACGCGCCGCGCAGGAAACGGGCAGACGCACCGCCTGGGCCGCCGCGGGTCTGTATGAAAATACACGCCCCTTCTGAGTCATTGCCTGCTTGGGCATCATCAAAATTTATCATCCTTGAAAGGTGGTTACCGCATGGAAATTCTCACTTCCATCTGGGATTCTATCATCAGTATCCTTCACGAATCCGGTCTGCTCCAGCTCTTTGTCGGAGACGGCTGGAAAAACGCCATCATGATCGGCATCGCCTGCTTCCTGCTATATCTCGCCATCGGCAGACAGTTTGAGCCGCTCCTTCTTCTCCCCATCGCCTTCGGCATGCTGCTGGTCAACCTGCCGCTGTCCGGCGTGATGGACGTGCCGACCACGGAACTGGTGCCGCTGGCACAGGCTTCCGCAACCGAAATTGCCAAATACGGGCAGATCGTCATGCCGGACGGGCAGACATATGTGGAAGTCGCGCATTCGGGCGGTCTGCTGTACTACTTATACCTCGGCGTCAAGCTGGGCATCTATCCCCCGCTCATCTTCCTCGGCATCGGCGCGATGTCCGACTTCGGTCCGCTGATTGCCAATCCCAAGAGCTTTATTCTCGGCGCTGCCGCGCAGATCGGTATTTTCTTCACTTTCTGCGGCGCGATTCTGCTGGGCTTTAACGCCAAGGTCGCCGGTTCCATCGCCATCATCGGCGGCGCGGACGGTCCCACCGCCATTTACGTTACCTCCAAGCTCGCCCCCGATTACCTCGGTCCCATCGCGGTGGCGGCTTACAGTTATATGGCGCTGGTGCCGATTATTCAGCCGCCTATCATGCGCCTACTCACCACCAAGAAAGAGCGCGCGGTCGTGATGACGCAGCTCCGCACCGTTTCCAAGACCGAAAAGATCATGTTCCCCATCATCGTCACCATTGTCGTGGCGCTGCTGCTGCCCTCCGCGGCTCCGCTGGTAGGTATGCTCATGCTGGGCAACCTCATGCGTGAAAGCGGCGTAGTCAAGAGAATCTCCGACGCGGCGCAGAATGAGCTGATGAATATCGTCACCATCTTCCTCGGCACGACGGTCGGCGCGACCGCCCGCGCGGAAGTCTTCCTCACCCCCGAAACCCTGATGATCGTCGGTCTGGGACTTGCGGCGTTCTGCCTCGGCACGGCGTTCGGCGTGCTGTTCGGCAAGCTGATGTATATCTTCACCGGCGGCAAGGTCAACCCCCTGATCGGTTCGGCGGGCGTCTCCGCCGTTCCCATGGCGGCTCGCGTTTCGCAGAAGGTCGGTCAGGAAACCAATCCCTCCAACTACCTGCTCATGCACGCGCTCGGTCCGAACGTCGCGGGCGTCATCGGCTCGGCTGTCGCCGCCGGCGTTCTTCTCGCCGTCCTCGGAAATTAAATCCAATTCGTAATGCGTAATTCGTAATGCGTAATTAGTGCAGGCGGAAGTGCAATGGTTTTTCTGAAACCAATCGGGTTTCTCCTTTCTCTGTTTCACAATCAAAAAACGGCAGGTGATCGACCCATCGTCGAAAGCCTGCCGTTTTTTGTTTTTAAAATCGCGACTTGCAAACGGGTCATAGACATGGTATTATAGAAGAAAAATGAAAGGCAAATACAACCATGTCAAAACGGACAAAGTTGAACAGAAGTA
>CADCNI010000074.1 GCA_902802795.1 uncultured Ruminococcus sp.
GATGCAGAAGGATTACCTGATTCCCGACCTCGCATTACCGCCGCAGCCCGAAGTTCCGCTTGGCAAATTCGCCCACCTGCGGAGGGAGTTTCTGGAGAATCACAGGCGAGTGACGTTCGTCAATCTCCTGACGTCGGGCAAGCTGACGGAACACCTGTATCAGATCGAGCAGGAGGCGATGCGCCGGTTCGGGCGTCTGACGAAGCAGCTCGCGCAGGAGCAGGGCGTGACGGAAGAACTGAAAACCCGCGACCAGATGACGTGGATCGGACGCATGAACAACATTCGCCAGCAGGCGGAGGAAATGATTCTCAGCGAGCTGATTTACAGCTAAACGACATTTTCTCATCAGACGCGGCAACGGCTGATCTGCCGACCGTCGCGGAACAAATCGAAAGAATTACAGAGGCGGAGGACGCGCAATCCTCCGCCTTTGTGCTTTCTCAGGAGGATATCGACAACGCGCTCATTCGCGGCAACGGATTTGAGCAGGGCAAATTCCGAATTTACAGGCAATATCAGGAAGGCAAAACCGGTCAGGAAATCATCGCTTTTCTGAAAAAAGAATACGGTATCGGCGGTCACAGCTACACGTTTTCCGACGGCAGCAACGGATTTATCAGTCACGACGGCAAAGGTTTTTCCTTTGACCATCTGAGCAATTCCAGCATTCCCAGTGTAAAAGTGCCGTGGTCAAAAGCCGAAAAAAGGCTGCGGGAATTGATTGAGAACGACCGGTATCTCACGCCGGAGGAAAAGCAACGCTATCCTGATTATCTGCTGAGTGTTCAGGCGCGGGAAACGGCGCAGCAAGAAAAACATGAGCGCGAAAAATTCATTCAATCCTCTTTTGACACGCCCAACGCCGAAAAAAGAGATTCTCTGCCACAGCGTCTTGCGTATTTCATCGGTGATTTAGACCGCTTTGAAAAGGATTATCTGACAGAAGCGGGACTTCCCGAAATCACGCACAGCGACACAGCACTCATGGAAAAAATTATTGCTAATCCTGATTTCGCACAGCAATTGTTGAACGGTCTGAAAAGAGTACAGGGCGGCACGGCGGACGGTTTTCACCGCAATGCTGCATGGCGTTTCGGGCAGGAGCTGAACGATCTCTTCCCAACCGGCTACCGCTTTAATGTGGGCGACACGCTGTATCTCGGCGTGGACGAATATCATATCACGGCAATCAACAACGATATGGTATCGCTCACCAATCCCAAATTTCCGCTGTTCGGCAAGGAGATGAGCGTCGAAGAACTGACTGCGAAGCTGTCGCTTTCCGACGCAAATGACCATCTGAAAGCCTTTGTTTCACCAACTTCGACGGAAGAAAAAACAACCTATACTTCTACCGTGGAAGCAGTTTATCCTGCCGTCGAAAACGGTTTGCCCTATGATGTGGTGATTGAAAAACTGCATATTGACGAGCCGGAAAAAACAACTCCGGTTGCATCTGAGCAGTCACTTCCTGATGAAACACCGATTATTTTTCCGCCAGTGACCGCTACCGAAAAGCATAATTTCCGCATTACAGACGATGCTCTGGGGGTGGGCAGCGCAAAGGAAAAATTCCAGAACAACCTCGCGGCGATTCACCTGCTCCACAAATTGCAGGAGGAAGACCGTCTGGCAACGCCCGACGAACAGGAAATTCTTTCCAGATACGTCGGCTGGGGCGGCTTGTCGATGGCATTCGATGAGCAAAACGCGGCATGGGCAAATGAGCACGCGGAACTGAAAGCCGCGCTCAATCCCGCCGAATATATGGCGGCAATGGAATCGACGCTCACCGCGTTTTACACGCCGCCGGTGGTCATTAAGGCGATGTACGGTGTGCTTGAAAAACTGGGATTTTCGCAGGGCAACATTCTGGAACCGTCCTGCGGCGTGGGCAATTTCTTCGGTTTACTGCCCGAAAGCATGGCACAATCGAAACTCTACGGCGTGGAACTCGACCCATTGACCGGCGGCATTGCCAAACAGCTTTACCAGAACGCCAATATCGCTGTGGAGGGTTTTGAGCAGACCAATCTCCCTGACAGCCATTTTGACGTCGTGATCGGCAATGTTCCGTTCGGAGATTATCGCGTGGATGACAAGCGGTACAACGCGCAGAATTTCATGATTCACGATTATTTCTTTGCCAAAGCACTTGACAAGGTGCGTCCCGGCGGCGTGGTCATGTTCATCACGTCCAAAGGCACGATGGACAAAGCGAACAACGAGGTGCGAAAATATATCGCCCAGCGTGCGGAGCTGCTCGGCGCAATTCGCTTGCCGGACACCACCTTCAAGGCGAATGCTGGAACGGAAGTCACCAGCGATATCATCATTCTGCAAAAGCGGGAGCGCGTCATCGACGTGGAACCGGATTGGATTTATCTGGAAAACAACCCTGACGGCATTGTCATCAACGATTATTTTGTCGAGCATCCCGATATGATCTGCGGCGAAATGCGCGTGGAACAGAACCGTTTCGGCAAGCTGGAAGCCGTATGCAAGCCGGTTTCCGATATGCCTCTGGAGGCAAGTCTGGAATATGCGGCGAGCTTCATCAAGGGCAGTATTCCTGAGCGTGAGCCAGTCGCCATTGACGAAGTGTCCGACGCGGCGCAGGAAATCATTGAAGCCGACCCGAACGTCCGCATTTTCTCCTACGCCGTGATGGACGGAAAAATCTATTTCCGCGAAAATAACGTCATGGTTCCCGCCGATGTCTCCGTCACCGCGGAGAATCGCATCAAGGGATTGATTGAAATCCGCGACTGTGCCAGACGGCTCATTGAGTACCAGTCGCTTGATTATTCCGACGATATTGTCAAGAGCGAACAGGAAAAACTCAATCTTCTGTATGACCGTTTCACGGAAAAATACGGCTTGATCAACAGCCGTGGCAATTATCTGGCGTTCTCGCAGGACGAGAGTTATTTCCTGCTGTGTTCTCTGGAAGTGCTGGATGACGACGGCAATTTCAAGCGCAAGGCGGATATGTTTTCCAAGCGCACCATCAAACCGCACCATAAAATCACGTCCGTAGAAACGTCAAGCGAAGCACTGGCGGTGTCTATCGGTGAAAAGGCGTGTGTCGATTTGCCCTATATGGCACAGCTCACGGGCAAATCGGAAGAGGAAATCATCGGGGAACTGCGTGGCGTGATCTACCGCGAACCCAACACCGACCCGCCGAGATACGTTCCCGCCGACGAATATCTGTCCGGCAACGTGCGACAGAAATTGCAGATCGCGGAGCTTGCCGCCAAGTCCGACAGCGAATTTCAGGCGAATGTGGAGGCGTTAAAACAGGTCATTCCCAAAGACCTGACCGCCGCCGAAATCAATGTGCGTCTGGGCGTAACATGGATTCCTCCGCAGGACATCAAGCGGTTTATTCTCGACACCTTCTCCCCGTCGTTCTATGCGGCACGGGAAATCAAAGTCCGGCTGTCGCCGTTCAGCGGGGAATGGTTTATCGAAAACAAGAGCGCGGATAACATGAATATCATCGCATTCAACTCGCTTGGCACGGAACGCGCCTCCGCCTACCGGCTGCTGGAGGACGCGCTGAACCTCAAGGAAACGCGCATTTATGACTATATCGTGGAATCGGACGGCAGCAAAAAAGCGGTTTTCAACGCCAAAGAAACGATGGCGGCGCAGGCGAAGCAGGAGTTGATCAAGCAGGCATTCAAGGACTGGATTTGGAAAGACCCCGAACGGCGTGAGCGTTTGACGCGGTATTACAACGACACATTTAATTCTGTAAGACCGCGAGAATACGACGGCAGCCATATTCATTTTGTCGGTATGAATCCCGAAATTACACTCCGTCCGCATCAAGTCAACGCCATCGCTCACATTCTTTACGGCGGAAATACGCTGCTGGCGCACAAGGTTGGTGCCGGCAAGACCTTCGAGATGATTGCCGCCGCGCAGGAAAGCAAGCGTCTCGGACTCTGCCACAAGGCGATGTTCGTTGTGCCGAATCACCTTGTCGGTCAGTGGGCGTCGGAATATCTCCGGCTCTATCCCAGCGCGAATATTCTGGTAACAACCAAGCAGGATTTTGAAAAGTCCAAGCGCAAAAAATTCTGCGGCAGAATCGCTACCGGCGACTATGACGCGGTGATCATCGGACACAGTCAGTTTGAAAAAATTCCCATGAGCATGGAGCGACAGCTTACGCAGTTGCAAGATCAGCTCGACGAAATTCAGCAGGGCATTGAAGAAGCGCAGGCGCGGAAGGGCGACCGTTACACGGTGAAAGAACTCATGCGTATGAGGAAAGGCGTGGAGGCAAAACTTAAAAAACTCAACGACACTTCCCGCAAAGACACCATGATCAACTTTGAAGAATTGGGCGTGGATATGCTGTTTGTGGACGAGTCGCACTTATACAAGAACCTTTATCTTTATACAAAAATGCGTAATGTGGGCGGCGTCGCGCAGACGGAAGCACAGAAATCCAGCGATCTGTTCATGAAATGCCGGTATCTCGACGAGATCACCGGCGGGCGCGGCATCGTTTTTGCAACGGGTACCCCTGTATCGAATTCTATGGTTGAGATGTATTCCATACAGCGATATTTGCAGTACGGAACGCTGACACAGCGGGGTTTACAGCACTTTGACGCATGGGCGTCCACCTTCGGAGAAACTGTCGCGGCACTGGAGCTTGCGCCGGAAGGTACGAATTACCGGCTGAAAACCCGCTTTTCCCGCTTCTATAACCTCCCTGAACTCATGCAGATGTTCCGCGAAGTGGCGGACATTCAGACAGCCGATATGTTGAAACTCCCTGTTCCAAAGGTCAATTATCACAACATTAAAACCCAGCCCAGCGAAATCCAGCTGGATATGGTGGAGGGACTGGCGACACGCGCGGAGAAGGTACGTTCCGGCGCGGTGGACCCGCATCTGGACAATATGCTTGCCATCACCAACGACGGCAGAAAACTCGCGCTCGACCAGCGTATGCTCAATCCCATGCTGCCCGATAACCCCAACAGCAAGGTCAACGCCTGCGTGGAAAATGTCTACCGGATATGGGAAGAACACGCCGATACGAAGGCGGCACAGCTCATTTTTTCTGATCTTTCTACCCCAAAAAATGACGGTTCTTTCAACGTTTACGACGATATCCGCGCCAAACTGGTGCGCATGGGAGTCCCCGAAGAACAGATACGCTTCATTCATGAAGCCGACAGTGACGCGCAGAAAAAAGAGCTTTTCGGCAAAGTCCGCAGCGGTGAGGTGCGGATTCTTCTCGGCTCCACACAGAAAATGGGCGCGGGAACCAACGTGCAGGACAGACTGATTGCACTGCATAATTTAGACTGTCCGTGGAAACCAAGCGAGCTGGAGCAACGGCAGGGAAGAATAGAACGTCAGGGTAATATGTTTCCTGAAGTAGATGTTTTTCGTTACGTTACAGAACGGACATTTGACTCGTACAGCTGGCAGATTGTGGAAACGAAGCAGAAATTCATCGGTCAGATTATGACCAGCAAATCGCCTGTACGCTCCGCAGAGGATGTGGACGACGTGGCGTTATCCTTTGCGGAAGTCAAAATGCTGGCGACCGGCGACGAGAGAATCAAGCAGAAAATGGATCTGGATATACAGGTTTCCAAGCTGAGAGTGTTAAAACAGAGCTATCTCAGCGAGCATTTTGCGCTGGAGGACAAGGTGCTGAAATACTATCCCAAGACGCTTCGGGAGTGTGAACAGCACATTGCCTCATTGGAACAAGACGCCGCCACAGCCCAGCAGAACCCGCCGCCCAGCGACGGAAAATTCGCCGGTATGACGCTCGGCGGCATGATGTACGATGAAAAAGCCGACGCGGGAACCATGCTGATTTCTCTTTGTCAGAAGAACACTTCCACCGAATCCGTCACCATTGGCAGCTATCGCGGCTTCCGGCTGGAAACGCGATACGACAATGCATTCAATCGTTATTATCTCATGCTGGCTGGAAAAACCAAGCATTCGGTGGAACTCGGCAGCGACCCGCACGGCAACATCACCCGTCTGGACAATGAAATCGCGCGTATTCCGAAGAAGCTGGAGGCGGCGCGGACGGTGCTTGCAGACACGCAGGCGCAGTTGGAGAACGCCAAAGCGGAGTTGGAAAAGCCCTTTGCGCAGGAGGAAGAACTGAAAGAAAAAAGCGAAAAGCTCAACGAACTCAACATTGCGCT
>CADCNI010000075.1 GCA_902802795.1 uncultured Ruminococcus sp.
GCAAGGTGCTAAAGATTTCCTCATCCTCAAGTCCTTTACTTCTACCGCAGTCAAAAATGGGTTTACTGCTTTTGAAGCCCTGCGCTCTCTTCTTTATGGGCGATTTTCGCTGGTCACTGAATAGTTACCTTTTATCATGATTCCCCTGCGAACAAGCAACAATATTTTAAAGGAGTATTTTCAATCCGAATTGTATGAACCAGGATCATACAATTCGGATATTGTATTTTTTCAGCCAGTAATTGACCTGTAACAGATAGGCGATTGTCTGGGGAGTGGTCATCAACTGACCGTACCACGGCTGAGGATTGTTCTGGGCATTGATCAGGCTCGCTGCCTTGTCGCGGCGGACGATCTGCCAAATGGGCGCGGAGGGTTCCCACACTAATTCATCGAGTCGCTTGGATACCGCCGCCAGATATGCTGGGTTGTGTGTTTTCGGATAGGGGCTTTTCTTACGCCAAAGGATCTCCTCCGGCAGATAATCCTTCATCGCCTCCCGCAGCAAACCCTTTTCATACGAACGGTAATCCTTGTACTCCCACGGCACGCTGTAGAGATACTCCGCAATGCGATAGTCGCAGAAGGGAACGCGCACTTCCAGCCCGTTGTACATACTCATGCGGTCTTTGCGGTCAAGCAGCGTCTGCATGAACCAGTGATGATTGAGATTGACCATCTCTTTCATGCGGGATTCGAGAGGGGAGAGGTCGGGGAGCTTGGAGGTTTCGCGGACGGTGGCGAGATATTTGTCCTGCACATAGTCGTTGGGGCTGATCTGTGAGGTGAATTCGGGGCGGATAAATTCGGCGCGATAGGATGTGGATTGCGCCCAGGGGAAGCCGTTGACGGCGCGGACGGTGGGGTCGCGGTACCACGGATAGCCGCCGAAGATTTCATCGGCGCATTCGCCCGACAGTGCGACGGTAACGTGCTGTTTGATTTCGTCGCAGAAGAGAAGCAGTGAGGAATCCACATCCGCCATGCCGGGCAGGTCACGCGCGTCTACCGCATGAAAGAGCGCTTTGGTAAGGGCGGGAGTGTCGATCTCAATCATGTGGCTGTCACATCCGAGATAATCTACCATCTGTCCGACAAAATCGCTGTCGCTGTTGGGCTGGAATTTGGTGGCCTGAAAATATTTTTCATTGTCCTTGTAATTGATCGTGAAGGTCTGGAGGCGTTCTCCCCGTTCTTTCAACACGCGGGAGGCTACCGACGAAATCAGACTGGAATCCAGTCCGCCCGAAAGGAAAGTGCCGATGGGAACGTCGGAGATAAGCTGGCGGGTTATCGCGTCGGTGACGAGATAACGCACATGTTCGGCAGTCTGCTCGAAGGTTTCGTTGTGCTCGCGATCCTGAAGGTGCCAGTAGCGGTAAATGCGCAGTCCGTCCTCATCGTAAAAGCCGCAGTGGGCGGGTTTTAATTCCTCCACGCCCTTGAATACACCGTAGCCGGGGGTTCTGCCGGGACCGATCAGCATGATTTCCATTACACCCTGCGCGTCAATTTCGGGCTGGCGGTCGGTCTGTGCCAGAATGCCCTTGATTTCAGAGGAAAAGACAAACCTTCCGTTGTCGATGGTATAAAAGAAGGGTTTCACGCCGATGCGGTCACGGGCAAAGAACAGGCGGCGTTTTTGTTCGTCCCAGATGGCGAAGGCAAAAATGCCGTTGAATTGGTTGACGCAGTCCGAACCGAATACCGCAAAGGCGTTCAGCACCACCTCGGTGTCGGAATGCCCCGTGAATTCGCAGCCGTGTTCCAGCAGCCTGCTGCGCACTTCGGCGGTGTTGTACAGTTCGCCGTTGTAGACGATGACATAGCGGTTTCCGTCGTACATGCAGCTCATGGGTTGACGGCCGTTTTCGATGTCCACCACGCAAAGGCGCGTATGTATCAGCACCGCCTTGTCGCTCATGTAAATGCCGTTTTGGTCGGGGCCGCGCCGCTTCATTGCGTCCTGCGCCGCGTGGGCGCGTTCGCCTGTCACACCGCCGGCGGGACAAATTTCTCCTGCGATTCCGCACATGATGATCAACTCCTGTATTGTCATAAAAATATGCTGTCTTACAATTTCAGAATATGATATTTTGTGCGTTTGGTGCGAGGTTAATATACTTTGCCATTATCGGCGGGTTGCTTCTTCGCCGTCCAGTGAGACGGAGGAGATTTTATCAAAGCCCTGCTCACCGAGGTCATACCTGCCCTGACCGCAGAAATTGCGTTTTTTACGGAACCAGCCTGTGACGGATTCCAGCTCGAAATAATTGTTTTCGTAGCTGCTGCCGTCGGTATAAGAAATATTGACGCGCGGCGTTCCCTCTCCGCTGTAGCCCAGCACATACACGCCAAACGGGGTAATCTCAATTGCGTCGGCGTTTTTCACTCTGTAAACGAGCTTTTCGGTGCTTTGCATTTTGTAAGAAACCTTCCAGGTTCCTTCGGTGATGTTGCCGTCGAGATATAAGTCAGCGAGAAGTCTGTAGTTTTTCAATTCGCCCTCAGGAACAGCAAACACCTGCTCCTGATGCTTCACAAAGCTGTTGAATCCACGCTGTTTTTCGTCCTGCCTGGTGCGGAAATCATAGGTGCAGGTTCCTTCGCATTGTTCCCGTCTGAGCGCGAAATCCTCCGAATCGTAATCAATCGGTTCTCCGTTATCCAGATAAAACCAGCCGTGATTGTCAAAGCTTTTTTCCCATTTGTACTGAATATGGAGCTGACCGTCGATATAGCCGATATTGGAAATATAAACGCAGTCAAGTCCCTCGCGCAGGGGAATTTTCATCACGTCAGGTTTTAACAGCAGCGTGTCATCCGGCGTATTGTCAAAGAGCATGACGGATTTCGCCTTGATCGTTTCCGGTTTGCCTGTAAGGAGGTCGGAAAGACTGACGCCGGTGTCAAATACGCCTGTTTTGGTGGTGTGCGCCATCAGCATGCCAAGATGGAAGGTGACGGACTTGTCGGTGATATCATCGGAAACGGTCGTATAAGTGCAGCACCGGGCGGTCTGTGTTTCCGCATCATAGGACACTACGGACGTGGTGGAAGCGGAATCGCCGCCGATGCTGATGCCGTCGGTGTCGCAGAGGTCAAGATCCTCGCCCAGTCGGTCCTTGCCGTCCACGTCCTGCACGGTAAAGTAAATCTGTGCATGATGACCGTCGTTGACGGCGCTCTCCAAGGTCACTTGAATGCCGTTATCGGTGCAGGATTTTTCCACGGGATAGACGTAATCCGTCAGGTTTTCGTTGATAAACGGCGCAATCCATTCCGCGATTTCCGGCAGATGTTGTGCGGCGACGGTAAGCGGATAGGCGGCAATCAGCGCCGCCACGGCGGCAATGGCGACGATTTTCTTCACGCGCAGGGAAAGCTTCGGCTTTGGATGTTCTTCGTTTTTCATTTTTTCCAGAATGTCCTTTTTTAATGTATCATTCACCCTTATTTTTTCCATTTTTTCGTCGATATGATGTTTCATGTTGTTCATACTGTTATCATTTACTCCTTTCAGTCATAATACCAGTCTGACAGCTTCTTTTTGAGCTGCTCCCGCGCACGGGTCAGGCGTACTGTCACAGCGGATTCGCTGATGTTCAGTGCGGCGGCGATTTCCTTGGCTTTCATCTCCTGATAGTAGTACATCAGGATGACTTCCCTGTATTTGGGGGATAGACGGTGGATTTCCCGCAGCACTGTGTCGTCGCAAATTATCTCCGACGCTGTATCGTCGGGGATTCGTTCTTCGTCCATGCCGTCGGACAGAGGGACAAAATGCAGTCCCCGCAGCTTTTCCCGCCGCAGCGCCGAACGGCAGACATTGACGGCGATGCCGGTGAGCCATGTCTTGTCGGAACATTCGTGCCGGAAGGTTTCGTAATGGCGAAAGGCGTTCAGGTAGGTTTCCTGCAATGCGTCTTCTGCGGAGGGCAGATTGCCCATGTAAAGGCAGCATAACCGTAGCAGGCTGTCGCCGTATGTTTCGATCATGGTTTCTATTGCCTTTGCGGCGTCGTTAGGTTTTGCATCATGCGGTACCGTATTTTTCAATGCTTTTTGCCTCCTTTCACTTGATTAGACGCAGGAGAAACGGGAAACCCTACAGGATTCTTGCAAAAAATAAAAAACCGCAAGATCGAATAATATCGACCTTGCGGCAAAGGGGAAATCTCTTAAAAACATTCAATGGTCGGCGGAGCCGATGAACCATCATGATTCGTCATTCACTATTCTCAATTCTTTACTTGATGCAGGTTCCTTCGGGGACGATGTCATCAACGAAGATGACCTGGCAGCCGCAGGCGTTGTTGGTGGCGGCAAGCAGCATGCCGTTGCTCTG
Organism: uncultured Ruminococcus sp.; assembly: GCA_902802795.1. Taxonomy (GTDB): domain Bacteria; phylum Bacillota; class Clostridia; order Oscillospirales; family Acutalibacteraceae; genus RUG762. The sequence continues at coordinate 4,349 of CADCNI010000075.1, forward strand.
CACCCCGGAGAAGCGGGCGGGAGCGAGGTTGGCGACAACGATGATCTTCTTGCCGATAAGCTGTTCGGGCGTGTAGTCATGCTTGATGCTCGAGACGATCACGCGCTCTTTGATTCCGTCAAAGAGAGTGAGCTTGAGGCAGTTGGCAGACTTGCGGATCTCCTGCGCCTTGAGAATCTTGCAGACGCGCAGATCAATTTTAGAGAAGGTGTCAATGTCGATCTCCACTTTGATGTCCGCGACAGGATCAGGATCACCGTAGACCTTTTCGGGAATTTCGGGTGTTTCCTCCACGGGCGGCTTGTCAAGCTCCTTTTCTTCTTCGGTCTGCGGATAGGAGAAGTCGAGCAGTTTGATATAGCGTTCGGGATTGATCGCGTAAAGGAAGAGATAGAGACGGGGGCCTTTTTCCTTGTTGATGAGCAGCTTGTAGACGCTCTTGAAGAAAGCGCCCTGGAGCTTTTTGAGTTCCTTGTCAGTGATGGCGGAAATGTCAAACACCTGCTTGGGAATATCGTAGAGCTGTGTGTTCAGTTCGTCGAGGGTGTAGCCGCCTTTTTCAATGTAAGCGTGCAGCAGTTCGATTTCCTTCTTTTCCTCGTTGGAAAGGGTGTCAAATACCTCAAAATTGCGGGTAGCGCGGAGTTTGTTGACCTGATCGGGAGCGCACTGTTCCAGCCAATACTGGGCGCGATCGAGACGGTCGGCAAATTGCTCGTATTTGTAAGGAGTGCCGATCTTTTCAAAGACGGTTTCGAGCATGGGAATGTTGAAATCCACGACGGAACCGAGCTGCACAAGCAGGCTCATGGGGACGGTTTCAATCGTGCGGTCACCCACGGTGGTGTTGTACATGATGGACTTGACGTAATCGTCGGCGGTGCCATCCTTGACCGCGTTGTACATCTTGTCAAATTCAAAATACTGACGGAGGATGCCGTCGTCAAAGCAGAAGTCAAACGCCTTGAGCGGTTCGGTCTTGGAGTAAAGCCAGAGAATGACTTCGGGCTGGTAGATTTTGAGAAGCGCTTCGGGCGTGAGATTGAGTCCCGAGGAACCGGACATCTTGCCGGTAGTTCCCTTGATGCCGATGAATTCATAGCCTTGAAAAATGGGCGGCTCATAGTCAAAGATCGCCTTCGAAATCTCTTTGCTGGTGTCGTAGCTGCCGTTGACGGTGGCATGATCCTTTCCGCCTGGCTCGAAGTCTACGCCCTCAAATTTCCAGCGCATAGGCCAGTCGATCTTCCATGCCAGCTTGCAGTTGTGGTCGGTGTGGAAGTTGAAGCTGCCGTGATGGCCGCAGTCGCACTCGTACTCGGCGGTCATGGATTCCTCGTCGAAGGATGTGATCTTGGTGGTATCCTTGCCGCATTCTGAGCAGTAAATGCCCACGGGGAAATATGCCTCGCGTTCGCCCTCTTTGGCGTCCTGTGTGCGGTGGCTGTCGAGAATATCGAAGATTTCGCCGCGATGTTTCAGCGCGTGCAGGATGTATTCGGTGTATTTGCCGGAGCGGTACATCTCGGACTGATAGCGGTAGTCCATTTCAATGCCGAATTTGTCAATGGAAGCCATAAATTCCTTTTCAAAATACTCGGCGTAGGTTTTGGTGTCGGAATCCGGGAAGGGATTTTTGACATCCACATAAGGCCGACCGATGAATTGTTCCATGTCGCTGTCCACGGCGGCGACGTTGACGGGTACCTTTCTCAGACGGTCAAACTCGTCCCACGAAAAGAGCAGCCGCGCCCAGGGCAACCGCATGAAAAAAATATTGAAAAGAGTAAAAATATGATATAATTGACCAAGGAGATGGTCGATTATGAAAAAATACTTTGAGGAACTAAGT
>CADCNI010000076.1 GCA_902802795.1 uncultured Ruminococcus sp.
AGGTGGGCGCCAGCCCACCGTCGTCCTCCGCCTTGCCCTGCACTCACCATCATCGCCTCCTTTTGTCTCCCTGATTATTTGGATTGCTATAGCGAGCGTCTTTCTTCTTTTTCTTCTTCCTCTAAATTTTCATTCAGCGACATCGGCAGGTACTTCCCATAAGGAGGCGCCTGCCGATGTTTTTTAGCTATTTGTTGTGCGGTGAGGGCAAAATTCTCAAAATTTCCGTTGAAAAAACCAAGAGTTAATAGTATAATAAAATCATACTGTTTGGCAGTCAAATGTTGAAACGGAAGGCGGAGACTTATGAGCAAACGTATTCACTCATCCGAGCGTGCCGCGGACAGAAAAAGCGCGGCGCTGTGGGGAGGACTTTCCTTTGCGCTGCCCGCTGCGGTACTGGCGGCGCTGCTGGCGGTGTATGGCATTGCACCGTTCGGAGACGGTACGCTGATTACGGAGAACGGCGCGGCATGGTTCGGAAGCTTTGTCCGACTGTATGACGAAATCGTATCCGGCGAAGGGGTGTTCTATCACCTGAATGTCGGTTACGGCAACAGCTTCTATTCGGAATTTGCAGCAGGACTGTGTTCCCCCTTTTTGTTTTTTGCGCTGTTTTTCGGCTCGAAACACCTGGCGGCGGCATATTCCTTTATCACGGTACTGCGTGCCGGTGCATCGGGACTTAACGCGTGGTGGATGCTCCGCAAATGCGGGACACGCGGCATGCCTTTTTCCTTTGCGATGGCCTGCGGTTACGCACTGGGCGGATTCACGGCGTGCGCCGCCTATTATCCCTCGATTGCCGACGCGGCGGTGTTCTTTCCGCTGCTGGCAATGGGGATTTACGACTATGTCTATGAATCGCGGCCGCTCAGGCTCTTCTTGTTCGGGGCGCTGTTTTTTCTCACCTCGCCTCGATTGGTACCGATGGGACTGCTGTTCTCCTTTGTGCTGTATGCCGTTTTTTATTATCGGCGCGGCGTGGCGCGACAGCGATATTATAAACTGGCGATGTTTGCCGCCACCGTCCTTTGCTCGGCGCTGTCGTCGGCGGTGCTTGTCATTCCGATGACAGCGAGCGCGGTGTATTACAAAAACGGCGTTTTTGCGTCGGTGAAAACGTCCGACCTCCTTGCGGCACTCTGCTTCGGCGGCTATGGCACGGTTTCTCACAAGGGCGGCTACGGTCTTTGTATAGCGGGACTGCTGCTGATGGGCATGGCGGCATTTCTGCTGAACCAAGCGATTCCGCGCGGGGAGAGAATCGCCGTAGGCGTGGGCATGGCAGTGATTCTGACTGCCTCGGCCGTGCCGTGGGCAGCCCGGTTCTGGCTGGGATTCTGTATGTATGGGGAAGAAACCGTCAACATCGGATTCATGTGGGCATTTCTGGCGGTTTATGCCGCGGGACGTTATTTTGACGTTCCTGACGGGCAGCCAAAACGGACATTGCCCGTTGTCATCGGCATATATATGCTGACCGCCATTCTGTCGGCCGCGCTGCGCGGAGCGAACGGTTTTGCGCTGCTCGCGGAATTCGGACTGGCAGCTTTGCTGACGGCGGTGTTTGTCAAGCTGTCGCTCCGGCCGTTTCAGTCCGGCAAGTCGGAAATCAGGCTGGCAGCCGTGACCGCTGCGGGACTGGCGCTGTTCGGCGTGCTGCATTGCGGCGCGGCCATAGGCGGCATTCATTCCGACTGGCGCGCTTCCGCGCTGGAGAAAACGGCGGAACGCAGAAGCAAGACCGAAAGACGGATTGCGGGATATACCGAGGAGGACAGGAAATCCATGCGTTTTTTCCGCAGACGCAGCACCGACGGAGTGTCGGACGGCGTGGACCTGCGGCAAAACGAAATTTCGGGACTGACGGCTTTTGCCGCGCGGCTGGGGGTAATGGAAAACTCCGCGTACGGCGGCGCGGATAATTTCACACCCCTGACCGACAGACTGTTCGGCATAGGGTGTGTGATTGACGCGGACGGCAGCGTATCCTACCGTTCCGACGAAGTACAGTCCCCCGCCTTTGGCGTTTATCGTTTTGACGAAAGCATCATCGACAAGGGCAACCCTTTTGAAGTCCAGAATGCGCTCGCCAAGAGCTGGTTTGGCGTGAGCAATTTCTTCGTACCGGTCGAGGCTCAGATGGAATGGAGAGACAGCTCCGCCGACAACGAAAAGTACAAGTGGACGTTTGGCAACGAGACAACCGAAATCAGGCGGTATGTGGTTGAACTGGAAAAGGGGGATCGCCTGTATCTGCTGGCGGAGAATACATCCTACGCGGTGGAGGATGACAGCCGCAGCCATTGGCGCAAGGCCTGCGCCGGCGGCTTGTATGAACTCACACAGGCGGAAAAGACGGGAACCGTAGGGGTTTACCTTTGTGCGGACAAGGACGATGGTGTGCCTAAACCGGCTTTTGCCGTCGTCCGACCGACAGCTTACGGCGCGTTGCAGGCAAAACTTGCGTCGGGCGGCGCCGAATATATCTCTCATCGCGGCAGCAGAATCAGTTTTATGCTGCATTCCACAGGGAAAAAAATGGCGGTGACATCTATCCCCTACGAATACGGCTGGGAAGTCAAACGCAACGGCAAAACAGTCGAGCCGGTGAAGCTCTTTGACGGTCTGATCGGCGTTGGACTGGAAAAAGGGGCCAATTCGATCGTGATGACTTATCGCCCGCCGTTTTTCCGGGTGAGTGCGATATTCTCCGCAGTGATGATGCTGCTGGGCGCCTATATCACGATGCGAACGGAGCAGGAAGCGACGCGCAGACGTAAGGTGCGCATGGCATTCCGTGCGGTGGAACTCAATCTCAGCCGCACGGCTTCCGCCAGTCATGGCCGTCCGGATACAGCAACAGAGGAACCCCCGAATCCTCCGGAATCCCCAGCATCTCCGGAATCGCCGGATGTTCCGATATCACCGATATCACCGATATCACCGGAAACAGAAGAAGCGACAGTACAGGCGGAGCCAACGCTGTCGATAAACCCAAGCAACGAACATAACGACAACACAGACATGAGGGAGGAACCAGATGATGACAACCAATAAAATCCAAGGCGTGATCTTCGATTTCAACGGCACACTGCTGTTTGATACGCCGCAGCACGAGCAAGCGTGGCGGGAATATGCCCACAAGCTGTGTGGCAGAGAGATCACCGAGGACGATTTCCGCTACCATATTCACGGACGCACCAATGCCGAGATCCTGCGGTACTTTTTGGGGGACAGCCTGACCGAGCGGGAGATTGCGCGGCACGGAGAGGAAAAGGAGGCGGTTTATCGCCGCCTGTGTCTGGCGATGGGGAACAGATTTCATCTGGCAGACGGGGCCAGGGAACTGCTGGCCGCGCTTAAGCGCGGCAAAGTGCCGATGGCGGTGGCCACTTCGTCGGGACGCAGCAACGCGCAGTTTTACATCAAGAGATTTGACCTGTGGAACTGGTTCAATCAGAATACATTTCTCTACAATGAGGGAGAATACGACAGCAAACCTGCCCCGGACATGTATCTGGCAGCAGCCGAAGCGATCGGTCTGGATCCGTCCGAATGCGTGATTTTTGAGGATATGCCGTCGGGCATCGAAGCGGCGCGCGCAGCGGGCGCGGGTGCTGTCGTGGCGGTGGCGTCATCCGCCGACCGCGCGTTTTTTGCCTCGCTGGGCGTGAATCAGGTGATTGCCGATTTCACCGAGGTCGGCGATCTGTACGGATTGGTGAAGTCAAATGAAGACACCTGACATACGGCATTACACGGTGGAAAGCGGCGGAAACGGCAGGCCCCTGCGTTTGGCGATGGTCTCTGATCTGCACAGGACACGGTACGGCGAGGGACAACGCGATCTCATGAACGCCATTGCGCAGGAACAGCCTGCCGCGATTCTGATGTGCGGCGATATCTTCCACTACAAGCCCACCGAAAGTTCGCGGGAATTTTTGCAGGCAGCGGCGGCGCGTTACCCCTGTTACTACGTCACGGGCAACCATGAAACGCGGTGTCCGCAGGCGGATGAACTGAAAGCCTTTATCCGTTCGCTCGGCATTCATGTGCTGGAAGGGGACTGCGAAGTGTTTGAGTGGGGTGGCAGACGGGTGAATCTCTGCGGGATAGAGGAGCCATATGTCATCGGGCGGGAAGCCATGCGCAGACAATTGGCGGCCGCGTCGGAAGCGTCGCGCAATGGGAATTTTACCGTTCTGCTGGCGCACCGGCCGGAGTTAATCGGAGAGTATCTTCCCTATGATTTCCACCTGATTCTCGCGGGACATGCCCACGGGGGACAGTGGCGCATTCCCGGCATTCTTGACGGATTTTTCGCGTCAGGGCAGGGATTTTTCCCGAAATACACCGGCGGCCGCTATGATTTCGGGGACAAATCCATGATTCTGGGCAGAGGGTTGACGAAATACACCCACTTTGTACCCCGCATCTTTAACCCGCCCGAACTGGTGATTCTTGATCTGGTATAAATTTCTTTCAAAACAGCGAACAACCTCTCCCGACCGACACGCAGGCGCCGATGGGAGAGGTTGTTTTTTGTTATTTGGCTCTGAAAAGCTGCACCAGCCATATCGCCGTCAGATGCAGCGGATAGAAGGAATAGAACGCGTATTTGACAAAGGTGTTTCGCTTGGCGGGGCCGCCCTTCTGCCCGCTGTAGAGGAGGCAGGGTATGAAAGCCAGCGCGGCCAGCATTTGCAGCGAGTTGTAAAAATACAGTGTGCAGTTGCGTTCCCATACGCGACGCGTGACCATTTCATAGGGATTGCAGGAAATGTATTCGTTCAGCCCTGTGACGCCGCGTCCGACAAGATACCAGTCCTGTCCGATAAAGGTGAGCAGCGCAAAGCATCCCCACGCGGCGGCGGGATGGTTTCGCAGCAGCCAGAAAATCAGAATAGCCGCCACACCGTAGCCGCCGTAATCGGTGTTGAGCGTATAGGCCGCCCAATAGAGCGCGGCGCAGACCGGCAGCGCGAGCAGAGCGCAGACAAATTCATTCTGCGAGAGAGAGACTTTTCCGAGACGGCGCAGGATACGGGGAGACAGTTCCTTGACGGCGGCAACGGCGGCCAGTCCGAAGAACAGCGTAAAAAATACGTTGAGGTGGTCAAACGCGTACCAGCGTTCTCCATGCACCAGATTAAAGGGCGGTGTGCTGATAAAGGCGAAAGCCGCCAGCCGCGCCATATATTGGGGGAGTGAGTGAGTATGTCGTGCGCCCTCCGCGATCAGGAAGCAGAAAATCGGAAAAGCGAGCCGTCCCCATGAGCGGCAGAGGATGTAGGCGTCGGTGTCCCGGTTGAGCAGGAAGCAGCCGATGTGGTCGATGAGCATGAACGTCATGGCCAGCAGTTTCAGATGAAACGCGGTGAGGCGGGGAACGAAGGGCGAGAGTGGTTGTTTCATGGCGATAAACCTCCTTGGAAAGAGTATGAGGGAAATGAGAATTTAGTGGGGAGTGGGGAGTGGGGAGTGGGGAGAGAAAAAGAAAAAAGAAAAGCGAAGCGCAATTAGCGAGCGAATGCGAGCGTGGGAGTCCAGCCGATGACGACAAGCGTCATCTCGGACTGGTCCTCCTGGCGGGTCAAGGGCAGCGCCCTTGTGGGGAGTGGGGCAAAGCCCCATATGCACTAACCTAAAGAAAGAGAACACATCTGCAATCTATAGCAATCCAAACAAACAAAAAGACAAGTTCGGCGCGCTGGTGAGCACATGGCTGCGTTGTCGTCCTAGGTGGGCGCCAGCCCACCGTCGTCCCCTGATTATTTGGATTGCTATAATTTACAACTTTGTCAATCGACCACTGCGTGTCCGACCATTTCATAATACACACAGAGGCGCATGAATGCTTTCGGGTTGGCGTCGGGCAGATGATAGGCGATCACCGCCTTGGCATAGGCGGCTTCGGGCGACATATCGAAAAAGGGCAGAATGCCGTTGTCGAGCAGTTCGCGGCTGGTGTCGTACAGTTCGTTTTCCGTCTGTTTGAAGGAACCGAGCCACAGATCAGTGCCGCAGGCACGGCAGCGCTTGGCAAAGCGCAGCAGCGAACGGTCGCCTCCCTCGGTGCAGGCGGTCGCGCTGTGGTAGCCGTAATGCACCACGGCGGCAAATCCGTTGGGGGAGATGGCGGCATAGTCCAGCCCCGGATAGGCGCGCAGCAGCATGATTTTTTTGTCCGAAAGGCGTATGGCAGGCGGCGCGAGGGGGGACAACGGCGCGCTGCGTATCTCCGCGGCAGGATTAAGAGGCGACGCGTCGGGGCAGAATACACTTTCGTTTATCACGCCAAAGACCGCGCCGCCGTAGGAGGAAAATTCGTCGCAGAAGCAGTCGGCGGAGCGCAGCCGCGCGGCGAGATAGATGACCTGCGCGCCGTCGGCGCAGCGTCGGTAAGAGACAAACACGCCTCTGCATCCGCCGCGCAGGATGAAATCCACTGCCGCGCGAAAGTTTCCGATACCGTTGCCGCGCGGGTCGTTCACGGGTCGGTCGGCGGCGGTCAGCACCACCGGACAGGACGTGTGCCGCAGAAGCATTCCCAGCGCGGCGGCGGTGTAGGCGAGGGTGTCGGATCCGTGGGTGACGATAATGCCGCGATACCTATCGGCAGCGAGTTTTTCGCTGATGGCGGCATACAGGGTTTCCCACACCTCGCAGGAGAGGTTTTCACTGAGCAGATGGCAGGGACTGATCACTTCAAATTCACAGTCCGCATAGTCCGGGCAGACCGCGCGGAACGCACGGAGCAGCAGATAGGGGGAATCCCCCGCAATGCCCCGCACGCCGTCGGTGCATACGCTGCCGATAGTGCCGCCTGTCAGCACGACGAGAATTTTTTTCTTTTTTGCTTTTTCTCCTTTTTCCTCAAGGTTCATTTTTAAAGCCTCTTTCCCATTCTGTGATACTTCTATTATATCCATATGCGTGTACTTTCGTCAAGCCTTTTGTATCGGCTTTTCGCAATGGTCTCAATGAAAAAGAGCATAAAGAACAGCATGTTAGCCTTGACAAACCGACGCGCCGTGTGTTACAATGCAACCAATAAGGGAGTAGTCGGCGCGGTGGTTTTATGTTCCGCGCTGCAAGGTCGCCATACCGAAACGCGCCGCGATTCCGGCTTTGCACTTTAGTGACGACACCTATCTGTGTGGGTACAGGTAGGTGTCGTCTTTTTTATTTGGCTTATCTTTATTTTCGTGTTCCCTTGCATAAGGATGGTTAGTGTAAGGGCAACAGAACGAATAGGGAGGATGTACAAAATGAGTTGGTTTGATTTGTTTGTGATTGCGGTGGGGCTTTCGATGGACGCGTTTGCCGTGTCGATCTGCAAGGGACTTTCCGTGCAGAAGGTGCGCCCCCGTCATGTGATGGCGGTGGGACTGTACTTCGGCGGCTTTCAGGCGCTCATGCCGCTGATTGGCTACGCGCTGGGGAAGCAGTTTGAGTCCATGATTACCCGTATCGACCACTGGATCGCCTTTGTGCTGCTTGCCGTCATCGGCGTGAATATGATCCGGGAAGCCGTGGGCGACGATGAAGCCGACGAGGAAGGACGCATCGACGGTTCCTTCGGCGTGAAAGCCATGATTCCCCTTGCGGTCGCCACCAGCATTGACGCGCTGGCGGTGGGCGTGACCTTTGCCTTCCTGCGGGTGGAGATTCTCCCCGCCGTGCTGCTCATCGGCGCGACCACCTTTGCCATCTCCGCGGGCGGTCTGCACATCGGCAACGCCTTCGGCACCCGCTAC
>CADCNI010000077.1 GCA_902802795.1 uncultured Ruminococcus sp.
CAGCAAGGTGGCGCAGGCATACGCGAAGTTTGCGAGGGAGGTCGATGAGATTGGCAAAAGGCAAAGAGAGAAAAATCGAACTGACCGCCTACGATGATCTGTTCCAGACGGACGAAAGCCGCGAAGAAGCCAAGCAGAGCCGGATTCAGGACATCCCCCTGTCGGAAATCGACGAATTTCCCGATCACCCGTTCAAGGTGCTGGACGATGACGACATGGCGCAGCTCGTGGAAAGCATCCAGCGCAACGGGGTAATGACCCCGGCAATGGTGCGTCGCAAGGAGGACGGGCGATATGAATTGATCAGCGGACACAGACGTTGCCGCGCGTGTGCATTGGCGGGGCTGAGCACGCTCAAATGCGAAGTGCGGGAACTGACACGCGACGAAGCCGTGATAATCATGGTGGAAAGCAACTTGCAGCGGTCGGTGATTCTCCCAAGCGAGAAGGCGTTTGCTTACAAAATGCGGCTGGAGGCGATGAAACGACAGGCAGGTAGACCGCCTAAAGAAAATTCGTCGCCACTGGCGACGAATTTTTCAAAAGGTCGTTCTGATGAAGAATTAGGCGAACTTGTCGGAGAAAGTAAAGACCAAGTACGTCGTTACATTCGCCTGACGGAGCTTGTGCCGGAGATTCTGCAAATGGTCGATGAATACCGGATCGCCTTCCGCCCTGCCGTGGAACTGTCGTATCTGACAGACTCAACGCCATGAGCTATTTCGATGCAACGCCGTCACTCGCGCAGGCGACCAAAATGAAGAAATTTTCGCAGGAAGGCAAGCTGTCGGAGGACGTCATTTCTTCCATCATGCAGGAGGAAAAGCCCAATCAGCGGCAGAAACCCGCGTTTTCCGATGAGCGTATCAACAGGCTCATTCCGTCCACCGTTCCCAAAGGAGGCGAGAACGATTATGTGGTCAAAGCACTGGAATTTTACAACCGCCATTTGCAGAAAAAGCGCAGCAACGAGGCGCGATAACAGCCACACAAAGGGATAGCTATACCCAAAAACAGGCTGTTCCGCTGAAATGCACCTTTCCCCCTCTCCACACCTCACCCCCTTAATTACTGCCTGTTTACTATCCGAAAAGGCAGTAAATTTTTTATAGCTTTAAGTGCTATGGTATTTTCAACAACAGAAGGTGATTGAAATTGATTTTTTAACCAAATGCAGCAGCGTTTTCAACCTTGAAAGGTGGATAACACACAAGAATATTCCGCCTTAGATTTTTTCAACAGAACAGGAGGAAGCAGATGAAAATTCCTAATTTTTTCAAGAGAACAGCCGCGCTTGTGCTGGCGGCGGTTTCGGCATTGACGGTGATTCCGTCCGGAGCCGTGTATGCCGCAGAGCCGGAGAAAATCGGCTCCGTCACCGCGAGAGTGGCACTTGACAGCGACGGCAACGAGATTCACTACAACGGCGAAACGACGTTTGAAGGTCGTCATGTCGGCGGCAAGGGCAAGGAAAAATACCGTCTGTTCGTGGACGGTTACAGCACGTTCTGCATCGAACCCGGGGCGTCGCTCCACAACGGAAGCGAGCTGAAACAGACCTCGTCCGATGTGTGGGATGCGCTTTCCGCAGACAAGAAGCAGGCAATCGGGCTGACGCTGCTCTACGGTTCGCAGGGCAACAGGGATATTCTTCCGGGCAGTAAGGACGAAGGCTGGCTCGGCACCCAGATCATCATCTGGGAGTATATCCGCCTGCGACGTGTTTTTCGGAGAGAATTACCCTAACAAGGGCGTGGAAAAGGCGTATAATTACGTCGCCAATCTGTTGGCGCGTCATAACACGATTCCCTCTTTCATGTCGAAGGAGAAAAACAAGGTGGTCAAGGAGCTGACGCTCACCGACGGCAAGCGCAGCATCACCCTGACCGATGAAAACAAAATGCTTGCCGAGTATGATTTTTCCACTTTGGACAAGAATGTCACCGTTTCCAAAAACGGCAACACGCTCACCATTACCGCCGCGAAGGATTTTGACGGCAAGGTGCTGATTACCGCCTCCCGCAACAATCTCCCGTCCGGCGACAACACCTGCCGCCTGATGGCGTATGGCGATACCACCTTGCAGGACGTCATTGTGGGCGCGGACGATATGGATACCGTTGTGGCGTATATGAGTGTGGAAGCTCCTTCCGGCGGGCTGGCATTGAAGAAGGTGTCCGACGACGGCGTGGTGGAAGGCGTGACCTTCACCATCAAGGGCAACGGCGTGGAGAAGACCGTCACCACCGGCAAGGACGGTTTCGTGAACGTGACAGGGCTGTTCCCCGGCACTTACACGATCATCGAGCAGACCATTGACCGCTATGAACCGCAGGAGCCGCAGACTGTCACTGTGGAGGGCGGCAGGACGGCGACTGTCACTTTTTCCAACAAGCTCAAGCGCGGCAGTCTGGAAGTCATCAAGACCGCCGAGGATAAATTCATCGAAGGCGTGAAATTCCACCTTTTCGGCAAGTCGTATGCCGGAACCACCGTGGATGAATACGCCGTCACCGACAAGAACGGTCTGGCGAAATTCTCGAATATTCCCATCAGCGGAGAAACTCCCTACACGCTGGAGGAAGTCAGCGCGGGCGAGCAGTACACGGTTCCCGACAAGCTGACCGCGCCGATTGAGTGGAACAAAGTCACCAAGCGCAGTCTGAATAATTCGCTCAAAAAGTTCCGCGTGAATGTCGTTAAGAAGGACGCAGACGGGACTGCTTCGCAGGGCGAAGGCTCTCTGGCGGGCGCAGTGTACGGCATTTACAAGGGCGACACGCTCATCGACCGCTACACCACCGACAAGGACGGCAAATTCACGACCAGCTATTACACCTGCGACACCGACTGGACGCTCCGCGAAATCTCTGCGCCGGTCGGCTACACGCTCGACAAGACCGTTTACAACATCGGTTCCGACCCGAAACTCTTCACCCTGACGCAGAACACCGTCAATATGGAGGTCAAGGAAACTGCCGCCAAGGGCAATATTGCCATCATCAAGCACACCGATGACGGCACCACCAAGATTGAAACACCCGAAAAAGGCGCGAAATTCCAGATTTATCTGAAATCCGCCGGTGATTACAACAGCGCGAAAACCGCCGAAAAGGATACCCTGATTTGCGACAAGAACGGCTATGCGAAGTCGAAGGATTTGCCCTACGGCTTGTACACCGTGCATCAGGTGTCCGGCTGGGAAGGACGCGAACTGATTGCCGATTTCGATGTGTTCATCAAGGACAATTCCGAAACCTACAGCTTCCTGATTAACAACGCCAACTTCCGCAGCTTTCTCCGCGTGGTGAAGAAGGATTCCGAAACCGGCAAGACCATTCCCTACGCCGGCGCGGGCTTCCAGATTTACAATCCCAGCGGCAAGCGCATTTTCATGAAGCTGACCTATCCCGAAGTGAAAACCATCGACACGTTTTACACGTCCTCTGACGGCACACTCACCACGCCGCAGTCGCTGGAATACGGCAAGGGCTACAAGCTCGTGGAAGTGCAGGCTCCTTACGGTTATGTGCTGGATTCCACTCCTATCAGCTTTGACGTGACCAAGGAGAACGCGCAGGAAATCGACAAGATTCCGTTCATTAAAGTCACCCGCGCAAACGCGCCGCAGAAAGGAACCATCACCGTTACCAAAAACGGCGAAGTATTTTCTTCTGTGAGCGAGGCGAAGGGCATTTACCAGCCGATTTACGCCGTGAAAGGCTTGTCCGGCGCGGTCTTTACCATTACCGCCGCCGAGGATATTGTCACGCCCGACGGAACGACCCGCGTCAAGAAAGGAACGCTGGTGGATACCATTACCACCGACGCGAAGGGCAGCTCAAAATCCAAGCAGCTTTATCTCGGTAAATACGAGGTCAAGGAACTCACCGCACCGACGGGATTTGTGCTTTCCGGCAAGGTGAAAACCGTTGAACTCACCTACGCGGGTCAGGACGTGAAGGTAACTTCCACCTCAACGGAATTTACCAATCTCCGGCAGAAAGTGGAAATCGAGCTGAAAAAGGGACTGGAAATCGACGAGCTTTACGGCATCGGTATAAATGGCGAAATTTTTGATATTTCCTTCGGACTGTATGCCGCCGAGAAGCTCACCGCCGCCGACGGCAAGACCATTCCAAAGGACGGCTTGATCGAGATTCTCTTCCTGAGCGACGAAGGCAGGGGCAAGGCGAAAACCGATCTCCCCATCGGCAGCTATTATGTCAAGGAAATTGCCGCCAATTCCGCTTATGTTGTCAGCAGCGCAAAATTCCCTGTCAATTTCGCCTATGCCGGACAGGAGAAAGCGACGGTTTCGCTCAAGGTCAATGACGGCAATTCCATTGCCAACAAGATCATTTACGGCAGCGTGAAGGGTAAAAAGACCGACGAGGACGGCAACGCGCTGGGCGGCGCGGTCATCGGGATTTTCAAGGTCGGCACGGAGAAATATACCGAAAAGACCGCCATTCAGACCGCGACTTCCGCGGAGGACGGCAGCTTTGGCTTTGAAAAAGTGCCGTATGGCACATGGATTGTCCGTGAAATCGCGGCTCCTACAGGCTTTGTACTGTCCGAAGAGGAATTCCCCGTGACAGTCGGCAAGGCAGAGCAGGTCATTGAAATCACGATGGTCAACCGCTTCATCAAGGGCAATATCGCGCTCACAAAGGTTGACGCGGACTACCCCGAAAACAAGCTCACCGGCGCGGAATTTGAGGTATTTTCCGATACTGATAATGACGGCGAATGGAGAGAAAATGATCTGCTGCTCGGTTTGATGGCGGAGGGCGAACGCGGCTGCTACCGCATGGAGGAACTGCGTTACGGTCGTTATTTTGTCCGCGAAAAGACGGCTCCTGTCGGCTTTGTGCTTGACACGAAGGTGTATGAAGTGTTCATTTCCGAAAACGGCGTGACGTATTTTATTCAGAATAAGGCGGGCGTCGGTTTCATCAACAACGCGCAAAAGGGCAGTCTGAAGATTCAGAAGCGTTCCACCGACAAAAAGGTGAAGGGCTTCTCCTTCCGCGTGACGGGCGACAACGGTTACGATCAGGTATTCAAGACCGACAAGAACGGAGAGATATTCATCGAAGGATTGCGTATCGGTGAATACCGCGTGTCGGAAGTAAGCGACAGGGTTTCCGCGCCGTATATTCTCCCCGCCGATGAAACGGTGGACGTGAAATACAACGAAACCACTACCGTTGAAATGCTCAACAAGAACCGCGACACGCCGAAAACCGGCGATGATTTCAACAGCGCACTCTGGATTGGCGGCGCGGTGTCCGCGCTGGCGGGAGCTGCGGCACTGCTCTTTTTCGGACTGAGAAAGCGCAAAAAAGCTGAATGACATGAAATCCTGATGTATCCAATGAAATAACATCGGGATTATAACGGGTAAAAAAGGGCGTTTGGACGGTACTTCGGTATCACCAACGCCCTTTTTGACTGCCCGAGAGAGGATTTTGAAATGATTAAAACAAACAATCCAAACTCATTGCCCAGCGAATGTCAGGGCTATGAGATTATTTTCAGTTACAGGGTAGGCGAAAACACGCACGCCATCGGTTACAATCCGAAAAAAGACGCTTCCTATGTCGTGTGGTATTACACTCCGCTTAACGGATTCTTCTGGGGAAAACACGTCGATTCCTTTGAGAAGGCGATGACCAGTCTTCTGGAGCGCGTGAGAATGGGCGATATTACGAACCTGAAAAATCACGGCGTTATTCCGAGTGTAAAAGACGCGAAGGACGAGAATGACGCAAAAAACGCAAGTGATGCGCCTGTCGTGAAGGACGTGCGCAGTATTTCGGAGTGCAAAGGCTGCCGTTTCGCGCATTACACCGACAGCCAGAAGGTTTTCTGCGGATTCTGCACAAAGAAAATTCTTGCCGAATGGCGGCAGGAAAAGGCGGAGCGGGAAGAAAGAAAAAAGGAGGCTTGCGGCAATGGACGAAGCACGGAAAATCAACAATTATACGGTCGAGCAGAGTTTTAATTTCGGAGAGCGCGAAGTGTTTTTGGGAGTGGATGAAACGCGGGAAGAGCCTTTTGTGGTCGCTTACGCGGAATATTTTTCTCCGATGGACGTGTATATGATGAACCAGCCGGAGCATTACAAGGATTATCTTAGCGCCATGATGGACTACTGTTCCCGCTGCACGGAACAGGTCAAAGCGATGCAGGAGGAACACGGCAAATTCGGTTTCAGCCTTGCCCCATTCACGGCGCAGGACTGCATTCCCTGTCCGTCGGACGAAAGCATTATTGGCAAAGTGGTGGTCATGGACGTATCGAAAACCCGCCGTGAATACCGGCACTGCGCGTATCAGTTGGTACTGGCGGAAGCCGGTAACGGCGCGAGTGGCGGACGCGGCAGCGCGGTCTTCGGCACTTGCCTTGCTACCGGCGAAAAGGCACGGTGGGAACGGTACGAAGTGCTGGGCGAAATCAAGCCAGAGAAAATGCCGTTCTGGGCGAAAGACGCTCTCAAAAGCATTCAGGAAAAAACGGCGGCGGAAAAGACCGCCAGAAAAAGACACGGGGAGGCGCGTTAAATTGTTATCGCACGTTATCAGAGCGCAGTCATACGACGAGAGCGGAAAGCTCGCAACGGTGGGAGAATACACCATTGTCAGGCGCAAGAAAGTCGGTTCCGGCGAAATCTTTATCGGTCGGAGCATGACGGAAGGGATTCCCTATCTGGTTGCGCAGATCGACTATCACCGTGCGCCGGAAGTGGTGTATATCAACCACCATTTGTTGGTGCCGAATTATGATGAAGCGATGTCCTGCTATCAGCGCATGATCCGCGACGCGGCGAAGGAAACGGCGCTTGAAATGCAGTGGGGGTATCTGAACGGAGAGGAAAACGCCGTCGCGCTGACCACGTTTACCGACAGGGATTGCTGTCCGGTTCACCGCAGCGAAAGTATTGAAGGCAAAATTGTTGCCATTCAACCTGGATTCTCGAAAACGTGACGATAATATCATAGGAAATCCCATAAAATAGGGATTTCGAGCTGCTTTTATCGTCACGCATTTAGAATAGAATGTTTTTCCGAGAATCCAGGATTCAATTGGAACCGTCGCGCTTTGCCTTCACCCACTCGGCGTATCAGTTGGTGCTGGTCGAGGGCGGCGCGGGCGCGACCGGTGAACGCGGCTGGACGTTCCGCGGCATTTGCCTTGCGACAATGGAGCGCAAAATCTGGCGCAGGACGGAGGTTCTCGGCGTTCTGCGCCACGACAGCATTCCGCTCTGGGCAATGCTCAGATTGCAGGAAATCAGGAGGTGCGGCATATATGGAAATCCGTCCGATGACACAGGCGGAGCAGAAGTACACGTTTAAGCAGAGTATGCAGATTGAGTCGCAGACCTGTCAGGTAGGGTATCTGCGGGGCGATTTCGGCATTAACGGCAGGGAATTTCATACCAGTTGGCACGATACCGACAGCAGGCGCAATACCGATGAATTTGCGACGGA
Source organism: uncultured Ruminococcus sp. (assembly GCA_902802795.1). Classification (GTDB taxonomy): domain Bacteria; phylum Bacillota; class Clostridia; order Oscillospirales; family Acutalibacteraceae; genus RUG762. Next base: position 7,500 of record CADCNI010000077.1, read on the forward strand.
ATTTGATGAAGTGATTCATGCGCTGCGTTCCGAGGAATACGGACTATTCGCCAGCCGTTCCGACATGAAAAGATATGTGGCAGAACACAGTGACAGCGCATTCGGGGACAGCCACCGACCGGCTTACGGTTTCCGCGTGGACACCGACAAGTACGTCTATCTTCTGCGGTGCAATCCGTCGCCCAGCGATTACAATTTCTACTGCTATTGTTATGAAAAACCGTGGCTTGACCGCAATATCGAAAAGGCGGCGCAGGGTATCCGCTTTAAAGACGCCAATTACAGAGAAATCTTCCGCATACCCGACGGCGGCAGCATCGTCATCACGACAGCATGGGGCGAGAAAATCGAACAGGCTTGCCGGTATATTGACGATACCCACTGTTTCGTAGGGGATACGATCTTCCATTGCGACGAGTTCGCCGAACGCATGGCGCGGAACGGTGCGACCTATGCGCCGAAGCCCGATACCCCGCCGAAAACAAAACAGCAGGCACGATAACCATTTCAACAATTTCTTACGCAATCCAAGAATATCAGGTGAAGGAAAATGATTCAATAAAAATTTATGATGGAAGGAACGAACGATATGGAAACATGAGGGGGATATTCTTGTGAAACTCAATCAGAAAGCTGTCAAGGTGCTTGAAAAGCTCTTGGAAGCCAATTATGTCAAGGAGCGCGTGGTGTCCAGTATCACAGTTGATCAGATGCTGGCACTGAGGGGCGTTTCCGTTTCAGACATTGCCATGATCAACGATTTGCAGAAACGTATTAAGGAGCGCGAGGTGCTTTCTTTCGATGGGCTTATCAGCGAGAAGGAAACGCCTAAGAAGTCTGACAATACAGGCGATTCCGACGAAAGTGAATTTGATATGCCGGACTAAAGCCATCAAGGAGGAGAGAAGCGAATGGCAAGCAAATATGAAATGATCAGCGAGCTGTACCGGCGGACAGGGGCAGGCGCGTCGGGCAGTCCGGAGGCGTGGCAGGCGTTTCTGTCCTCCGCCTGCCGCAATTACAAGTGCCGTTTCGATGAGCAAATGCTGATTTACGCGCAGCGTCCCGATGCGACGGCGGTACTGGAAATCGAAAAGTGGAACGAAAAATTCCGCCGTTATGTCCGGCGCGGCAGCAAGGGTATTGCCGTTTTTGCAACTGCCGACAACGACAAGACCAGGCTGAAATATTATTTTGACGTGTCCGACACGGAGCCGTCCTACCGCGGAGGAATGCCGGTTCCGATCTGGCAGATGAGCGAACGTTATGAAACCGCCGTCATCGAAAGGCTGTCCGACCGATTCGGCAGCGCGGGACGGAAAGCTCTGGACGACGCGCTCACCGATACTGCGAAAACCGCCGTGGAGGACAATCTCCCCGACTATCTCGGTCAGCTTGCCGACGTGCTGGAGGGCAGTTATCTGGAGGCGTTTGATGAGGAAAACATCGGGGAAAAATACCGCCGATTGGTCACAAACAGCGTGAATTTCATGCTTTTCAAACGGTGCGGACTGCCCACCGACGGCTCGCGGATATTGTCAATTTCAACACGCCGGAAACGCTCACCGGCGTGGGCATTGCCACCAGCGATATTGCCGAATCGGTACTGCGCGAAATTTCGCAGACCATCAGGGACGTGCAAATCGCTGAAATAACGGAAAATATTTCTTCCCGCACATTTGCACAGCCCGAAAAAAGGGAGTATGATAGGCGTGAAAGACAAACCGACATTCCCGAAAGGAGTAACGACCATGAGCGAAATCACCTACACGATGCAGAAGGATTACCTGACTCAAACTTCCCACACCAAAAATCAGTCTAAATCCGGGAATATAGGGCAAAATGGTCAATCCAATATCACGCAGCCTGAGCAATATGCAAAGAATTAC
>CADCNI010000078.1 GCA_902802795.1 uncultured Ruminococcus sp.
CGCATCAGCAAGAAAAAGCTTATGTTTAAAGCCGCTCTTGAGCCCGATCTCTTTGTGAAAATCCTCTTTAATTCCCAAAAGTAAATGCTGTCGCCCTGTATTAATTGGGAGAAACGCTTGCAATTTTAAAAAGAAATTGTTATAATACAATAAATCATACTCCATTTTATCAAAAGCAGGGGGATTTTTTTGTGAAAGAAAACAACCAAGCGTTGACTAAACAGGGGAACAGCGCCGTGCGGATCTGTTTGCTTTGTCTGATCGGCATTGTTATCAATATGGCGGGTGCGCGCCTGATATCCGAATTTGAGCTGCCGCTCTATATGGATACCGTCGGCACAATGCTCACAGCTGTGGTGGCAGGCAGTCTGCCCGGTATCGTGGTGGGCTTTGTCACTAATCTGCTCAAGGGCTTTATTGGGACGGAGAGCATGTATTACGGCATTCTCAATGTGCTGACGGCGCTGCTCGCGTCCTTCTTTGCCAAAAAAGGCTTCTTCAGAAACGCGTTCAAGCCGCTGCTCACCGTTCCGGTCTTTGCGCTGGTCACAGGCGCGCTCAGCGCGGTGCTTACATGGTTTATGAATAACTGTGAAATGGGCGGCATCGCCAAGGGGTTTGCCGGGTATTTTTATGACCACACGCCCCTGAACGCCTTTTCTTCCCAGCTCAGCGGCGAGATCGTGCTGGAACTGATCGACAAGAGCATCACAGTGGTGCTGGCGGTGCTGCTGCTCCTGCTGGTTCCCAAAACCATGCGCAGCAGGTTCAAACCCGACGCGGAGGACGACGAACAAGCCGCCACCAAGCGCAAAGAGGAAAAGACCAAGTGCCGTCTGATTTCGCTGCGCACCAAGATCGTTCTGATTCTCACCGCCGCGTCCCTGCTGCTTGCGGGAACCTCCACCGTTATCAGCTTTATGCTGTTTAAGGATTCCACGCAGGACGAACATATCAAGCTGGCCAACGGTATCACCGAGGTGGCCGCCAGTATCGTTGACGGCAACCGCGTGAATGAATTTATAGAGAAAGGCAGCCGTCTCGAAGCATACAGAGACACGGAGGAAATGCTCTATAAACTTAAAAACAGCTCCCCCGACATCCAGTACCTCTACGCCTACAAAATCGAGGAGGACGGCTGTCATGTCGTGTTTGACCTCGACACGGAGGATCTGGAGGGCGAAGACCCCGGCGCAGTGATCGACTTTGACGAGACGTTCCTGCCCTATGTCCCCACGCTGCTACAGGGCGGCGAGATCGAACCGATCGTCTCGGACGACGCCTACGGGTGGCTGCTCACCGTCTATAAGCCTGTCTATGACGGCAGAGGCAACTGCCAGTGCTATGTGGCGGCGGACATCTCCATGAACCTGCTCACCGGGTACGGCTATAGCTTTTTGGCAAGGCTGCTGTCGCTGTTCATCAGCTTCTTCATTCTGGCACTGGCCGTCTGTGCCACGCTGGTCAATCACAGCGTCATCCGCCCCATCAACCAAATGGCTTACTGCGCGGGTGCGTTTGCCTATGACGACAACACGTCCACCGCAGAGAACATAGAACGCATCAAGGCGCTCAACATCCGCACCGGCGACGAGATCGAAAATCTCTACAACGCCTTTTCCAGCACCACCCAGCAAAGCGTGCAGTATGTGAAGCAGATCGAGCATCACACCGATACCATCTCCCAGATGCAGAACGGTCTGATCATGGTGCTGGCGGATATCGTGGAAAGCCGCGACAAATGTACCGGCGACCACGTCCGCAAGACGGCGGCCTATGTGAAGATCATTGTGGAAAAGATGAAGGAAATGGGTCTGTACGCCGATCAGCTTACCGACAAATTCGTGGACGACGTGATTCACTCCGCGCCGTTGCACGACATCGGCAAGATTCACGTTCCCGACAATATCCTCAACAAACCCGGCAAGCTCACCGATATGGAATTTGCCATTATGAAGGCGCACACCACCGTCGGTTCCCGTATTATCCAGGAGGCCATCGACATGGTACCGGAGTCGGGCTATCTGGCGGAAGCCAAGAATCTGGCGGAATATCATCACGAAAAGTGGAACGGCAACGGCTATCCCCACGGCATTGAGGGCGAAGAAATCCCGCTGTCCGCGAGAATCATGGCGGTGGCGGACGTATTCGACGCGCTCGTGTCCCGCCGGAGCTACAAGCGTCCCTTCAGTTTTGAAAAAGCCATGAGCATTATTCAGGAGGATGCCGGCACTCACTTTGACCCGCTGGTTGCCAAGGCATTCCTCGCCTCGAAGGAAGAAGTCAGAAAAGTCATGGACGAATTCGACAAGATGAGCAATCCTTACGGCGAAGAAGTGGATATCGACGGCTCTTCCGACCAGAAGCGATGATGGTGAGTGCAGGGCAAGGCGGAGGACGACGGTGGGCTGGCGCCCACCTAGGACGACAACGCAGCCATGTGCTCACCAGCGCGCCGAACTTGATCACATTACCGTCCAACAGGCGCTGCCGCACGAAAAAACCGGTGCGACAGCCTCTGTTGGACGGTGTTTTTTGACCACTTCACACTTCACACTTCACATTTCACACTTCACACTATTAACGACAATACGGCGGCCCGCCAAAAAGGATGGAAAAAGCGGGACCGCCGTATTGCCGTTGAGATTGTGAGGTTATTTATGTGATTGTGCGCACCCTTGCGGGAACACACTTCTTGCAGTTGAGATTTACTCGGTTCGCAGCGCGACCACGGGATCCTTGTTGGCCGCCATGCCGGAGGGAATCAGACCCGCGATCAGAGTGAGGGTCATGCTGATGATGACCAGTATCACCGCGCCGCCGACCGGCAGACGGGAGACATTGGAAATGCCGGAGAGCGCCTGAATGACGGCGTTGACAGGGATATTCAGCAGCAGAGTGATGCCGATGCCCAGCGCGCCCGACACCAGACCGATGAGAAGCGTCTCGGCGTTGAATACGCGGGAAATATCCTGCTTGGAAGCGCCGATGGAGCGGAGAATACCGATTTCCTTGGTGCGTTCCAGTACGGAAATATAGGTGATAATGCCAATCATGATGGAGGACACCACCAGCGAGATGGAAACAAAGGCGATCAGCACATAGGAGATCATATTGATGATGGTGGAGACGGAGCGCATCATGATGCCCACGAGGTCGGTGTAGCTGATTTGTTCCTCTTCCGGCTTGCCCTCGTTGTAATCGCTGATGAGCGATTCGATGGATTCCTTGGACTCAAAGTCCACCGGATAGAGCTGGATGGAACTGGGGTCGCTCAGATCGGCCACGCCCAATTTGGTGAGATTTTCTTCATAGGTGGTCTTGGGCTGCGCCTGTTCCAGATATCCCTTGACCATGGCGAGCCGTTCCTCTTGCGGCAGCGTCGCGAGATAGGACTGCGTCTCCTCCGGCAGCGTGGCGATGAATTCTTCGATCTGCGCCTGTTCTTCGGCTGCCTGCTGCTGGTACGCGGCAATTTCTTCGGGGGTCATGCTCGCAAAATCAGGCTGCGCGTCGGTCGCTTTGTCCTCCTCGTCGGTTTCAAAGGGAAGTCCCGTGAAAATATCGGTTTTGGGGTCTTTCTTCTGCGCCTTGACGATTTCGCTGTCATTGGTGGCGTTGATGATATATTCCACCAGTTCATGCGTGTAGCCGACCACGCCGTTGATGGAGGAGGAAGCAGCATCCTCGCTGGGTCGGACGATGCCCACGACGTTGAGGTCAACGCCGCCTGCAATGGCCTTTTTCATGAGAATTTCGTCTTCGCTGATATCGCGCCATGTGTCGGTGGCGGCGTCATGCGTGTAAAGATCGCCGGCGAGCAGCAGCTTGAATTTTAATTGCAGGAGTTCGTCATAGGTGAAGGAAACACTTTCAATGGTGAAAGGTTCGCCCTCCATGGCCTTCTTCATGTTTTCTTCGAGTTCGGACTGGTCTTTCAGACCGAGGGAATACAGCTCCACGTCGCTGATCTCGTTCTTTTTGCTGACCACAATGACGACTTCGTTGAATTTCGACGGCCACTCACCTGCCAGCAGGTCATACTGCGACTCGATCAGAGTCCGGTTGCCGATGAGTTCATCCCAGAAATTGGAGGAGTTGCTGAACATCATCATGCTGCTGTTCTGATTCATGCCCATTTTTTCCATGACGGTGGAGGGGTTGACCTGCACCACGCCGTCGGAAGTGTCCGATTTGTAGACGTTGATGGGCACGTCGTAGCTGTACTGAATGGCGCTGGTATAGTCCGCCATTTTCTTGCCGTTTTCGTCCTCTTCGATGTATTTCTTGAAGTCCGAGAGGTTGTTGGTTTTGATCTCCGTCACCATGGTGTTCATCAGTTCGGACATCACGTTGGCGGAATACACCTTGTCGAGATCGTGGTCGGTTTCGTCGGAGTTGGCGTCTTGCAGCGTGGTAATCATCGAGGCGAGATCCATGGATTCCTTCTGGATGGAAAGGGGATAGGAGGAAAGCGTGTCCTCCTGCGCCTTGTCGATGTAGAGCTGGAAGCCGTTGGAAAGCGACAGGATCAGCGCGATGCCGATAATGCCGATACTTCCCGCGAAGGAGGTGAGCAGCGTGCGTCCCTTCTTGGTCATGAGATTGTTGAGGGAGAGCGACAGCGCCGTCAGCATGGACATGGAGGTTTTGCCCGATTTATCCTTCTTTTTGGATTTCTTTTTATCCGCCGCGTCTGCCGAGGTGGCGGTGAATTCGTTGGGATGGTAGGGATTGGAATCGTCGATGATTTTGCCGTCGAGCAGCCGGATGATGCGGGAGGAATATTTTTCGGCCAGTTCGGGATTGTGGGTCACCATGATGACCAGCTTTTCGCCGGAAATCTCCTTGAGCAGCTCCATGATCTGCACGCTGGTTTCGGAATCGAGCGCGCCGGTGGGTTCGTCCGCCAGCAGGATTTCGGGGTTGTTGACCAGTGCGCGGGCAATGGCGACGCGCTGCATCTGACCGCCTGACATCTGGTTGGGTTTCTTGCGGAGCTGGTCGCCCAGACCCACTTTTTGAAGCACTTCGGTGGCGCGTCTGCGGCGTTCGCTCTTGGATACGCCGGACAGCGTCAGTGCCAGCTCAACATTGGAAAGAACGGTCTGGTGCGGTATCAGGTTGTAATTCTGAAAGACGAAGCCGATGGAGTGGTTGCGGTAGGCGTCCCAGTCGCCGTCCCAGAAAAGCTTGGTGGATCTGCCGTTGATGCTCAGGTCGCCGTTGTCGTAGCGGTCGAGGCCGCCGATGATATTGAGCATGGTGGTCTTGCCGCAGCCGGACGGCCCGAGGATGGAAACGAATTCGTTTTCGCGGAATTCGATGTTGATGCCTTTGAGCGCCTCCACCTTGGCGCTGCCGCTGGAATACGACTTGACGATGTCGGTAAGTTTCAGCATAGTCTTAAATCCTTTGCAATTAGATTTTTCATTGTGATATCCGAAGTATATTGTGCCAATATAAACGCAGTTTAAACAGAGTGAGGATAAATTCCTCATATAATGTGAATGATTCGTGAAAGAAGGTAGTGGCCGCAGCCGGTTCGCTCCGCCCGATCTGTCGCTTTCAGGAGAATCGCATCATTTTTGAAGCAGCTTTTTTACGTTTCGGGAATTTGAATGATTGACAAGCCGTCGGGATAATGCTATAATAAACCCAATAAAGCGTTCTGTTTCCCTATAGATATTGTAAAACGCGGAAAGGTTGATGAAAAAATGAAACGGTTTTTAAAAATGATGGCGCTGGCATTGTCGGCGGTTCTTCTGGTTTCGTGTGCGGCTTGCAGCAAGGGCGAAGAAGGCGGCGGCGGTAACGACAGCAAGGCAGGCTTTTCCAAGGAGTCCCTTTGCATTGTTTATGAGGGCGCCAAGTACCAGGTCAATGTCAAGGCGGACAAGATTCTGGCGGCGCTGGGCGAACCGGCCGGCACCACTTCGCAGGTGAGCTGCCATTATTCCGACAACGGCGACGAGTATTATTATGACTATTATTTCGGTGAGGGCGAATATGCCGGAAGCGCGGAAGATTACACTGACGTGCTGCGCGTTCATACCGTTCCGCTCAAAAAGGGCGAGGATTATGTCTGTGATTTCGACTGCTACACCACGAAAGTGACCACCGACAAGGGCATTACCGTCGGCAGCAGCTTTGACGATGTGAAAGCCGCCTATGGGGACGGCTACACCGACGAAGGCGACGGCTTTTACACCTACTACGCCGGAGAAGCGCTTCCCGATACGCCCCGCGTGATGTTCCATGTGGTAGACAACGCGGTGGAATATTTCAGCGTTTCCGCCGCCATCAATATCTGACGCTGCCGCATGAAAAAATAAAAAATCAAAACGACCGTACCCGCCGATGGAAAAGTGGGTACGGTCGTTTTATTTGTTTATAGTATAAAACTTATACGTTAAAGAGGAAATGCACCACGTCGCCGTCCTGCATGACATACTCCTTGCCTTCCGAGCGGAGCAGACCTTTTTCCTTGGCGGCCGTCAGCGAACCAAGTTCAATCAGGCTGTCGTAGTCGATGACCTCTGCGCGGATAAAGCCGCGCTCGATGTCGGAGTGAATCTTGCCGGCGGCCTGCGGCGCTTTGGTGCCGCGCCGGATCGTCCATGCGCGCACCTCCGGCTGTCCTGCCGTCAGGAAGCTGATAAGACCCAACAGGTGATAGCCTGCCCGAATCAGACGGTCAAGACCCGATTCCTCCAGTCCCATGTCGCTGAGGAACATCATTTTTTCCTCCGGCTCCATGCCGCTGATCTCCGCCTCGATTTCGGCGCAGATGGGCAGCACTTCGCTGTGCTCCTCGGCGGCGATTTTTTTGACCGTTTCCAGATGGGGGTTGTCGGTGCCGCCGGCGAAATCATCCTCGCTGAGATTGGCGGCGTAGATGACCTTTTTGCTGGTGAGCAGCGCCACGGTGGAGAGCATTTCCTCTTCCTCCTCGGTCAGTTCCATCGAACGGGTGGGTTTGCCCGATTCCAGCACCTCCTTGACACGCTCAAAGAATTCCACCTCGGCGGCGAATTTCTTATCGCCCTTCATGGCTTTCTTGGCGCGGTCGATCTTGCGCTCGACCAGTTCAAGATCGGAGAGAATCAACTCGAGATTGATGGTTTCGATGTCGCGCGCGGGGTCGATGCTGCCCTCCACATGCACGATGTCGTCGTTTTCAAAGCAGCGCACCACATGCACGATCGCGTCACATTCGCGGATATTAGAGAGGAATTTGTTGCCCAGACCTTCGCCCTTGCTCGCGCCCTTGACCAGACCCGCGATATCCACGAATTCCAGCGGCGCGTGGGTGATTTTTTCGGGGTGATACATCTCCGCCAGCTTGTCAAGGCGTTTATCCGGCACATCTACTACGCCCACATTCGGCTCGATGGTGCAGAAGGGGTAATTGGCGGATTGCGCGCCCGCGTTGGTGATGGCGTTGAAAAGCGTGCTCTTGCCGACGTTGGGCAGACCTACGATACCTAATTTCATGTTGTTTGCTTCATCCTTTCCGCAATCTGCCGCAATGGAAAAACAGACTGCCTACCGGAAGTTGTATTCCAGCATATGTTATTTAATCAAATTATAGCAATCCAAACAAACAAAAAGACAAGTTCGGCGCGCTGGTGAGCACATGGCTGCGTTGTCGTCCTAGGTGGGCGCCAGCCCACCGTCGTCCCCACCGTCGTCCTCCGCCTTGCCCTGCACTCACCATCATCGCCTCCTTTTGTCTCCCTGATTATTTGGATTGCTATAAAGAGATTATACACTTTTTTTATGCCGCCGTCAATCCGTTAATCATTAAACACGGCGCTTTCGGTGCTGTCGTCTTCGGTTTCAGATTCGACGGTATTTTCCGTTTCGGATTCGGATTCGGTATCCGAAGATTCCACGCTGATATTGGAAAAATCGCCGCTTTCTACCATCGTGTTGGCGTCGTCGATATAGCCCATCATGACGTTGAAACTGGTTTTGTCGAGAATCATAAACCAGCGGTCTTTTTCACGGCTGAGATTCACCTTACAGTCGGTGGTGACTTTCTGCGCGTCGGAAAGAGCCGACTCGCGGACGATCTCAGCCACCAGCGCGTCCCGCATATCCTCGGCGGAAATCTTGGAGCCTTCCAGCACGGTATCGACATAGTTGTTGGTCACGGTGGCGGCGGCACGGGTGTAGATGTCCCTCAGATCAACGGTGGTGACTTTGAGCGTGGCGGCGCCCGTTGCGCCGGAGGTCTGAATATCCACGATTTCGATTTCCAGTGTTTTGGAGACAGCGTTGACAATCTGTTTGGTACCGCTGCGATCCCCTTTGTCAAAGCTCAGCCCGTCGTAGTCGGAAACATAGGAAAACGCCGCCTTGTAATTGCAGTCGTTCATTTTCGTGTTAAAGTTCTTGATGGCCTGTTCGGGCGTATCCGCTCCGCCGCAGGCCGTGAGCAGAAGCAGCGCCATGCCGATGAAGACAGCGGCGACAGCTCTGCCGATAGCGGTTTGTTTCATCTGTTACGCTCCCCTTATCCATATTTTTTCATAGCCTATACGGCTGAACGGACGTGCCGAAAGCGTTGCAAACGGCACGTCCGTTGTCTGTTTATTTTATTGATCCTGTAGCTTGGTGTCGGCATTTTTTCTGACCGCACCGCGGTGAAGGGTAATGCCCGTGTCGATGAGCAGCAATACCACGCCGCCCAGCGCGAGCAGGATGTAAATCATAATGGAGTAGTTGTACGCCCAATCCATTTCCATGGTCATGCGTCTGGAAACTTCGGCGGCAAAGGCGTTGACCTGTTCTTCGAGGGTGGTGGGAACGCCCAGCAGGAACCAGATGGCAAGCGCCGACAGTCCGATGATGGACAGATCGGAGAGAAGGGTCGGCAGCGGCTTGCGGAAACTGAGCAGCAGGAAGATGACTACGGGTACGACGAGAAGAACGGCGTTGATGTAATTGCCTTCGAGCGTGCGATCCATGAGGTTGAGGCCGATGACCAGCTTCAGGCCGGAAATCGAGGCGGATTTGGGGAGAATGTCGGTCCATTGGATATTGGCGAAGCCGAGGAAGAAGAGAACGCCGGCCATCACGGAGAAGAGTTTGAGGGCTGTGGCAAACAGCCAGACATTTTCGGGCTCGTCGTCGTCCTCATCCAGTCCGTCGTCGTGCTTGGGCGCGATGACGACGGTGTTGGCGGCTTCTTCGGGCGTGACCTCCATCATGGTTTCGGTGCCGTCGGGCAGTTTGACCAGCGCCATTGTTTTAACGGCAGCGAGGCGGGTTTCTTCGCTCTTTCTGCGTTTGCGCAGCGCCAGCCAGCCGATGCCCATGACAAACGCGCCGACGACTGCTACGCCAAGCGCCGAGAACAGCAGCACAAACATCAGGTTGATACGGCGCAGATGATAGGTGATGGTGAAGGTGAAGGAAGAGATCGGGTGCTCAAAGCTGCCGGAACGGTAGGCTCCCATGAGAATGTCGCTCTTGCCGCCGCCGGAGGACGACCAGTCCACATCGTAAGCCTGTCCGGAACCCTTGAAGGAGTACATAATTTCTCCGGTGTACTGGGACGATTGCAGCATTTCCGCCAGATCGACCGATACGGAGACGGAGCGCTTGTTGTAGATGTTGAACTTATCCTGTCCGTCGATCTGAACGGAGTTGCCGTCGCCTATGTACTGCCCGAGCATAGCGTTGACGTTGTCCGCGGTATCCTTGGGGGTGGCGATGGTGACGGCGTACTGAGAGCCGGAGTTGTTGAACTGTCCTACGGTGACGGTCATGCCGCTGCCATTGAGCGTGCGGTTGAAGTAGTTGGCGGCAAACTGCGCACCGTAGTCGTGGGTATCAATGGGAGAAACCAGCACAATGGACTGGCTCACTCTGTCGTCTCCGCTGATTTCGGTGATGACGTCCACCTCACTGAGTTTGTAGATGGTGGACGTGTAGAGCTTGACGTTTGCGCTGTCGGCTTTTTTGTAAATCAGGGTAACGGTCTGGCCGTCATCGGAGAGACCCTCGCCGCTTTGTTTTTTGTCGGCGGCGGAGAGAGTGGACTTTTCGCCGTCAAATTCACTCGCGTCCCTGTTTTTGTAGGTAAGGGTGACGTTGCAGGAGCCGTTGCTCTCACAGGGGAATTTGCCGAATGGGAGGGTTTCGGTCAGCACGCCGGTCTCGGAAAAGGCAGTGTAGAGCGTTTCATCCTTGATATAGGCAAAAGAACTGTCTGAGCCAAAGAGTTTTTGGGTGCAGTTGTTGATGGCTTCGGCGGTGCCGTTGAAAGAAATGCGGTAGCGTGCCGTCTTGCCTTCCTCCGAAAGCCACTGTCCTCCCGCGCCTTCGGCCGTCGCCGATTCGAGGAAGCTCTGGATATTGTCCTTGCCCAGCGTATCCACGGTGGCCTGGGGCATATTGAGAATGACTTCACGCTCGTAATCGTCGTCGCCGTAGCGGACGGTGTTGATCTCCAGATTGCTCAGCCGGTACTGCGCGATGGTGTCGATCTTCACACGGGAGGACATGAGGTTGTCATTGTCATAGGTGGCGCCATCGAGGGTGATTTTGACTGTATCGGTCAGGCCGGACAGCGTGCGGCTGATATTGAGATCTTTTTTGAGGGCGGGCTTGACCCACACGAGCAGATCTTTGGATTCAAAGTCCTCTGTGAGAGAAAAACCGCTCTTGAAAAGCTCCTCCTGGGGGCTTTTGTAAGTGTACGTGACGGAAGGCGTGCGTCCGAGCAGTGCGGCAACCTTCGCGGTGTAATCGTCGAGGCTGTCGAACTTGATCTTGAAGGTGTAGACCGCCTTGGTCTGTTTGCTGTCGGTGTACTGACAGGAGAATTCCATCTGCGGCGGACAGTTGTTTTTGAGACATTCGGTGATGTCGGTGACATTGGCGGTGGAGAACAGCAGACTGGTGTTGGAAAGTTCGTCACATACGATGACGCGCTCACCGGCGAAGCTGTTGCTGATGTTCAGGTCGGTGTTCATGCCGCAGCCGGTCAGCAGCGCCACAAAGGCGCAGCAGAAGAACAGCGCAAGCAGCCGGGATTGACTCCGGCATTTGTCGAGAATGTTTTTCACGAAGCATCGCTCCCTCTTTGGATAATATCAATCACGCGCGGGGAATCTGCCGTTGTATCGACGGCAGAAAAGAAACTTATACACTTTTATTATATATTAAAAAGAGCGTAACGTCAATCATAGAAAAGAGGAAATATCAAAAAAATTTAGGCAGTTTGGGTAAATTCATGTAATGACTCAGGTGATTTCTTCCCGCACGTCGGGATTGACATGTACCATGCAGTGTTTCACGTCAGGAAACTGCCGTTCGATGGTTTCGTGTACCTTCTCGGCAGTTTCATGCGCCTGCACAAAGGTCTGTGAAGCGTCCATACGGATCTCGACTTCCAGATAGATCTTGGCGCCGAAGAGACGGGTTTTGATTTCGTCGATGCCCAGCACGCCGGGAATGGCAAGAATCACTTGCTTCATTTCTTCTTCGGTGGCTTCGGGGCAGGCTTTGTCCACCATTTTGTCCACCGCGTCACGGAAGATATCCAGCGCGGCGATCTCGATCATCACGCAGATCAGCACGCTCACCAGCGGGTCGAGCACAGGAAAGCCGAGTCTGGCCCCCAGAATGCCCACAAACGAACCCACTGAGGAAAGCGCGTCGGAGCGGTGGTGCCAGGCGTCAGCCATGAGCGCACCGGAGTTGATTTGTTTCGCGACGCGGCGGGTGTAGTGATACATCAGTTCCTTGGCGAGAATTGACAGGACGGCGGCTGCCAGTGCGGGAAGACCCGGGACGGTCAGCGCATGCGAACCGGCATAAACCATTTTTTGCGCGCCCGCCATGCCGATGCCCAGTCCTGTGCCGGCCAGCGCGGCGGCGAGCAGCAGCGAGGCGACGCATTCAAGGCGGTCGTGACCGTAAGGATGGTCTTTGTCAGGTTTCTTTTTCGCCATGAAAAAACCGATCATCACCACCAGTGTGCTGAAGACGTCGGAGGCGGAATGTACCGCGTCGGAGACCAGAGCGCTTGATCGCGCCAGAAGCCCTGCTGCCAGTTTGAGCAGGAAAAGCAGAAGGTTCACGACGATGCTGACAACCGACACTTTCATGGCAAGTTCGGTTGCGGAGGATGCTGCGGGGATTGGCTGTCCGGTTTCGATCATACGCTCATCTCCTTAGTAGAGTGGAAAAATCAGCCGATTGTAAAAGTGGAAAAATGAAATAAATACGGGGATTGGTGCTTGTTTTCTGCGCAAAATGAGAATTTAGCGGGGAGTGGAGAGTGGGAAGTGGGGAGTGGGGAGTGGGGAGAGAAAAAGAAAAAAGAAAAGCGAATCGCAATTAGCGAGCGAATGCGAGCGCGGGGTCCTAGGGGGCAAGGCTCCCTAGCGGGTCAAGGGCAGCGCCCTTGCGGGGAGTGGGGCAGCGCCACACA
>CADCNI010000079.1:0-2152 GCA_902802795.1 uncultured Ruminococcus sp.
TCGCGCCGTTTGCGGCGCTCGTGGGGCGCTGCCCCACGCCCTGCTGGTGGCGCTGCCCCCAGGCCCCTGCCAGGAGGAACTAGTTCCCCCTGGACTCCCGCGCTCGCATACGCTCGCTAGTTGCGCTTCGCTTTTTCTTCTTTTTCTCTCCACTTCCCACTTCCCACTTCCCACTTCCCACTAAATTTTCATTTACTTTTACAATCGCCTGCCCTGCATAAGCTGACACGACCCTTTGCACAGCGCTGACGCGCCTACGCAAAGGGTCGTGTTATTCATTTCATATCAAATCAAAAATAGTTTCCCATCATCGGACGGCACTGTCCTTCCGGCTCTGCCAGATAGCCAGACCGAAGCCCAGCAGCAGGAACCCGGCAAAGGGGAGCGTCAATCCCTGTGCGCCTACGTTGAAAAATACGCGAAGTCCGAACAGAGTACCGATTGCCAATAGCTCCCGCAGCGCGCCGATCGGCAGCGCCATCACCGCATACATCCACCATAGGCCCAGCGCCTCCGGCAGCGCACGGCTCGGCGACACAAAGGGCGCGTCAGGCTGGAGCCGCGCCAGCACCAGCGAATCCGCCGCAGCGACGGGCAGATACATGGCGATGCTGTCGGCACATACGGGGGACACCGCGTTGAGCAGCAGACCGCATCCGCAGGCCAGCAGCGCCGACGGCACCAGATACACCACACTGCGCATGGGCTGTCTGTATTCCCCGCGCTCGTACATATACACCACCGACATTCCCACGCAAAGCAGCAGCATGATGACTGTCAGCGCCAGCGCGTTTCCCGCGTTGGTGCAGGCCGCCGCAATCGTCGCCACACCCGCGGCGTGCAGCAGCATGGGATGTTTTTCGCCGCTTTCCGACTCGTAATCGGTCAGCCGCGACCACCCGCTACTGTTTCTCTTTGAACTCATCCAGCTCACGCTCCTGCTGTGTTTTCATGCGGTATTGCAGCCGTTTGCCCAGCGCCGCTTTTACCGTGCGATAGGAGATATTCCGGCTGCGGAAGTACCACACCATGCGGTCAAAGGCGCCGGAAAGGGGGCAGAGCAGCAGCACGGCAAACGCGCCGCCCGCCTCCACACTGCCGAAGTGCTGTATCAGCACCGCGAGCATGCCGCAGGCTGCGCCCCACAGATACCGCGCCGTCGCTAGCTTGGGGCAGTAATAGGGACAGCATGCCATGAACACGCAGCAAAAGAAGGTGGAGCCGCCCAGCAGATCGTAGAAAATATAGACCAGCGAGCCGGCCGTCTGATAGGGCAGTCCAAAGGACACCACCGCTCCCGCCAGCGAGAACGAAACGAGGCACTGCCACGCCAGTCCCCCTCCCACCAGCAGCCAGACAGCGGCAATAGCCAGCAGCACAATGGAGGTTGTCCCCAGCGGCCCGGCCACTTCGCCCAGAAGATATTCGTTGATATGGGTGAATGGGTCACGCCCCTGCCGCAGCAGCGCGAGCTGTGAATAGGCGGCGCTGAGGGATTCATTGGAGGCAAAGGCGGCGAGTTTGTCGGTCACGTTCTCATTGAGCCGCGAATAGGTAAAGGTCTCGTCGGGAAAACAGACCGCCGCCATGCAATAGCCCACGGCCGCCGGCACAAAGGGCGTGCGGTAGGTGCCGCCAAAGGGCATTTTGCCCACTGTTACCGCGACCGCCGCTGTGAAGATGGCCAACTGATAATGCGCGCAGGCGGGCATGAGCAGCGCGCAGGTGAGTCCGATCTCCACCGAAGTGAGATCGCTCACGGTCTGCGGACGCTTGGCTATAGAATTCCAAAGCGCCTCGGCTCCCACGGCGCTCAGCACGCCGAACAGCACCATCAGAATCACCCGTCCGCCGTAATGAATCAGCGGCAGGATCAGGAGCATGCACAGGGCGGAGATACGATGCGCTTCCGTCCAGAGCTGCGTGTCGGTCTGCCTGAAATGCGGCGCGGAGCTTTGCATAAAATCATCCGCCATGGTATCACTCCTTTTTCTCTGTTTTCGTTAGCCGATTGTAAAAGCTGAAGAATGGTGTAAATGCGATGTTTTTTTTGCTAAATGAGAATTTAGCGGAATAACAAAAAGAAAAAGCATAGCGCAGCGCATAACTAGCGAGCGCAGCGAGCGTGGGAGTCCAGGGGGAACTAGTTCCT
>CADCNI010000079.1:2161-7453 GCA_902802795.1 uncultured Ruminococcus sp.
CCAACCCCGCTGCAAATCCAAGCGCGTCTTGCTCGTTCGGCTTTGCCTCACTTGTGAGGGTTCTGCCCTCACTCTCCCGCAAGGGCGCTGCCCTTGACCCGCCAGGGAACCAGTCCCCTGGACCCCGCGCTCGCATTCGCTCGCTAGTTGCGCTTCGCTTTTCTTCTTTTTCTTTTTTTACCCCACTAAATTTTCATTTAATGTCCTCTCGGCACGCGCTCGAGAAGATTCTTTTCATAGGACAGGTCGGCGTGCGCCAGTCCGACAAAGACCGCCAGCAGGATCGCCGCAGAACCGAGCAGCGACGGATAGCCGAAAAGCCGGCAGCAGACGGTGGAAACCACCCCGCCCGCGAAGAAGAAGCAGATCATCAGCCCGTGGGTTTTGACCTTCTCCGCCGAAGCCGCGTCCCTGTGGCGCACATATTTGGCAAGATGGGAACCCACCTGCCGGATATGGTTGGTTACAAAGGTGGTCGCGGCAGGCGTTCCCTCCAGTTGACGGAAGGTATTGAACTGCATGGAGCAGATGAAATTCAGGGTAATCTGACAGATCTGGTCGGGGACATTCGCCGACAGCAGCGCCAGAATGATGACCGCCAGTATTTCCAGCCCGATAAGCATGGTGTCCCACCGCAGGAAATGAAACCGCTTGACCGTCTTGCCGAGGTATTCGGAGAAGAACGCTCCCGCGAAGTAGGCGGTGATAGGAATCAGCAGGTAGAGCGCGCCTTTCACGTCTCCCTTGCCGACCGCCATGGCAAATAGCACGATATTGGCGGTCTGCGCGTTGCAGAACACGCCGCCCCGCAGCAGAAAGGTATACGCCCCGAACCATCCCGCCGCCGCGATCAGGCACCAGTACACCCATCTCTTTTCACATTCTAGAAACTCGTTCTCGTTTGGTTGATTCATGCGGTCATTCACTTTGATACAGACACACCATCGCCAGAATGCCGCCGAAAGCCAGCAGGGAACCAAATCCCATATTTCCCATGGCAATACTGTTGACCAAAGGGGTATTCGGCAGCAGCTTTGTAACGGTATTGATCAGCACAATGCCGATCAGCGGGTTGAAAATACAGGCAATGCGCGGCAAAACAGTGAAACGGCGGACAAACGCCACAAACATGGCAATAAGACCGATCATATACAGCACATAAAATATCGCGGTAAAAGGAAGCAGCGCCCAGAGCAAAAACTGCATGGCGGAATCCGGCACCGTACCGAGCAGCGTTCCGGCTGCCGCGGGGTCAAATCCGTTGTCACATTCCGCACGAACCAGCATCATGGCCACAACGCACAGAATATGCACCGCGCCACCCGTAGCGGCGGTCGCTGCCCCGCCTGAATGAACAAGACGCGCCGAACGGGTATGTCCTCCTTCGCGGATCATATCGGCGATCGCCTTAAATCCGAAATATTGCAGGGGAATGCCTATGCCGCCGAAGCAGATACTCAGCCCCATGCGGGCGTAGGACAGATCGGCGCAGCCCGCGATCATGCCGGCGTAGGGAATCTCCGAAGCGGGATACACCAGCCATCCCAGCAGGAAATCGCCCACCAATCCCATCACCGCGCCCAGCAAGCCTATGCCGAGCATTTTTTTCAGCGATTGTTTGTTTTGCATGACGAAACACTCCTTTTTCTTCTACTCTTAGTTCAAAAAATTCATAATCAGACTGACCATGGCTTCCTTTTCCTCGGCTCTCGACTCCGCGATCATCAGGGTAATCGCCACGAGAGTATAGTCGGCAATGATCTTGTCGCCGTTTTCTTTGAAAAGGATTTCGTTCTTGTCGAGAAAGTAGAGAAAGACCGCCGCCGCAATGCGCTTGTTGCCGTCCGAAAAGGAATGGTTTTTGGTGACGAAGTAGAGAAGATTGGCTGCCTTTTCCTCCAGCGAGGGGTACACATCCTCCCCGAAGAAGGTCTGGTAAATCGCCGCAATGCTCGCCTTGAAGCTGTCGTCCTTCTCGTTGCCGAAAAGGTCGCTGTCCGCGCCGAATTTCATGCTGTCGATCAGTTCGCGGCACTCCTCATAGGTCAGCACATAGGTGGCGTTGCTTCCCTTGGGTTTGGCAATGCACTGGTGATCGTAATCGTCGAGAAGATCGAGCGCCGTCGCGAAGCTGTCCACCACATCGAGTATCTGCTTGGCTTCGAGCATATTCTCCGCGCGCTTCATGATCTGAATGACCTCGCCGAGCTGCTTCATGCGCTGTTCGTTGGCGGCGTAGCCCTTGAGGATGTACTCCTTGAGAACCTTGCTTGCCCATTTGCGGAACTCCACTGCCTGCTTGGATTTCACACGGTAGCCCACCGAAATGATCACATCAAGACTGTAATAGGCAATGGGTTTGCCTGTGCGTTCCGAACGCACATAATGCACATTGCCCTCCTTTTCCACCTCGCCGTCCTTAAAGACGTTGGAGATGTGGCGGGAAATGCCGGAGATATCCCGTCCGAAAAGTTCCTTCATTTGGCTCTGGGTCAGCCACACCGTTTCATTTTCGAGCGGCACATTCAGCGCCACGGAACCGTCAGAAGTCTGATAAATGACAATCTCGTTCTGAAAATCGCCGGAATCCTCCACGACCACCTCGGGGTCATATTCGGAATCTTCCTCCGTCTCCGTCGGTTCCTCCTCCGTTTCCTTGAAGGCATCTTCATCCGCAGCGGCAACGGTAAAAGGTTCCTCTGCGACTACGTCCATGTCTTCAAAATCGTCCGTCATATCCTCAAAGCCGCCCGCCATGTCCTCAAAACCGTCATCAGCGGTACTTTCTACATGGCGGGTATTGACCTCGCGGGTCTCGTCAAAATTATCATGCATATTCGGATGTCCCTTTCATAGTGAAATAAAAATACTGTACGACTTCCATTATACCAACACGTCGCTCTTTTTGCAACTGCAAATTAAAAAAACGTTCCTCTCATTTTTCCGGTTGTATTTTCCGGGTCGATGTGGTATAATGAAGTTAATTCAAAAACGATTCATCCACCCAGTGAAAGGAGCGTTTCTCTATGCAAAAAAAAGCCATCCCATCGGAAAGCGTGCTGGGCAGTCTGAGCGAATCCGCCAAGGCGAAACTAAGCATGGAAATCAAAAAGGCGGTCAGCAGGCAGGTGAAAAAGGAGCTTGCCAAACGCCGCAAAAAAATGGCTCGCAAGCTGATTGTCACGGGGCTGGTCTTTGTCGGCGGTTGTGCGCTGTATTTCGGTTCGGACGTAATCGTAGACTTTCTGACCGACAGAGCCATCACCGCGACCCAAAAGAAAAAATCAGCCGCATCCCGCAGGCGCGCCTCGCTCACGCAGAAAAGCCGTCACAAAACGGTCAAATAACTTTCCGACACAAACAACACGCACCACACGAAAAAACCTCTCCGGTTCGTCACGCGCACGCGGCAGACCGAAAAGGATTTTTTGTTGTTATCAAAAAAACGGCGCACACGCCCTCAGATGTCTTTGCAGTGAATGGTAAAATCTTCCGCCGCCATCCGCCGTCACCTCTGTTATTTTATTGACCAAACATTATTTGTACTGCGCCGCCAGCTTCTCTTTGATCTGATCGGCCAGCAGCATGACGTCCGCAATGACATCCGCCTCGGACTGCTGCTCTTCCTCAAAGGCAAGCGCTTCGGCGGCCGGCTTTCCGAAAGACTTCTCCCTCGCCTCGATGTCCTTTTTGAATACCGTTCTGAACACGGTACGCACAAAGGGCTGGATGAAAAAGAGCTGTGTAAAGAAGGCAAACGGGAAATTCAGGCACACCAGTTTGAGCCAGTTGGCGAGCAGCGTAAAGAAGTGGAAGCCCATGTAATAGGGGTAATAGAGCCACGCCGCGAGAAAGCTCATGGCGGGACACATGATGCCTACCGTGGCGCAGATGATGGCGGTTTCAAAGAGAACCGGGTGGGTTTCGCGCGGGTCGAAGCATTTTGCCGCGAGTTTAAAGGAATAGGGGCTGCCGACCAGCATTTCCAGCGAATAGGCAAGACAGAATTCGATGATGACCACCGCCCAGATCGGCAGGAACCGACCCATCATATACACACCGCCCTGCTGGCGGATGGCGCGCAGAACGCTTGGCGCCCGGTTGACCGCCATGAGGGTGCCCCGTTGACGACATACAGGCTGTAAAAGACATAGGCGTGCACCGTGACAAAGACGGTGACAAAGGCGAAAAAGGCTCTCTGTGCTTGGTTGCGTGGCATGATAAAATAACTCCTGTTCTTTTTGACAAACGCAAAAAACACGCAGACCCCGCTGCATCCATCCGATCGGCAGGGGTTCAAACAGGGGCAAGCCGCAATTGTACCGTGATCAGATTTATGTGCCAAGCACTACGTGTGTCGTTCATGCGAATGTATTGAATTTTTTCATTATTGTATCACGAAAACGACCAAATGTCAACGCGCCAAAATGCCAGAACTTTTTCTCCGTTTGTGCAAAAAATACGCCCCGAAAGCGCATGAACTATCCCTCTCACGAAACGTCCTGTTCCTTTTTTCTTATCCAGTCATCCAAAAACGCCATCTGCTCCTCCGTATGAAACCAGTGCTCCCCGCTTTCCATCACGGTGAGACTCGCACAGTGCGTTCGGGCAAAAGCCGTAATGGTTTCCATCGACGTCAAAGCGTCCCTGCCGCCGTACAGGATATCGGTAGGGACATTCCATCTGATCGGGCGGCGCCGCACAAAGCAAAGATAGTCCCATGACAATGCCTCGCCAAAACCGACAGAAACGGTTCCTTTTTCCCGCAATTCCGCCTGCGTGACCTCGGCTTGGCGCATTCTGTCCGTGATGAGCTTTTCCATGTCCACAACGGGCGAAATGAAATAAGCATGCGACACGTCTTCTCCGATATCGGCATACATTGAGAAAAACGCGCCTATGCTGTTGGCAATCAAAAGCACTTCGTCATATCGGTTCTTCAAAGCGCCGACTGCTTCTTTGATTTCCGCGCCTGCCTCCCATGGCATAACGCACTTATAAGCAAGACCCACCACATCACAGGACGGAAACAACGGTCTGTAATGCGCCGCTTCTTCGGCGCTGCCGCCTTGACCGTGGATATACAGAACGGCTTTCTTTTGCATAGACATTCTCCTCGCTCCTGCTGCCGTTTTTTTTATCATTGTAGCATGCGGCACGCCAAATGTCAACGAGGTGAAAGGACAGCGGCGATAAATGAAAATTTAGTGGAGAGTGGGAAGTGGGGAGTGGAGAGAAAAAGAAAAAAGAAGAAAAAGCGAAGCGCAACTAGCGAGCGAATGCGAGCGTGGG
>CADCNI010000080.1 GCA_902802795.1 uncultured Ruminococcus sp.
TATGGCTGCTATTGTCAAAAATGAAGCCGATGAAAAAATCAAAGATGCCCGCAAGGATAAAAATAACAAGTATGAGTATCAGGCTAATGTCAACACCTTGATCGGTTCACTTCGTGAAAGACTTGCTGATGCCGTTTTTTCCTCTGACCCTAATCAAAGATTGAAAAAACTCGACAGAGTTATGCTGGAAATTCAGCGTTCGGTTGTTCCTATTCGCCCTGATGATGGCTCCACTCCCAGATACCAATATCCTCGCAAGTCCAAATATCATCATAACAAAAAATCTAATTTGTGATTTACTTCACTAAGTTGTGGATAGTGATTTGAAAAAGACTGTCTGTATCATTATGTGTTTTCTTACGATGTTGTGCTTTGTTTCCTGCGGAGGAAATGTCAGAAACGCCAGAACGCGGGAGGTCGCGTCGGAACTGTATTCCCAGAAGGAAATCAACGCCGCCATCCGCACCATAAAAATGGATTTTGCCATCGACTGGAGCGGCTGCACGCTGACGGAAATTTACTACGCCGGGGATGATTACACAAAACGGTATCAGGATTTCGCCGACAGAAACAACGCGGACGACGTGATTGTCTTGCTCTCCACCTTTAATGTTGATTCCTCCGGCGGCGACGGTTCGCTTATACCGAACTACACCTATGAGAAATGGGAATGGATTTTAGTGAGAAACAAGGGCGGTCACTGGAAACATGTAGACCACGGGTATTAAAAATCAGGAGAGAAAAAGCGAAAATAGTAGCATGAAAATGAACGTAAATAATATACCGGAAATAGAAAAAACACTGTCGGTAAGGCTGCCGAAGGTCTATGTTGATTACATGACTGAAAACAGTACGCACAATAGGTATCTATACGAACTTGACGAGATTGACATTTTTGAAAGCGAATGCTTTTTGACAGAAGAACGTTCCAAAGCAGAAATGAAGATGATGAAAGAAACATCTCCACGTTCCGAGTGGAACATTGACCGCCTGACCGTCGGGGAGTGCCACTGGCGCGAGGGATTTGTGAGAAATATCTGACGAGGTGAATCAAAATGAAATACTACTGCCACAACCCATCCGCCGAGAAGTTTATCTACACCGACTTTGTGCGTGACTTGCGCGAGTCCGACGATGTGCCTTACATAAAATATCCGTCAGAATATGACGGACAAGAGGTTGTAAAACTGTGCTGCACGCAGCATACAGATATGGACTGGGAAACAAATACCGACAGAATGACCGATACAAGGCAAAAGGAAATCACGGAAGAGTGGGTGGATTATCTCAGAGGAAATCAGCTTCCGCTCAGAGAAGTGCAGCTTTGCACCCTTACTACGCAGAAAATATTTGACGCCCTATGCACCCAAACGGACATCAAATCTCTGCGGATCAAATGGCTGAACTGTGCCGAAATCAAATCAATTGCAGACTTGAAGCACCTGAAAACGCTTTTTATCGAGCGTGCGCCCTCGCTAACGGACATCTCTTCGCTTGCCGCTCTGAATGCGCTTGAAGTGCTGATCATTGGTGAAGCCATGAATCTGAGCGATTACTCACCTATAGGACAGATCAAATCTCTGAAAATGCTCGGCATATGCCGGTATCAGGCCGCATACGACAGCCGCAAGATGAAAATGCAGTCCGACACATTTCTCGCCGGACTGCCTGATCTGCGCTATCTGGATTTACAGGATATTATCATTGAGGACAGAACATTTCTTTCTCCTGAAACGGTAAGCCGACTGGATTTTGCAAGATTTCCTTTGAGTTGAGTTTAAAACGGCATGCTTTTAAAATACACAAACGCATTCAGCATTAAAAAGATGGGTTATGATGAAAAGGATAACCTTCTTCCAAAGCCGAATGTGTTTTTTATTAAAAAATAAAAAATAAAAAAATTTTAAAAAATCAAAACTATTTCTCTCTGAAAGCAGTATACACTAATGGACGTCCGAATTTATACCATTCAACAGCGGAAAGCGGGGTGACAGCAGCCATGACCATTCAACAGCGGAAAGCGGGGTGACAGCAGCCATGACAGACGAACAGCTTGTTTTTCTTATCGTGAGCTTCGGCAGCGATAAGGCGAAGGAACGGCTGATTCTGCGATATTACGACCAACTTTACGCCTTTGCCTATCGTCGGCTTGATAATGCGAACGACGCCTATGACGCGGCACAGGAAATCTTCATCAGGGCGATGAAGGCGCTTGCGTCCTTCGACAAACGCCGCGCTTCCTTCAAAACATGGCTATACGCCGTCGCCTCCCATTATCTGCGCGATTGTTTCAAAAGGCGATGCGTGGAAGGCATTCATACACCGATGGACGAAGAAATCCCTTCCGGTGAGCGTTTTGAGGAAGCGGCGGAAAGCCGCGCGCTGGCGGCGCAGATTATGGAGTATCTGGAAAAAAGCGATTACTGCGCCTATCAGATTGTGGAACTGAAAATCTTCGGGGACATGACCTTTGAAGAAATCGGCGCTATGCTGCGGCTCTCCCCGAACACCGTCAAGACCCGCTATTATGCCGCTGTCAAAAAATGCAGAAAGGAGTTTTCACCATGAATCACAAAAATGACATTCCCTATCCCACTGCCGAACAAAAGAAGCGGGCAGTCGCTCAGATTGTCAGGCAGACCAAGCCGCCGCACGTGGGGGCGATTCGTTTCCTTTTCAATGCCTACCGTGAAATCGGCGTGGCAACGGTACTCCGCAATTCCATCGGCATTTTCGGACTGTCGGCGGCGGTCTTCGCGGTGGGAATCGCGCTGGCGCTGACAGAATATGATCCGGTCTTCATGGAAAAAAGAGACGTCGCTCCGGTGCTGGCGATATTTTTCTTCGGTTCTCCGCTGGTACTGCTGCTCACCGACTTCCTCTACCGCCTGCGTGAAAAGCCGCTGGGCGTGTACGAAATGCAGAGCGCGTACAAATACACCGCCCGTCACCTGATTCTGCTGAGAATGCCGCTTTTTTCGCTGGGAACGGCGGCGGTTGATCTGGCGGCGGCGCTGGCATGGTGCGGTCTGCACGGTACGGAGTATCTGCCGCAGATGATCGGACTCATTGCGTCAGGGGTGATGCTCTATTCATTGCTGAATGTGGCGCTCTTCAACCGCTTTGGATTGACGGGCTGTATCGTTTGCGCTGTGCTATGGGGATTGCTGGCGGTTGGGTTTGCCGAACTGCCGCCGGCGCAGCGGTATGCCCTGATGACCGGCATTCCCTTTGCGGTGCATATGCTGTCCGGCGCGGCAATGGCGGCAATTCTGACGCTGTTGGTCAGGATTTTCTATCAGCGACCCATGTATTTAATTCGTAATTCATAATTCGTAATGCGTAATTGTAAAAGGAGTTAATGGAACTATGCTGGAAATCAAAAATGTATCCAAATCCTTCAAGGATTTTACCGTCCTCAGAGACGTGAATCTCACCTTTGACAGAGGGGTTTACGGACTGCTTTCCCCGAACGGCGCGGGAAAGACCACGCTCATCAAAATGATCGTCACGCTGCTTCACCCCGACAGCGGAGAAATCCTCTGGAACGGGGAAAATATCGCCTCGCTCGACGGCAGTTACCGTGAATTGGTCGGCTACCTGCCGCAGAAATTCGGCTATTATCGCGACGATTCCCCCATGCAGTTTCTCACCTATATGGCGGCGCTCAACGGCGTTGATTCCGCTGTCGCAAAGGAACGCTGCCGGAAGCTGCTCGAACGGGTAGGCTTGGGCGACGTAACGCGCAAAAAGATGAAGAAATTCTCCGGTGGTATGATTCAGCGCGTCGGCATTGTCAATGCCCTGATGAACGACCCGCAGATCGTCATTTTCGACGAGCCGACGGCGGGACTCGACCCGATGGAGCGCGTGCGTTTCCGCCATATTCTCGCGGAGCTGGGCAAGACGAAAATCGTCATTCTCTCCACCCACATTGTCAGCGACATCGAGAACATCGCCGATCAGGTGGTGATGATCAAAGACCATTGCCATTCTGAAAGCCCACAACGCCGACAACCTCGAAACCGCCTTCATGAATATCTACGGCGGCAAGGCATTGGAGGACGCAAAATGAAATTTTTAAGGATACTATCGGGCGAAATGCGACGGTATGTGCGGCCGTTCACGCTGATTTTCACGGCAGTGCTGCTGCTGTTGTGGAATGTGGTGTTCGGATTGGATTCTTTTACCTTGGAAAAGGGGACAGATGGCGCGATTGACTACGATTTGTCGGTGGAATACGCGCGGCGATTCGGAGAAACGATTGACCCGGATGAGCGCGCCGAGATAGAAGCGGATTATGAAAAGGCACTGGCTGCGCTCAATGAGCAATACGAGAAATACATGGGGCAGTATGATGTTCACAGCGAGGATGATTGTCATTTGCTGTACAGTGCCGCCGATGCTGCCAGAAACAAGGACTATGAATCCGAAGACTATCGCAAAGGGGCTGAACGCTGGGACGCGGAGAATTTAGAGAAACTGGCGGAAACGTGCGACCAAATCTTCTGGGACAAAATTCCTTATGAAATCGCTCACAGGAAACAAATGCTGGAAAGCGTTCTGAGGTGGGCTGAGCATGTCGATGAATGGGAGCAGTTTGTCGCAAGCCTTCCGACACTCGACCGTTCCTCTGTGGAAAAAAGAACGATGAAGTGGCAAATTGCCAACGAATACAGTCCCTCCGCTGAAAGACGCATCACGCAGGTCCTGCATGCCAATGGCGGCAAGCTGTCGCTGCTGGAATGTGTCTATGACGCGGGCAAATCCTTTCAGAGACATTATCAGTTCTGGGCGGCATTGATCTTCATTCTCTGCGGGCTGATTGTCCTGCCGCTTCCCGTTGGCAATCGCGTGTCGGGCGTCACGCCTATGCAATATGCCACACGCGCCGGACGGCGCGTCATGCTCTTCCAGCTTGGCGGTGCATTCCTCAATACATTGCTTGTCAACGCGGCAGTGGACGGATGGTTTACAGTGATTTTCTTCCTGCGAACGAAAAACACGCTTCATCTTTGGGATTGCCCGATGAACTCATGCAGTTCCATGGGAATTCTCTGGCGCGACCTGACCTTCGGGCAGTTTGTGTGGCTGACCTATGGCAAGGTACTGGTGCTGTCGCTGACATTGACGGGCATATTGTTTGTCCTGTCGCACCTGAGCAAAAACTATCTCCCCGCATTGGCGCTCACCATACCGTCGGGCATTCTTTTTATCAAGCTGTCATATGAAATTGATTTTATGCTTTATATCAGCCGCTATGCTCGGTTCAGCTATCTGATGGCACTGCTGCTTCCTGCCATTGCAGCCGCCTTCGCGTTGTTTGTTTTTTTGAAACGGACGCGAAAGGCTGATTATGCGGATTGAAGGAAGGTGTATAAAATGACGGTATTCGTCAAATGGAGGAAGGAATGGAAAATCCTCGCGGGCGAAATGCGGCGGTATCTGCGGCCGGCTTTGCTGATTATCATTGCGGCGTTCGGCGTGCTGTGGTACTCGCTTTACGGCGACGTCAAGGTAGGACAGCGGCACGACCACGGCTGGTGTTATAAGCTGACCGTGCAATACAAGGAACGCTTCGGCAAGACGCTCGACCGGAGCGAACGCGACGCGATTCGTCAGGATTACGCCGAATTCCGTCAGGAGCTTGATTGTGTTGTGGAAAAATATCTGGGAGAATACGGCATTCATAGCCAGCGTGATTATGAAATGGTGTGCGAAGCAGGTCTGATGGGAACCGACAGCGAGTATTACGAAGAAGCTGTCAGAAAATACGGGTTAGATGATTTAGTAAAGCTATACGAAAAATGCGCATTTGGCTTTCCCTATAATCACCCGCTCCGTTCGCTGGAGGACAAGGAGCAGGTCTACAAAGGCGCGATGATTACTTTTGATTTTCTGGAAAATCTCGATGTAGATAAGTATTATGAGCAGGAACGGCAATACGAAGACTGGCGGTACAGACCCGTGCCGGAATCCGTGCCGCGCATGAAGGAATGTACCGCCAGCGGGGAGCTTTCCACCATGCGCGCTTTCTATATGCCCGACGTGGAAATAGGCGAGACGTTTGGCAGATGGATGATGTTTGTTTGGATCGTCTGCGCGGCGCTGGCGGTTCCCTTTTTGACACGAAACCGAGTTTCGTGCGTGCAGGGGCAGCAATTTGCCTCTAAAATCGGCAAAGCCATTCTCTTCCGTCAGCTTGGAGCGGTGCTGCTGCTGGCGGTGCTGGTAAATGTCATCATATGGAGCGTCTTTTGCGGCCTTTTGTTTAATGGCAGCTACGGACTTGCGCCCCTGCTGGATTGTCCCATTGATGTAGGACGAACATGGGACGCGCATTGGTATGACATGACTTTTTTGCAATACATTCTTCGCATGATCGTCGTAAACAGCATGATCCCTTCGATGGTGCTTACCTGCGTGCTGTTTCTGATCACCTGCTTCTGCAAAAATTACCTGACAGCCGCAGCGGCAGCCATCCCTGCCTATTGGCTTATTGGCGAATGGTTCAGTATGCTTCAATTTTATCCCATGCGCCGTCCGCGTCTTGCCTTTCCGCTGCTGTTTTCCGCGACGCTGCTGGTTGTCAGCGTGGCAACAGCGCTGGTCTTACGATGGATTAGCAAACGGGATTATGTGATATAAAAATATGCAAAAATGAGGTGAAATTCATAAAATGTTCTTCCGAAACGAAATCCGCAAGGTGCTACGTTTCCCGCTGTTCTGGGTGATGATCGCGTTCTGCGCGGGTTTGAATATCTTTGTGATTGCCGACGGCATGAGCTTTGAGCGGATTGGGATTCAGGCGGTCAATGAATACGTCCGCACAGGAAATGTGCCGTCCTACGACGAGTACAACGTGTGCGTGAATTACGATGAGGTGAAGGAGAGCGCCTACGACCAATATTACAAGGACTTCGATATCATGGCGCTCAAGGCGGACATCGAAAAAATGTTTGTCACCCCTCACAGCGCCGCCGCGCAGAAGATTATCGACCGCAATTATCAAAAGGCGGCGGCGAGAGTGGACGAAATCCGTCAGGACGGCGAGGCATACGATTGTTATTACCCCGGCGTGACCTTTTCGCTTCACGAAATGCTGTATGACAATCTGTTCCTGCTGATGCTGTTCGAGCTGGCTTTGATTGCCTGCTTCATGACCGCCTATCTGATGAAGTACGAGGAATTTTATGACACGCATCAGACTGTCTACGCCACTAAAATCGGGCGCGCTATTGTGTTCAGCAAGGCGGCGGCTTCCGCAGTCGCTTCGGCACTGGCGGCGGTGATTGTCATCACGATGTCGGTTACGTGCTTCCTGATTGTCCTGCCGCAGTCGTGGAGCTTCCTGCAAACCAGCGTATCGGCGGCAATGGCAACCGAAAGGCGGGGTATGGTGCAGTATCCGTTTATCACATGGGAACGCATGAGCCAGTTGCATTACCTTCTCCGCGCCTGTGCGGTGACAGTAGGTTACACGGTAACGGCTTCACTGGTCACGTTTGTGCTGTCCTTCGTCTCCAAAAATGCCTACATCGACGCCGTGCTGACAGCCATGCTGTACTTTGCCCTTTATGTGGCAGCCGCTGTATTGTCAGGAAACAACCTTTTTGGCTTCGTATGGCAATTCACTCCCACTTTTGGAATGCTGAATGTGCCGAACTGGTTCATGGAGTATGTGTTTACCCCCTATGCCTCCTATCCGGGATATGCGGAAGGGGTATGCGTCGGCTGGCAGTTGTTGGCTGTGGCGGCGACAGTGCCGTTGTGGAGGTATTTCAAGAGAATCGGTATTAGCTGAAAACGATTCAATCATTATTCATTACCGTTTTTTCACCCCCCAATATAAAAGAATCCACGAATGATTAACTGGAACTTTCTCCCCAAATTCTTGTGAATGTTGGGGAGAAAGTTTTTGTGCAAATAGTAGAAATCTTCACATCACTATTGAATAATCAATTTCGACGTGATATAATATCACTATAAATGAGGATTTGTTCATCGCAGCAAATTCAGCATCAAATAAAGTTAATATTACCCTGCTTAAAAAAAACGACCTTTTTGGCGGGGTGATTATTTACGTCAAAAATTATACCCCTCCAAGCTCGTTTTTGGAGGGGTATTTTTTATGTTGAGAAGATACCAGCCTCATTTGCCGACCTTCAATAAAGGCGGCAGGAAATAGATATACTCAGACAAGAAAGACATTGCCCATGTAAACAGATATTGTAGAAACAATCTTAAGATTAAACGTGGTCATATCCGTACTGTCTGTTTATATATTCATAGCCGCTGCGGAGGGCAAGCATTTGTCACTGCGGCCTCTATCCATTTCTGCTGGCAGTTTGTCTTCAGCGCAGGCTGCCGCAGTCCACCCCAATCAATCGTTTTGAAATACGAAATTTTCTTAACTATTGATTGGAGGTTTTCCAAATGGACGAAAAAAGACCGTCGAGAAGAAAAGATAAGGATAATCCTTACACGATGATTGTGAAAGACGGTAAATTCTTTGTCATGTTCAAAAATATTGATAACGAATCTGTCACGGTTGAAGTCGGTGAAGATGTGTACGCTTTGTTCAACACATTTGAGCTGGAAGATCTGGCTCTCATGAATGAATTTGATCGTCATGCCGAACACTCCGAACTTGGCGAACAGGAACTGGCAAGACGTGCCGAGATTGTGCATATCACGATTGACGATATTGTCGCAGCCAAGATGGACAATGAGGCGCTGATGGCAGCAATCGACAAGCTGCCGGACAAGCAGCGCAGGAGAGTTATTCTGTATTTCTTCCACGGTCTCACGTATGAAGAAATTGCAAGGATTGAAAAATGCAAATATCAGGCGATTCAGTATTCAATCCGCAGCGCAATCAAAAAGCTGAAAAACTACCTCGCCAAGAAAATCTGAAATGCGGCGTGTGTAATAGTCAGCATAATTTTCCGCCAAAATGAACCGCCTTTGTTTTTGCATTTGCTGAT
>CADCNI010000081.1 GCA_902802795.1 uncultured Ruminococcus sp.
TCTCGGCTCTCTGATATTTTTGATTTCTTCTTTTAGCGTTTTTATATCCATACCTCTATTTTACATCTTCCTCTAAAAAAAGTAAATGCTTTTACCCTGCTAAAAAAAAGCCGCATGTTCAGAAAAGAAGAAAAACAAAGACTCCAAACAAGCGGCAATTTTATTGGATGGTTCAAAAAGAGGGAAAAGTTACTTCACAGCGTCTTTAAATGCCTTTCCAGGCTTGAAGGCGGGAACGGTGGTCTCAGGAATGGTTTGCTTTTCTTTGGTAGCAGGATTGATGTTGGTTCTCTCTTTGTGAACTCTTGTCTCAAATGTACCAAAGCCGACAAGCTGCACCTTGTCACCCTTAGTGAGTGTGTCAATAACTGTGTCAACGACGGCAGCAACCGCTTTCTCTGCATCCTTTTTTGTGAGACCGGATTTCTCCGCTACGGTCTCAACCAATTCTGTTTTGTTCATTTCATTGTACCTCCATACGATGTTTTTTGGTTTCACACGCCTCTGCCTATGCGGAGCAAACCACACAAAAGAGACATATGATCACAGTCCGGTATTTTCAGGTCAATATTCCCCGATCTTGGACGAACCTTTTCGTCAAGCAAATTCGCAATTCACACACATACGACAGCCATATGCCGATCGCTGCCACATATATGTACCCATATGCAGACGCAGCCACGAAAAGGCAAGCCGCGTGCAGATAATGTATTTCCGGCAAAATCGGATTTCTCTGTTTACAAAACAACAGTCGCATCTGACTTGACAGGATGCAAAAATAGAAATCATTCGTCCCTGGTGTGTGTAGCATTGCCGCTGCGCAGTTTGGAAGCGCTGTTTTTGCATTTTCCGGATGACGCGCTGTGCCATCCGGAAAACGCATCAATGGTCGAAATCGGCAACATCACACCATTTCTCCTCGGAAATGATTCTCCATGCGTTTTCCACCCGGTCAAATGAAAACCTCCGGCTGACTCCGTAATTTTTCCCCTTCTTACGGAAACCAACCAGCAGGTTATTATAGCAATCCAAATAATCAGGGAGACAAAAGGAGGCGATGATGGTGAGTGCAGGGCAAGGCGGAGGACGACGGTGGGCTGGCGCCCACCTAGGATGCTATAAATGGAATGCTGGTTGACTGCGGCTGTCAGGCCATGACGTTTTCCCTGCGCATCAAATAGCATGCTTTTGTCATTTGATGTGCGTCTGACATACCGTCAACAGAAAAACAAATTTACTTTTTCCGAAAAATCATGTCTGCCCTTACATTTTATCAAATTAATTTCTTTTTTTCAAGTATATTTACAATTTTTTCTCCCTTGGGAAGCATTAAAATATCTTCTCTGGTCATACCCTTGATCAAAAGTATAACAAAAGTGTAAACAACCATAGCGACCAAAATTGCAACCACCGTAATCAAAGCTCCGACAGCTCTCGAGTCCGAGGGGATAATCAAATGCAGCAGTCCGTTGGTAGCCCATGCCGACAGCGCACAAAGAATAGCCGCCAAAAGAGGCTTCAAAAATGTCGTGACCAGATCGGGCTTGATCTTGGCTCTGCGGTAGAGGATTATCAGGCTTGCTACCACAATAAAGATATAGCAACTGATGGAACCGACCGGAGCGCCCTTGATATTGATTTCAGGAATGCCGACCAGAGTGAAATTAAGCAGCAGCTTGATAGAAGCGCCGATCAGCATCAGATACACCGGAACCTTCTGCCGGCCGACTGCCTGCAACATGCTGTTGATGGGCGTAACCAATGCTCCGAAAAGCACCATAATGCCAAGCACACGCAGCATGGGAACCGCAATAACAGCAGCGGGCTTGCCGGGATAGAGCAATTCCAGAATAGGTCCGGCGAGAGCACAGATGCCAAGACCCGAGGGGAATCCGATCAGCACCGAGATCTTGACCACTGAATTGATGCTGGAATGAATCTGAGATTTCTTGTGAATCGCCCATGCCGCCGCCAGTGTGGGCAGTGCGGAAACACCCAGTGCCTGGGTGATATACGGCACCAGATTGTAAAGATTGATACCGAAGTTATAGGCGCCATAGAGAAAATTGGGGATTTTCTGATCGGTCACACCGTTGAGAAGATCGCCGTAAATGGCACGGAGCGCTGCGGGACTGATGCCGTCCAGACGGTTCTGGATGGTGATGGCGTCGATGACCTGTGTGACATTCAGAACCAGAACGCCCATCGCGATAGGAATACCGATGCTGAAGAAATTACGCAGAATATAGCCGCTTGTGTGAGGCACTGGAGAAACTTCCAGTTCTTTTTGGGTGATTTCGTCGCCGCGCGTCTTGTGACGGAATATGAGGTAAATCAAGCCAAGCAGCGAACCGAGGGCAATACCCGCGAGTGAACCTGCGGCCGCGTAGGGATAGCTGGCGATGTGCGCCTGCTCTAACGTGTTGACAGTAACGCCATAGGCCGTCAGGCTGGTGTGGAAGGTATGTTCGCCGTACAGCATAATACCAACGGCCAACCCCAATCCGATAAAAAGTTTTCCTAGCGCTTCGATGACCTGTGATACCGCTGTGGGAGTCATATTGCGCAGACCTTCATAATAGCCACGGTAAGACGCCATCATACAGCAAAAGAATACCGACGGGCTCATGGCGAGCACGCTGTAAATGGAATCGGGATCTACAAAATGGATATACAAAAAGCCGCCTGCCGCCATCGCGATAAAACCGAGAATACCTGTAATCAGGAACACACGCTGGGCGACGCGGTGTACTTTTCGCGCATCCTTGTACCGGTTTTGCGCGATGTTTTCCGCCACCTGCCGCGAAAGCGCCGACGGAAAACCCGCCGCTGACAGCGTGTAAACGGGCAGATAAAGCGCATAGGCAGCAGAGAAGTAACCCATGCCGGCTTCTCCGATGACGTTGCCCAGCGGAATTTTAAAAATCGCACCGATCACCTTCACCAAAATCGTGCCAAATGTCAGAATTGCGGCGCCTTCCACCAGCGATTGTCCGCGCGAGCCGCCTATGCCCCTTTTTTTCTTCTTTTCGGGTTTGGCATCACTCTGCTTTGTTTTGCTTTTTGTCAAGATAACAACCCCCATCTTTATGAAACATTTCTTTTGACATAACGGCTGTCCCCGCCCCTGCCGACACTGCTATTATATTCTTCTACAGGTGCCATCTATTCGGTCCGGGAGGAAATTTACAAAAAAGTACAGCCGCGGGCAAAAAAGAAACGCAGCAGACCGGACCGCTGTGTTTCTTTTTGTATGTTGTTGATTTCCCCGTGTGTAGGCCACAGGGAACCAGCAACCAACGCTTATCCCATCACACATTATCAGAAGCACTTTCTTCTTGTGTGGAGGCTGTTTCCGCAGATTCGCTCTGTTCGTTGTATTTCAACTTTATACCGCAATGTGAGCAGAAAAGCGCGTTTTCATCATTCTGACAGCCGCACACCGGGCAGGGAACCTTTTTGCGCAGCGCGTTGATTTTTTCGTTGACTTCGTCCAGCTTCTGATAGAGAACGTCAATTTCTTCCACATGCTCTTCGAGAAGTCCCTTGACGCTGGTGTCCGCTTTGATCGAATCATACACAAATCTGCCCAGCGCTTCGTACTTCTTGATAATCTCGCTTTCCAGCTCAGCCGAATTGAGACGCAGTTTGGAAATATCCACCAGACGTTCCGCCTTTTTACCGACTGTTGCGGCAGCGGTTTTGGCATTGATAACAACTTCTTCTAAAACTCCCATGATAACTCACTCAGCCTTTCAAAAAAATAGTTGTTGCAGCGGGGCAGACATGGCCTCACCATGGCTTATCCCACTTTTCACTATTATATGACATCTGGGTCAAATTGTCAATGCCTGCAAAAAAATAACCGGGAAAAACCGTTTTTTCATATGCGCCATCACCATGATAAAGAAGAAACGCTTGCCCGTTTGCCTGAGAAACCCTGAGAAGATTTTCGTAAACATATGAAAGATTTGTAAACAGATTCAAAATTAATATGCAATTTGCCTTTCATTCATAATTAAATAATTGACATTGAAACGATAAGTGAGTTATAATATGTAAAGCGTCATTTGTGACTGTGAAATCCGCAGACGCACGATGCCATAACGGAGGTTGAATTGACACTATGAATTTTTTGGACCCGCTTTTTGAAAAAATCCCCATTATTCGGGATATGGACAAAAAAAAGCGTATTCTGGCGGCAGGACTGGTGATTTTTGCCGTGGTTTCCATTCTCGGCATACTCATCGACGCCATTGCCGAAGCAGGCGGCGTTATTGCGCTGATCTCGGTGGCCATCGGTTTTTTGCTCATGGCGGCGATTATCATTGCCGACTTTATCCTGTCTCGCCGCACACCGCCGCCCCCACAGGAAACCTACAACTTTTTTGACGATACCGATGACGATTTTGCCTATCAGGACGAATCCTCCGACTATCACGCAAACGACGGTCCTTCGGACGACGGATTTGACGACACGAATTATGGGAACGCGGCATATGACAATGACAACCGTTTTGCGGTCGATTTTTCAGACGCCCCCGCCGACAGCTACCGCGATCAGGAAATCGAGTACACCACCCAACCGGAACCGATACAGGAAGAAACGCCCAGGCGTTTCGGCGGCGTTTTCCACAGAGGACGGGACAATGATATGCCATCCGCTGCCGATCAGATCAGAGCCGCCGGCTATGATCTTTCCGGCGGCGAGCCGCAGAATGACCGACTTAATGATCGTTCGGCTTTTGCATTTACGCCCGAACCGGAACCTTTGGGAAGCCGTTCCGATTTTGACCGGCCTGTCCGAAACTTTGAGGCCGACGTGATCGGTCAGCCGGTCATGACCTTCCCCAATCCTTCCGGCAGAGCCGACGAGGCTGTCGCTATGGCAGCCGCTGCGGTGGCGCCCCATGTGGTAGTGCCTCCTCCTTCGGATGTGATTGGCGGTCCGGTGATGTCTATTCCCTTCCGCGGCACCGTTTTGCCCTCAGTGACGCAAGACGCCCCCATATCTGCTGCGCCTTCTAATTCACAAGCGGCTCCCCAGCCCGATCCGTCGCCGGCAGCCGCAGCGGTTCATGGCGGCAGAGGTAAGGAAATCGAGCAGTTCTTTGACAACATGAGTGACGATGAACTGCTCTACAGCGACTGTGTGGAAGTGTGGGCGGCTGACGCGAAACCCGCCGCCATTCGCCTGCTCAAGCAGGTGGAATCGCTGGCCGACAAAAAGGTGGCGGATACGCTTGGCCGTGAAGCCGAATATGTCAACGCCATGCTGGACCGTATCTACTATTTTACCATGCTGGACAGTATTAAGGATAACCTGGAACTCAAAAAATACAATTTTTCCGCTATGGTCAAGGAATGTCTCCGCCGTTTCTCGCCTTTCTTCATGGAAAAGCGGATTGGTTTGCTGTGGAAGGGTCTTGATATCGACATCATCACTGATAAGCGCTGGCTGATCTTCGCGTTGACGCAGGTGGTATTCAACGCCGTGGAGTTTACGGGTCTGGGCGGCAAAATCGCCATTTCCGCCAGGAAAGAGGGCAGCATGATTCATCTGATGGTGGATGACAGCGGCTGCGGCATTTCAGATGATGACTTGCCTCACATTTTCATGGCAGGCTTTATGGGTGACAATGTTCCCAACGAGTCGGGGCACAGAACCGGCATGGGACTGTTCATCACCCGTTCGGTGGTGGAAAAGCTGGGTGGCACTGTCACCGCCGAGTCCACGGTAGACAAAGGAACCCGCATCACCATGATCCTGCCCGAAAAACCATAATGAATGTAAAAAAGCCGCTGCAATCCTGACCGACCGCAGCGGCTTTTTGTATAGGAAATCAAACTTTTTAGGTTAATTTTAATCTGGCGGTTTACAATCCATTTATATGGTGTTACCGCCCAGCCATTCTGTCATCCAGAAGGTACTGTATAATGTCATACAGGCAAGTATAATGTCAAAGAAAAGGCACAGTAAAATGTCAAGGAAGCAGAAGCTCCCGGGAAAACAAAAGCGATAAATCCATCCTGCGGAACGCAGGATCAAAACGAAAACGGCATC
>CADCNI010000082.1 GCA_902802795.1 uncultured Ruminococcus sp.
TTTTTTCCGAAACGCTTGACAAAAGCCCTGGTTTTGTGCTAAAATTAAAAACTGTGGCACAAGCAAATGTAAATTTATTTTAAATTCGTCAAATGCCCTATTTTCGGATTTTGCGTGCGGAATGTTTTTGTTGTCAATGACGTATCCGCGGCGCGTTTGCCACGTTGTCCCGGCGCGTTTCTTTCGGGAAATGTGCCTTGACATATATTTTTTACACTTTTTTATTTTTCGCGTATGGAGGTGAAATGAATGCCCACGTTTAACCAGCTCGTAAGAAAAGGACGTCAGGACGTTGAGAAGAAGGCGAAGGCTCCTGCTCTCTTGAAGGGTCTGAACACCAAGAAGAGAGTGATGACCGATCAGAATTCTCCGCAAAAGCGCGGTGTCTGCACATCTGTCAAGACCGCGACCCCGAAGAAGCCGAACTCGGCTCTCCGTAAGATCGCCAGAGTGCGTCTCTCCAACGGCATCGAAGTCACTGCTTACATTCCCGGTGAAGGTCACAACCTTCAGGAACACAGCGTTGTTCTGATCCGCGGCGGCCGTGTTAAGGACCTCCCTGGTGTGCGTTACCACATCATCAGAGGTACTTTGGATGCACAGGGTGTTGCCAAGAGAATGCAGGCTCGTTCCAAGTACGGTGCAAAGCGCCCGAAGGCAGGCGCAAAGAAGTAATTCACTTCTTTGAAAACCGATGGCTCCGCTTTCGGTTGTCTTCATTGTTTGAATTGACTTTATCACTAACGGCTGCAAATCGATGCGGCGGTGTTTTATATAAAGCGGCTCCCCACGATGCGGCGGGCTGCCATAAAATGCCTCTTGCATTGGCCTGCGGGAGTAAGTCACTTTCGAGTACCTATGATATCATCCAAATCTAATGAAGGAGGGAAGACAAAGTGCCAAGAAGAGGTTCCATAGCAAAACGTGACGTTTTGCCCGATCCCATTTACAATTCCAAGATTGTTACCCGTCTGGTCAACAACATCATGCTTGACGGCAAGAAGGGTGTTGCTCAGAAAATTGTTTACGGTGCTTTTGAAATTGTCGGCGAAAAGAGTGGTAAAGATCCGCTCGAAGTTTTTGAAGCTGCAATGGAAAACATTATGCCTTTGCTCGAAGTCAAGGCTCGCCGTGTCGGCGGTGCGACCTACCAGGTTCCGATCGAGGTTCGCCCCGAAAGACGTGAGACACTCGGTCTGCGCTGGCTGACCAAGTATGCCCGTCTCCGCAGCGAGAGAACCATGAAGGAACGCCTTGCCAACGAGATTCTCGACGCTGTCAACGGCAGCGGTGCCGCCGCCAAGAAGCGTGAAGACACGCACAAGATGGCAGAGGCCAACAAGGCATTCTCGCATTTCAGATGGTAATTGCCTTTCGGCTTGCCTACTGATCTTCCGCATCCGTTTGCTGCACGTCAGGCGGTGCGGGGAACCTCTCTGAATCCGCAGGGATTCGGAGTGAAAACATTCGGATTTCTATGTAAAAAAATGAGGAGGACATTATGCCAAGACAG
The DNA here is from genome assembly GCA_902802795.1 of uncultured Ruminococcus sp. Taxonomy (GTDB): domain Bacteria; phylum Bacillota; class Clostridia; order Oscillospirales; family Acutalibacteraceae; genus RUG762. The sequence goes on from CADCNI010000082.1 coordinate 1,514, forward strand.
GTTTCATTGGAACAGACCCGTAATATTGGTATTATGGCTCACATAGATGCAGGTAAAACCACCACCACCGAGCGTATTCTGTATTACACCGGCGTCAACCACAAGATCGGTGAAACACACGACGGCGCTTCCACGATGGACTGGATGGTACAGGAAAAGGAGAGAGGTATCACCATTACCTCCGCCGCTACCACCTGCTTCTGGAAGGACGCCAACAAGAAAGACGTTCGTATCAATATTATTGACACCCCCGGCCACGTTGACTTTACTGTTGAAGTTGAGCGCTCCCTGAGAGTTCTCGACGGTTCGGTTACGGTGCTGTGTGCCAAGGGCGGCGTTGAGCCTCAGTCGGAAACAGTCTGGAGACAGGCTGATAACTACAAGGTTCCTCGCATGGTTTACGTCAACAAAATGGACATCATGGGCGCCGATTTCTATCGCGTCGTTGACATGATGAAGGACAGACTCAAATGTAACGCCGTTCCGATCCAGCTTCCCATCGGCTCTGAAGATACCTTCAAGGGTCTGATCGACCTGGTCGAGATGAAGGCTTACATCTACAACAACGACCTGGGCACCGACATTTCCGTCGAGGACATCCCCGAGGATATGAAGGAGCTCGCACAGAAGTATCACGACGAACTGATCGAGCATGTGGCCGAGCAGGACGAGGCGCTCATGGAGAAGTATTTCGAGGGTGAAGAACTCACTATCGACGAAATCAAGAGCACCATCCGCAAGTCCACCATTGCCAACACCATGGTGCCGGTTACCTGCGGTACTTCCTACAAGAACAAGGGCGTGCAGAAGCTGCTTGACGCGATTGTCGCGTATATGCCTGCTCCGACCGACGTTCCCGCCATCAAGGGTATCGATCCCAAGACCGACGAGGAAATCGAGCGCCATTCTTCCGATACCGAGCCGTTTGCCGCGCTTGCTTTCAAGATCGCGACCGACCCGTTTGTCGGTAAACTCTGCTTCTTCCGCGTTTACTCCGGTAAGCTCGAAAAGGGCAGCGCCGTTTACAACTCCACCAAGGACAAGACCGAGAGAATCGGCCGTATCCTTCAGATGCACGCCAATGACCGTAAGGACATCGACGTGTGCTACGCGGGCGACATCGCCGCCGGCATCGGCGTCAAGTACACCACCACAGGCGATACCTGGTGCGATGAGGCACATCCGGTCATCCTCGAATCCATGGAATTCCCGGAGCCTGTTATCCGCGTCGCCATCGAGCCCAAGACCAAGGCCGGTCAGGAAAAGATGGGCATTGCGCTGGCCAAGCTGGCGGAAGAAGACCCGACCTTCAAGGCCTACACCGATGAAGAAACCGGTCAGACCATCATCGCCGGTATGGGTGAGCTTCACCTCGAAATCATCGTTGACCGTCTGCTCCGTGAATTCAAAGTCGAAGCCAACGTCGGCGCGCCGCAGGTTGCCTACAAGGAAACCATCCGCAAAGCCGCCGATATCGACCACAAGTTCAAGAGACAGTCCGGCGGTTCCGGTCAGTACGCGCACGTCAAGCTCAAAGTCGAGCCGAACGAGACCGGCAAGGGCTACGAATTTATCAATGCCGTTACGGGCGGTACCGTTCCGAAGGAATACATTCCGGCGGTTGACGCAGGTGCGCAGGGCGCTCTGCTGACCGGTATCCTCGCAGGCTACAATGTCGTTGACGTCAAGGTCACGCTGTATGACGGTTCCTATCACGAGGTTGACTCCTCCGATATGGCGTTTAAGATCGCCGGTTCGCAGGCTGTCAAGGAAGGTCTCAAGCAGGGCGGTTCCGTCCTTCTCGAACCCATCATGCACGTGGTTGTTACCGTTCCCGAAGACTACATGGGCGACGTTATCGGCGACCTCAACTCCCGCCGTGGCCTGATTCAGGGCATGGAAGCCGTTTCCGGCGCACAGCAGATCAACGCGATGGTGCCGCTTTCCGAGATGTTCGGTTACGCGACCGACCTGCGTTCCAAGACGCAGGGACGCGGCAACTACTTCATGGAGCCCTCTCACTACACCGAGGTTCCGAAGTCTGTCGCGGAAAAGATCATTGCTGACAGAGCCAGAAACAACGACTGAGTCTGACGAAATTTATATTTCACAATAATAAAGTAAATTTTCGTTAAAATTTTTAAAAAACATATTGCATTTTTCGCGGTATGTGCTATTATAATCATATCATTTCACTTATTAAAGGAGGAAACTTCCCATGGCAAAGGAAAAATTTGAAAGAAATAAGCCCCATGTCAACATCGGCACCATCGGCCACGTTGACCATGGTAAGACCACTCTGACCGCTGCGATTACCAAGGTTCTCGCTATGAAGGGTGACGCCGCATTCGTCGATTACGCAAACATCGACAAGGCTCCCGAAGAGAGAGAAAGAGGTATCACCATCAACACCGCTCACGTTGAGTATGAAACTGACAACCGTCACTATGCTCACGTTGACTGCCCCGGCCATGCTGACTACGTCAAGAACATGATCACCGGTGCTGCTCAGATGGACGGCGCTATCCTCGTTGTTTCCGCGGCAGACGGCCCCATGCCCCAGACCCGTGAGCACATCCTGCTCTCCCGTCAGGTTGGCGTTCCCTATATCGTTGTTTTCATGAACAAGGCTGACCAGGTTGACGATCCCGAACTTCTCGAGCTCGTCGAGATGGAGATCCGCGACCTGCTGAACGAGTACGAGTTCCCGGGCGACGATGTTCCGATCATCACCGGTTCCGCTCTGGCTGTTCTCGAGTCCGATTCCAAGGACATCAACGCTCCTGAGTACAAGTGCATCCTTGACCTCATGAATGCTGTTGACGAGTATATCCCCACTCCTGAGAGAAAGGCTGACCAGCCCTTCCTCATGCCCATCGAAGACGTCTTCACCATCACCGGCCGCGGTACTGTTGCTACCGGTAGAGTTGAGCGTGGTCATCTGAACCTCAACGAGGAAGTCGAAATCGTTGGTCTGTCCGATGAGAAGAGAAAGACTGTTGTTACCGGTATCGAAATGTTCCGCAAGCTCCTCGACTATGCTGAGGCTGGCGACAACATCGGCGCTCTGCTCCGTGGTATCCAGAGAACCGACATCGAGAGAGGTCAGGTTCTGGCGAAGCCCGGCACCATTCATCCGCACACCAAGTTCCATGGCCAGGTTTACGTTCTGACCAAGGACGAAGGCGGCCGTCATACCCCGTTCTTCAACAACTATCGTCCTCAGTTCTACTTCAGAACCACTGACGTTACCGGCGTTATCTCCCTGCCCGAAGGCACCGAGATGTGCATGCCCGGCGACAACGTCGAGATGGACGTCGAGCTCCTCAAGGAGATCGCTATCGAGGAAGGCCTCCGCTTCGCTATCCGTGAAGGCGGCCGTACCGTTGGTTCCGGTGTTGTCACCGCCTTGCGGAATAACTCCCGAGTAATTTCTTTCCAAGATTTTTGAGCCGAAAGGCTTTCTGAACGATTGGTTTCATGCGAGGGAAGACCGTAATAAGCATTTACGTTTGGAAACCGTTTTTGTGATCAATTGAATCAGTGATATATAAAACCGTCTGCGGTATCGAAGAAAGATATGGCAGACGGTTTTTAATATTATAGCAATCCAAATAATCAGGGAGACAAAAGGAGGCGATGATGGTGAGTGCAGGGCAAGGCGGAGGACGACGGTGGGCTGGCGCCCACCTAGGACAGGACGACAACGCAGCCATGTGCTCACCAGCGCGCCGAACTTGTCTTTTTGTTTGTTTGGATTGCTATATATACGGAGGGATTTGCTATGACGGAATGGCAAAAGATCAAAGGCACAGAGTGCTATCCGCTGCTCGATGTATATGACGGGGAGCTGCCCGATTTTATTGTCAATTTGGCGCAGACGAGGGACATGCAGCGTTTGAAAAAAATCGGCATGAACTGCGGCTGCGAATATGTAGCGCTTCACGCGGAGGATATGTGCCGCCGTTACACGCGCTTTGAACACAGCGTCGGTGTGGCGCTGATCGTGTGGCATTTTACCCACGATGTCAAGCAGTCGGTGGCGGGACTGTTTCACGATATCAGCACGCCCGCCTTTGCGCATGTGGTGGATTTTTTCAACGGCGACCATCTCACGCAGGAATCCACTGAGGAACCTACCGCCGCTATGATAGAAAATTCGCCGGAAATCCAGACCATATTGGCGCAATTGGGGCTGACAACCGCCGATGTGTGCGATTATCACCTGTACCCCATCGCGGACAATGCCTCACCGCAGTTGTCAGCGGATCGGCTGGAATACACGCTGGGCAATTTCATTCAGTACGGCGTGACGGATAAAGCGCATATCAAAAAATTCTACAGTGCCATTTCGGTAGGCGAAAATGAACACGGCGAGCCGGAGCTGGTGTTTATGGACAAGGCGATGGCGGAGGAATTTGCCCTTTGCTCCATGCGGTGCGCCTATGTCTATATCTCCGCGTCCGACCGCTTCACCATGCAGTTTCTTGCCGACGGGCTGAAAAGCGCAGTGGAGAAAGGTCTGCTGACGGTAGACGATCTCTACACCACCGAGGAAAACGTCATTGAAAAGTTGCGAGGAACCCCGGAAACGGCGGCTTTCTGGCAGGAATACACGCAGATTCGGGAGGTAAGAAATACGCCGGAGAAGGTCGAAGGACAATACGGCGTGCAGGTCAACGCCAAACGCCGCTATCTTGACCCCTATGTGCCAGGTATGGGTCGCGTGACGACATGGAGCGAATCCTATCGCGCGGCGGTGGAGGCATTTTTATCCGTCAGCTTTGCCGGGTGGCTGAGTATCGCAAAGTAAAAAATAAAACATCCGTCCGAACGTCGAAACAGACATCCGGACGGATGTTTTGTGTCAATGTGTTTTACGCATCATGCATATTACTGCTGGGGAACTGCCAGACCCTTGGGGCCGACATATAGCAATCCAAACAAACAAAAAGACAAGTTCGGCGCGCTGGTGAGCACATGGCTGCGTTGTCGTCCTAGGTGGGCGCCAGCCCACCGTCGTCCT
>CADCNI010000083.1:0-4751 GCA_902802795.1 uncultured Ruminococcus sp.
TGAACTACAGGACATCACCTTCAATCAGTCAATGGCTATTATCGTTCAGGCTTTCATTGACAGCGTTCAGGAATTTCTGCATTTGACCGATGATCAGATCAATTCATTACTCGCTAACTTTGTATCGCGCCTACCTGCCTATTTGCGTAATTCTTTGCATATTGCTCAGGCTGCGTGATATTGAATTGCCGTTTTTTCCCTATATTACGGGCTTTTGGCTGATTTTCGGTGTGGGAAGTTTGAATCAATAAACTCTCAAAGACACATAATAAAATAATAAAAAAATGTTGACATTGTTCATTTTTTGTAACATGCTTCTGGTTTCACTGACAGCCAAGGTTTTGTACAAATCTTGGCTGTTTTTCATCGGCAAAACAAAACAGGGCTGTCGCACTAAGTTCTTCGTGCGACACACCCTGCATGATGAAAAAATTTATTGTCTGTAAATAACCTCGTCGCGACCGGGACCGTTGGAAAGAATGTCAATCGGGAAACCGATCTGTCCCTCGATGAATTCGATGTACTTGCGGCAGTTTTCGGGAAGCTCCTCGTAATTCTTGATGCCGCGCACGTCCTGCTTCCAGCCCGGCAGGTTCTGGAGCACCGGCTTTGCCTTGGCAAGCAGATGCGTGACGGGGAATTCATGGGTAATCTGTCCGTCAATCTCGTAGCCCACGCATACGGGGATTTCATCGAGATAGCCCAGCACATCGAGATTGGTCATGGCCACCTTGGTGGTACCCTGCGCCATACAGCCGTAGCGGGTCGCCACACAGTCGAACCAGCCCACTCTGCGCGGTCTGCCCGTCGTTGCGCCGAATTCTCCCTTGTCGCCGCCGCGTCTACGCAGTTCGTCCGCTTCATCACCGAAGATTTCGCTCACAAATTCGCCCGCGCCCACAGAGCTTGAATACGCCTTGGTCACGGTAATCACTTCAGAAATGGCTCTCGCGGGAATGCCCGCGCCCACTGCGCCATATCCGGCCAATGTGGAGGAAGACGTAACCATCGGATAAATACCGAAATCGGTGTCCTTCAGCGAGCCGAGCTGACCCTCTAAAAGAATGTTCTTGTTCTCGCGGACTGCTCTCTGCACAAATTCAAAGGTATTTGCCACATAAGGCGTGACAATCTCCTTGCACTTCATGAGATAATCATAGATTTCCTGCCCGGAAATCTCCGGCTTGTTGTAGAGATGCCTGATCATGGTGTTCTTGATATCCAGCACCTTATTGATCTTCTCTCTGAGATAGTCCTCGTCGGCAAACAGCTCATTGACCTGGAAGCCGATCTTGGAATACTTATCCGAATAGAAGGGCGCAATGCCCGACTTGGTCGAACCAAAGGCCTTGCCGCCCAGGCGTTCCTCTTCATACACGTCAAACAGCACATGATAGGGCATAATGAGCTGCGCGCGCTCCGAAATCAGAATCTTAGGTGTGGGGACACCCTGCTCCACCACGTAGGCAAGCTCTTTTTCAAATTTCATCAAATCAAGCGCCACGCCGTTGCCGATGATGTTGACGGTATGCTGATGGCACACGCCCGACGGCAGCAGATGCAGCGCGAATCTGCCAAAATTATTGATAATCGTGTGACCCGCGTTGGCACCGCCCTGAAAGCGAATGACGATATCCGACTCGGCGGCAAGCATATCCGTAATCTTTCCCTTGCCCTCGTCGCCCCAGTTGGCTCCTACAATTGCTCTAACCAATCACGCTCAACTCCATTTTTCTGTAATAACGCATTGAAGCATGATTGCTCCAATAACTACAATATTATATTACAATTCTGTCCGACTGTCAACGATAATTTTGATATTTTGTCTGCAAAATCATAAAAAACCCTCGTCATATCCGGCAACATTCATTAAATTTGCCCAATCCCCCAGTCAACCGTTGTAAATTACAGAAAAGCCACACCAAACCATCACCCATATCCATGCGTCAGAAGCCGATGATGGCGGCTGCCAGCGACACCGCCATACAGACCGCGCAGCCCAGCGCCGCCGGAATGACGATAGCCGCCGCCGTCCACTTGGCACTGCCCGTTTCCTTATAAATCGTCATGCAGGTGGTGGCGCACGGCCAGTGCATGAGCGAAAACAGCATGACGCAGATAGCCGTGTGCAGCGTCCAGCCGTTGGCCATCAGCAGTTCACGCAGCGCCGTCAGATCGCTGATATCGGTCAGCGTTCCCTGCGACAGATACATCATCAGCATGAGGGGGATGACAATTTCATTGGCGGGAAATCCCAGCAAAAACGCCATCAGAATGACCCCATCCATCCCCAACAGCCGTCCCACAGGGTCAAGCCACCCGCTGCATGCCGACAGCAGATTGCCGTCCCCTACCCGAAGATGAGCCGCCAGCCAGATCACCGCTCCCGCGGGCGCCGCCGCCGCGACCGCACGTCCCAGCACAAACAGCGTGCGATCCAGCACCGAGCGCACAATGACGCTCACCACCTGCGGACGGCGATAGGGCGGCAGTTCCAGCGTAAAGGAGGACGGCTGCCCTTTGAGCAGCGTCATCGACAGCGCCTTGGACACCGCAAACGTGGCCGCAAGCCCGAAACATATCACGCCTGTGAGCAGGACAGCGCCCAGCAGCGAATCCCACGGAGCCGCCCAACTGCCCAGACAAAACATGGCAATGAGCGCCGTCAGCATGGGAAAACGCCCGTTGCAGGGGACAAAGCTGTTGGTGAGAATGGCGATCAACCGCTCCCGCGGGGAATCGATGATACGGCACCCCGTCACGCCCACCGCGTTGCAGCCGAAGCCCATGCAGGCGGTAAGCGCCTGTTTGCCGCACGCGCCACATTGACGGAACCGGCAGTCGAGATTGAACGCTACGCGCGGCAGATAGCCCGCATCCTCGAGCAGCGTAAAAAGAGGGAAGAAAATCGCCATCGGCGGCAGCATAACCGACACCACCCACGTCAGCACCCGATAGACCCCATCCGTCAACAGTCCGCACAGCCAATCCGGTGCATTTACCATTAACAGCATACGGCGCAGGGGAGGTTCCAACTTGGCAAACAGTGACGTCAGCCACGCGGACGGCACATTCGCTCCGGCAACGGTGAGCCAGAACACCACGGCGAGAAGCGCCAGCATACAGAGTTTTCCCGTCACCCGCCCCGTAAATATCTTATCAAGTTTGTCAAATCTGTCAAACCGCGTCTCCCCCTTCGCTGCCGCAGGGCTTTCGTCGCTTGTCACACAGCGTTCCGCAATGCTCTCGGCAGCGCGAATGCGGCAGGCCGTCACCGTGGCGGCTATGGTTTCTCCGGTAAAGCCTTTCTCATAAAGGCTTGCTTTTTGGCGATCAGTCACATTTCTGACCTCCCCGGTCTGTCGGACATCGAAGCCGATTTTCCGCTGAAAGGCATTCAGATAGGTCACGTCGTTTTCAAGAATTTTGAGCGCCGTGCCGCGTGTGCTGATCTTTGCGGCTTTCACCGTGTCCTGCATTGTTTGCGTAACCGCGTCTTCCAATTCATTTAACGCACGGTCGATCCCATGAGGATATCTGACGCGGTAGGGACGCTGTTTTCCGCCGCCGCACAAACGCGCCGCCTCTTTCACCAACTTGTCGATGCCTTCTCCCCTCGCCGCCGAGGTCTTGACCACAGGTACCCCAAGCAGGGCGGACAATTTCGACGCATCCACCCGAATGCCTTTCCGTTCCGCTTCGTCATTCAGATTAACGCACACCATGAGACGGTCGGTCATCTCCGCGATTTGCAGCACCAAGGCCAGATGACGTTCCAGCGCGCCCGCGTCACACACCACCATGACCGCGTCGGGCGCGTCAAAACACAAAAACTCCGCCGCCGCTTCTTCCTCCGCCGAGTGCGGGGTGAGGGAATACATACCCGGAATATCCACCAGCCGATAGCGCGTTCCGTCATACTCAAAAAAACCCGAAGCGGTCGCGACTGTCTTGCCCGGCCAGTTGCCCGTATGCTGGTGCATACCCGTCAGACGGTTGAACACAGTGCTCTTTCCGACATTCGGATTGCCCGCCAGCGCAACGGATTTTACCGTCTGCCCCATGCCGTTTTTCTCATCGGCACGCCGCTTTTTCCACTTTCTTCCGGTTTCCACCCGCATCGTCACCCGCTCCTTCCGTGTTCCCGTGTTTCCGTGTTTTCATGGTTGACTCCACCGCAATGGCGGCGCTGTCGCTCTTTCTCAGCGCGATCACGGTTCCGCGCAGTCGGTATGCCGCCGGATCGCCTGCCGCCGCCGTAAACAACCGCTTTACCCGCGTGCCCTCAATAAAACCCAGTTCCGTAAGCCGCCGTCGGAGGGGACAGTTCTCATCCACAGAGACCACTCTCCCCCACTCCCCGTCGCGCAAATCGCATAATTTCCGCAATGCTTTCACCGCCCGTTCTGCTGACCGCCTGTTCCGATGGACTGTATGCCACGCGCAGACGTTCCTTTTGTCAGAATATGCGGTGCATGGGAAGATGTGATTTTTTAAACGGGCAATTTAAGGGCAATTTAAGTGACAAACACCTAAAATAGGGATTTTAAGGGCACTTTTGTATATTACGTGTATATTACCGCAAAATCAATGAAACGGGCTGCCGACTTCTTCACGAACCGGCAGCCCGTTTTTAATTGACTTTTTTTAACCACTATCCACAACTTAAGAACTCCCTCAGTCAGCTTCGCTGACAGCTCCCTCAAAGAGGGAGCCGATAATGCCTCCCTCTCTGAGGGAGGTGGCTCGCC
>CADCNI010000083.1:4776-8732 GCA_902802795.1 uncultured Ruminococcus sp.
TCCTAGGTGGGCGCCAGCCCACCGTCGTCCTCCGCCTTGCCCTGCACTCACCATCATCGCCTCCTTTTGTCTCCCTGATTATTTGGATTGCTATAACGATGCCTCCGGTACCGTTTGCATTTTTCATGATTTCTTTTCCTCCTTGTTATCAAGGGATTGACACCAAGGAAGAAATATGCTATCATAATGACAGACTACGCCCTTGGTGTGGTTACTCTGTTTTCCTCTATCCGGCTGTTTGGCGACTGCGGATAGGGGAATATTTTTTATCTTCTTTTGTAGATTTGCCCGCGATTCCCTGCATCTACGACAATCACAATGAAAGCGCCGTTGTCCACCTCGTAGATAATCCGGTAATCACCAACGCGCAAACGATAGGCGTTTGTGTTACCCTCCAGCGGCACAATATCGCCCTCATCCGGCAGTTTGTTGATAGCATCAAGAATTCGCTTCTGTTGCTTGGGCTGCTGCGCTCGAATGAATTTCTGCGCTTTCTTGGAAATGACGACACTATATTTCATGACAGATCAATCCCCAGTTCCGCAGCAAAGTCTTCCAGACTCATCATCTCGGAAACAGGTTCCGGATTCTGCAAATATTTGTCATACAGCTGTTCCTTGGTTGACATAACTGTGGCCTCCCTTTCTTTTTTTGATAGTATGTGTAATATTTTTTCAAAAAACATGTTGATAAATTTCACTCAGCGTGATATAATTCACATAGAGCTGTTACATACGGCTCAGCACAAAGATTATGCTCCGTCGGCTTCTGGCACCACCTGAGTCGGCGGAGTATTTTTTTCTTTTTCCACCTTTTAACTAAACTCGTTGAAAAAAGCAATCCATTCCTTGCGCTGTGCTTCGTCCAGATGCGGATAGAGCAGCGCAAAAGATTTTTCGATAATACTGTCCTTGCTCAGACTGTCGGGCGCGTGGCGCAGTGCATGACGAATCTCCGCGAGAGCGCGGCTCATTTCGGCATACTTCGGCCAGTCCGCCATATGGAAGTTGTTGTAAAAAAGGTGACACAGCGGTCTGGCACTGCCGGTCAGATCAATGTTCCGGATATTGAATCGGAGAAAGGGCGTAGTACAAATCTCCGAGCTTTCACCGTAGGAGTAAAAGCAGTATTCTTCCCCGTTGGTCAGGATGATCAGATGCGCGCCGGGTGAGGCATTGAAGTAGCCGGAAATCTGCTTGATGAAATTTTTGTTTCGTCCGATGTTTTTCATCCCGAGGCGCTTGGCTTCAATGTAGGCCCAACTCTTGCCCTGCTTGGAAAATGCGTAATCCACATGCTTGTAGCTATACCCTATGCGAAACTGTGCGCGCCAGTATGTATTCCCCGAATTCCAGCCGAATGCTTGGAAAAAAGGGAGAATAAATTGCAGGCAGGTGTCGGCTTCGGTCAGGTTCTTGCTGTCCGAGCTGTCGATCAGCGCGATGATCTTTTCAATGTCTTTTTGAGCATATTCCAGACTGTACTCACTGCGCGTCTTACCCGATGGAGTTTCAAGAGTGAATTGCCGCGAAAGCTTCCTTTTAGAGCCTGTTTAGAATCCCTTCGCGCACGTCCTGCTTGCATCTTTTCCGCCATATTTCGTGAATTCGCCTTGCAATACGACAGTATGGCGGCGCGCACACGCCGAGATTCTAAACAGGCTCTTAAAGAACATCCTGCATCACTATACTTTCTGCGAAAATATAAAATAAATTATGCTTGACATTCTCAGCTATGAGAATTATAATAATTAAAACCGTGGGGGGATTGTAAAAACGAAAGACAATCAAATGAAGGAAGAAAAGAAGAAGCTGCTGCACCGAATTGACGATCTGCTGTCGAAGATGCCAAAAAACAGCTCATCCGCATTTACGAATTTATAAAGGTCATTTACCTTTACGGCTGAGCAGCGGCGTACATACCCACACACAAAGAGGTCCTTGTCAATCAGACGGGAACCTCTTTTTTTATTTTTCTCCGATGATGCACATGATGTAGTCCTTCAGAACTTGCCGGGATTGCTTATTCATTTTTATGTACGCTTCAACCATTTTCCGGTCAGTCGCATCCAAATCATACACCCGGCATAGCTCGTCAAGGATTGTCTTGGGAAGCTCGGAAAACATATCTCCATCACCGTACACCAGCCAATCATAATTGACGTTGAATTCCCGACAGATGGATTTAATCATTTGTTCGGTCAAATTTCTGTTACCTTTTTCAATATAAGAAATTGCGGTTTTTGTTACTCCTAAGCGTTCACCGAATCTCTCAAGCGTCAGATTTAATGCTGACCGGAGTTGATTGACTCTTTCGCCTTGTGTCATTTCATCACCGCCTTTGATAATAGTATATCGCATTGAATGCGAAATGTCAAGAAAAAAGTTACCTCAGTTAACAAAAGGCTCTCGATAAAATAAATTTATAGCAATCCAAATAATCAGGGAGACAAAAGGAGGCGATGATGGTGAGTGCAGGGCAAGGCGGAGGACGACGGTGGGCTGGCGCCCACCTAGGAGATTGCTATAAGTCTGCAAACTCTTTGGCCGCAATGCTTTTATCTCCTACATACCAGTAATCGCAATATTCTCCTCCAAGACTCTCGATCTAGGTGCGAATCAGCTTGGTGTGGAGAACATGCGCAAGTGAATGATCTGTTTTGCAAAGGTAAGGGAGCATTTCCTCATATCCATGTTCCTTCGCGTGCCTTGCAATGGGACAGCCGATCAGATAAAAGCTGTATCCTTCTGTCCTGTGTTCCGGATTGATTTTAATTTCCCAGCTGTCTTTCCACTCGCCTCTTGCCCGATGCTCTCGTAGCTGCCTTTCATACTTATCGTATATTTTTTCAAAAAGTCTGTAAGGCCATTGCTGCTTATTGCCGTCTACCAATTTTCCCAGAAAGCGAAGGGAATCAATATGCCAGCCGTGAATGATCTGAAACGCCGGTCCGTTAATGGCATGGTCACTTGCTTCATAGAAGGCGACCAAGGTAAACCACGTGGCCATATTTTCAGCCATACCGTTCTCTTTTCCGCCCAGATCCGGCATCTGCGTAAGCAGCTTCCGATATTCCTCGTTTGCTCTTCGGCAGATTTCCCGCTTTCTTTCAGGAAGATAGGTGTCACAATATCTTTCAAACAGCTTTCCCCATGATTTTGGATAGATATTTTTCCACATCATCAACACCCCCTCTTAGAGCCTGTTTAGAATCTTTACAAAAGAGAAAAAAGGGAGTAAAATAAGGGAAAAAGAGAAGCGGTGAAAGAAATGAGAAATGAATATCCGAGCGATGTGCCGTACTGTACTTGGTGAAAGAGGGCTGTACATGGAGAGCCATTCCGCATGATTTTCCTGATTGGAGAGTTGTCCGTTATTATTACGATATATGGTCAGAAGAAGATGAAGATGGGATAAGTCTGCTTGATCGTATTCTGCGTAAATTGGTGGAAATGGAACGGAAAAAGAATGATCGTTCTGAAAAAACCACAATGATAATCGCAGATTCAAAAAGCATCCAAAATGCCGATACAGCCCAATGTAAGGGCTACGACGCGGGAAAAAAACTTCAGGAATAAAGCTGCATATCGGTGTAGATACCTGTGGACTTCCACATGCTATGATGGTAACCACGGCAGATTTTACAGACCGTAAAGGTGCCATTGATATGGTCAGTTATTATCATGAGTGTACAGATAACCTATCTCAAATCAAAAAGATGCTTGTTGATGGAGGCTATACAGGTCAGAAATTTGCTGATGCAATAAAAGAAATATCCGGAGCGGACGTTGAAGTTGTTAAGCGCAATGAATTACATACCTTTGCTGTCCTTCCCAAACGCTGGATTGTTGAGCGTTCTTTCGGTTGGTTAGACAAATGCCGTAGGCTTTGGAAAAATGCTGAAAGGCTTCTTCATAATTCTTTTCAAATGTTCTCTCTCGCTTTTATTCGTATCA
>CADCNI010000084.1 GCA_902802795.1 uncultured Ruminococcus sp.
GGCAATGAAATCATGAGCAATGCACTGAAAGAAAAGGCCGGCTTCGGCAAAGAAGGCGGCGAAAAGAATTTTGAAGGTGTGCTGACAGAGCTTCAGATGCAGACCTATCTCATTGTGTCGGATTTCCGTCAGCGTATAAACAAGACTGGCGAGCCATTCGGCTGGCATATCGCTGCAATGGGAACTCCCGAAACCAAGTGGGGATATGATTTTATTTCTTCCCGATACAGTGAAGAACCAAGCGCTTCATGGGACAGAATATCGGAACAGATACGCCGCTTCTTCCCGGACGCAAAGAAAAGTGAGATACAGAAGGTGCTGGGGATAAAACATCCCAGAGCCGAGTCATCATCGGTGAAGCCGCAGAAAAAAACTACACCCAAGCCTTCAAAACCGCGATGGCCGGAAAACATTCTGCAAGATATTCAAAATGTTCCCCTCACGCTGAATGAAGATCAGATGGCGGGATTACGCCATGTCATTTCCACACTGCCCCAAAGAGAGCAGATGATTATCAGACAATATTATGAGAAATATATGTCACAAAAGGCAATCAGTGAGATGATTGGTGTAACCGCTCCCCGTATCGGTGAGATCAAAGCAAAAGCACTCCAAAAGCTGCGCCATGATGCGAGATCAGATTATATAAGATATGGGCTTAAAGGAAACGCGAGGCGAATAGAGAAGATAAGGCTTGATTGTATGTGCGCAAAAAGCCGTGCTGAACAGATACAGATTTTGCAGCAAGTAACATTAGACGATTCCGGTATGCCCTTATTCACAAAATTCAAACTTCGGAATATGAAGATTCACACACTCGGAGATGTAATGGAGGCAATGGACAAGATTCCTTCCGAACTTTTGAAACTGAATAAAAAACATCTGACGACGATTGCGGATAAACTTGTCGAGCATGGAGTAGATTACAGCGAAGTGTATGTAAAACTGAAAATTCATCAGCCGGCAGATATTTACAACATTTGGGAGCTTGGTTTTTCTTTCCGAACCTGCAATATCCTTTACCGCGGGGGATTGCGGACTGTGGATCAGCTTGAAAGGCTCATCAAAAATGAACCTGAAAAAATCCTGCAGCTCAGAGGTCTTGGCGAAAAGTCAAGAGCAGATATTATTTCTACACTTGAAAGGGCGGGCATCGACAGTTCACCAATAAGAAATCTACGGAAATGATTACTCTTTTGAATATTCCGGAGGAAAAATTTAATGGCTCTATTATTTTCTGAGGTAACATTAACTGTAGATCAGAATCAAGTTATATTTCTTGCATCAGGCACGCCAAAGACAGCCGCTGATCTTGACGGCTGGACTGCCTACGAGGACTTCATGGAAAAGCATCCTGAGAGTGATGAAATTAAAGTTCATGTGGATTCATATCTTTATGGAGAAGAAGAAATCGAAATTGCCAATCCGAATGAAGTCGCTTACTTCACAATGAGATCTGACAGAGATGCCAATTTTCTGAGCGGTCATTGTAAGAGCGCAGGTCATTCAGATTTTGTAATCCAGAACGGTCAGACAGAGGCGTTGGAAGATATCATAAACAAATTTACATTTATTTCATAAAAATGCGGCTTTCAATCTTTTTTATTGAAAAAACGGGCGTCGCAGGAGAATAACCTACCTGCATCTTTTTTGTTCAACCCTTCCAGAAACGCCCCTTTGCGGTAAAACGCAAAGGGGCTCAAATAATAAATAAGGAAGAATAAAGAAAAATGAATAAAGATTTGCACGGGGCGTTTCTGGTGTATTATTCTTTATTCTCTATTCTTTATTCTTTTTTCTTTTCATTTTTTCATTTCATCATTTCATCATTTTTCATTCAAGGAGAATCAGCCATGCCCTATGATAACCCACTTCTCGAAAAATCAATCAAATTCGCTTCACGCATTGTCAGGCTCTATCAGTATCTTCTCAAAGAAAAGCATGAATCCATCATTTCAAAGCAGATCATCAGAAGTGGAACATCTATCGGAGCCAATGCCAATGAAGCGATATATGGCATCAGCAAGGCAGACTTCATCGCAAAGCTTCAAATTTCCCTCAAAGAAACAGCCGAAACCGAATACTGGCTGCGGCTGCTGGTGCTGTCGGAATACATCACCGAGGCGGAAGGCAGTTCGCTTATCAATGACTGCCTGGAGATCAAGCGGATTCTGATTTCATCGCTCAATACCGCAAAGCAGAAGAATAAAGATTAAACAAACTAAAGGGAATAATCAATGCTTTACTACACAGAAATTTGTCTTAGTCCCTATGAAGTACCCGGCGAACAGTCCATCTGTATTTATATTTCGGGCTGCTGTAACAGGTGCAAAAATTGTCACTATCCGGAGTTGCAGTTGCCTGAACACGGAGACGTTTTGAGCAAGCGGATAAGCGATATTATAGACCTTTACTACAGTCAGGCATCATGCGTCTGTTTTCTTGGCGAAGGCACAGGACGTCAGGAGGAAAAAGAGGAACTTGTACGGTTTGCGGAATTTGCACAACAAAAAGGTCTGAAAACCTGTCTGTACTCCGGTCGTGATACGTTTATCGAAGAATGGATGAAAGAATTTGACTATATCAAAATCGGAAGTTATCAGGAAGATTTTGGGGCGCTCGACAGTCAAACAACCAATCAACGTATGTACAGAAAAAATGCAAATGGAGAGTTTGAGGATATTACATTTTTGTTCTGGTGTGAGTAGCTTTATCCCACGTGCATCTTTTTTGTTCAACCCTTCCAAGCATATATTTGTGTAATCTTCACAAATATATGCTTTTTATTTTGTTGATACTATTCTTGATTTGCTATCATAATTATGATAAGATGATTATTGAAGGAGTGAGTATCATGGAATCCATCAGACCGGTTTCAGATTTACGAAATAATTTTGCGGATATTTCCAAGACCGTACACGAAACACAGCAGCCTGTGTTTCTGACCAGAAACGGTTACGGCGATATGGTTGTCATGAGTATGGAAGCATATGAGAATATGCGCTTTGAAAGCGAAGTATATTCCAAACTCGCCGAGGCGGAAAGAGAAGCGGAAATGACAGATGAAAGATTTTCCTCAAAGGACGTATTAGCCGCCATGCGGAAAGCCGCAAGAGGAGAATCATTCAATGACGTATAAGATTGAATATCTTCCTTCCGCTCTTCTGGACTTGACAGAGATAGCGGATTATATCGGCGTCAAACTGAATAATCCCGATGCAGCCGAACGACTCTCTGATAATATTGTATCAACAATTGACAAACTCGCAGAAATGCCATATAGATACCCGGTTTATTATCCCCTTTCCGCTTTTTCTGTTAAACCGTTAAAGATGGAATACAGAAAAATGGTCGTTAAGAATTATCTCGTGTTCTATTGGGTGAATGAAGAAAAAATCTTGTTACCATAGCAAGAGTGATTTATGGCGGTCGGAATATTGATAATATTCTGGAGTAAGTAGCTTTAACCCACGTGCATCTTTTTTGTATAGCCCTTCCAAGCACATTCATGGTTTCTCTGTGAATGTGCTTTTTCTTTTTCTCAGGGAAATCAATTTTGAAAACCGGGAGAACTCCCTCCGGCACTAACGTGCCACCTCCCTCAGGGAGGGAGGCATTATCGGCTCCCTCTTTGAGGGGTCTGTCAGCGTAGCTGACTGGGGGAGTGCAAACTGCGCCGGGATTTTCAACGCAGTTTAGCGAATCCGGCGAATGTTATCACCAAAATTGATTTCCGTGTCTTTTTCTGATTGACTATTGACAGTCTCGCATAATTTTATTATAATATAGTAAGAATATTACTACGTTTATCGAAATGGAGGTCTTTTTATGAATATACGTCCGTCTGCCGCCATCAGACAAAACTACAATGAAATAGCTGATATGTGCAGAAGAACAGCGGAGCCGGTTTTTCTTACAAAAAATGGTGAAGGCGATTTGGTAGTCATGGATATTGAAACCTTCAATCGCAGAGAAAAAATGCTGCGACTCAGAGAAGAACTCCTCGCCGTTGAAGAGGACAGACTGCATGGTGTTAAGGGATACACTGTGGATGAAGTCGCCGCTATGATGAACAGTGTGATTGAGGAGGCGGCAGAAAATGGAACCAACTAAATATCGTGTCGAAGTATCCCAAAAGGCTGCACAAATGCTGGTTTCACACGCTGCTTTTTTGGCACAGGTGAGTCTTAATGCCGCAAAGCGGCTTACGGCATCATTTCAGGAAGCCGCTGATTCTCTGGAAATTATGCCGCAAAGATGTTCATGGCTCAAAGGGGAGCATATCCCTAAAAATGCTTATCGGTTTCTACTTTTTGAAAAACGATATATGCTGATTTTCCAGATTGCTGATAATACCGTTTATATTGATTACGTTGTTGATTGTCGACAGGATTACAGTTGGTTGATAAAGTGATTATAGCAATCCAAATAATCAGGGAGACAAAAGGAGGCGATGATGGTGAGTGCAGGGCAAGGCGGAGGACGACGGTGGGCTGGCGCCCACCTAGGGCTATAATCACTCTCGTTCTTCTCTGCTCCCCCCCCCTCCGGCAAGATGCCACCATCAATGAACCGCTGCCCATGCCGCCAGATGACGGCGCGTCATGCGGACGTCAAGCACAGCGGTCATTCTACGCTTGAGTTCCTCCTTATCCGGAGGATGGAGTTCAACAATAATATAGCGACAAAGGGGGCAGGCACTGGCTCATCGCGCCGAATACCTGATAATTGCGCCTCGCCTGCATAGGCGACACCTCGTTGTCTCCATCGGGAACATTGGAGTCGTATCGCGTGGGATCGTCCTCCATACCGGCGCATTCCCAAAAACGGACATTGCAAATGGCAAACGGTTCGTCCCACAGCGTATAATGGCCGAAGCGGGTTCTAAGACATGTATTCACATCTCATTCACACTTTCCATTTTGCCCTTTCTCTGACGACGCAGACTGCGAAAAAAAACCGTCAGCATGGCGCTGCATTCGTTCCCCAGACACCCCGCGACCGTTTCGGGCTTATGGTTATAGGGAAAATCGAACAAATTCACCACCGAGCCGCAGGAACCTGCCTTGTAATCCGACGCACCGTAGACCAAGCGGCGGATACGCGCGTTGATGATCGCCCCGGTACACATCGGGCAGGGTTCCAGCGTCACATACAAATCACACTGCCACAGCCGCCAGCCGCCCAGCGCACGGCACGCACCGTCAATCGCTTCCAGTTCGGCGTGAGCAAGCGCGTTTTTGCCAGTTTCACGGCGGTTGCGTCCCACCGCAATCACCTTACCGTCCTTGACCACCACCGCACCGACGGGAACTTCCCCCTCCGCTGCCGCCAGCTTGGCCTGTTCCATCGCCAGCCGCATAAAAGCTTCGTCACGGCTGGCTGTCACGATGTTTTCTTCGGTCATATCCGGCACAAGCCTCTCCCCCTTTTTCGTCAATGTCGGTTCTTCTCAAAATGCTCCACGCACGCGACAAACGCCGCGGCGTATTTTTTTGCTTTCAACTCACCGATGCCGTAAATACCCCGGAAATCCTCTTCATTGCGGGGGCGTTGGATGCAAATATCATACAGCGTATAATCCGACATCACTGAGCTGTCAAATTTATCTTCCCGCTGCGCCGTCTTATGCCGCAGTTGCGCCAGCGCGTCAAACAGCGCCGGATCAGCTTCGGGCGCTCCCTCAAAGCCGTCAGGCACATTGTCCGCATTTACATATTCGCGGATGACCCGCAAAAACGCCCTGCCGAACACCAGACATTTCGCCTGTCCCAGATGGATGATCTCTGTCAACTGGATGCGATTGATGGGCTTGACCACGCTCATGTGGCGCAAGGTCACGTCGCTGATAATCCGGTTGCCCGGTGTGTAGATGCGCTTGGAAATCTCTGCGCGGCACTTCATCAGAAGCGCTAACAGCCGACCGTCGGGACAGGTGGGACAACCGCACACCTCTGTAGGCGTCTGTCCCTTGGTTTCCAGAATATGCCGCACCGTCCGCACGATCTCACCGCCGCAGTATGCCACGGTACGGGGCGGCAGAATGCCCAGCTTTTCCAGCTCCAGCAGCGTCACAGGACGCTCCACACTGAGCTGCGCCAGCGCGTCGGTGCTCGCAAGAGATTGCGACTGAATGCCGAAATCGGAGGACAGGTCGGCGCGCAGCGTCCGCAGCGCCGCAAACAAATCGCTGTCCGCTTCGGGCGGAAGGAGCACCTGTCCGTCTCTGTCTTTGCTGAGATGGAGATTGGGTTTGTTGGGCGCGCCCTCGGCCTTTTCCGCCCGAAGATGCTGCTTTTTGGGCTTGCGGGGTGCTTTTTCTTTCCCGCCTCTAGCGGAAACCGTCGGCACGGCGCCGCTTTCGGAGCAGAAGCGCTCGATTTCCTCCATAAACTGCCGTCCGAATTTCTCCGTCTTGACCTCACCCACGCCGTAAACCGTGCGGAAATGCGCCTCATTGGTAGGCATTTTCTCCGCCATGTCACGCAGGCTTGCGTCGGTAAAGATAACAAACGGCGGCACGCCGTTCATATCCGCCACCTTACGGCGCAGCTCACGCAGACGGGCAAGCAATTCGGGATTGGCGTGCAGTCCGATCTGGGATTCCTTTTTGATCTCCTTGGCGGTATCGCTCACCGCCTGCTCCTTCATCGTCACACGCATACCGCTGTAAATCACCCCGCGTGCGGCAATGCCCCAGCCCAATATCCCATCGCTGGCTTCATGGATGTATTTCTCGGCAATCATGGAGTCGATCATCTTTTCCAGCTCGCGGGAACCCGTCTCCTTCATAATGCCGAAGGTGGACTGCCGATTGCCGCCGCACAGCTCCACACGGTTGTTATGGGTGCCGCGCAGAATGTCAATAATGACCCACTTGGTCTGCGCCTCGTTCATGCGCTTGACGCAGGAAAGGATTTTCTGCGCCTCAATGGTGATGTCGCGGGATTCCACATCCGTGTGCGACTGTGTACAGTTGGAGCAGTTGCCGCAGTTTTCAAACGCGGGATGCTCTCCGAAATATTTGAGAATGAACTTTCTGTAGCAGTATTTGCTCGTGCTGTAGAACGTCATTTTTTTGAGAAGCTCCAGTTCGTTTGCCTTGAGCGTTTCGGCGGTGTCCTCGTCAAACTCACTGTTATCCTCGAAGGATTTTTCGATCAGAAAAGTGTTGATTCTTACATCCTGCCCGCTGTAGAGCAGGATGCACTCGGCGAGTTCGCCGTCACGTCCCGCGCGTCCCGCCTCCTGATAATAGCTTTCCATATTCTTGGGCATGTTGTAATGCACCACAAAGGAGACGTTAGATTTGTCGATGCCCATGCCGAAAGCGTTGGTCGCTACGATAATCGGCACCTCATCCTTGATAAAGAGATCCTGCACGGCATTGCGATCGCTGTCGGTCATGCCCGCATGGTACTTGCCCGCGTTCCATCCTTCTTCTTTCAGGCGGTCGGCCACTTCCTCCACCAACTTGCGGGTAGCGCAGTAAACAATGCCACTTTTGCCGCGATTGAGCGAGAGATACGACGTGAGGGCGGAAAATTTGTCTTTCGGCTTCATCACCTCAAAATACAGGTTGGGGCGGTCAAATCCGGTGGTAGTTACCGCGGGGGAACGCAGTCCCAGCAGGTGGATAATATCCTGCCGCACCTTGTCGGTCGCGGTGGCGGTAAAGGCCGCCGTCACAGGACGCTTCGACAGTGAAGCGACAAATTCCGCGATATGCAGATAACTTGGACGGAAATTCTGCCCCCATTGAGAGACGCAGTGCGCCTCATCCACCACGACCAGCGAGATATCCGCATGGCGGGCAAATTCCAAAAAGGAAGCCGTGCCGAGGCGTTCGGGCGCAACATAGATGATCTTATAGATGCCATTGGCAGCGCGATAGAGCGCCAACTCCGACTGACGCGGCGTGAGCGTGCTGTTGATAAAGGCGGCGCTCACCCCCGACTGCACCAGCGCATTGACCTGGTCTTTCATCAGCGAAATGAGCGGAGAAATGACCAGCGTAATCCCCTCCAGCATCAGCGCCGGCACCTGATAACAGATCGACTTGCCCGCGCCTGTGGGCATGATTCCAAGTACATCGCCGCCCGACAGAATGCCGTCAATCAGCTTCTCCTGTCCCTCTCGGAAAGAACGGTAACCGAAATAATGCGCCAGCGTCTCAAATTTATCCACCCCTGCACCTGCTTTACTCGTTAATCTATAAATTCATTGTTACTCAAACTTCCCACACCAAAAATCAGTCTAAATCCGGGAATATAGGGCAAAATGGTCAATCCAATATCACGCAGCCTGAGCAATATGCAAAGAATTAC
>CADCNI010000085.1 GCA_902802795.1 uncultured Ruminococcus sp.
ATGACTAAAATCCGCCCCAGCGTCCCCTGTTCGAGCTGCTTCATGATGTGGGAGCAAAGCACGCTGCCCACGCATCCGCAGCCGGAGCCGCCCGCGTGAACATCCTGCGCCTCGCGGTCAAAGATCATCATGCCGCAGTCGTTGTGGCGGTCGGCAAGGTCGATGTTTTCCCGCTCTAAAAGCTGCCGCAGCAGGTCGCTGCCGATAAAGCCCAAGTCTCCCGTCAGAATCAGGTCATAATCCGTGGGGGCAGTGGACGTGTCGGTGAGATAGCGCTTGATGGTATCGGCGGCGGCGGGCGCCATGGCCGCGCCCATGTTGGTGGGGTCCTTAATGCCGAGATCGTCGATAATGCCTACACAGGCGGCGTTGACCGAAATGCAGCCGCCGTGTCCGACAATCGCCGCGCCCGCGCCCGTCACCGTCCATTGGGCGGAGGGCGTGCGCTGTCCGCCGTAGCCGAGCGGCGTGCGGAACTGGCGCTCCGAGGCACAGAAATGGGAGGAGGTTACGGCGGCGCAGGTGGTCGCCGCGCCCGATTCCACAAAGACCGCCGCGTTGATGAGGGCTTCGATCATGGTGGAGCAAGCGCCGTACATCCCCATGTGGGGAACGCCGAGACTCCGCAGACCGAAGGTGGAGGCAATGCACTGGTTGAGCAGATCGCCCGAGAACATCACATCCACATCGGAGACGGGGAGCTTCGCCTTGTCGAGCGCCATGGTGACGACCTCCTGCTGCAAGGTGCTTTCCGCCTTTTCCCATGAGGCCTGCTCCAGCATCGCGTCCTCGTGAATCTTGTCAAAGCTGCCGCCTAAGGGGCCTTCGCCCTCTTTTTTGCCTGCCACGCCCGCAAAGCCCAGCACCGTGGGCGGCGTGTCAAATTGAAAGGTACCGCGTTGTATTCGCTGCAAATCAATCCCTCCGAATGTTTCCTATTGTTTCGTTCGGATTTATTCTTTGCGGGATGGGGGAATTTATGCGCGGTATTTATTATTTCTGAGCCGATGTGTCAGATCGGCAATGAGCTGCAGATCCTCATCGTTCAAATCTTTTGCGTCGGAAATCACCTGCTGCAAAAGTACCGGCTGTTCGATGCTCTCATCGAAAAATTCCTGCGGCGTGATGCCAAAGTAATCACACAGATACAGGAATTCATACATGGACGGCAGGGATTTTCCCGAGGCAATGCTGTGAATGTAACTTTTGCTGTGACCTAATTCAAGACTTAATTTGTACTCTGATATTCCTTTTTGTAACCTTATTTGTGTTACACGCTTTGATATGAATTTCTCATCTATACTGATCACAGCCTTTTTTATTTATAGTATAGGACGATATGATTAGTAAAATTACCGCTAAAAATTTCAATTAGACTTGATTATTTACGATTATAGCGTTATAATATAAATAAAAAATGGCAGGAGACAACCAATTATGCAAAATAAAAGAAGATACGCGGAATATCGAATTCTGGGGCTGCTGCATGAGGAATGCATGGATGCCGAAACGCTCAGCGTCAGTCTGGGTGAGGACAAGGATTTTATCGACAAGCTGGTCGACGGCAGAAAGAAAATGGATGAACAGACAATTGCCCGTATCTGCCGTTGCTTTGACATTACTGTAGAGGAATTCTGGGAAAGGGACAGCATACGCATGGATTTGGTGAGGGTGATTGACCGGGATTTAAAATGTCTGTCGGAGGATGATCTTTTGCTGATCGTCAACTTGGTGAGAAAAATCAAGTGGGCGGCGGAAAAGCCGCCAAAGTGGAAAGAAGGTATTTTATGTCTTGACGCATATTGATTAAAAATAAAAAACTCACACTTGCCAAGGCGTGAGAGTCGTGATATAATGAAAATAGTAAAAGGAACGGCGGCGGTTGTTCCGACTCCCTTGCAAAAAGGGGGTGATATTGGATGGTAACAGAGATTTGCTACATACTGGCGCTCGCGCTTCTGGTGGCAGTGATGTCTGACTTTATCAAAAATATCAAAAAATAATCGCCCTGTACTCGCAATACAGGACGGTTTGAAAAAATAACCAAGATGTTGCGCGGGACAGCCAAAGCCGTTCCTTTTACGATTGTATGATAGCACATTTCGGGCGATTTGTCAAGAATGAAAAAAGAGGGACAGGGAAATCAATTTTGGTGATAACATTCGCCGGATTCGCTAAACTGCGTTGAAAATCCCGGCGCAGTTTGCACTCCCCCAGTCAGCTACGCTGACAGCCCCCTCAAAGAGGGAGCCGATAATGCCTCCCTCTCTGAGGGAGGTGGCACATTAGTGCCGGAGGGAGTTCTCCCGGTTTTCAAAATTGATTTCCCTGAAAGAGGGAGGACATAGGAGGTGATGAAAAAACTCTCGGTTCCGGGTGGAAAAGGGAAATCGAGCTGCTTCTGTCGTGTGACAACGGAGTATTGTCCGGTTCGGCAGTGGAAAACGGTCTGTTGCACGAGAACGAACCCCACAACCATTGAAAAAAATATACTTCAAAAATTCCAAACTGTATTTTATATAAAAGATATTACAAAAAAGAGAGGAATGCCCGATGCAGTCAGTGAGAGACTATTTTGCTCCGTTTGACACGGAAATCGAGAAATACGCGGAAGGGGTGCATCTTCTGAACGAAGGCGCGGAGGAATCCGCTGTCAGAGCGTTTGAGCAGCGGTATGCTGTCAGACTTCCCTATTATTACAGGGAGTGGCTGAAAATCCACAACGGCGGCGAGCTGTTCGCGGTGCCGGCGGGTACGGTTCTGTCGGGGCTGTGCGGGGACAACGAGCCGATGACCGGGGAATCGTACCTAGAGAGCAATTTTGACCCGGTCAAAAGAGGCGGTGTGCCGCCCGAAATTTTCATTATTGCCGATACCAATTTTGGTGACGTGATCGGCTTTGACCTGACCCGCACCAACCAATACGACGGGAAGGTGGTGGAATGGTCGCACGAAAGCGGGGAAATTTCGCAGACGTGGGAAAGCCTGATCGAATGGCTGACGGATGAACTGGAAGAAGGCGCCATGACGGTGGATTACAATGGTGACGATAAATGAAAAATCATTTTTTGCCCCAGTCTTTTGTTGACTGCGGAGAAACATTTTATATTATTGACGATGCCGCACATCTGGCGGATCTACCGCAGCCCGAGCGGAAGAACCGAACCGGGCGTTTGCTGAAGGAACTGCTCGTCAGGCAGATCGCATTCTGCGAAAAACGGGAGGGATTTTTCTGCGCGGTCACATCGGTTTCCGTGGGGGAAGACGGATTTTATTGGTGTCCTATCCTGTTTTATCGCCCGGATGGAGAAAAGGCGGTTCGCGTGTCGATGGAGAACGCCCGTTGCACCGCGTGCGGTCGGCAGGTGCTTGCCGCCAATCCGACGCTGCCGCATTTGTACGAATTTTTGCCCAATATGTATGATTTGGCGGAGGAAAAGGAGCGCTTGCCGGCGGTCGGCTGTCCCTGCTGCGGAGGAAAACTGTCCCGGCACGCGATATGGGCGGAATAACAAAAAAGAAAAAGCGAAGCGTAACTAGCGAGCGAATGCGAGCGCGAGTGTCCAGCCGATGACGGCAAGCGTCATCTCTGGCAAGGCTTCCTAGCGGGTCAAGGACAGAGCCCTTGTGGGGGGTGGGGCAAAAGCCCCACAAGCGCCGCAAACGGCGCGAGCAAGACGCGCCAAGACCCAAGACGGGGCTGGGGCGAATACAGGGAGTTTGCCTATCCGTATTCGCCCGACTGCCTTCTCAATCGAGGCTCGTTCCGCTCGTTCGGCTACGCCTCACTCGTGGGGCTTTGCCCCATATGCACTAACCTAAGGAAAGAGAACACATCTGCAATCTAGCGCCATCTTTTCGTTTTTCAACAGAGCAGTTTGAGGAAATTGTTTTAAACTC
>CADCNI010000086.1 GCA_902802795.1 uncultured Ruminococcus sp.
CTTCCTTGACATTTTACTGTGCCTTTTCCCTGACATTACCCTTGCCTGTGTGACATTATACAGTGCCTTCTGGATGACAGAATGGCTCGGCGGTAACAACTGCAAAAACATTCGTGCCGCAAAGGAAGAAATCCTCTCCATCTTTTCCGAAGAACCCGGCGACGGGTATGTTTGGTCAGAGCAGGATATTTATGAGCAAATGAGGAAGATCATCTGCAAGTATGAGTGATCTCTGATTCAGAAATAATTGTAGCGGTTTTCCACATGGTTTTCCACATAGAACTCCCAAAAATCTATGTGGAAAACTGCGGTTATTTTTCCGGCTAAGTGCGGTTCAAAATCCGTGCAGCTGCGGTTTTTGCGCCGGCATATACACCTTTTTTGTGTCAATGCGGAGATTTACGAATAATATGGTAAAAGAAAACATATATGTTACGTTCGCGCAGCAGATGATTGTTTTCGCAAAAGCCATATAATACTAATTTTCGACTAAAATCAGACATTTTTCGCGGTCTATTTTGCACCCTGCTTCGTCTTCCTCCTAGGCGGGTGCCAGCCCGCCGTCGTCGTCATCCTTGCATGGCACAAAATATCCTCGCGAATCATTGTCTTCTTTCAATCGAAATTAGTATAAAATTTGAAAGGAGACATGGAAATGCAGGATGATTACAACCGTTTTATCAAACGATCCATTCAACAGGCGCGGTGCAATTATGAAGACATCTTTGCACCTTTCGGTGACGATGAGACGATGTCCTATGCGGCGGGCTGCAATGACGTCGAAGAGGTGCAGATAAGCAAAATGAATGCCTGCGGCGGTGCTGAGGCAGCGCAGATGGGCAAAATGAACGCCTGCGACGGTGCTGAGGCAGCGCAGATGGGGATGAAAAACAGCAGCAATAGTGCTGCATGGGGGCAAACGGAAAAGAAAACCTGCTGTGGCACTTACGCAAAGCAGGAGCAGGAGGAAAGCTGCAAGAGGGATAAAAAGTATCGGCCTGAATGCGAGATTCCTGTGATGGTGTTCATTGAGCCGCAGAACTTCGGAAGAATGTATAATGAAGCGGAAGGGCTCAAACGCGGAACTATCTTTCCGGTACTCGACAAGCCATTTTACGGAAAGGGAGGAAAATGCTGATGAACGAAAGAAAAAAGCTGCTGATGAAGATTTCGGCGTGTCAGTTTGCGCAGTATGAACTGTGGCTGTTTCTTGATACCCACCCGAAATGCGTGGAGGCCATGCAGGCGCTCAATATGCACCGTGCCAACGCTATGAAGCTCAAGGAAGAATATGAGTGCCAATTCGGTCCGCTGAGTAATCCCAAGGCGAACGGAAAATGCTGGTGCTGGATCAATGATCCGTGGCCGTGGGATTATATCGGAGACAACTGTGGCTGCGGCAGGAACGTACAGTGTGGGAAAGGAGCGTACAGATAATATGTGGAATTATGAAAAAAAGCTGCAATACCCTATCAATATCAAGACCCCCAATCCCAAGCTGGCACAGATGATTATCAGTCAGTACGGAGGTGCATATACCAAAAGGTATGGTATTACTTTAAATAAATTTCGACTGAGCAATCAGTCCGGCTGAACACGATGTAATCTACGACGCCCCGAAGCAGGGTGTTTTTTTCTTCTGCGGGCAAATCCGGGTCGTGCAGCTTCGGGAGCATGTCGAGATGCTGTGGTAGCAGGGGGCGTTTTTTTGGAGCATGCTGTTCGGTTTCGAGCAGCTTGATTTTTTCAGTGATTTTGCGTTTGTTTTCGCGGTATTCCTCCAGCGAATCAATGCCTGCTTCATAGGCCGCCTTGACGCGTTCCAGTTTGCGGCGTTCAGCAGTGAGCAGATCAGATGTTCTCTTTTGGGCGACGTCTGTCTCTTGCACTCGTTGGGAATACACAGGGGGGGTGGTTCCGTTCAATGTGCCTTCCAGTGTGGCCAACACCATCGGATTCAATTTTTTTAGGCTGATGTAGTGGGAGACGCTGCATTTACCGTGCGCGTATTGATAGCACTGCACGGATTCTCCTGCCGAACGGGTTAGTGTCGCGCCACAGTTGCTGCACTGTACCAGACCGTACAGCATAAAGGGTTCAGTGGGATGATTTTGCTTGGCGGTCGATCTGCCATAAAGCGCCTTGATTTCGTCCAGCTTTTCCTGGGCGGCGTTGAAAGTTCTTCGGTCAATGATGGGTTCGTGATGTCCGTCGATGAGCATGACGGACGGTTGATCGTAATCCCGACGCGTCCGTCCGACGGGATTCCAGCGGATTTTCCCGATATACACGGGATTTCGCAGGATGTATTCCACGGTGCGGTTTTCCCATAATCCGCCGCGTGAAGTACGGATAGCAAGGGCGTTGAGTCTTGCCGCCATTTCCCGTGTCCCGCATCCGCTCAGAAAGTCATTGAAGATTCTTACCACGATGGGGGCGGTTTCGGGATTGGGAACATATTGCTTATCTTGGATGTTATAGCCGAATGCGGGAATGGAAACCGGTTCGCCCCGCGATACCTTTTCGATCATGCCGCGCTTGACTTCCTCTGCGAGATTGATGGAATAATATTCGTCCATCGCTTCGATCATCGCTTCAATGAGAACAGACATCTTGTCATCTCCGACGTTCTCGGAAATCGACACTACCTCAATGCCGAGCTGTTTGCGGAGCATGGATTTGTAGACGATGGCGTCCTCACGGTTGCGAGCAAAGCGGCTGAACTTCCACAGCAGGATCACGTCAAAGGGTTTGGGCTTGTTCTTGGCCGTGCCGATCATGCGGTTGAATGCCGGACGCTTGGCAGTGGTTCTTCCGCTTATTCCCTCGTCAATGTATATATAATCCTCCGGCAAAATCATGGCGTTGCGATTGGCATAGTCGCGCAGCGCTTTGAGCTGGCTGTCGGGGGAATACTCGATCTGATCGTCCGTCGATACACGAATATAAGCAGCTGCTGTTTTCATAATAAAACCTCCCTTATGCCTCATTTTTATTTGATGCCGAGAGGAAAATATGCTATTTTCTGGTCAGGACACACACTGGATGCAGTTGACTTGTTATTCTTCTGTCGCGCGGTTTGACGATTTGCGGTCAGATCAATGTTTCGGATAATGAATCTGAGAAAAGGGATAGCCCATATTCCGGTGCTTTCACGATAGGAGTAAAAGCAGTATGCTTCTTCGTTATAGCAATCCAAATAATCAGGGAGACAAAAGGAGGCGATGATGGTGAGTGCAGGGCAAGGCGGAGGACGACGGTGGGCTGGCGCCCACCTAGGAGAACTTGTCTTTTTGTTTGTTTGGATTGCTATAGTCAGAATCATCAAAAGCGCGCCGGGTGAGGTCGGAAATCTGCTTGATATTTGGCTCTAATGATACGCATGATATAGTCGCTCAGAACCTTCATGGATTGCTTATTCATTTTTTGAGGTGTCGCGATTGATAGGTGGATCTATAAGTCCGCGTAACAGCAGGTGATTTGGTAAGCAGAATCGTACAAGCTGACCTTTGCATATAATGCGGCAAGGAGGTGTTGACATATGGCCAGAACGAAGACAGCGCAGGTTACCGAAAAAACGTCGTGCAAAAAAAAGGCGGCCAAGGAACCGAAGCCGGTGCTGGTTGGTGTTTCTAATGCGCCCATTGGTCCCAACGGGGAATATGTACGAGTCTGTGAAGTCTATCGCTGCGGAGAGCAGTTCTATTCTGTTTACCCCGTTTCCGATGAAGTGCGCATTCCCTATCTGAACAGGCTTCTGGAACAGGCAGCAGAAGGTTTTTCCAAGTTGTGACATAATCAGGGACGTGTAAATTTTTGATACGGACAAGCGTGAACCGTGATGAGCGACAAGAAATTATACTAATTTTCGATTGAAAGAAGACAATGATTCGCGAGGATATTTTGTGCCATGCGAGGATGACGACGAAGGCGGGCTGGCGCCCGCCTAGGAGTAGAACCCGGAATTGTAAAACAATCGGTAGAGACGAGTAAAAAATGCCGAAAGAAGCGGGCTGTTTTTCCGATATGATGTAGACCAGAAATCGGCAAGTGATAGCTGAAATCATAGGTTTTCAAAGCACTATCCACAACTTAAGGGTAAGAGCAAGAAGCACAAAAAAGAAATAAAATCTGGTACAAAATACCACTTGACAAAATGAAAAAGCCAAAAGAATGGAAGCAGGTATCATATTGATACACTACTTAAATTCATGAGGTGCAATGTCATGTTGTTGA
>CADCNI010000087.1 GCA_902802795.1 uncultured Ruminococcus sp.
TCGACATTGTAAAGCAACTGGCGCAAAATCTTCCTACTGCCCCGAATCCTTCGTATCTGCTTTGTGACAGTTGGTACGTTTGCGGGAAGTTGATGGATGTTTTTGCAACAAAAGGCTTTTACACGGTCGGTGCATTGAAATCTAACCGTATTCTTTATCCCTATGGAATGAAAATGAATGTCTGCGAGTTTGCCAAAACCTTGAGTCGTATTGCGCTCTTTCACATCGTCACCGTGAAGGGTCGGAAATACTACGTTTACCGTTATGATGGCAAGCTCAATAACATTGAAAAAGCGGTGGTTCTGATTTGCTACCCTGTCAGCGCATTTGGGCACGAGAAAGCTCTCCGTACATTTATTTGTACCAACAGCGACCTTGCTTCCGATGAAGAAATCTTGAATCTCTACGCTGTACGCTGGAACATCGAAGTCTATTTCCGTGACTGCAAGAACAAGCTGGCTCTCGACAAATATCAGATTCGCTCTGCCAAAGGCATTAAGCGTTTCTGGTTGATTTCATCACTTGCCTATCTGCTGGCTTGCTTGTCTTCAACTTCTTACAATTTCTCGGAAGGCTATGCTTTACTTTCCAAAACCATTCTCGTTGAAAGGGTTTCATATTGCATTTTGACGAATGTGCCGCTTCTATGCTCATTTATAGTTAAGAACATAATTGCTGTCACCGTAGCTGCTCCACCCCTTCTTCTTCGCCATCAGATCAGAAAATTCCAGCGCGTTGGCGGTGGAGTATCCCTCGTAATGCTCTTTAGCCCACGCGATATAGCCGTTGCCGTAATTGTAGCCCTGCAAAGCGAGCTTGATGTTGTCCATGTCAATCGGGCTTTGCACGTTGGCGGCTTTCAAGCAAGCCGCGAGATTCTGGATTCCCACGTTGATGGAATATTCGGGAATGCAAGTATCGTGTGTTAAACGAACATTCGGAAGCCTGCATGGGGTCAAGTCCCTGACCGCCGGATTCCTGCATCATGACTGCCATAATCAGATCGACATATTCGGGAATACCGTGTTCTTTAGCGTACTGCTGAATGACCGGACGGTAGTCCCTGACCTCCACACTGACCGGCGTGTAGGATTTGCTGTTGCTCCCGCCTCCGAACATGGAAATGGCACAGCCGAAAATCACCACAATCAGAATGATGATGACGGCAACCCAACCGCCCGCCAGCAGCAGCGTCACCAATGCTTTTGTGGACTTCACCGTTACCTTGACGGCTTCGACGGTGGCGCGAATGGTCTTGCGGGAAGCGTCTGCGGCGCGTTTGGCATACTGCTTTTTCTTGTAGGCGGTCTTGGCAGCGTTGGCGGCATGGGCTGTCTTTCCGGCTGCCGCACCTGCTCTGCGGAGATTGGCAACCGTCAGGCTTCTTCCCACTGTCTGACCTGACGATCTGACGGAGGAAAGGCTATTTGCGGAAGTCCGGTAGGACGTAATGGACTTGCCCGTCTGCTTTTTCCTGTACGCCTGCTTTGCGCTGGTCTGCGACACACCGACCGTATTACCTGAACGGCTCGCCGCCGGACTGGACGGCGGGCGGTTCGATCTGACAGAAGTACCGGACGGCTGACTTGCCGCGACAGTCTTTTTCTTCTGCGCAGCCGCAGCTTTCTTTTTCGCGGCGGCTGTCCTTGCTTTGTCAAGCTGTGCTTTGGCTGCCTTCGCCTGTGTTTTCAGTTCATCTGCGCTTTGCGACGTATTCTGAACGGCGGTGCGTCCTACGCGCCTCGCGGTCTGCCCTGCGGCGACGGCGGACGTCCTCGCCTTCTCTGCGACTTCGTCCTCTGCGAATGCGGTCACGCTTTTCTGTTGAGAATTCCCATCGTTCCGCGCTCGCTGCTGTGTTTTTGCGTACTCCGCCTTCATGCTTCTTCCGAGTGAATCTGCGCCCTTCGCAGCGGCATTCCTTAACTCTGACATTCATGGTAAACCTCCTTCTTAACCAATCTTCTTTGCCACGACAACCAGTCTGCCGTTTTCGGCAAACCGCTTGCAGGTTGACAGCGTTAGCAGCTTGTCGCCGTATTTCGCGGTCACGCCAGTATCGTACAACGCAAGCTCCTTGCACCTGCCGACATATTCGTTAAAGTGGGCTTCATCTTCCGCGTTGACAAAATCGTAATAGCGGAAACCTGACGCGCTGTAAGCAATCGTTTTGAATACGGCGATGATCTGATATTCTCTCTGCTCGTTCAACGTGTTGAACTGAATGATTTTGTGTTTGTCATAAAAGCTCTTGGACGTCAATTTGTCGAGCGAACCGAACATTTTGCCGCCCTTGATGTGGTGTCCGTAGATGATGATATTGTCGCTGGCCCAAATCGCTGTATTCCTTGTTGAAATTGCGTTTCAGATAATAATTCGGGCTGCTTTTTGTCTGCATAACGGGATAATTGATGTTTGTCCCTTTGACCGAAATCCAACCAACCATATCGCTGTTTTTACCGAGCAGCATTTCAAAATTGGAATGAGTTTCTTCTTTGTCGTCAGACGCGGATTTGACAATGGGCGTTTCTTCCGCTGCTTCGGCAAGTTCGTCGAAGATTGCCTCCTGTCTGTGAACTTCCGCTTCGTGCGTAACCAGATTGCCCAAGCAAAAAGCCGCCGTCACAATGAGCATGACGGCGGCAAGAACAAAGGCAGCGGTACGGATTCTTTTCAGTTTTTTTCTTTTCATAAATCTTTCCTTTCTTTCGGAGATAAAAAATAACGTCCACTGAAAAATGGACGCTATTTTGTCTGAATAATTGGATACGAATTTAAATGCAAAATACCGCGTACAGTGGAACAGTCTTTTTGCCGTCCTCAAATCCGAAGTTTTTGGCGGAGATTTTTATCGCGTAGGCAGGCTTGTAGGTTTCCATATAGACCTTCAGGCTTTTGGCTTTGGTGTTGTCCGCAGACTTGACTTCGATGGGAATTAACTGTCCGTCGCGCTGAATAATAAAGTCAATCTCCGCGCCACGTTCCGATTCCCAATAATAGGTGCGGTAGCCGTTCATCATAAGCTGCGTGTTAACGTAATTCTCTGCCATACCGCCCTTGAAATCGCTGAGTTCCTCCACCATATAGAGAATGTCGTCGGCGGCTAAATCCTTCTTGGCACACAGAAGTCCCAAATCCGAAACGTAAATCTTGAAAGCATCAATGTCGCGGTAATTCTCCAGCGGCTTTTTGATTTGCTCCACTCTATATACCTGCGACACGATGCCCGAAAGCGCCAGCCACTCGATGGCGTTTTCAAATTCGGACGCGCGACCGCCCTTCTTGATGAGTTTGTACTGAAACCGCGTGTTTTTCTTGGATAACTGCACCGTGATATTGTCGTAGGTGAGCCTTGTTTTCTTGATTTCGTTGGCGGTGTTGTACTTGCTCATGTCGTTCAGATAGCTTGTGAGAATCGTGTCCTGCGTGTGCCTGACAAGAATATAATCCTTCGTCTGGGCAAATTGCAGCACACATTCCGGCATACCGCCCACCACAAGGTACTGCCGGTAGAGCAGCATCGCCTTGTCGTGCAGCGCGGACGGCAACGGCGCGTCATTCTGAAAACACTCTTTGATTCTCTCCACCAGATCATCTTCGCCCAGCGCAAGCATGAATTCCTCCATATCCATCGGGTACATGGTTTTGATGTCCACTTTTCCGACGGGGAAGGAGAACTGCGTCCGGTTGACGGCGACGCCAAGCAGACTTCCGGCGACGACAATGTGATAGTCCGGCGCGTCCTCACAGAAGTATTTGAGCGAAGTCAAAGCCCTTTCACAAAGCTGTACTTCGTCAAAAATAATCAGCGTCTTTTCACGGACAATGGTCTGTCCCGCAATGTGCGACAGAATGGGAATCAGGTACGCCGGACTGATGTCCTCGTCAAAGGTCGCGTTGAGCTTGGGATTGGTTTCAAAATTGAAGTAGACCACGTTTTCATAATGGGCGCGTCCGAATGCCAGCAGCGAATAGGTCTTGCCGACCTGCCTTGCGCCTTGCAGAATCAAGGGCTTGCGGTGCGGGCTCTGCTTCCATTCCTCCAGAAATTGCATGATCTTTCTAACCATTCATCATTCCTCCAAAACAAGGTTCTGATAATAGTATAGCAGATATTCGTGCAAATATCAACTTGTTTTAATAAAATAATTGCACTGAATTACATGAATATTTTAGAAGAACAGCGAAAACCGACGTTATTCATTAATCTTGGTAGACATCAGCTTGTAAAGTGAAGTATTGGTCGGAAACTGATTGACAAAAGGCACAAGGGAGCTGCCGACTTTGAGCAAGCCCTGTCCGGGTCCGACATTCTCCATGAAGCTGCGCTGGGTGTTGGAGATGTTGAGCAGTTCCGCCAGCCTGTCCATGTCGTTTCCGCTCTGGTTGAGCATGACCAGCAGTTCGCTGTTGGAGAGCATGGTTCGCGCCGTGTGGCTTTGCAGCAGGTCTTCCACGTTCTGCGTAATACCGGTGCAGAACGCGCCGTACTTGCGGACGCGCTTCCACAGCGTATGCAGGAAGTTGGCGGAATACTCGTTCTGGAACATGAGATAAATTTCGTCAATGAAAATATAGGTGTTCCTCTTGCGTTTGCGGTTGCGCGTGATGCGGTTGAGGATGCTGTCAAGGACGATCAGCATACCCGCGCTCTGGAGGTTCTTTCCCAGCTCGTGAATGTCGTAACACACCACATGATTGTTGGTGTTGACGTTGGTCTGATGGGCAAAGGTGTTCATGTTGCCGATGGCGTACATCTCAATATCCACCGCGAGATCGTGCGCCTCCGGCTCCTTCTGTTTGAGAAGCTGCTCATAGAAGTCCTGCAAGGTCGGCGGTTCGCCGCAGTAATTTCCCTGCTTGTAATAGCGGTAAGTCGCAGTGGTGCAGCGGTCGATGATGGATTTCTCCTTTGCGCCGAGATGTCTGTCCTCGACCAGCAGCTCGCAGAGCGACATAAGGAATTCCGATTTCAGGATAACGGGGTTCGCACCGTCGCCGTAGTTGGCGTTCATATCCATCGCGTTGATGTGGTGGTCGCTGGTGGAGGACAGCATGATTGCCTCGCCGTCCATCGCCTTGACCAGCGGGGAATATTCTCTCTCAGGGTCAATGAAAATATAATCCGCGTTCGGGTCTGCCAGAATCAGCCCGACAAATTCATTCTTGCAGATAAAGGACTTGCCGGAACCGGACACGCCGAGAATCATGGCGTTGCCGTTGAGCAG
>CADCNI010000088.1 GCA_902802795.1 uncultured Ruminococcus sp.
CTGCTGCGTCAACTGCTTACCGGCAGCACCAAAGAAAATCCCAACATCAAGATCTACCGTCCGCTCGCCCGCATTGTCCGCAAATGCACAGCATTCTCCCCCAAGGAGCGCTTTGCCGACGTTTCCCAAGTCAAAAAAGCGCTTCTTCATGCCAATCCGAAGTCACAGGCACTTCGCATGGCTGCTATTGCCGTATGCGCGGTATTGGCAGTGGTTCTGCTGACCTTCACGGGCGTGAAAATCTATCAGGCCGTCACCTACACGCCGTTCACCGATGATGCGATTCCCGCTTACCTGTCTGACGAACATCGGATCGAGGAGGCCGTAACGTATATGAAAGACAAGTACAGCACGGCTATGTTCGACGAAACGGACAACATCGCAACGGTGGGCGATCTCCGTGCGGCAATGATCGACCTCTACGGGTTGAACCGCGATTATGTATACGGTATCAATACGGAAATGCCGCAGGAGAGCGACGCTTTTTTCATGCCGTGGGGCTGGGACGACGTGCAGACCGTTGACCGGGATATTGCGGTCTATGCGGCGGTCAAGGTGCATGATCCCTCCATTGTGGCGGACTGGTCTGGCATCAGGGACGACAACGGCTACTACCCCGGCGTTCGCGCCGCGATGGCGTTCGCGGAGAAAACGGGTATCCTCACCGGCGTCAACCGTCCGGGTGACATCACGCTGGGAGAAATGGCGCTGATTCTGGCCAATGCCGACAGGGTATTTGAGGCGGCGGAGACAAAATAAACTTTTGTAGGCATATTTTTTCAAAAGGTGGTCTGGCTGACCACCTTTTTTGGTTATTTTTCTGATAAACTATAAGGCGTATCCATGATTGCATGGATGGTTGCGTATAAACACGAGGTCTAAAACAGGGTGCGAGGAGGAATCATCATGAAAACTTTTTTACAGACCAAAAAGCCATATTATTATCGCTTTACCTGCGAGAACTGCGGATGCAGAACACATTGGCGCTCCGGAGAGATAACAGTCAATGCAATGAAGGCGTCAGAACTTGGGAAATGCATGGCCGAAACAATTAACAGAATCAAAAAAGAACTGGACGAATGCTGCGCTGGAAAAAGAATGCTTGTTGGGGCTCTCGATGAGTACATGTCCGGTGCATTTGGTTATTTTGCAGAGATGTCCTGCCCGAAATGCAAGCAAATTCAATCGTGGGCTCCCCGAATGGCATCTGGATTCACAAGAAAAGCACAGCAGAAAAATGCGGATGCGTTCAATGCTACCCCCGTCCTTTCCAAACCGGAAATTGTTTTTGGAGGCGATCTGCCTGAACCTGACGAACCGGATTTTGCCATACCGTGCAGATTGGAGATTCATGGGGCGTCCATTGGCGTACCGCATGCAGCCCCTGTCTATCTGAATGGCATAAAGGTCGGAGAAACCGATCATAGCCGCATTGATATTGCAGTTGACACGCTTTATAAGGATAATCTAATCATGGTTGACCAGTGGATGTGGACCTCTTATGTCGAAGCGAAGGAAGGAAAAATATTGCAACTAGAATACAAAAACTGTATGGTAAGAAAAAAATAGGAGGAATCATCATGCGTATTTTCGATATTTTCAAAAAGAAGCCGTCTGCTCCCAAGGAAGAAGCGTTTCGTTTGACCGTCAGTAACCGATACACGGCATACGGCGGTGTCTATGGTGAAGGTAAAATGGAAAAAGGAGCGTTGCGTATTGGCGACAAGGTATATGTCTACGGCAAGGACGGCTCCCTGCGCTTTGACGGCGCGAATGTAATTGCCATCAACAACGAGCATGGCATCCGCACCGAATCGGTAAAATTCGGAAACGGGACATACGCGGCCATCCGGCTGGATCAGGCAAAGAATCTGGGCGATTTTGAGAACGGCGACGTCATCTCCGGCGAAAAGCTCGACATACAACCCGTAGCCCCGGCGGAACAAACCGCGCCTCAGAAGAAGCTGCCCACTCCGAAAACCTACAACCATCCCGATCGCAGAACGCACATCAACATGGCCACCAACGACCTTTGCTCTATGGCCGCCTCCGGCTCTCTGGAATCCAACCGCCAGTGGGTCAGGGATGTGGGGCAGGATCTCTATGACGCGCACGGCTTTCAGGCTATGAAGGAGGTATTTATCAACGTAAAGACACGCTATCCTATGGCACAGACGATTCTTTCCCGCATCTGGGACGGCATCGGCGGCTGGGCGGATTAAGCCGGATTATCCCACTGCTTTTTCCGCAAAAAACGCCATAAAGGTAATCTTTTCTTTTTTTGGAGGAGTCCACAATGAAAAAGAAATCCATGCATCCTACCGTCAAATTTGTCCTTTCCGTCATCAGCCTGATGATCGGCATTGTCTGGGTAACAGCGAGTATCACCGTTATTTCTTCTATGATAACCGCCGTGAAACCCGGCGGCGTCGTTGTATTGCTGCTCTTCTCCGCGTTGTTCCTGACGCTGGGCATCCGGGGCCTTCTGCGCTGGCGAAGTCAGCAGCAGGCAGGCGGCAAAAAACCGGGCAAGGCGGTCATCGCTATTCTGTCGGCAGTGGGCGTGCTGCTTCTGGCGGAGATGGTACTGGTGCTGCCTGCGACCTGGCAAACCGGCCGTTTGAACAGCGCCTTGCAGCCCTATGTCCAGGAGAGCTGGTCCGACGGCAAAGGCACTATGCCGGAGCATCCCCGCTTCGTGTTTTACAACATGACGACGGGGCAATTCTCCATGCCGTCGCGCGGCACCTATCCGCAGGGAACAAGCGACCCAAAAGAAACCAATGTCGTGGTGGCCTATCGCGAAAGCGTGCAGAAAGACGGGGTCTGGGTGGATAAGAGTACCGGCAAAAACGTCGGCGCGGGTCTGAAACAGAAAGTTTCGCTGTATGTCATCCGTCTGGACGACTGGTCGCTCATCACACAGGCGGATTTTAGTGTGCAGCTCGATTACGGTGAAAACGGCA
>CADCNI010000089.1 GCA_902802795.1 uncultured Ruminococcus sp.
TTCTTGTTTTCCCGTTTTTTCTTTGCACTTTATTATATCATAGATCCTCTCAAATGTCCATTCCTTCGGCTTTTCGGATTTTTTAAGCAGACACTATTTTACATCTTCTTCTAATAAAAGTAAATGCTTTTACCCTGACAGGCTCTCAGGGAAATCCATTTTGAAAAAATTGATTTCCCTAGTTTTATGGTGAATTGGTTGACTTGCAGGATGAACCTATGATACAATAGAAAAATACTAATAAATAGAATAAATCGTTTGCATCAAACGGTTTGGGAGGGTATTATGCAGGCTGTTATATTAGCGGCAGGAATGGGAAAGCGTCTCAAAGATCTGACACGCAACAACACCAAATGCATGGTGAAAGTCAACGGCGTTTCTTTGATTGATCGCATGCTTCATTATATCGAAAGGCTGCGTCTTTCCCGTATTGTCATTGTGGTAGGCTATGAGGGACAAAAACTGATAGATTATATCGGTACGCTGGATATTCAGACGCCTATTGAATTTATTGAGAATTCCATTTATGACAAGACCAATAACATTTATTCTCTTGCGCTGGCCAAAGAATGGCTTTGCCGCGAGGACACGCTTCTGTTTGAATCCGATCTGATCTTTGAATATTCCGTGCTGGAGGCGCTGGTTTCCGATCCGCGCGAGACGCTGGTGCTGGTGGACAAATACGAGAGCTGGATGGACGGCACCTGTGTGAAGCTGGGAGAGGATGACAGCATCGAAGCCTTTGTGCCCGGCAAGAACTTTGAATTCAACGAAAAAGACCGCTATTATAAAACCGTTAATCTTTACAAGTTCAGCAGGCACTTTTCCCAAACGCACTACGTGCCTTTTCTGGAGGCTTATCAAGCGGCTTTGGGTCAGAACGAATATTATGAGCAGGTGCTTCGGGTGATTTCCCTGCTGGACAATCCGGGAATCAAGGCCAAACGACTGGACGGTCAGCGCTGGTACGAAATCGACGACATACAGGATCTGGATATTGCCGAGTCGATGTTTGCCACTGATGAGGAGGAACGCGTCGCCCGGCTGCAATCCCGTTACGGCGGATACTGGCGGTATCCCAAGCTGGTGGATTTTTGTTATCTGGTAAATCCTTATTTTCCGCCCCAGAAAATGAAAGATGAGATAAGAGCCAGTTTTGATACGCTGCTGACGCAATATCCGTCGGGCATGCATGTCAACAGCCTGCTTGCGGGGAAAAATTTCAACGTGCGGGAGGAGAATATCGTCGTCGGAAACGGCGCCGCCGAATTGATCAAGAGCCTGATGCAATGTATGACCGGCAAAACGGGATTTATCCGACCGACGTTTGAAGAGTATCCCAACCGGTATGCCGACGCGGATTCGGTCGTGTTTGTTCCTGACAATCCGGATTATGCCTACACGGCGGATGATATCATGAATCGGTTTGCGGACGAGGATATCCGCAATCTGATCGTCATCAATCCCGACAATCCGAGCGGCAACTATATTCCCAAAGCGGATATGCTGCGCCTGATCGGATGGGCCGGCGAGCGGAACCTGCGGCTGGTCATTGACGAATCGTTTGTGGATTTTGCGGACGAAGCGGACAGCAGTCTGTTTGCGCAGGAGCTTCTGGACAGCAATCCCCATTTGTTTGTGATGAAAAGCATTTCCAAATCCTACGGCGTGCCGGGACTCCGACTGGGCGTGCTGGCTTCGGGAGATGTGGCAGCCATCCAAGCCATGAAAAAAGATGTGGCCATCTGGAATATCAATTCCTTCGCGGAATTTTATATGCAGATTTCGGAGAAATACAAGAGCAGCTATGCGGAAGCGCTCGCGAAATTCCGGGAAGAACGGGCGCGTTTTGCCAAAGAACTGAAAAAGATCAGGGGACTTCGCGTCATCCCGTCGCAGGCGAATTTTATCATGGTGGAAATCGCGCCGGACATTTCGGTTAAGCAACTGCTCCGGAGACTGCTGATTGATTACAATCTGCTCATCAAGGAGCTTACTGCCAAGACCGGCGGAAAGAATTATCTGCGTCTGGCTGTGAGAAATACCGAGGACAACGACCGGTTGGTGCAGGCGCTTTTAAGCGAATTGGGTTCAGCGGAATGAATGTCCGGCGGCTGTTTCGTTTCCTCTGTCATGTCTGTGCGCATGAGAGGAATGAGACGGTTTTTGCTCGCATGCCGCAAAAAGACTTGACATTTCTGAATATCTGTGTTACAGTAAAATCACAAACCATAGAGAGCGCACGAGGGACAGCCCCGTTGACTGCGCGCCAACCTGCCGTTTTCGGTAAGGTGGCAAAGGCTGAACGATGGGTTGCGGCATATGGCAAATCGGCACCCGTCGGACGATGGGTGCCTTTTTTCGTGCTGCCTCTGACGGATTTGTGATATATCTATCCTTCTTAAGGAGGTTGTTTTATGGCAACAGGCAGAAGCATCAGCGCATTGGCACAATCGGACGGGCGGGTGTATGTGTACCTCGCGGACGAAGTGACGGGGCGGCGTTTTCTGGAAGCGGCGCAGGAGGAAGGATTTACTTTTCCCGATCGCGTACTTCCCACACAGCGCCATTATGCCGAAATCATGGCGGTGGATGCCGACGGCACACTGCATTATGTCGGCGCGGTCGGGCGCATCGCGTTCGGTGCGGGAGCGGAACGCATCGGAGAAAGCCGCCTGCTGCGGGTGGATTTTCAGCGATATGCCGCAGGGGAGAGGGAGTATTTGATGCGAGGCTATGATAATGGCAGTAAATGAAAATTTAGTGGAGAGTGGGAAGTGGGGAGTGGAGAGAAAAAGAAAAAAGAAGAAAAAGCGAAGCGCAACTAGCGAGCGAATGCGAGCGTGGGGGGCAGCGCCCTTGCGGGGAGTGGGGCAGCGCCACACAAGGGAGGCTTTAGCCGACCGAGCGGAACGAGCCTCGATTATAGCAATCCAAACAAACAAAAAGACAAGTTCGGCGCGCTGGTGAGCACATGGCTGCGTTGTCGTCCTAGGTGGGCCCAGCCCACCGTCGTCCTCCGCCTTGCCCTGCACTCACCATCATCGCCTCCTTTTGTCTCCCTGATTATTTGGATTGCTATAAGAATGCAGTCGGGCGAATTCGGATAGGTAAACTCCCTGTATTCGCCCAACCCCGTCTTAGGTCTTGGCGCGTCTTGCTCGCGCCGTTTGCGGCGCTTGTGGGGCTTTGCCCCATAAGCACTAACTTATAGGGCAACGTCGCCAATTTGGTACAAATTGTGGTAAATCCACCCCTACGCTGAGGCACTCCCACCGGCACTTCGTGCCACCTCCCTCAAAGAGGGAGGCAAATATGGCTCC
>CADCNI010000090.1 GCA_902802795.1 uncultured Ruminococcus sp.
TTACGCCTGCTTCTTGACCGCCGCGATCATGGAAATGCCGTCGATGACAATGCTGCCGCTTACGGTTTCAATGGGAAGTATGCCCGCCTGATTGCCGTTGACATAGATCTCCCACTCGCCTTCGGGGAGCGTGAAGAGCTTGACCGTGGGGTTGGCGTTATAGATGACGAGAACGTCATTCTTTTCGCCGCCTTTGAAAGGCTTGACGGTGTAGGCAATCATATTCTTGGCCGGACAGTCGAGGAACTTCATGTTTTCGGTGACCTTTTTCGCGTCGTCTATGCGCAGCGCCTTATGCGCCTTGCGGAAAGCGATGAGTCCCTGATAGTAATGAAACACGTCGATGTATTCCGCCTTGCGGTTCCAGTCGATGTTGTTGACCTTATCGGGCGAACGGAAACTGTTCTCGTCGAAACCGCCGATCTCCTCGTTGTACTTGGTGCGCAGGAAGTCCTGACCGAACTGGATGAAGGGAATGCCCTGTGCGGTAAAGACCATACCCGCTGCCAGTTTATCCATCTTGATGCGGGTTTCTTCGTCGTCCTCGGGATTGGAGGTGGCCAGCTTATCCCAGATGGTGAGATTGTCATGCGCTTCCACATAATTGACCGCCTGCGAAGGATGACCCGCCCATCCCTGCTTGGAATAATTGACTTTGGTCATGTCGATGTCGGGGTCGTCGATGCAGCCCACCAGACCGAATTTGACGGTTTCCTCAAAATCGGGCGCGCCGCTGACAAAGCCTTTTTCTTCCAGATTGAAAACATGTCCCTTGATGCCGTCGCGGATATCGACGCTGAACGCGCCCACGCCGGGATACTGCTTGGCGTTGCACTTGAGAGCGCGCAGTTCGTCGGGAATACCGCATTCGCCGCCTGTCCAGCCCTCGCCGTAGACGATGATGGTGGGGTCGATCTTGTCCAGCTCGCGGCGGATCTCGTTCATGGTGTCGATGTCGTGAATGCCCATCAGGTCAAAGCGGAAGCCGTCGA
Source organism: uncultured Ruminococcus sp. (assembly GCA_902802795.1). GTDB lineage: Bacteria > Bacillota > Clostridia > Oscillospirales > Acutalibacteraceae > RUG762. The sequence continues at coordinate 993 of CADCNI010000090.1, forward strand.
GCATATATTCGCTCGCCCAGTAAACCACCGAGTCCACGATATATTTGCGGCACATCGGACGGTCGGAGGCGGTTTCGTTGGAGCAGGCGGAGCCGTTGTAGAACGTACCGTCCTCGCGGGTGCGGTGATAGTAGTGCGGCACGGTCATATTGAGATAGGATTCCTCGGCAAACATGGTGTGATTGTAAACCACATCCATAATGACGCGGATGCCGTTTTCATGCAGCGCCTTGACCATCTGCTTGTATTCGTTGATGCGCACCGCGCCGTCGTAAGCGTCGGTGGAATAAGAGCCTTCGGGGGCGTTGTAGTTGAGCGGATCGTAGCCCCAGTTGAACTGCGGCTTGTCGAGCTTGGTTTCGTCCACGGTGTAATAATCATAGGAGGGAAGCAACTGCACATGGGTCACGCCGAGTTCCTTGAGGTGGTCGAGTCCCACCTTGGTGCCGTCCTTTAGGCTGAGTCCCGACTCGGTGAAGGCGAGGAATTTGCCGGGGAAGTTGCTCCGGGTGCTGGGGTGGTTGGAGAAATCGCGCACATGGGTTTCATAGACCACCGCGTCGGTGGGTCTGCATTCGCCGAATTCCGGACGCTGCGTCTCGCGGAAGCCCTCCGGGTCGGTGGTCTTCAGGTCAAGCACCATGCCGCGCAGACCGTTGGCGCCGACCGCCTTGGCGTAAGGATCCACCACCTCGTTGGTCTTGTCATTCACCGTGACCAGGTAGGTGTAATAAATACCGCTCTGGTCACCTTCCATGATATGTACCCAGGTGCCTTTTTCCGCCTGCTGCATTTCCACCTTGTCAAGGCGGTTGTCACCCAGCCCTTCGCGGAACACTTGCAGCTCTACCCTGGACGCGGTGGGCGCCCAGACGCGGAATTCGGTCTTTTCGGGCGTATAGAGCGCGCCCAGTTGACCGCCGTAATAATATTGATCGTTAAATTCTTCGGTATCAAAAATATTTGCCATTGGAGTTGGTTCCTGCCCTTCTGAAAATGATAGAAATTATTATAGCACAGCCCGCTGTTTTTTTCTATCATTTTTACAATAAATTAACGTTTTTTATGCCTCCCATGGTGAACAAATTATTCCGGTGGATTTTGGGTATTTTTCCCGTTGTGGAAATCTTTTCACTGGGGATCCACATACAATCCGGTACTTATCCCCCTTTATACTACGGGTTTGATTCGTTCGGCCAGGGCTGAGGCGGTGCTGATTGACAAAATCCGCGTTTGGGTGTATAATAAAAACACAAACAGGGTGTCTTCTCACAGACGACGCTCCGAAAACTTAGGTTGGAAATAACCGCAAAGTTTGCAGGCTTAGGCGGTTATTTCTTTTTTCTGTTTGTCAGGGTAACGGTCAGGCTGATCACGCCGACCATCATTGTTACAAACAAGTCTTTTTTCGAAGAATGTCAATTTTTTTTTCAAAGGACAGTCAAAAACACACGCGTGAGAATGTGTTATGGGCAACATACACATTTTCACGCGTGCTTTTTTTCTTATGCCTCAAATCCCTTTTTGTTCCACAGCAAATGCCGATCACCGATCAGTTGAGGCTTGGAGGTGCCGTTATTATAACCCCATCGACCGTAATACAACTGTACCACCTCTATTTCTTTCGTTATGTCCATTTCGCAGTCA
>CADCNI010000091.1 GCA_902802795.1 uncultured Ruminococcus sp.
GCTTCCTTGACATTTTACTGTGCCTTTTCCCTGACATTACCCTTGCCTGTGTGACATTATACAGTGCCTTCTGGATGACAGAATGGCTCGGCGGTAACAGTGAGAAAAGATGGGAACGATGGAAAAACTGTTTATCGCTTTTGGCACCGTGAATCACATTACCGCGGATTTCGCGCCGTCAGAACGGGAACAGGTACGGCAGGCGTTGGAATGTGCAGAACAGTATATGGAAGAAATGAACGACCGTTTGTCGGTTTTTAAAGAGGACAGCGAGATATCACAAATCAATCGGCATGCCGGCGTTTGCGATACGCATGTCAGTGAGGAAACCTTCTCGCTGCTGCGGCTGTGCAAGCAGTACGGCGATCAGACGCACGGTGTATTTGATATAACCACAAAGCCGCTGACAGACGCAGGCGAAACAGTATCTGACGGTAGAGTGAATTACCGTGATATTTTGCTGAATGAAAAATATCGGTCCGTGCGACTTCGCCATAGAGGGCAGGGAATACACTTGGGCGGCATCGCAAAAGGATACGCTGTGGACAAAATCGCGGCCATGTTCAAGATGTCGGGAGTGCGCAGCGCCGTCATTAATCTTGGCGGCACAGTCCGACATATCGGACCAAGCCGAAGGACAGGGATTCGGAATCCTTTTTCACCTGAAGAATTGGCTCTGACAATTGACAGCACAGAAGAAGCGATTGTCACATCCGGATTGTACGAGAGAGGCAACCACATTTTCGACCCGGCAACAGGTCAATCTGCCGAGACGGATCTCGTTTCCGCCACCGTGGTAGGAGACAACGGCGCGGCCGCCGATGCGGCGGCAACGGCGTGTATCGTGCTGGGAACACAGAAAAGTATCGGCTTGCTTTCTTCGTTGGGTCTGGAAGGCATATTGATCCGCAAAGACGGCGGCGTATTCGCCACAAAAGCTATGCAATCACGCATTATACGACAATAGGAGTGAGAATGATGAATTCATCCATATGGCAAACAACACAAACGAAGGCGCTGGTGCCTGTTGCTACGAAATCTGACCGAAAGCCTTTTACTGTCACGCAGGTCATACGACATGCTTTTCAGATTGGCGGCTTTCTGCTGCTGCCGGGGCTGTTTCTTCTTACGCTGGGTTCCGTCAAGGGGCTGTGGCAGGGTATTATCGGCGGTCAATTCACATGGGCAGCCATGGGTGCGCCGCTGCTCACGCTGCTGGCGGTGATTCCTCTCACGGCGCTGTGGGGACGTTTTTTCTGCGGCTATCTCTGCGCTTTCGGCGGTATGCAGGAATTACTCAGCTTTATTGCCAAAAAATGCAAACTGCCGCAGTGGAAGGTTCCCCCCGCAGCGGATCGCATCCTGAGAAAAATGAAATATGTCGTCCTAGCGGGACTGTTTGTTTTGTGGACGTTGGGAATCTCTTATGATTCCGCCAGTCCTTGGAATGTGTTCGGGCAGTACGCCACTTATGACGGCTGGTCGAATCTCAGCGGATGGGCGACAGTCGGCGGGCTGCTGCTGGCAGGCATTGCGGGTGTTTCTCTCCTTGCCGAGCGCGCCTTCTGCCGTTACTTTTGTCCGCTGGGTGGTATCTTTTCGCTGGTTTCCCGGTGGAGGCTCTTCAAAGTCAAGAAGAATCGTCAGTGTGCCGCTTGTTCCCATTGTGACAGCGAATGTCCGATGGGCATTGCCGTCAGCCATGACGCCGATAGCGGCAGCGTACAATCTTCCGAATGTATCGACTGTTTCCGCTGTGTTGACAGATGCGGCGTGAAAGCGCTCTACACCTCGCCGCGTGAAGCCGTGGCGGGCAGCGCCGCTGCATTGGCTGTGGCGGGATTGTACCAAGTGGGTAACATTACGGTCAAGTCGCCTCTCGGTACCGTAACGCCGAGTACCACTCTTTCGCAAGGACAGTATATCGACGGTACCTACGAAGGAAGCGCACAGGGGTATCGCGGTACCGTGACCGTGCAGGTCAAGGTGTCCGGCGGCATGATTTCCTCCATTACAGTGGAAAGCTACCGCGATGACGATGAATTTTTCAATCGCGCCAAGGATACGGTTATCAACGCTATCATCGCCGGACAGACCACCGATGTGCAGACGGTCAGCGGCGCTACCTACAGCAGCCGGGGCATTATGCAGGCTGTGGCCAACGCGCTGGGCGTGACAACGTCGCCGTCTGAAAATACAACTGAAATGCCGCAGGAGAACCGTCAGCAGCCTGACAATGGCGGCAAGAGCAAAAAACACCGCAGCCGTTCGGACGACAGCCAATCATCAGAGCGGGGCGTGAAACCGGACAGCAAGCAGTCCCCGGACAGCAAGCAGTCCCCGGACAGCAAGCAGTCCCCGAATGACCAGACCAACACGGAACAAAATGCGAATCTGGATTTCAGCGGTCTTTCGGACGGCACCTACAGCGGCACCGGAAAGGGAAGAAACGGTGATATAAAAGTATCGGTGAAAGTGAAAGGCGGCAAGGTCACTTCTATTACGATCGAGAGTTCCAGTGAGGACGCGAAGTATTTCCTGGATTCTCGGAAAAACATGACGAGCATCGTCTAAAACCGCATAAAATGGACATTCCTCGTCACAACTATCTATTCTAAATGCGTGACGATCTATGATATTATCGTCACGTTTTCGAGAATCCAGGGTATTTCGACCGTGCCAAGGATACGGTGATCGGTGAAATCATTGACAGCCAGTCGCTGAATGTGCAGACTGTCAGCGGCGCTACCATGAGCAGCAACGGCATTATTGATGCGGTGGCCAATGCGCTGGGGATTTCTTATACCAATCCCAACAGCCAGCAAGGCGCGAAAGGCTCGCAGCATTCCAATCAGCGCGGCCGTGGCGGAAGACATTGACATAGGCAAATGAAAACACAACAGCCGCAGAGGAAATCCGAAAGGAAAGTCGGTTTCTTCTGCGGCTGTTTTCAATTGGGAAAAACATTATTTTGCGGGATTTTTGGATCAGCATGTATCTTGCCAACATGGCTGCTATTGTCAAAAATGAAGCTGACCAAAAAATCAAAGATGCTCGCAAGGAAAAAAAGAACAAGTATGAGTATCAGGCTAATGTCAACACCTTGATCGGTTCACTTCGTGAATGACATTCTTAATCCCCCAGCTATGCTGGGGAGAACGGAATAAGCAGAGACGAAGAGGCCGACAGAAAAAGCCTCCTATGATAAACTGAAAAAGGTGTCGAAAGCCAAAATCAGCAAAATCATAGGAGGCGTCCAAAATGGACAGTAATAGTTTAGCACATACGAAGTGGAAATGCCAGTACCATATAGTATTTATTCCGAAATATCGCAAAAAAGTACTGTATGGAAAAGTAAAAGATGATGTTAGAGAGGTAATCAGAACGCTATGCAAATATAAGAATGTGGAAATAATCGAAGGAGCAGTGTGCATAGATCATGTACATCTGTGCTTGAGTATTCCACCCAAAATGAGCATTTCAGAGTTTATGGGATACCTCAAAGGAAAATCAGCACTTATGATATACGATAGACACCCAGAACTTGGAAACAAATGGGATAGAAGTTTTTGGGCAAGA
>CADCNI010000092.1 GCA_902802795.1 uncultured Ruminococcus sp.
ACCCCGCGCTCGCATTCGCTCGCTAATTGCGCTTCGCTTTTCTTTTTTCTTTTTCTCTCCCCACTCCCCACTTCCCACTCCCCACTAAATTCTCATTTACCACAGCATTCCGTATGCCGATTGATTATCCCCAAAACGAAAGGATACGCCTATGTACGACATCAGCCGGAAAAAACAGCGATGGTATCGGAGGGAATGCCGCCGGGTGCTTCGCCGCGTGAATCAGATCACGCCCCGTTATCGGCCCGACGTGCCGTTCCCGGACGAAACCATCCCATTACATGCCAATTTATTCTTTAAGCCGAAAGGCAAAGACCGAAAGGCGCTCACCGAGGCGCTTCTGCGCAAGACGGAGGAAATCGCGGCGGACATTCCCGCGGATGTGCCTTTCTGCCGGGTCGTTCTCGCCGTCTATGAAGCCAATGTCGCGTCGTCGGAGATCATCCTGTTTTTCGACCCGCACGAATATGACGTCTTTTGGAACCGCAACAACATACAATACCAAAAATGGAGCCGGACAGAGCAGCCCTCCTTTGCGCGGTCGATGGGACTGTCAACATCCCTCACCGAGCGCTGTTATCTCGGGAAACGCTGATTAAGTCGATTCACGCACCGCTCAAAGACGGATCCTCGCGGTGCGGAATCGACGGCAAGCCTTTCATCAGCGTATCCCTCGAAGAAGTCCAAAATGACGAGGACAACATCCGTCAAACCATCCGGTTCTATGAAAAGGGAGATGAATGAAACCTATGAATCCATTAAAAAAAATTCTCAAAACCTACCTGCCCTTTACCAAAGCGGGCATTCAGGGCGCGACCACCTATCGCGTCAACTTTATCGCGTGGTTCATCGGAGACATCATGATCTGTTTCGTGATGTACTATGTCTGGCGAGCGGTCTTCCTTTCGTCTGGCAGCGACACTTTCAACGGATTCACCATGACCGATATGGCGGTATTCCTCTTTGTGTCCAACCTGACGGGCTATCTCACCGGCAGCGACGGCTCATTTTCCGTGGGCGAGGAAATCCGCGACGGCAACATCGCCATGCGCCTCATCAAGCCGGTGGATTTTGACATGACTTTCCTTTTCTCCGAGCTGGGGCAGAAGTCGCTCACTTTCACACTGATTTTTGCCCCCATGCTCTTAGGTGTGGAGATTTACAAATACTTCGCGTTCGGACAGGTGATGTTTGACGTCGGCACCTTTGCGCTGTATATGCTGAGCACCGCCATGAGCTATCTGTTTTCTTTCTATATGAACGTCTGCTTCGGCTTTATGGCGTTTTTCCTCAAAAACCTTTGGGGATTCAATATTCTCAAGGACAGCATGCTGCGCTTTGTTTCGGGTTCCCTCATTCCTCTTGCTTTCATGCCCGGCACGCTGCGCACCGTTCTCGAATGGCTGCCTTTCGCCTCACTGAGCTACACGCCGGTGATGATCTACATGGGCAAATACGCCGGCACCCAAGTCCTGATGCGCCTCGGCCTGCAATTCGTCTGGGTCGTCAGCTTCTACCTGTTTTCCAAATTGATTTTCTCCATCGCCATGCGCCACGTCACCGTCCAGGGAGGCTGAGTGCGCTCTCACATTCGTTCGAGCTAAGAGAATAGTGAATGGTAAATGGTACATAACGAATAGCGAATCATTATTACAAGGAGGAGAAACTGTTTTGAACATAGGAAAAGAAATACGGCGGGCGTTCCGGCTGTTCCGGATCTTCGCCGCCCAGCATCTGAAAAAACTCATGGAATACAAGATCGACTTTATCACCGGAGCCACATCGTTTCTGATCGATCAGGTGGTCAATCTGGCATTTCTTGCCATTATCTTCGGCGGCGTGCAAAGCCTGCGGGGATGGAGCTATCACGAAATCCTGTTTATCTACGGCTTTTCGCTGCTACCCAAAGGACTCGATCACCTATTCTGCGACAATCTCTGGAATGTGGGCTACTGGATCGTGCGCAAAGGGGAATTTGACAAATACCTCACCCGCCCCATCAATCCGCTGCTCACCGTCACGGTGGAAATTTTTCAGGTGGATTCCTTCGGGGAACTGGTGGTCGGCATCGCGCTGATTATCACCTCTGTGCGGCACCTGTCTCTGCCGTTTGTGTGGTACGACATCCCGCTCGCCCTCATTGCGATCATCTTCGGCATGCTGATCTACACCTCTATCAAAATCGCGCTGGCTGCCGTTGCCTTCTGGGTCAAACAGAGCGGACACCTGATCAACATGGTCTACGGCATGAACGATTTTTCCAAATACCCGGTGGAAATCTACAGCCGTCCTGTGCGCAACGGCATTACCTATATCATTCCTTTTGCCTTTACGGCGTTTTACCCCGCCAGCTATCTGCTGCGGCACACGCATCCCGTATTCAGCATTCTCGGCACGGTGATCGCCGCCTGCGTCCTGCTGACCGTTTCCCTGATGATCTGGCACAAGGGACTTGACGCTTACGAAAGCGCCGGTTCGTAATGGAATGCGAAATGAGGAATGAAAATGAGGTTATATACCTATTAGAGCCTGTTTAGAATCCCTTCGCGCACGTCCTGCTTGCATCTTTTCCGCCATATTTCGTGAATTCGCCTTGCAATACGACAGTATGGCGGCGGCGATTCCCTTCATCTGGCGAAAAATCTGACGGCGCAGTACGCACACGCCGAGATTCTAAACAGGCTCTTATTTCAAAGAAGAGTCGCACCGTGTTTTCTTGGCTGACAGAGAAAGTGTTGTCACATTCATTCAGGAACATTTTGATGAAGAATGGGGAGAAGGGATAGACGTCATAATGACGGACACCCATTTTGAAACGGTTGTGATGGGAAATCATGACGGCGTTCTGGTAACACGCAGCAATGCGTAAGGAGGTGTTTCCCTTTGTATATAACGCCTGACACCGCGCGGGAGCTTTACGCGCTGGGATTTACTTACCGCCACTACACCCGGCACCCGCACAAGGGAATGGTCTACTGCTGCAACGGTCGGGAAACGGTAATCGGCGGCGATGTCAACGACCCGCTATCCCCGCAGGAACGGGAGATGGCGACGCGGGGGATGTGGCTGCCCTCGGCGGTTCATCTGATGGAATGGCTGTGGGACAACGATTTTGCCTTTTCGGTTGTCAACACGGACGGATTTTTTGACGTGACCTGCCGCGATACCGTCACCGACACGCTTTATCAATCCCAAACGCCGACATTGGCGGTGTCGTTGGCAGCGGTGGTCAGAAAAATCCTGAAAAAACGGGAAAGACCTTTTGACACAAAGGAAAAAAATGTGGGTATATGTGAAACAAACGAGATAAGCGAGGTGACGCAACATGAATGATTCCCAGACCAAAAGCATCTGGCAGACCTTGTATGAACGGGCGCGCGAGGTACAGCACCCCCGCGTCGTTTCACCCTTTATCGAAGCAGGCGGCGTGGCTGCCGCCATTCTCACCCAAGCGGGGCATATTTATGTGGGCGTGTGCATCGACACGGCCTGCACACTGGGCATGTGCGCCGAACGCAACGCCATTGCCAATATGATCACCCACGGCGAAAGCAGGATTGACAAGCTGGTGGCCGTCATGGAGGACGGGAGCGTCGGCTCCCCCTGCGGCGCCTGCCGCGAATACCTCATGCAGCTCGACAGGGACAGCGGCGACAT
>CADCNI010000093.1 GCA_902802795.1 uncultured Ruminococcus sp.
GGCTCTACCCCCAGATACCAATATCCTCGCAAGTCCAAATATCATCATAACAAAAAATCTAATTTGTGATTTACTTCACTAAGTTGTGGATAGTGATTTGAAAATGCAAAAAAACATTGTAATTCAAATGATTTATTGCTATAATAGAATTAACATCCAAGCGAAAGAGAGGCTTTTGTCATGATTCTGGAAGTCAAGCAGGTAACGGCAGGCGGTAGCAATACATTTGAGGTCGCCAACAACGGTGTTCCATGCTATCACGGAAGTGCTTCGTGGTATCCGATGGGCGTCAATATGACCAACAAAGTGATTCTCACCGATCTGAACGGAAATATGGTCTTTCAGACCCAATACAGTCTGATCGACAATGTGGCGGAATCTTCGATTCCCTTTAAGTATCTGTTTACGGGGGAGCAAAAGTTTTCCATGTATCAGGTGCTTGACCCGTCCGGTAGTGCGGTGGGATCTTTCTTTGATGTGCAGATGGCGCTTTTAGATGTCAGGTTGTGTATCTCGTTCGGAGATCGCCTTATTTTTGGTTATCGGAGAAGTATGGGCTATCGGGAGGTCGTTTCATTTTATGAAAACGATGTGCAGGTCGGACAGTTGACGCGTTCAAGCAAGGTGACAGACCATCTCGACGTGTATTATGTCCATTTTCTGCCCCAGTATGACAGCCTTTTACCCCTGATTTCCATGTTTACGGTGTATTATGATTTCCTGTTCCACAATAACAGCGGTCAGTATTACAAGGGTACGACGTTGGAAAAGCAATATACCTATGACAAAAACAACAATAAGTACAATGAAAACTTTATCCGGATGAATTTCGGCGAGGCGGAGCACGCGCGGGTGGAGACGTTTATCAACCGCAAGATGGAAATGAAGGTGGGCAACCTGACCATGAAGCAGTTCTGGATCATTTTTGCTGTCGGTTGGGGTGTCGCACTGCTTCTCGCGGGAGCGATTGCGGTTTTCGTCCTGATAATGGCGCTATAATGGAAAATATTACAGTAAATGAGGCGTGACAGCAAATGGCAAATACACTTATAGATCAGATCAAGGAAAATTTTACCGACGATTGCCTGTCATCACTGGATGATACACAGATATTGGCGTATTTGCTTTCTTTTGCGGTCAGACACAAGGATCTGGATGTGATTGCGGAAAAGCTGCTCGATCGCTTTGGCTCCATCAGTGAAGTGCTGGAAGCGCCTATATCCGAACTGGTTTCCGCCGGAAAAATCAGCGAAAATGCGGCGGTTCTTTTGACTCTGATACCTGATCTTTGCGGACAGTGCATGATTGACAGAGCCTGCAAACAGAAGATTCGGGGAAGGAAGGATATTGCTGCTTTTGCGTCTCATTGTTATATCGGTAAAACGGTGGAGGATTTTTTGGTGATTTGCATGAACGATAAGGATGTTATGAAAAGTTATCATTTCCTGATGAAAGGCGCGGTGGACTGGGCCAATGTGGACATACGGAAAATTGTACGACTGCTGAACGAATCGACCGCATCGGCGCTGATCGTTTGCCATAATCACCCGCGCGGTAATGCGATCCCGTCTCGCGCTGACTTAAAAGTGACCAAGCGCATTGCCAATGCCGTTGTCCCGCTGGGATATCGGTTTGTCGATCACATCATTTTTGGAGTGGACGGCTATATTTCCATGGCAGATTATCCCGATGAATACGGCTGTTATTTTATTCCCGAATAGTAAAAGATACGGATCTCGGATTGAAAGCACACAATGACTGGTAATGATTTTTTATCCTGCAAGGAAACGCTGACGGCCTGCCATCAGCGTTTCCTTGCAGGATATGCATTTTCGTTTCCAATAGACCTGGCTCGTTGAAGGACGATGACAAAGCTGGTAACATATTCGCTCCGAAAAATGTCTGGTTTTCATTGGAGCGCAATAGTAACCTGTCGAGGACATTCCTTTTTGACATTTTTCGGTACTTTCTGCCCGGATAAGAGTAAGTCAGTGAAAATATAATATTATTCCCGGCGCTCTCTTTTGCGGCTGATTGTCAGTGATGGTGGGTTACGTCAACGAATATTTATATGATTCAGCTACGTTTTATAGTCACATTTGATATTGACATTTCAGGCTTAAAGTGGTAGTCTATGATTAGTGAGATGTATGTGTTGATGATGTGAATCTGTCGATTTATGATAAAAAAAATTTATATATTGCATAAAAATGAGTTAATCATCAAAACAGTTTGTTTCGCAATAAAATAGTAGGCGTTTCAAATAAATGAAAATTTAGTGGGGAGTGGAGAGAAAAAGAAGAAAAAGCGAAGCGCAACTAGCGAGCGAATGCGAGCGTGGGAGTCCAGGGGGAACTAGTTCCTCCTGGCAGGTCAAGGGCAGCGCCCCTTGTGGGGAGTGGGGCAAAGCCCCACGAGCGCCGCAAACGGCGCGAGCAGGACGCGCCAAGAACTAAGACGAGGCTGGGCGAATACAAGGAGTTTACCTATCCGTATTTGCCCAACTGCCTTCTTAATCGAGGCTCGTTCCGCTCGGTCGGCTAAAGCCTCCCTTGTGTGGCGCTGCCCCACTCCCCGCTGGTGGCGCTGCCCCCAGGCCCCT
>CADCNI010000094.1 GCA_902802795.1 uncultured Ruminococcus sp.
CGGAAGAGAGATACAAACAGCGTCTTGTGAAGGTCAAGCCCTTGCTGGATGCCTTTTTCGCATGGCTTGAAACGGTATCCGTCACTGGCAGCGGTAAATTATCCCAAGCCGTGAATTACGCGCTGAACGAAAGAAAGTATCTCTATACATTTTTGGAAAATGGCAATGTGCCGATTGACAACAACCGCGTCGAGAATGCCATCCGACCTTTTGCGGTCGGACGCAAGAACTGGCTGTTCAGCAACACGGCGAACGGAGCCAAAGCCAGTGCCGCGATTTATTCCGTCGTTGCAACTGCTCAGGCTAACGGTCTGGATACGGAAGCCTATCTCACGGAATTGTTTTCCAAACCCGCCGGAACACTTTTGATGCCTTGGAGGACTGAAAATGACGCTCAAATCTGAAGATGCAGCGCTGTTCTATGAATTGTTTTTGCCTCTGCTCAACTATGTTAATCACCATTATTACGTTACCGAGGATATTGACTTTACCGGCAAAAGAGTCGATGCGGCGAAGGCAATGGAGGTAGCTCGCTTCTTATGGGAACAACCTTCTATCATTGACGATTATATCAACGAAAACATTTTTCCTCTGGAGGAAATGGACATTCTTTCAAACTGGAAGCACTGCATTCCGGGAAGATTTATCATTGAACGTCATTTAAAAAAGGGTTCCATTTTTATTTCGACAAAAGGCGAAAGTGTTTACCTTGTCAACGGTATTATTGACAGCTGGGAAGATATGTTATTTGGCGTTCCAACGCCGATCATTGTCGATGCTGTATTGCTCCACTTCAAAGACTGCATTATTACCGATGGGCTGGTATCAGTGATACCTGTCCGCTTCGGAGGAAACTATACCCGTTCGTTCAAAGATATTTACATGACCGCCAAACGCAATGGCTCTATTATCAAATCCATATAGTTCACCGCGCCGGATGATTTTCCTGAGACCATTCGGCGCGGTTTTCTTTTTCTTCATCGCAGTTTATTTGACGCTTACGCAATGCCTTCACCGCCTTTGATTCCCTCTGCTCCTATTGTATCATTTTTTGCGAAAAATGTAAGATTGCCGGGGAGAGAAACCTGTGAAAAATTTAAAAATCCGACGCGATTTTGCAAGGAGAAAATGGGAATCGCAGCGAAAAAATGTAAAAGCATAGGTTTTTTAAACAAAATTCAGAAAGTATTTTGAAAGAATATCTATCAGATAATTGTGTTAAACCTATTGATTTTTAGCGAAATATTTATTAAAATACTTATAAATAGGGGCATTTGAAACCCATTGAAAAATAATACCTATTTAGGTTGTATACCCTTTCAGGCTCGGCGGTTTTTGTCTTGTGAAATATGGTTGCGGCGACCATAACAGCCGTGAATAAGTTTTTTAGGAGGATTACTTTATGAAAACGAAGAAGAAAATGAAGACGAAAATGTTTTTAGGTGTCCTGCTCAGCCTCACGCTGGTGTTGGGGCTGCTGCCTGCGCTGCTGCCGGGAATGAACCTGACGGCGAAGGCGGCGGCAACTCCCACTTATAAGATTGTCGTAACAAGCCCAGCATTTAATAGGACATATTCTGAAAATATTGAATTGCCGCAAACATTTACCGGAGCTTGGCTACTATCATATATGAATTTTCCTAGCGTCACAGTCAATAGTATCTCCAAGGCGGGTGGTGATGATATTGTCAGCATTGACGGAACCAGTGTTACTGTTAACGGAGCGGGTACTGTAAACCTAAATATTAATGTTAGCGGCGGACATGGCAGAATTGGATTTATAGTGACTAAAAGCATCACCGCTTCTGCTACAGGTTATGATGGCTCGTATGATGGAAATGATCACGGCATATCAGTAGATGTCAGTATTCCCGCCAGCGGCGCTACAGTGAAATACGGTACACAAAACGGAACCTACGATCTCACGGAAAGTCCCAAATACAAGGATGCCGGTAATTATACTGTTTATTATCAGGTCACTGCGGATGACTATAATACAAAAACCGGATCGGCGCAGGTGAAGATAAGCAAGGTCACACCGTCAATCACCGCCCTTCCGACGGCTTCCGCCATTACCTACGGTCAGACGCTGGAGGACAGTACGCTTACCGGCGGTACGGCAAGTGTGCCCGGTACCTTTGCGTGGAAAACGTCCTCTACCTCTCCGACGGTGAACGACAGCAACAGCACCGCTTACCCGGTCGTATTCACCCCTAATGATGCGACGAATTACAATTCC
>CADCNI010000095.1 GCA_902802795.1 uncultured Ruminococcus sp.
CGCCCCAGTCCTGTCTTGGGTCTTGGCGCGTCTTGCTCGCGCCGTTTGCGGCGCTCGTGGGGCTTTGCCCCACTCCCCACAAGGGCGCTGCCCTTGACCTGCCAGGAGGACCAGTCCCCCTGGACTCCCACGCTCGCATTCGCTCGCTAATTATGCGCTGCGCTATGCTTTTCTTTTTCTTTTTCTTCCCACTTCCCACTTCCCACTAACTTTTCATTTATCATACATCAACCGTTACGCGGCGGCATAATATATATAAAGCCATATCAGTCGTTCTTCTGCAAACGAACAGGGAGCAGAAGAAACAGGAAATCGTCGCCTTCGGGAGGAAGCACCAGCACGGGATTGACGGGCGAACCGATCACCAGACGCACTTCATCCGAAGAAACCGCGCGGAACGCGTCCACGAGATAGCGGTTATTGAAGCCGATTTCAATCGGTTCGTTGGGAGCCTCGGCACGGAGCTTGTCGGTGGCGGAACCTACGGCTGTGCGGCAGTTGAATACAATGGCATCATTGCCGAACACGCAGCGGACAGGACTTTTGATCGCGTCGCTGATGAGCAGTCCCATACGTTCGCTTGCCTCGATCATGCGGCGGGTGCTGACCCGGACTTCCGTGTGGTTGTTGGCGGGAATGGCGTTGTTGTAATCGAGGAATTCTCCTTCAATCAGGCGGGAAATAATCACGCAGCCGTTGATGACAAACTCGATATGACGGCGGGTAGCGCAGATTTCCGCGCGTTTTTCCTCCGCGTCATCCAGCAGGCGCAGAATTTCTTCGAGCGTCTTTTTGGGAACGATAAACGATGTGGAAAAAGTGCTGGTAATGGGTTCAGTGCGCATAGCCAGCCGGAAGCCGTCCACCGATACGATGCGGATCTTGTCCTCGGAGATTTCAAAAAGAGAACCCATGCAGACAGGACGGGTATCGTTGTCGCTTACGGCAAAAAGCGTTTGGCCGATCATGGATTTGAGCAATCCCTGGGACAGGGAAATTCTTCGTTCGCTCTCGATCACGGGCAGTTCCGGAAAATCGGAGGCGGAGATGCCGATGATGGAATATTCGGCATCAGAGGATTGAATGGTAGTGATGAGATTTTCGCCGCAGGTGATTACCAGCTCGTCCCCCGGCATTTTCCGGACGATTTCGCAGAACAGCTTGGAGGAAAGCACCACGCTTCCTTCCTCGTAGATATTGGCGAGGATTTTGGTGGAGATACCCAGTTCGAGATTGTAGCCGCAGATATAGAGGGAGCTTTCTTCGGTACGGAAATAAATGCCTTCCAGTGCCGCCATCGTGGAACGGAGCGCAACGGCACGGGAAACCTTACTGATGGCGTCGGACAGCATTTCACGGTTGCATTTGAATTTCATGGTAGAGAATCCTTTCTGTCGCGTAATTTTCAAGAAGTTTTTTAACCTTTTTATTATATTCAGATTTTCCGATAATTGCAATACCTTGCAGAAAATTCCCTGAAAATCATGAGAAGGGTTACGGTGTTTTTCAGGGAATAGAGTGCGTAGTCTGTGGAAAAGAAGTCGCGCGTTTCAGCAGGAAGGAGGAAGTACGGTTTTGAAAATATAAATATCAAAATAAATATAATAAAAGGACAGTAGCAGCAGTAGGGGCGGTGGATTTCGTGGAAAAGTCTGGGAAAGGTAGTATTTTCGCCTGTTCCGGGATTTTTCAGCGTGTGCAGAATGTGTGAGCTTTGGTTGGAATTTTTTTTGACATTTTTTAACAATCCACCAACTTCCACCGCAATCCACGTTGATTGTGGAAGAAAGGGTGGAAGTTGCCGGAAGATTTTTTGCCTGTTCCGGAGGTTTTCCAGAAAATTTGCACATGGATTTCACCGCCTTTTGACCTTATAAACCTGATTATTTGGATTGCTATAAAAAAAGCAACAGCATTTTGCGTGGGGATGCTGTTGCTTTTTTCTGTTTTTGGGTATTTTTCGCTTGGCGTATTCGCGTAACGGCTCCGTCTGCCTTCATTACGCATTACGAATTACGCATTGCCTTATTGTGCGGCTACTTTGATGTTTTTGATGAGGTCGTTGATGGTGTTGCGGAAGTCGGGGCGTGTTTTCATGTTCTTTTCGACCTGCTGCACCGCGTAGATGGCTGTGGAGTGATCTCTGCCGAATTCCTTGCCGATTTCCTCATAGGAGAGGTTGGTGACTTCGCGCACGACGTACATGGCTACCTGACGCGCCTGCGAAATC
>CADCNI010000096.1 GCA_902802795.1 uncultured Ruminococcus sp.
GCGCTGTCGATTTCTTCCTGAGACAGACGGACATAATTTGAGTTTGACATTGAATTCACCTTCCTACGATTTCAAACCCTGCGCTCGTTTCTTTTCGTTGATCTCCGCCCTGAGCTTGCTGTCGACCATATCGTCGAGGTCATCCTGTTCGTCATAATATCTGTCGCGCAGCATCTGAGACAGATATTTGAGCAGATTCAGCGCGGATATGGCGGCGTAACCGCTTCTGTCTCTGGTGCGGAGTTTGGTTACGCTGGTCAGATACAGATTGTAAGCCTCCTTGATGACCGCGTTTTTGATCGGACGGAAGTCCTCGTTTTCCGACAGCGGGACTTTTTCGGGCGGATCGTCGGTATAGATGGCGGCGATTTCTTTTTTCTGCTCGTACCATAAATCATAAAGATTGGCGATGCGCTCGTCCTTCGCCAGCTCGTCGACGATTTCATCCACCAGATTTTTCATTTCCGGCGGGAGATAGGCATACACTTTTTTGCCTTCCGTATGGGAAAGCGCGTCGGACAATTGCAGAAGCAACTCATTCAGCTTTGGGTTATCACATCTGCCGGACTGAACCTGACGCACAAGATGCTCCACCAGTTCCCGCGCCTTTTGGCGTAGTTCGTCACGATAATCTGACTGATGCTTGTAGATATCCAGCATATCCATGCGGAAAATCTCACGGGCGAGGACGGATTTGATCTGCTCGATGCCTGTCTGCGTCAGATAACCCTCTCTCGGATTGACCGAATAGGCGACCATATGGACGTGCGGGTGAGCCGCTTCTTTATGGAATGCCGCGTACCATCGGAAGTTTTCCGGCGCGATTTTCATGCTTCTGGCGATGGCGTTTCGCTTTGACCGGAGCAGATTCATCCACGCCTCCGCGTTGTCATAGCCCAGACGTTCCGCGTCCTCACGCTGAAGCGAGATGATGTGCGTCCAGATATTTCCCTGATGTACGGCAACCTCACCCATGACATGACTCATGACAATGGGAACGCCGTTGTCCGTAAACAGGCCGTGCGAGTGATTCTCATCGACGAATTCCACGTTGGGACGCTGCGCGATGTAGCTGACATAGTCCTCGCGGCTGCCGAGATACTCCGCGTTTTCCTCCGCAAGATGCAGGAGCAGGTTGTCCGCGTTCTCTCTCGTCGGGTGTTTTTGGTATGCAAGGTAGAGCGGAAGCTGTGCCAGTTGCGGATTTTCACTCAGCAGACGGCTGATGATCTGCTGCGTTTTCTTTGCAGCGGGCAGATATTTTTTGGACTCATCTATCTTTTCCACGCCGTCACGGGTGGAAATATACCGAATGAAACCCGCTGCGCTGCGCTCGGAATTGGGTTTGTAGTAGGATGATTTAACGATAATTTTAGCCATAACACATCACCAACCCTAACTGTTCTGGAACGCCACCGCGTCCTCGAAGCGATAACGGCCGCTGTATTTTCTGACTTCGTTGACACAATGCTTGCGCAGTTCTTCCAGCGAATCGGGATCATACTGCTGGCTTGCCGCGATGACGTGCATGAGGATGGCAAGCTCCACGCCCTGTTTGAAGAGAACGCCCGCGATATGATTCTCTGTTTCCTTGATTTTTGCTTCGATAACCGATTCCAGCGCTGGAGTCAGCACCTTGCTGTAGTCGTAAGAATCCAGCCACGCAAGGTACAGTTCCAGCGCGTCCGATATAAATTCGCTTCGTGAGCGCGCGTCGGTTTTGGAAATGGCGTGATCGACACGATCCTGCAGTTTTTTGCTGATATACACGCCCATTCTGACGGAATCCTTCTGAGTTTGCATGGGAACACCTCCAAAATACTTGCTGTAATACGAAAGGAGATATTGATACTGCCCCGAATCCCGAACGGCGTTGCCGGTCGGTGTGATCGGCGAACGTAATGCGGGAATTTAACACCGCCTTTTTCCTGCTTGCAAAAATATTCTGAGAACTGCCCGAAAACCCGAACTTCCGAAAAAAGCACCCTTTTCCAAAGCCTTGCCAAACTGCCCCAAATTCTGCCTTAAAAACTTTGGACGGGTACGTTTCTCCTTTGCGCAATAAAAGCCCTCACAGGGCGTTACACGCTTCAAAAGAGGCGTTACGGTTTTCCTTCGAGTTTTTCAAAGGAGCATTCGGTGTAGGAGAGTCCGTGCTTCACGACATAAGCGTTCAGCACATTGAACATCTCCTGCTCGAAATTGAAGGCTCCTATTCTGACCTCGTCGGTGAGATTGTCGTAGCAGATCCACTCCTGCCCCGTGGGAGTGTCCTTGACAAAGAGATCGTAGCCCAGCTTCTTCCGCCCTGACTGCTGATACAGAACC
>CADCNI010000097.1 GCA_902802795.1 uncultured Ruminococcus sp.
AGGATTACGAAGCATATATGGGAGGCATGACGTTTTGATGAACTTTATTTCATTTACAGGGGGAGTGCTGATTGCAGTCCTGATGGTGGGCGCAATGTTTATTCTGTATTCGTGTCTGAACAGCTATCAGATACGCATGATGGAGCAGATCAGAAAGATCAAAAACAAGGTGTATGACCTTGAGCAGATGCTCAAAAATCAGGACGAACGTCTGGCAGAAGTCAGACGATCTCTTTCCAAGACGGAGCCGGAGAAAACGGAACAGCCCAGAAGCACAGCTGCCAGACCGAGCGGTTCGGCAGGTTGCTCCGGCACTTCTTACCGTGCAAGAGGATGATCCGGTGATAATGCATAAACCGGACAAATTGTAAGAGTCAGCATATTGGAAACCGCAATAAGGGGGTGATGAACTATCATGATCAAATTTATTCTCGGAATGATGTGCGGCGGCGCGGTGAGCGTTGTCTTCATGGCGCTGTGCAATGCCGCCTCCGCTGCCGACAGGCGGCTGGAAGAACTCAGCAGAAAGAGGGATTCTGAGCCGAAGGAAGCCGGCGAATAACGACCGACGTCAATCGTTGTGAAACGAAAGATGTCGGTCTTTTTTTGTTTCACACGGTTGATTCACGGAGGAAAACAATCTATTAAAACACCAATCGGCTGGGTCGGTAATAAGACCTCAGTTTTAAAAATTCTCTACGCGGTTTTTCCGAGATACTATGACCGGTATATCGAACCGTTCGGCGGTTCGGGCGCTGTGCTTCTCATGACAAGAACAAGAACCTTGTGAACCTTTTCATGGTAATCCGTGAAAGACCTGCCGCGCTCATTCAGGAGCTTGGTTACCACCATCTGAATTCGCGGGACGATTTCAAGGTATATAAAAAAGCCATACAAAAAGAGGAATTCACAAGCGAATATATGGACGAAGAAATGGAACTGACCTACCGCCTGTTTTCACGACCGCAGGCCGATGAAATCAGGGATATCTACCTGCGGCAGGCGGAAGAATACGACGTTCACCGCGCGGCGATGTTCTTTCTGCTGATTAAATTCAGCTATTCCAGTTCCTGCAAGAGCTTCGGCTGTCAGCCGTGTTCCATTCGCGGCGTGTTCGGTCAGATATGGGAGATGAGCCGCCGTCTCGACGGCGTGGACATCGAAAATCAGGACTTCGAGGTGTTAATCAGGCATTACGACCGGCCCGGCGATTTCATCTACTGCGATCCGCCGTATTTTGAGAGCGAATATGTCTATGACTGCGGCTTCTCGTGGGAGGATCATCTCCGTCTGCGGGAAACGCTGGGCGGCATAGAGGGCAAATTCCTTGTGTCGTACAACGACTGCCCCGAAATACGGGAACTCTACCGCGGGTATGAGTTTTTCGACTTCAAGCGGATTCATCCGATGGTGCAGAAGTACGAAGCGGGACGGCAGTTCCCCGAACTGCTGATCGCCAATTACGATCTGTACGAGCGGGAAAAGACCAAACCGCGGCAGATTTCGCTCTTGGACGATTACAGCGATTCCAAAGCGATGGAGAGAATTTTACGCAACGGCATACTGCAAAAGTAACCGTAATTTTATGACGAAAAGGAGCAGACAAATGAAGAAGAAACACGAAGGAACCGCCGGCGGTTCCTCTTTTACCGAGCAATTTGAGAGAAACGGCAGGATCGTCACAAGGCAGATCGACGAGATCGACAACATCGCCTGTGACCACGACTGCGACAACTGCCCGTGTCAGGGCGTGTGCGCACAGGAGGGAGGAAACGACGAATGAAGATTTACAGAATTTTGGGTAGCAAGGGCAACACCACCGTCCCGTGGCAGATTCGTGACGCGATGGATCTGAGAGCCAGCGACGTCATTTCGTTTGAATACGGCTCGTTCGGCGAGGACGTGATTGTGCTTCGCAGGGAACTCTGCGCGGACGGCGGTCTTGATGACTGCGGATATCCCGACGCTCCCGACGGAGGGGAATTTGCCGACGAGCTTGAGGACGAGCCAAACGAAGATCTGGAAGTCAAGGCGCTGTTGGACTTCATCAGCGGATTTTCGGAAAAGGCACAGCGTTCGAGAGAACGGCAAGGGCAAATCGTGAAAACCGAGCTAATCCATTTTCTGATAACACAATGCGGCATCCCGCGTGTTGATTTGACATTTGTCTGCTTACGATGTTTTTATCATTCATTTATCAGCATCAGAAGGAGAAAAAAGACAAATGGCAGAATACAAGAAACAGGCGCAGACAGCGCCGAAACAGAATGCGCAAAATACACAGGCACCGGTGGTCAGGGCAAAAATTGAACGCCTCATCACCGACGAGGAAAGCAAGGTCAAGGCTTATGCCAGCGTGACCATCGGCGGAATGTTCGCGGTTCACGGCGTGAGAGTGTACCAGACGGAGAACGGCGGCAATTACGTTTCCATGCCCTTCAATCAGTACAAGGACGCGGAAGGC
>CADCNI010000098.1 GCA_902802795.1 uncultured Ruminococcus sp.
ATATGCGCCTTTTCTGCATAATCCTTTGAGTCCGGCGTTACTTTCAAGCGCTCCTGATTCAGTTTTAGGCGATTTTTTAAATATGCCTGCAACAACCAAACCTGTAAGCCAGTCGGCTGCCATGAAGATAGCGAGCGTGATCATTCCACCGTCCCAACCTCCGAGCAGCGATGCCGCAAAGGCTCCGACTCCGGTGAGGAAGGTTGTTTTTTCATAATTCATCTTCACTTCACCGCCTTTTTCAGAGCAGCACGAGTCTTCGGTCCCACAATGCCGTCCTGCACGAGTTTTTTCGTTCTCTGGAATTTTAGCACCGCCGCTTTGGTGAGCTTGCCAAAATCCCCGTCAATCTTCAATTTCTCGCCCGTCTGATTAAGGTGCCACTGCACCCAGCGCACATTGTTGCCCTTTGCGCCGAACGCAATGTCCTTTGTCGGCTCGGCGTAAGGGCATTTTGCGGCAGGCTTTTGGGCAGGTGCGGTATCATTTTCCGCCAGCGCCGCCGTCACCTTCTGCGCAAGGTCGCCCATTCGCGCATACATCCAGTCGCCGGGACAGGATTTGCCCGCAAACCAGCGGTGAACCGTCAGCACCATTTCGTCCGCTTTGGGATTGTAGTTCAGGGTCTTCGCCTTGTCCCCGAACCAAAGCAGCTTCTTTTTGCCGTTGCGCTTGCAGATGTCAATGCACAGCTTGATCAGCGTTTCGTAAACAATCGCCTTGAATGCATAGGGCGGCTTGGGGTCGGAGGCGCATTCGATGGTGATTGCCCTCTGGTCGTTGGCGTTCGAGGAGGAACACCACGAACGGCTTTTCCTCCACATAAAGACCCACTGTGCCGTCAAGCGCAATGCCGTAATTCGATGATACGTCTCTTGTACCGGAGAAGATGTCGCCCAGTCTTGCCGCCGTCACCTGCCCGACCACACAATGCGGCGTGATGCGGTCGATGGAATGTGTTCTCTTGCCGGAATGCTTGCTGACAAGCCGTGTGTAGCCCACGAGAGGGCTGTTTGTGTAAGTTGACATAAATATTCACTCCTTTATGACAGATTATATCTTGCTTTCCAAGCGTTAAGTTTGCTCTTCTTGACTTTGAATTTAAAATAGAAATTGCCGACGGTAATGGTGCTGGCTCCGGATTTCCTTGTGGCTGATATTTTAATCGAAGCACAATCCAGATTGTTGTATTCGTCCGGAATATCATCGCCATTGCTTCTTGGACTATCCAAAATCTTTATCCAATCAGCACTCGGATCAACGCTTTTGGAAGACAAAATACTTAATGTCTCGCTACCGTAGCTGTAATAGTTGTTTTTTACGTTTAATACTTTAACAGGTGCAAGCAAATCGGGCAGAAGAATGTATAAGCTCGTAGACGAGTCGGTTACCGTCCACGCGTTATTATTGACCTTGTTTAATGCGTAATATCTCTGGCTGCTGCCGCTGGCTGACCCGCCGGAAAGACCAAATCCTAATGCATTGTTACCGGAGCCGGTAAGTTTAGCGCTGCTATTCGGAAAGGTGTATTCCACCCATGGGTCTAATACTTCATCGCCGTTATACTTTAAAGAGCTTAACGCCGCTTCATTATAATTGGCTCCGCTTGCTGTTGAGTTGTTAATTAACAATGACATGTAATCTCACCGCCTTATTTATAACCGACAATGCGGTAAATGGTGAAGCTGAAATCCGCGTTTTCCGGGTTGCTGAAGGTGATAGTGTTTCCGTTGCTCACCGTGCCGGCGCAAGCAAGGAGCGACAGCGCGGTATTGGCGGAATCGTATGTCCAACCGAGCAGCTGTACAGGCTCTACTGTCACTGTACCCGATACGCTGTGTATCAGTGTCCTGATGGCATTGACCCCTCCATTCGTCCCCGCGTTCTGTTTGTAAAAAACTTCCAGATATCCGTCAGTGTAAGACGAGAGGCTCTTTCCGCTGTCAAATGTGATCGACGGAGATGCGTTGGTGACGGCAGTGCCGCTTGCGCTGTCAAAGAGAATTTCCGCGTTCAGCACAGCGGTCATTCCGTCAAGCTTT
>CADCNI010000099.1 GCA_902802795.1 uncultured Ruminococcus sp.
GTATTCCGAGCCGGAACGACGGACGGTTTCGCCCATGCCCTGCAGCATCATGGCGAGATCGGTGTGCTTGGCGCGGTCGATTTCTTCCTGAGACAGACGAACATAATTTGAGTTTGACAAATTTTATCTCTCCTTTTCCTCCTACGATTTCAAACCCTGCGCTCGTTTCTTTTCGTTGATCTCCGCCCTGAGCTTGCTGTCGACCATAGCATCGAGGTCATCCTGTTCGTCATAATATCTGTCGCGCAGCATCTGAGACAGATACTTGAGCAGATTCAGCGCGGATATGGCGGCGTAACCGCTTCTGTCTCTGGTGCGGAGCTTGGTTACGCTGGTCAGATACAGGTTGTAAGCCTCCTTGATGACCGCGTTTTTGATCGGACGGAAGTCCTCGTTCTCCGACAGCGGGACTTTTTCCGGCGGCTCATCGGTATAGATGGCGGCGATTTCTTTTTTCTGTTCGTACCATAAATCGTAAAGATTGGCGATGTGCTTGTCCTTCGCCAGCTCGTCAACGATTTCATCCACCAGATTTTTGAGTTCCTGCGGGAGATAGGCGTACACCTTTTTGCCTTCCGTATGGGATAATTCTTCCGACAGCCTGAGAAGAAGATCGTTCAGCTTGGGGTTATCGCACCTGCCGGACTGAACCTGACGGACAAGATGCTCCACCAGTTCCCGCGCTTTTTGGCGTAGTTCGTCACGATAGTCTGACTGCTGCTTGTAAACGTCCAGCATATCCTCTCGGAAAATCTCACGGGCAAGGACGGATTTGATCTGCTCGATGCCTGTCTGCGTCAGATAACCCTCTCTCGGATTGACCGAATAGACGACCATATGGACGTGCGGGTGAGCCGCCTCTTTATGGAATGCCGCGTACCATCGGAAGTTCTCCGGCGCGATTTTCATACTTCGGGCGATGGCGTTTCGCTTAGAGCCTGTTTAGAATCTCGGCGTGTGCGTACTGCGCCGTCAGATTTTTCGCCAGATGAAGGGAATTCGCCGCCGCCATACTGTCGTATTGCAAGGGAAATATGGCGGAAAAGATGCAAGCAGGACGTGCGCGAAGGGATTCTAAACAGGCTCTTAGACCGGAGCAGATTCATCCACGCCTCCGCGCTGTCATAGCCCAGACGTTCCGCGTCCTCACGCTGAAGCGAGATGATATGCGTCCAGATATTTCCCTGATGCACGGCAACCTCTCCCATGACACGGCTCATGACAATGGGGACTCCGTTGTCGGTAAACAGGCCGTGCGAGTGATTTTCATGAATCGGGTGTCTTTCTTGTCCTTCTTGCGGATAGCTTTCTTGAAGGTGGACTTGTGCTGCTGGCTTTTGAATCTCATTTGGTAATCACTCTCCTAAAATTTTCGTTAGCAAACAAAAAAAGCCGACTGTTTTTTCTGTCGGACGCTGATCAGACGTTCATCTTCAAAACAATCGGCTTTGTTGCTTATCTACAAAAAAGCGCACAGATTTTCTACCCGCACGCTTGATTGACTGAGTATTGAATTTAGGGTTAGGGAAGGGCTGCAAAATGCCCGCTACGGGAGTTCACAGTCAAAAATCCGCCAAAAAAGCCCAAAGGCATCTACGGTAAGCCCGCTTCGTTTTTCGGCCTCTAAAACCACGAAAAGCCCCTACAGTAGGGGCTTCACGGGGGTGGCATCTTTTTTGTTCACCGACTTGGTCGAGGTGACAGGACTCGAACCTGCGGCATCCTGGTCCCAAACCAGGCACTCTACCAAGCTGAGTTACACCTCGGTGTAAGATTAACAAGCAATTATCATGATAACAGCCTGTGCGTCAAACTACAGCTTGATAATCATACCACATCACATTGCATTTGTCAATAAAAAAATATACATCATCATTTTCAGATGGCAACAGATAATCATGCTCCGTTTTCATAAATAATCCTCAAGCGGTTCGTCGTTCCGCCGGAAATATAGGGATCGAGTTCATCAAAAGACTTTTCAGTGTCAAGCACCCAGACCTCGAGCGGAATATTATAGTTCCTGCAGGTGTCAGCTATTTCATTGGCACAGTCAAGTCTGGAATCAATAAACACCTCATTTTTTTCCGTCTTCAATTCCAGGAGACTGCCATAACTGAGGGGAATCTTTTTATTGTACAATAATCCCAGCCTGGATGTGCTGCACAGACTTCCTATCTTTTTGAGATAATAATAGCTAAAGCAAATAAAAGGTACCTTGTTGTCCATGTCATAAGCAGAAACAATATCTGCAATGTATTTCATCTGCGCATCGGTATAGTAC